>DAOUKP010000001.1:0-55156 GCA_034421195.1 Dehalococcoidia bacterium
ATCACAGTGCAGTCGCCGACAGAAGCAGCGCGCAAAGAATACGCCGCCGCCCTCAAGCGAATACGCCGGGCCGCCGCATCCGAAGGCGTCCCCGTCCTGCCCAACCCCCTGTCAGGCACACTCCACAACCCAACCGCCCGCAGCCCCTAACAAATCATTCCCTTCCCCTTGATGGGGGAAGGTTAGAGCCTGCCCCTGCGAAGGCAGGGGATGGGGGTGAAATCGCGAAGGCAGGCGTGATTATTCTCGATACCTACTACTCCTACCCATCAAAGGCGGAAGGCTAGAGCCTGCCCTCACGGAAGCGGGGGAGGGGTTACATCACTATCCATCCACCCGAATGGAAACGCTGCGTCCACGACTAGCTCGTGTTGACATTTAACGCACAAGTCATTGCAAGCTCGAAAAGCCCTCTCACCTGTCGTTCCGAGCGCCCTTCCCCTGTCATTCCGAGCGCCCTTCCCCTGTCATTCCGAACCCAGTGAGGAATCTGAAATTGCTGCATGCAAGCTCGTTCCCGACTTTAGCATTCTCGCTTCGCTCAATATTACAAAATTACAAACGAAACTAAAGTCATCGACAAATGCCAACAGAACCTAATCATTCCCTCCCCCATCAAGCGCTGGCAAGGGTAGATAAAGTTCCTTCCCCCCTTGACGGGGGAAGGCTAGGATGGGGGTGAAATCGCGAAGGCAGGCGGCGATTATTCTCGATACCTACTACTCCTACCCATCGAAGGAAGAAGGTTAGGAAGGGGGATAAGACGAAGTATACCCAGCCCTAACCTATCAGCAATAACTTGCGCGTCCCACGAACTTGGCGATACAATAACAGGACGACTTGAACATATACACTTCTAATAGGACAAAACTCATGGAAGCACACCAGTTGGTGCAGTTGGAGCCTAACCCCAACATTGAAGAGTTTCAACCCGGCGACACCGTCCGCGTAGAGATAAAGGTAACCGAGGGCGAGCGCACCCGCTTGCAGGCGTTCCAGGGCGTAGTCATCCGCAAGCGTGGCGGAGGACCCGGCGCGTCTTTCACAGTGCGCCGCGTCAGCTACGAAATCGGTGTCGAGCGCACCTTCTTGATGCACTCCCCCAACGTCGAATCCGTCCAGGTAACCCGGCGCGGCAAGGTTCGCCGCTCCCGCCTGTACTACCTGCGAGGCCGTTCCGGTCGTGCCGCCAGAATCAAGGAACGCCGCTAGGCATCCCGATCGGCGCAATCTAAAGCACTCCTGCGGGGCAGATTATAGCCAATCTGCCCCGCTTGCTGTATTCAAGCGGAAGATTGGGATGGAATTGATTTTCATCCGCCTGAAATAAAACGCTATCAGAACTGTTTAAGCCTTGAAAGGTGCTGTCAAGGTCTGTTACATTTGGAGCGTATAGACAATACCCTTTATAGGGAGCGGAAATGGCTACGACTGGTACAGATGAACGCGTCGCGACGCTTGAGACAGATATGAGGAATGAGCGCGAGTGGCGGCGTGAAATGTTGGCTGAAATGCGTGCCGGATTCGCGCGGCTGGATGCCAAGATAGACAGTAACCAGCGTTGGCTTGTTGGCTTGCTAGTATTGTTGCTGATAACCATCATCGGCGGCATCATCGGTGTTTCGGTTGCTCTCTTTGTAAATTGAACATTCAACCCTATACTTCCTTGAAAGGCATCATCCATTTGGGACGAAACACAGATGCGATATATTTCCTTCTTGTTCGTTTTGCTCGCCACAATCTGATGATGTGTAGTCTGCGATATAATTCCCGTCCCTAACAATAATATGAAATTCGCGGAAGTCGCGGTGGACGTTCCCACGCAGCCCGGACGCACATTCAGCTACCGCATACCCGACGACCTGCCCGTAGCCCCGGGGCAGTTGGTGCGCGTCCCATTCGGCGCCCGAACCCTGCAAGGTATAGTCTTCTCCCTTGCCGAGCGCTCCCAGGTCCCCGAAGAAGAAACCAGGAACATCGCCGCAATAGTATTCGACGAGCCTCTTCTGGACGAAGTTCGCCTGCAACTAGCCCGATGGATGAGCGACTACTACATCTGCTCCCTTTTCGAGGCAGCCACGCCCATGCTGCCGCCCGGAGGACGTGTCCGCGCCCGCATCCACCTCACTCTGGCAAACACGGAAACGGACCGCGATTCTCTCACTCCACTCCAGCAGCGCATCGTAGATTACGTAGCAAAGCGCGGCTCCGCGACACAGGACGCCTTAGTCAGGGCAGTCGGTGACAGCGCGGCAGCATCGGTAGCAAGCCTGGTCCGCAGAAATGTCCTAAACCGCGACTATGCCCTCCCCGATCCTGCCATCAAGCATCGCTATCGCACGCTCATCACCCTGGCTCCCGATACCGCCACAGACATAGACGAATGGCTTGCAACCACCAGAGCGCCGAAGCAGGCCGCATTTGTCGAGCACATGCGCGAGACCGACAAGCCGCTCGACATCACCGAAGCCCGGCGAGAGTTCGGCGGAAGCATCGTCAAGACGATAATGGATAGAGGTTGGCTGGCAACTAAGACCGCGCTCATCGAACGCGACCCTCTCGAAGGCAGAGCATTCGAGGAGCCGCCGCCTCTCCGTCTCACCGTCGAGCAGTCGGAAGCCGCCACCGCGATCCACGGCGCATTCGCCCAGCCCGCCGAGCAGGGAAGAACCTTCCTCATCGAAGGCGTAACCGGCAGCGGCAAGACTGAAGTCTATCTCGATGCCGTGGACTGCTGCATCCGGATGGGCAAGCAGGCGATAATCCTCGTCCCTGAGATCGCGCTCACCTTCCAGACGATTGAGCGCTTCGCATCCCGCTTCCCCGGCAAGGTCGCCGTCCTGCACAGCGGCCTGTCGGACGGCGAGCGCTTCGACCAGTGGTGGAAGATAAAGCGGGCGCAGTGCAGCGTGATCATCGGCTCGCGCAGTGCCGTTTTCGCGCCCCTGCCCGACCTCGGACTCATCGTCATAGACGAGGAACACGAGTGGACATACAAGCAGCACGACACCGCGCCGCGTTACCACGCGCAGCAAGTCAGCCTGCGCCTCTCTCAGCTGACAGAAGCTCTAGTAGTTCTGGGCAGCGCATCACCCGATGTCGGCACATACTACGCCGGCATGCGCGGCAACCATCGCCTCCACAGGCTCACTCAGCGATACTCCGGCGATGAGAATGAGCAGCGGCAAAGAGAACTCCCCACGGTCAGAATCGTTGACATGCGGGAGGAGATGGTCGCCATTGGCGGAGACATGTTCAGCCGCACTCTGCTCGAAGAGCTGGAAAAGTGCATCGGCTCCGGGCAGCAAGCCATGCTCTTCCTCAACCGGCGCGGCACATCCACCCACTTGCGCTGCTTCAGCTGTGGGTACAGCCTTCGCTGCAACAGCTGCGACGTCAGCGTCACATTCCACGCGGAAACGGGGAGTTTCGTCTGTCATTACTGCGGTAGGCGTCGCAGGCCTCCGACATCCTGCCCGCAGTGCCTCAGACACCGCCTGCGTCGCTACGGTTTCGGCACCGAAGCCGTTGCC
Organism: Dehalococcoidia bacterium; assembly: GCA_034421195.1. GTDB lineage: Bacteria > Chloroflexota > Dehalococcoidia > Lucifugimonadales > JADFKI01 > Bin90. Next base: position 3,534 of record DAOUKP010000001.1, read on the forward strand.
GAAGCCGTACAGCGCGGCTACCCTCATGTGGATGTACTGCGCTGGGATCGCGACGTGGCGACTAGCCCCAGAGCGCACGAAGATATCCTGACACGCTTCCGCACAGGTGAAGCTCAAGTCCTAGTGGGCACTCAGATGATTGCCAAGGGCTTGCACTTCCCGTCCGTCTCTCTCGTCGGCGTTGTCTCGGCAGATGTAGGCCTATCGATTCCCGACTATCGAGCGGGCGAGCGCGCATTCCAGCTCCTCCTTCAGGTCGCTGGACGAGCCGGGCGCGGCAGCAGTGAAGGCAAGGTCATCATCCAGACGTTCCAGCCCGAAAACTACGCGGTGCAGGCGGCAGCCACTCAGGACTATCAGGCGTTCTACCTGCGCGAAATGGCATACCGCAGACTGCAAGGCAACCCTCCGTACGGTCGGCTCATACGCCTGGTGTTTTCGCACATCAATCTGGCAAGATGCGAGGCAGAAGCGATCAAGCTCGCATCGAAGCTCCGCCAGCAACAGGCTGAATGGGACATCACCGACGCTGAGATTCTCGGCCCCATGCCCGCATTCCCCACCCGGCTGCGCGGACGATTCCGCTGGCACATCATCCTGCGCGGAGCCAGCCCCCGCGCCCTGCTCGACAAGGTAGATGTGCCCAAGGGATGGGTCGTGGACATCGATCCGGTCGCACTCACATGAACGCCGCCGCAGACAAGCAAAAGGGGCGCATCGCAATGCAACACGCCCCTCTGAATACCATTTCTGGTGTACAGGGCTACAGGTTGAACTGCGGGTCCATGTAGTCCTTCTCCTTGGCGTAAACCTGCAAGCGGCCGCGAGTGCTGTCGGTGACGATAATTCGATCGTCCTCATCCACCGCTATGCCCACCGGTCGCTCGAACAGTCCGAGCGGTCGCGTGTCCTTCACCCTGCGGTACGCCTTCACCACGTCCGGGTTGGACTCCACGACTTCCTTCGCCCACGACGAGAACTCGATAGCATCGCCCTCGAGCTGAGTGAGCACCGGTCCATCGTTCTCGTAGATTTTGACGAGCTTGTTGCCCCAGTCCGAGACATAGACGTCGCCTTCGCTGTCCACCGCAATGTCAGACGGGTGGTTCAGTGCGCCGGCTGGTCCGCTCGTCTCTTCGCCGTAGGTCGCCAGATGCTTGCCGTCGGCGGAGAACTTCTGCGCGCGGTTGTTGCCCCAGTCGGCTACATACACGCTTCCATCCGCTCCCACGGTCACGCCCCAGGGTCGGTTCAGCTGACCGGGACCGCTGCCCGCTCCGCCAAACGACGCCAGGAACTTGCCGTCGCTGGTGTACTTCTGAATCTCATTCGTCTCTGCGTCCGTTACATAGACGTTGTCATCTGCGTCGCAGGCGATTCCGGAAGGGCTGCCAAGCCTTCCCTCACCGTTCCACTCGCCTGCTCGTTGACCGTCTGCGTCATAAACCTTGACCTGCTTGTCAAACTCGTCCGAGCAGTAGATATTGCCGCTGCTGTCAACGGCAATTCCCATAGGCCAGACAAGCTCTTCACGCGCGAAGTCGCCAATGAACTCTTCGGTAATCGTAACCTTACCTATGCGCTTGTTTGGGGCTTGTACGCCGCCTGCGCCTTCCTGGCCTCTGTTGAGTACATATAGCACGCCACCCGGCGCCACTGCCACGTCAGTCGGCTGCGTGAACCCGTTGCCCGCCGCCGCGTTGCGACCGATTGCATGGCTGAAATTCCAGGTGCGGCCTGATACGGTTGTCGTTAGCATTTTTCACCTTCCGATTTGCTCTGACTTGCGCTGCCCTTCCCCGCTACCCGGATTGTGACCGAGCAGCGGGCAAATAAGGCAGATTATCAGTCTTCGGGCCCCGACCTAGTGACCGTTGCCATTAGTGTGCCCGTTACTGTGAATGAATGCAGGCTGCTCGAACTGCCCGTTTACGACACTCGGAGCATCCAGCTTCATCCAGTCTTCGAGAATTGTCGAGTACACGCCGCGGAAGTCCTGGTTAGGAACCAGGTCACCCTGCTGCAGTGCCTCTGCACGGGTCTCAGGGTATTCGCTGTAGAATCCGCCGCCGACATTGGGGCCGATGGCAAAGGCTACACCCGCTGCCCCGTGGTCCGTGCCGGAGCCGTTGTCACGAACTCTGCGACCGAACTCGGAGAACAGGAACATTATCACATTGTCGTCGGCGTCGTGTTCACGCAAGTCGTCCCAGAAGTCCGCGACCGCCTCGGACACATCCGTCCAAAGCTGAGCGTGTGTGGTGGCCTGCGCGGCGTGCGTGTCAAAGCTGCCATGGTCAGTATAGAACACGCGCGTTCCCACATCCGCCGTATGAATCATGGCGATGTCCCGAAGTTTCTGTGCTATCGGGCTTGAGCCATACTCAACGCTGGATTCATACTGTTGAGGCGCTACCTTCAGAATGTCCGCGCCCTTGAGCGCGTCCAGGCCGGTCTGTCCCAGGTACTCCATTACTTGCCCAGTACCCACCGCAGGTCCATACATGTTTGCGAAGCGCTCCAGGACCTGCTGTCGCTGCTCTGTCTGCTCGATATTCGTAAGCAGACCGTATGTGGAGACATCAGCGACCGATGCGACGGAAACGCCCGGAGCGACTAGCGCGCGAGGCAGCGCCTGTCCAACATTAACTCCGGTAACGGGGTTCTCGGAGTGTGGGTCGATCTGCTTCAATGCGCGCCCAAGCCAGCCCTCAGTGCCAACCTTGTCCGGCTCACAGGTGTGCCAGATGTCCATCGAGCGGAAGTGCGACCGCGGCGAGTTCTCATAGCCGATGCCGTGAATTACAGCCATGTCGCCCTTGTCGAATATGTCCTTCATTGGCGCCATCGCTGGATGCAATCCAAGCTCGTCATCGAGCTTGAGCACACGGTTCTCGGAAATGCCGAGCGAGCGCCTGCTGTCGTAGTAGTTGCCGTCCGTGTACGGAATCACCGTGTTGAAGTAATCGTTGCCGCCCGTGAGCTGCAGAACGACCAGGACCGGCGGTTTGTTCGTGTTTGCCATTTCTTCCTCCTGTGAAAGTAATTCTATGCCAAGCCTAGACTTTAGCCGAACTGATACTCTCGGGTCGCGCCGATGAGAGCGAGCATTTCGCCCGTGCGCCGCGCGGAGTCGTCGTACTCGTCCTGCCAGTTGACCTCACCCTCGCTTTGCGCCTGGCTGAGAAGTTCGCTGCGGGTCTGCTCGGATACAGGCAGTGGACCCATCTGGTCCAGGCAGTTCTCTACGAACTCTTCCGGAGTCATCGTGGGACCATTGGCAGATGCTATGCGCTCAACTATTCGCTTCACGCCGGGCAGATCGGTGTCGCTTATTCTGTCGGCGACGAAGTTCACGCGCTTGACTAGCGAACCGCTGTTGATCCACTCGTGCCCCGTGTGCCAGCCTTCGACACTGGGCGGGTCAAGAATGTCCTGGCCCATATAGCCCGGTTCCCTGGCAACCGCCTCAAGGCGCGGGTCAGGACCGAGCATGTCGCCCGTGAGCCGCAATGTGCCGACGACGACCTCAGCGGGATTCTTAACCTTCTTGTACATCGCATCTTTGAAGAAGTCCGAATTGAAGAGCACTCGCAGTACTGGCTTTATGTCGTAGTCATTCTCTACGAGGGTGGCGGAGAGAAGTTCAATCGCCTCAGGGTTGCGTGGCGGCTCGATGTTCCATGCGGGAACCTGCGGCTCGTCTTCCACGAAGAAATTGTACAGGTGGCGAGTGATGAACCGTGGGCATGCGGGCTGCTTCAGGATGATGTCTATGATGTCTTCACCATTGAAATTGCCGGTGTAGCCCAGGAAGGATTTGTCGGTCTCGTCGTGGTCTTCTGCACGATATTCAAAGTGCCAAGGGTGCCTGCCGTAAGGGTATCTGGGCATCTTTGCAGAGATTGTCCAGCCAGTGAACGCTCTCGAACACTCGTAAACGTCCTCCTCAGTGTAGTTGCCGACGCCGAGTGAGAAGAGTTCCAAAAGTTCTCGTCCCCAATTCTCGTTGGGGGCAACCTTATGGTTCTCGTTGTTGTCCAGCCAGTAAATCATGGCTGGGTTGCTGGCCAGTTTGACAAGCAGGTCCCGATAATTCTCCATTCCGACATCGCGGAACATCTGAATCTGCTGAAGCAGATGGTTGCAGTTGTCAACCTTAGAGTTGCCAGTGGCGAATACATGGTGCCAGAATAGCGCCATCTTCTCGTTCAGGGGCCTCTCGGTGTTAACCATGAAATACAGCCAGTTCGCCTGGCCAGGCGCCGCTGCTCCACCTGGGACTTCGGTAATGGGGTGATACCTGTAAAGCGTGTACTCGTCAACAGCAGGCTTGCTCTCATAGTCGAGCAATTGTTCGACCGTAGTCTCATAACCCTGCTCTGCCATCGCCTCGAGTTCGTCGCGAGTCGCGCCAAAACCGGCCCGCCTCATTAAGTGGGCTAGCAGGGCAACATCATCTCTATTGGACATGTGCTTACTCCTTTCGCAACATGTAATCCTGAAATTGGTACCGTTTGCGGACTGCCTAGTTTCCTCAGAACTATAGGCACCCCCTTTCCCTCGAAGCCTCATCTTCAAGGCATTCGGGACAAGTGCCATAATAATCGGTGCGTAGCCGAACTATGTCATATCCAGTCGCCTGCGAGACACGTTCGAAGGGGTCGTGTGTCGTCGTATTCTCCATATCCTCCACTTTCTCGCATTGCAGACACACGAGATGTGGATGCGACACAGGGATTCTACCATCGTAGCGATTGGCAGATGCGCTAAACTCTATCTCCAACACCTGGCCGGTCTCTTTTAGGATTTCAATGGTGTTGTATATGGTTGCGAGACTCGTGCCGGGGTATGCAGCTCTGACACCTTCATGAATTTCGCTGACCGATGGGTGGCGATCGCTGGCAAGCAGCACCTCAAGCAGCTTTGCGCGCTTGCGTGTTACCGCAACTCCCCTCTCCCGGAGCGCCGCCTTCATTTCTTCCAGGCGAGAACTGAGTTCTCCCTCTTGTGAGAACAGACCTGTGGTCTCTTCAGATGCTCGGATTAGCAACGGTGTCCTCTGAAAATTCAATAATTAGAATGATTCTAAATGATATTGCGTGTAAGGTAAGGCAGCAAGAGCGATATGTCAAGTGCATTTCTGCAGTTTGCGGCGCAATATTTCCCTGTCTTTACAGGCAGAAACCATCGTCCGCGTTGACCTGTCGTTTTAGTGGCTCATATAATAGCAAACACCTATCGAGCATCCCCAAAATAGACTGGACATTTCAGGAGGCCGGATATGACCCTGCATCCTGTTGTACTAGCCGGAGGTTCCGGCACTCGCCTATGGCCACTATCGCGGGAAGCCCACCCAAAGCAATTTCTGCGACTCATGGGCGAGCATTCACTTTTTCAGGATACAGTCCGAAGACTGGATGGCATAGATGAAGCGGCGCCACCGCTGGTGCTGTGCAATGAGGAACACCGCTTTCTCGTTGCCGAACATTTACGACAACTCGGAAAAGAGGCGCTGGCGATCGCACTTGAACCGGTAGGGCGCAACACAGCCCCGGCATTGACACTTGCGGCTCTGATGCTCCTGGACGAAGACGCCGGCTTTTCAAGTGGCGATCCTGTCATGCTCGTACTGCCAGCCGACCATGTGGTTCGCAACGTAGAGCGGTTCCGCAGGCTGGTCAAGCAGGGCGCAGAACTTGCCGCCAAGAACGACGTTGTTACCTTTGGCATTCTCCCAGACTCGCCAAAGACCGGCTACGGCTACATCAAGAAAGGTGAGCCGCATATATCGTCTAACGGGGCTGGAGCATTTGAGGTAGAGCGGTTTGTTGAGAAGCCCAATCAAGTTATTGCCGAGCGTATGCTGGAATCGGAGGCATATCTGTGGAATAGCGGTATGTTCATGATGCGCGCATCGGTTTGGATGTGCGAATTGCGCCGTCAACGACCTGACATAGCAGATGCCTGTGTGGCGGCATGTTCTGGCCTCAGACGCGACGGCGACTTTTACCGGCCTAACGCAGCTCGATTCTCCCAATGCCCCAGCGAATCTATCGACTATGCAGTCATGGAGTTTATGGGCAATGACAATTCACAGGCAGATACGGCAGAGTGCGTCGTAATCCCAATGGATATTGGATGGACAGACCTTGGTTCGTGGTCGTCTATGTGGGAAGAAAAGGGCAGAGACAAGGCAGATAATGTCATCCACGGTGATGTGTATGCGCGGTCGATGTCCAATTCTCTGCTCATTAGTCAGCGGCGCCTGCTTGCAGCCGTTGGCTTGGACGATGTGATAATCATAGAAACGCCCGATGCTGTACTCGCCGCACATAAGAACCGCGTTCAGGAGGTCAAAGAACTGGTCGAGCAGCTCAAGAGCGAAGCGCGACCTGAGCAGGAAAATCACCTGAAGATTAACCGGCCTTGGGGATCGTTTGAGACTATTGATGCCGGGGACCGTTTCCAGGTGAAGCGCCTGACGATCACCCCGGGGGAAGCCCTTTCTTTACAAATGCACCACCACCGTGCCGAGCATTGGGTAGTGGTCAAGGGCACAGCCAAAGTTACGCGGGGCGAAGAGCAATTTCTGCTAACCGAGAATCAGTCAACCTATGTGCCCGTAGGAGTAGATCATCGCCTTGAGAACCCGGGAACACTGCCGCTGGAAGTGGTCGAAGTGCAGACGGGCAGTTATCTGGAGGAAGATGATATTGTTCGCTTCGAGGACAGATATGATAGGCATCTCAAAGATTAACCCTTTGGACAGGGTATAGGGTATAAGGTGAAAAACATGTCACAGACCGTGTTGCCGGAATCCGTAGTGCCAGCTATACCGCCGCGTATTCTGCTAGGCCCAGGCCCAAGCAATGTAAGCCCAAGAGTCCTGCAAGCTATGATGCAGCCAATGATCGGTTATTTGGATCCGGACTTCATGCATATTATGGACGAAGTCAGAGAGCTGCTTAAACAGGTGTATCAGGCTGAAGGGGCCAATACTCTTGCAATATCGGGCACCGGCTCCGCCGGTATGGAAGCCGGATTGAGCAGCCTTCTGGAACCGGGCGACACTGTCGTAATGTGCATTTACGGCTTTTTTTGCGAACGCATGGTTGAAATGGCGAGTCGCGTCGGCGCGAACGTAGTGCCACTGCGTGCCGGATGGGGACGTCCATTCCCGGAGGAAGTGCTCGAGGAAGAGTTAAAGAAGCATACGAATGTCAAGATGGTAACCGCAATACATGCGGAGACATCCACCGGCGTGCGTCAGCCGATGGCTAACCTAGCGCGGCTGGCAAAAGAGAACGACGCTCTGCTTATGGTGGACAGCGTTACCTCGCTTGGCGGCAACGAGGTGTCATTCGACGAGTGGGACGCCGATTACGCCTACTCAGCGACGCAGAAATGCCTTGGATGTCCACCCGGGCTGTCGCCCGTTGCGGTAAGCGATCGCGCGGTCGATGTGATGCGTAACCGCGAACAGCCGCCGGTGTCCTGGTATCTTGATCTGTCCCTGCTCGGGAATTACTGGGGTTGGGAAGGCAACCGCGTGTATCACCACACAGCGCCGGTAAGTATGATCCTCGCTTTGAGAGAGGGGCTGCGACTGGCGCTTTCGGAGGGTCTTACCCAACGATTTGAGCGTCACACGCTTAACGCCAAAGCCCTAGGCGCCGGTCTGGAGGCGTTCGGCCTTGAGTGCGTAGTCCCTGAAGAGCATCGCCTTGCACAGATAACCGTTGTGCAAATACCGGATGGCGTCGATGACTTGTCGGTGCGCCAGGGTCTGTTGCGTAATTTTGGCATCGAAATCGGCGGAGGACTGGGTGAACTCGCGGGTAAGGTGTGGCGCGTTGGGCTAATGGGTGAATCCAGTAAGGCAGAATACGTACTGGCTTTGCTGTCAGCCCTGGAAAGCGTTTTGCCGAAAGCGGGATACGAAGTAGCGAACGGGGCAGGGGTTGCAGCTGCAAGTAATGTCTTCAAGTCTCAGCAAACTGCTGACTGAATGGCTACGCCTCGCGGGATGACAAGCAACGGAATTTGATAAAGCATCCTTTTATTCCGGAATATGGGCGGGCATGTGCCCGCCCATATTCACTCCTTCAGGGTTCTCTACGCTACCTTGTCTTTTACGATGGGCGTCCTCAGAATTCCAGTTGCGCCCGGCTGCTTGATGTCGGCTACAAATCCACACTGGAGACAATGCACATAGCTGCCATATTGGTCGCTGTCTGTGCTGAGATCGCCACTGCAACGAGGACATTGTTGCAGGAAAATCCTTCTTTTAGGGTTCGTCTGTCGAAAGTGCATTGATGCCTCCTATATCTCAAGATTAACTGATAATGAGATAGTAGAACATCCGCACTTTCCCAATCAAGGTGAATTCCGCCCTTTTCGATAAAAGTTTCCAAACGTTCGTTCAAGCAAGCCTTCCAATATAGACGTTCCGCACAAATAAAGAGGGTGGACCGGATCTACCAGTCCACCCATAAAAAGCCATTTCTCGGTGTTTTATCAGCTTTGCGCGGCCTTGCTAAGTTCTGCTCCTGCCGAGAACCCCACTCTCTTGTGTGCAGGCACTTCAATCAGGTCTCCTGCTTGGCTGCCACGAATTGGCCGCACCTTGCGCGCCTTTACGTTTCTAAGCTCAAATGAGCCGAAGCCCGTAAGAACTACCCTATCGCCCGCCGCAAGAGCCTCTTGAATGCTCTTGAGAACAGCATTTAGAGCCGCTTCTCCTTGGGAATGAGTGCCTCCAAGTTTTCTCGCCACGTCCCTCGAAATATCATTCTTTCTAAGGGTTGCCATGTACGCCCTACCTCCCTTGTTATAACATTACCTTTTATTGATAATGACATCATTGGTAAGGACTGCTCAGACTTTCGTCGAATCCACACACCGTTCCGCTTAAATGGACGATGTCGTCTTGGAACTCGATCGATTATGTTCAACTGGTGTCCATCTGATGGGCATCCAACGAAGCCCTTAGCAGCACCTTTCTGTAGATGAAGAGAATATATCCCAAACGACAAGTGCTTGTAAAGACTTAATTTTGAAATTGTCCGCGAGGACATCTGAAATACTTGTGAGGGTTAACATCGTGGACTTTGAAATTATTGCTGACTACAACTGTGCCGTAGGAGAAGGCCCTATATGGCATCCGATTGAGCATAAAGTATATTGGGCAGACATCCCTCGCGGCAGAATCTTTTGCTACGACCCCACCACTGGCCAACACCGTCCGATCTTTGAACATGGAGAAGTTGGCGGCTTCACTGTACAGTCAGACGGGTCTTTGCTCCTGTTCATGGATCGCGGCGCCGTAGCCTTGCTACGGGACGGGGAGCCTGACTATCTTATCCGAGAGATTGTCGAGGAGCGTGAGACACGATTCAATGATGTCATCGCCGATCCGGCAGGGCGAGTATTCTGCGGCACGATGCCCGCTCCGGACCACCTGGGTAGCCTGTATCGCCTTGATACTGACGGCACAATAACGCAAGTTTTGGACGGCATCGGGATTTCCAATGGCATGGGCTTTACCCCTGACGCCAAGCAAATGTACTTCACGGACTCGCCAACGCACAACATTTATGTATTCGACTACGACGTCGATACCGGGGAGTTGTCTAACCAACGCGTGTTCGTCAATACTGAGGAAAACGACGGCATTCCTGACGGAATGACTGTTGATGCGGAAGGATATGTATGGTCGGCGCGATGGGACGGCTCATCTCTTGTGAGGTACTCTCCGGAGGGACAGAAGGTTAGCCGCATTTGGTTCCCTGCCCGAAAGGTGTCTAGCGTCATTTTCGGGGGCGAGGACTATACCGATATGTATGTAACGACAGCGGGGGGAGAGGATAAAACTGGCGAAGGTCCCGGCGCAGGCTGTCTCTACAGGATAAATCTCGGAATAAGGGGCAAGCCGGAATTTCATTCGAAGGTTGGTCTCTAAGCTGCGGCTTAGACGTGAATCTTCCGTTACATTCGCTTTTTGACCGACCAGATAGCCCGTGCTAAAATAAAGTATCCCTATACAGATTCTCTTCACAGGAGTCGGCTTATGTCAGGTCACTCTAAATGGTCCACGATAAAGCATGCAAAGGCGGTGACGGACGCTCGCAGAGGCAAACTCTTCACGAAATTGACTCGCGAAATTATCGTCGCGGCACGTCAAGGAGGTGGCGACCCTAGCATGAACATCCGGCTCCGGATGGCCATACAGAAGGCGAAGGACGCCAACATGCCCAACGACAACATCGATCGTGCCGTGAAGAGGGGAACGGGCGAGGGCAGCGAGCAGGACCAGATGGTGGAGTCCACCTACGAAGGCTATGGTCCTGGCGGCGTGGCGATAATGCTGCAAACTCTGACCGACAATCGCAACCGAACCGTCTCGGCAATTCGCTCCACCCTCACCAAGGCTGGCGGGAATTTGGCGCAATCCGGTGCAGTGGCGTGGCAGTTCGAGCCTAAGGGTATCGTCGTAGTGGACGCGGAGCCTGACGATGCGGAGGAGTTCGCCCTAGTTGCGATTGATGCGGGCGCCGATGATTTCGAGACATTCGATTCTACGTTGCAGATTTTCTCCCCAGTAGAGAGGCTTGAAGCGATACGTCAGACTCTTACCGACACGGATGCGTCCATCGTCTCTTCGGAGCTGTCGATGATCCCGAACAGCACAATAACGCTGGATACACGGGCAGCAACACAGACTTTGCGTCTGCTTGACCAGCTCGAAGAGTTGGACGACGTGCAAAAAGTCTATTCCAACGCCGATTTCCCTGACGAAGTCCTCGAACAGTACCGCGACGAATAGTTCCGTGCGAACGCTAGGGGTTGATCCCGGAACATACAACATGGGTGTAGGTGTCGTAGGATCAGACGATGGCATTCTCACACTTGTGGATGCGGACGTGTTAAAGGTGGCTAGGCGTACACAGCTTGCGGAGCGGCTTCACACGCTATACACGAAACTGCTGGGCTACATCGGGAAGTATGAACCCGATGAAATCGCAATAGAGGAACCGTTTGTAGCGCGCAATGTACGTTCAGCCATGGCGGTCGGGCAGGCACAGGCTGTGGCGATGATCGCCGCGGCGGCATCAGGTATAATCGTCAAGTCCTATGCGCCTCGCGAAGTGAAGTTGGCAGTGACGGGATTCGGCGACAGCTCCAAGGAACAGGTGCAAGAGATGGTAATCCTCTCACTCAGCCCGGCTACCAACCCGATGCCGCTCGACGCGTCCGATGCCCTCGCAGTGGCTATATGCCATATCAACTCCAGGCGTGCGGAGTCGCTCATATCAGATGAACGGAATTAGATTATGCCATCACTGATTTCGTCCGTTAATGGGATGCTGGAAGGCACAGGGGCCGATTGGATGGATGTCACCATCGGCGGGATAACTCTGCGAATAAGCGCTCCGTCCCCCTGTATCGAAGCGATTGGACAGGTTGGCAGTCCTGTGCGGCTATTCACATCTCTGCAAGTCAGAGAGGATAACCTAAGCCTTTACGGCTTTGACACCCCGGAGGCACGCCAGACATTCGAGACCCTGATCGGCATAAGCGGAATCGGGCCTCGCGTAGCTCTAAGCATTCTCTCGATCTTCAGGCCGGACGCCCTTGCCGCCGCGGTAGAATCCGGTGATGTGAAGAGCTTCACCGCTGTGCCGGGGGTAGGTCGCAAGACGGCCAGTCGAATTTTGCTCGAACTGAAGGGCAAGCTAGAGTTAGACTGGAGCGACTCCACTGCTCCAACTTTAGATTCCAACGCCGTGGACGCGCTGACGGCCCTGGGTTACACGCCTCTCGAAGCGCGGGAAGCACTGTCCGGCCTGTCCGAGAACGGCAGCGACCTCACCACTGAGGATCAAGTTCGCTTGGCCCTTCAACAGCTGGCAGGTTAACTGCCCTAATGGACATCTCACCCTACGACGCATGGGCAGAGATCTACGACTCCGTATTCTCCTACGTTGTTGACGACATTCCCTTCTACGTCGAAGAAGCGACTCATGCCGGCGGCACGGTGCTGGAACTGGGCTGCGGAACCGGGCGCGTTTCTATTCCAATAGCACAGGCAGGCATAGACGTAGTTGGCATTGATTCATCGTCCACGATGCTCACAAGAGCACGAGAGAAATCTCAAAAAGCAGGCACTCAAAACCTGAATCTCTTGTGCGCGGATATGCGCGATTTCAACATATCGAGCAAGTTCGACTTGGTAATAATCCCCTTCAGAGGACTACTGTCACTCCTATCGGTTGATGACCAGATTCGCACGCTGATGAACATCAAGCGCCATCTTGAGCCGGGCGGCAAGCTCATATTCGACATTTTCGTGCCTGACCTCAACATGATGGTGCAGGAAGGGGATGTTCCCTACCACTTTCGTGACGTAACTGACATGGAAACAGGCAATCGCCTGATCATTTGGAACCAGGCCAACTACGACGCATTCAGCCAGGTCATGGACGTTCGCACTACTATCGAGCAGCTCGACGATTCGGGGCGCGTGTCGAGCAAGATGTATCGCGACTTTGCGCTACGATACATCTTTCGATGGGAAATGCACCATCTGCTTGGTCTGTGCGGATATGACGTGCATGCGATGTACGGCGACTTCGAGCGCGGTGAATTCCGTGAGGACAGCACGGAAATGATATGGGTGGCTTCTCCGCGAGGGTGATTCGGCCGCACTCCGAACTATTGATGAGTCTCCATCAACACATCATCAGTGGCTTTCACAGGGCTATGCGCTATCCAACGAAGCCTCAGCGCGTTATATTCATGGCATAGCCACAGACACTTCGGCCGAACTTAGGCTTAGACTAATAACCGTGAAGCATGGAAGCGGTGCTTGGATTGCGCAGGTTTTGTATGACACTTCAATTCAGACAGCTGATGCTTCTAACTTTGATTGCAGGAATCGCGGGAACACTCATATCCTGCACTGGGGCGCCGGCTGTTCCAGCAAGCCAGAATGATGCTCTGTCCGCAACTGTTGGTGCCGCCGAAACGGAGAGTGTGACGGCGGCCAATGCTTCATGGCAGGTGCCACCCGACCTCGACTATTCCAATAAGAATCTCGACAACACTGGTCCCTCTCCGAATACTGAACCTTCCTTTTCTTCCGAAATTGATGCGGATGAAGTAGTGGCAGCATACGAAAGGGTCATAGGTGGGGTCCACGAGAATGTTCTGCCTTCAGTTGTAAGCATCTTTGTGCTAAACCGGGTGGAAGTTTCGGGATCGATTCCAGGCTTCACTTACCCATTTCCATTCGGGCAGAGAACACCACAAAGCGGCGATTCTCAGCAGGAATTCTTTTACAGAAATGGGCAAGGCTCGGGTTTCGTGTGGGATACGCAGGGGCACATAGTCACAAACCGACACGTGGTTGTCGATGCAGAACGAATAAGTGTCCAATTCTCGGACGGCAACGCTTATGATGCCGAAGTAGTGGGGTTGGATCAGGATTCAGACTTGGCAGTCATTAAAGTTGAAAGGGACGCCGAGCAACTTAAGCCGGTAACTCTTGGAGACAGCAACGAAGTAAGAGTGGGGCAACTCGCAATCACCATTGGCAATCCGTTCGGCCAGGAGTTCACAACCACGACCGGGATTGTAAGCGCGATCGGCAGGACGATTCGCGCGGGAAACTCAGATTTTTCGTTGCCAAAGGTGATACAGACTGACGCTCCAATGAATCCGGGCAACTCCGGCGGCCCCCTGCTCGATCGGAAGGGTCAGGTCATTGGTGTTGACGCTCAGATTATTACGCGGTCCGGTGCGAATACCGGCATCGGGTTCGCCATACCCGTCAACATCGCAAAGCAAGTTGTGCCCGTCCTCATCAGTGAAGGCTCTTTCACATACTCGTGGCTAGGGGTTCGAGGCACCACGGTTACGCCCGAGGCTGTGGACTTGATGGGAGCCCCGGAAGGCACACGTGGTGCTCAAGTGATTGCGCTCGCAGAGGATGGACCGGCTCATATTGGCGGCTTGATAGGAAGCACTAAAACCAAGCGGACATCGCAAGGCAACATCAGGTATGGCGGCGACGTAATAACGGCAATCAACGACCAGCCTGTACTTGGAATGACCGACCTGATCGTTTATCTGCTGGAAAATACGAGGCCAGGTGACACAGTGGCAATGAGAGTTGTGCGAGAAGGAGGAGAGGTTGCGGAGATCAAGGTGACTCTCGATGCGCGCCCGGAGCCTCTGAATTAAGTGTGCTGCAAGACCATTTCTTTACCCAAATTCCGAAGCAACGGTAAAATCTATGATAAGAATGCGATTAATAGTGCGTGGAATGCAAAGATGAAAACAACAATCATATTATCTCTGCTACTTGCACTCGCTGTTGCAGTAACGGTACAAATTGGCTGCGGAGCGAGTCCGGCCGCGCAAACCAATAACACCACATCGTTAGCTCAGGCTGAAAAGGTTGCCGAAACGGAACCGCCGCTACTACCCGCTCCATTACCCAAGTCCTCACAAGCAGACTCCGTACAGCCAGCGGTGGATGAACAAGCCAAAGATGAGCCGCAGGACGAGGTTGTGGAGGTAGGCTACAGGAAAGGCATGCACATTCCGGAATTCGGATTGAGCTTGCTTGACGGCACAAGAGTTACGTCGGCAATGCTCGTTGAAGAAGGCAAGCCGACTTTCATCTATTTTCACGCCACCTGGTGAGGATCCTGTCGCGTCGAGTTGCGGCGTATCAAAGAAGATATTGGCGACAGCTACAATGACCGGGTAGCCTTCTACATAGTTGGCACTGACCCATCCGAGAGCATCGACATATTGGAAGCGGATAGAGAACGCGAGGGACTACCCTGGATCACTGCTTACGCGGATGAAGGCTTGTTGAAGAAATTGCGAATCTACACTCACCCATCCAAGGTGGCACTCAGCGGAAATGGAATAATCACCCATCGCTATGGCATTGGCAAAGGAGACTTCGAGAGTTGGAGCGACCTTTTCGACGACATCACCGCCAACTAGCAACATATCCTGCTCCTACGTCATTATCGAGCGCTGAATAATGTGCAATCAAGGTTGGCGGCGCGGGCTTCCTTTTCCTGCTTCGCCGCTCGCCGGCGGCGCCTCAGATTAGTTACGCCCCATCCTTGCCCTGATACACGATAGTGTCGGGCTTGAACACCGCCCACGCAAACCAGAAGTGACTGCCATGCACAACGGGAGTAAGGCTCTTGCCGGCGAGGGGACCTTCAAATGCGTTGCCTAGAATGTCCCAGGTGCTCCCCGTCTGCTCATCGACAATTTTCTCGTCAATGACATCGAAGGTCAGCTTCTGATCGTCAAGATGAGGGTCGAACACACCTGCCGCACCAACATCACGAGACTCGGCAATTGAGCTTGCGTCTAGCGCCGATGTCGTGCCGAACTTATGGAACACAACGATACTGCGTTCCCCTAGGTCATAGTTTATCGCCCCCTCGTCCTGCAGAATCGTGAGGGGGAATGCCACATCCGCCTCACCCAAGGTAACAGCGATGACGCGCTCGACAGGAAGCAGTCTGCCATCGAGATCGCCCCGGAACAGGAACGGGTTGCCATCGGCAGTGTCATAACCGGCATAGGGATTTCGTCCGTACTGCCGGGCATATCCGGTGTCTCGCGACAACACCTTACCTTGAGGATGCGCCTCTGCAAAGTCCGCGAACGACACGATTGACGCAGGCAGATGCTCCAATGTCCTTCCTGCATACTTCCCCACAATCCCTTCACCGGTAAACTGCTGCCACCAGGAATGAGTCTGGCGATCATACATAATCAAATCGGAGTTGCGAAGGTTTCCGGATACACCAAATTCGAGCAACTCGCCATCCAAGCGCCTATCGAAAGCGATCGCCGAATTGCACAGCGGGCAGAACGTAACTGCGACCGGCACATCGCTAATATCGTCGTTAACTATCTCGTGCCAAGTGAGAATCTGGAGTGGATAGGCTCGGGCATCGCCATTGATTTCCAGGGCAACCACCGGCTCGACGTCCTTGAGCCAAGCCGACGCCTCCGACGGCGCGACGAATTTCGGCTCGTCGATCGATGGGATGTTGTCGCGGGGAATTACGAACTTTATCTGACTGTACGGCACGGTATGCAGTCGAAAGTCGGTATCCCATCCGCTAGTGTTCAGTCGCGCGGCGCTCAATGCCCTCTCATAGTCTGGATCCGGCTCTACGCCGTCTTCCTCGTCGCTGCTATTTGCTATCGACTGAGAGGCGGCGATAGGCGTTTCAACTGCAACGGAATTGGTTTCCGCCGCAACCTCTGTCGGCACAGCGGTCGCCACTTCCACAGGCGTCGGAACGCCTGTTGGCGTAGATAGCTTCGATATGTCCGGAGCGGGCGTAGGCGATAACGGTTCTCTCGTAGGAGAAACTCCGGAAGACTTAATCACTGTGGACTTTGGCGGCTGGCTCTGTTCACGCACGACAGCGGGTTCCTCCGCCCTGCTCCCGCATGCCGCCAGTAGTCCTGCAACTAGAAGTAGCAGGATAGCCGACAAGGTAACCAACTTTGTAGTTGTAAATCTGTTTTGCAAATGATTCTCCATTCCTTCATTGGACTTATCTCACTACGAGTCTATGTACCGAGATAATGAGACGCCTGCTTATGTGAATCGGTCTGACGTCAAAACAGCGCCATCTACAACTTTAGATGCTCGTCCGCGGCAGAGGATGCCTACGTTTAGACGAGCTGCGATAAGGGTTCTTCAGAAGCGGAGCTATCATTTTGAGAGAAGCGGCTTGCGTGAGAGGAACAGGCTTGAAGCCTCTAATCTTTAAGACGCCAGCTACGCCCGTCCCTAGCGAGCAGTGCGTCTGCCGCGGCTGGGCCCCAGCTGCCGGCTTCATAAATGTGTAGAGGCGACACATCGGCACCGGTCCACGCATCAATAAGTGGATCTACAATCTTCCACGCCTCTTCAATGTGGTCGTTTCGGATGAATAGGCTTGCATCGCCCAGCAAGGCGTCCTGTAGCAATCGCTCGTAGTCTTCCGGAATCGACTGATCTCTGAAAGCCGCCTTGTAATGAAATTCAAGATTCGTGGGTTCCATAGTAGCGATGCCGGTGTCCGGACTCTTTGTCTGGAAACCCAGATGGATTCCTTCATCCGGCTGTAGTGTCAGTCGGAGCAGGTTGGACGGAATAGGCTCAGCAGATGCCATGGCAAACATAGAGTGCGGCGGCTTTTGAAACTCTATGACAATCTCAGATACTTTGTCTGCCATCGCCTTTCCAGTACGCAAGTAGAAGGGCACATCTCGCCAGCGCCAGTTGTCCACGAATAGACGCACTGCGGCATAGGTGGGCGTAATCGAATCGGCAGGCACTCTTTTTTCAGCCAGATAGCCTCGATATTGCCCACGCACGGCATTCTGTGCCATTTCGATGCCTATGTGCCTGCGGATTGATTGCAGAACCTCGACCTTCTTGTTTCGAAGCGATTCCGAGTCGGCGATATTCGGAGGTTCCATTGCCACGAGGGTAAGCAGTTGCAGCAAGTGGTTCTGCACCATGTCGCGCACAACCCCTGATTCGTCGTAGTAGCTGCCACGGTCCCCTACCGTAATGGACTCCGCCACGGTTATCTGCACATTGTCAATATAGTTCCTATTCCACAGCGGCTCGAAGATGGCATTGGCGAAACGGAAAACGAGAAGATTCTGTACCATGTGCTTGCCGAGATAGTGGTCTATCCGATACACCTGGCTCTCTTCAAAGACCTCGCTGACCAGTCTATCTAGCTCAACAGCAGACGCGAGATCGTGGCCAAACGGCTTTTCAATAACTACCCTGCGCCAACCATTTGTCTCGTCTGCAAGCCCATGAGCGCTTATATTGCGGAGCGCAGGTTCAAAGAGCCAGGGAGCAATAGACAGGTAGAATAGCCAATTTGCCCGTCCATGGTTACCGTCGTCAAGTTGCTGCAGCCCCCGCTTGAGTATCCCCAGTCCGTCAGGTTCGCCCAGATTTCCACGGATGTAGTGGATACGCCGGGAGAACTCTTCCCATGCGCCCCTATGCGCCGCCAGATCGCGGAACTCGCTGACTCTGTTCCACATGAAGTTACGATAAGAGTCGCAAGTATATTCCGAGCGTGCAAAGCACACGATTTTAAGGTTGTCGGGAATGCGCTTCCGATATGCAAGTTCAAAGAGAGCGGGTACGAGCTTGCGCTGCGCGAGGTCACCGGTGCCGCCGAATATGACAATACTCGTACTTTCCTCGTTGCTCATGACTAGGTCTTCCTCACACTGTGTCCGCCAAATTGATTTCGCATTGCCGCCAGCAGCTTTGCGCCAAAAGGAGATTCCTGCCTTGAACGAAAGCGCGCTTGCAAGGACGCCGCTATAACCGGAATGGGAACCGCAAGGTCAATAGACTCTTCAACGGTCCAGCGACCTTCGCCTGAATCTTCCACATAAGCCTGGATTCCTTCAAGCTTTCCGTCCTCATTAAGTGCGGCTGCTGTCAAGTCGAGCAGCCATGAGCGAACTACGCTGCCATATCGCCAGATGTGGGCGACCTGCGCCAGGTCCAACTCCATGTCTTGCTTGGCATTCATCAGCTCGAAACCTTCTGCGAACGCCTGCATCATGCCGTATTCAATGCCATTATGCACCATCTTGACGAAATGTCCCGCGCCCGAAGGGCCCACATGGCCATAACCTATGCCCTCACCCGGTGCAAGAGTGCGGAATACAGGCTCAAGCCGCGTGTAAGCATCAGCGTCGCCGCCGACCATGAGACTATACCCCTCAGCTAGTCCCCAGATGCCGCCGCTGGTACCTGCGTCCAGCATTGTAATGCCGTTGTCCAACAAGGTGGCGGCACGACGAATGGTGTCCTTGTAATTCGAGTTGCCGCCGTCGATTATTGTGTCTCCTTCCGATAATGCCTCAGAGAGCGCATTAATCGTAGTATCCGTAATCTCCCCGGCGGGAACCATAACCCAGACCGCGCGGGGTGGCTTCAGCACTGACACAAGCCCTTCGATGGAGGCTGCGTCAGAAGCGCCAGCATTAACGACAGTACGACGTGCTTCAACATCCGGATCGAAAGCCACTACGGTATGCCCACCATTCAGCAGACGCTGGGTCATATTGCCGCCCATTCGCCCAAGACCAACCATTCCTAATTCCAACATGCCACCTCCGTAGTCCATCTCTATTCCGACTGTCTGGTGATTTCATCTGTTATCTTATCTATCGTCCGTGCGGCGTCATTTCCAAGATCGACACGAGCAACAGGGCGACCCAGAGCGGCTAGTTCGTCTAGGTCACCTTTTGCCTGTGCCACCGTGAGAACGCGAAAAGTGAATGTCTCGCTCGGTATTCTAACGTCGGCATCTCCGAACTGAGTTAACTGAAGGAACAGACCCGATTCCGTTCCTCCCTTGTGCAGTTGACCGGTGGAGTGCAGATATCGAGGGCCATAGCCAAATGTAGTTGCGATGCCGAATTCACGATTCACTCGCCTACGTAGGCGCGCAACCGCATCCTCAAATTCCTGAGTTTGCTCGACATACGCGGTGATGGCGAGGTAGCCTCCCGGCTTCGACCGCGCGATCAGTTCGGAAAGAGAGCCGACAGGCAGGAGCAACGGCGCAACCTCCGTTCGTTCGTAGTCGGCGAGTAGTCGCGTGGTGTTGTCCTTAGCTCGTTGAACGTCGGGCTGGTCAAAAGGATGAATGCCCAATATACTGCCAGCGACAGCGGTAGCGAACTCCCATCTGAAGAATTCCGCTCCTACGTCATGCCTGTCCGAGAGATGCAACTTGATCGTTGGAATGCCCGCCCCTTCGATAGAATCAATGTAGGCGTCCAGTTCATCCGTAGCATCGCCGTCAAGCCTCACATAGACTACCGCCCTGTCGCTTCCGAAGTTATCAGGATAGCACAGCGGCTCGCCGACAATCGGGATAATACCCTTGCTCTCCTTGCCGGTACTCTCTGCCAATAGCTGTTCGACCCAGAGTCCAAATCCCCGCAACGATTTAGTTGTAACTATGGTGAGCTTGTCACGCCCCTGTAACGCAAGTGAAGCGATTGCAGCGCCCAGCCAAGCGCCGGGATTATCTCCGGACGGCACATCTCCTTTGCAGGCTAAACTCATCGCCCCCACACGAGCGAGCAATTTATCAATCTCAACTCCGGTCAGAGCGGCAGGCACCATGCCGAAGAGAGACTGGACAGAGTAGCGCCCTCCGATATCCGCAGGGTTCAATAAGGCTCGTCGGAAGCCATCCTTGCGCGCCAAATCTTCGAGCGCGGTCCCACGGTCGCATATCGCAACGAAGTGATTGCCCGCCTCGCTCACGCCGACCGCGTGTTCAACAATCTCCCTGAAATACCTATAAAGTACATTCGGCTCGATAGTCGTCCCGGACTTGGATGCAACGATGAAAAGGGTTTTGGTACAGTCCACTTCATGGACGACGGAGGCGATAGCGTCTGGCACAGTAGTATCCAGCACGATGAGTTCCGGGTATCCCTTCGCGCTGCCGAATAGACTGTATATCGCCAAAGCTCCGAGGCTGCTGCCACCCATCCCAAGCAGAACAATATGCCGGTGTCCTTCGTCCTTGACCGAGTCCGCGAATACGTTCATGTCAGCAACGCTCTCGCGCATGTCGCCCGCAACAGTGAGCCAGCCGAGTCTGTCGCTGATCTCCTTGGGATCCGGCTTCCAGACAGTGTGGTCTCTTTCCCAGATTCTTCTCGGCACTTCAATGCGGTCTAGGTCGGCAAGGGCATTTCCTACCGAATCTTCATATTTGTCGAGCAAAGTTTTCCTCTCTCACGGTAATCGATGAGACACGCGCTCCCGCACCAATAGGCATATCATAACTTATCGGTAACCGCTGCCCCTCCACTAATGTACCTTATGACGATGCGATGACGATGCGCGCGCAGGCGATGAAATATGTAAATCAGACTGTTTCTAACTGCCACACACGCCCAATTCGCAGAAGCGTCTTTTTTTCTTTGCGACATAAAACATAAGAAAGTATAATCTGACGCGATGTTAAGTTTAAGCACCGTCCCTCCCACACTGAGCGACCGTTGGCATTAGGCAAGCCCCGCCGGCAAGGAAGTGCCGAATCAGGTCGCGAGCCACCCTCCAACAGGAAAAGCCTGCGACCGTGGTCAGCGCTCGCATTCCGCGACTATCGCATGCTGTGGCTGTCCGGCGTTGCCCAGATGGTTACCATGCAGATGCGGACGCTGGTAAGCGCCGTATGGCTGTACGATGTTACAAATTCGGGCTGGCAACTCGGGTTGCTCGGCGGAATTCAACTTCTCGTTCAGTTGCCCGCAATCCTCTACGGCGGCGCGCTTGCCGACCAGATTGACCGCAAGAAGTTGATGGCGTACACGCAACTCGTCAGCGTCGTGCTCATCGGTGCTATGACCGTACTGGCGGCGAGAGACAGCCTGCTCCCTTGGCACATTTACGCCGCTACCGCCATCCTGAGCGTATCCAGCACTCTGGGAAACCCTTCGCGCTCCGCTCTTACGGCGAATGTCGTGCCACGCTCGCACCTTATGCACGCCGTCGCGCTGAACACCGCGACATTCCAGATTGGCGCGGTCGCCGCGCCGCTCGCCTTTTCCGGCGCGGTAGAGTTGTTCAATGAAAACTACGCCTACATATTCGGCATAACCACGCTGATCGCGCTGCCAAGCGTCCTCATGCCGCTGCTGATTAGAACTTCGGGCGTGCCAATTAACCGCCAGCAGGAAGGTTCTGTAATAAGGCGCATAATCGACGGGTTCCTGTACGTCAAGGGGCATCCGATACTGCCCGGGCTGTACATCATGGACATCGGCGTTACCATCGTAAGCCACTACCGGCAGATATTGCCGCTCTTCGCGGACCGGCTGTTCAGGGGCGGCGCGGCTACCGTGGGCATATTGAACGCCGCGAACTCAGCAGGCGGCATACTTGGGACTTTCTCTGTGCTGTTCCTCACGCGCTTTCGGCGCAAGGGCATGATGGTGGTATTCGCCACGCTGATTTACGCGGCGCTGCTAATCGCGCTGGGATTCACCACCGCGCTGTGGGTTGGCGTCGTCATACTCGCCGGGCTGGGCGCGTCCGATGCAGTGGGCATGGCAACCCGTCAAACGACCGTGCAACTCACCACTTCCGACAATATGCGCGGCCGCGCTGTCAGTTTTTCGTCCGTGTCCGCTATGACCGCAAACAACCTAGGAACCTTTGAAGTGGGTCTGATGTCAGACTTAATCGGCGCGGACAAGACGCTAATTCTTGGCGGCGCGGTCGGTATCGTCGTTGTGCTAATCGTCTGGGCAACCGTGCGCGGCATCCGCGAATACCGCTACCCGGAAGATTGACTCTATCTTACAACGTTGAGTCTGGTATAGTGTGAAGTATTGAAGACTTCTGAATTCGTTGGAACTATGAGGAGACAGAAATGACGACTCAGGGATACGCCAACCCAGACATTCTGGTCGAGGGAGACTGGCTGGAGAAAGTAATCGACGATTCGAATATACGCATCGTCGATTGCGATCCTTACGACGCTTACGGGCGCGCCCACATCAGAAATGCCGTAGGGATCCCGGTTCACCATTACATCAAGGAGCCTGGCTACGACGATGACCCTCGCGGCTACCCACTGGTCGCCCCACCCGACACAATGAAGGAAGTTATGGAGCGCATGGGCATCGGTGACGACAATCTCGTAGTCGCCTATGACAGCAACGGCGCTCTCTGGTCAACACGGCTTTGGTGGGTGCTCAATTACTACGGGCATACCAATGTCAAAGTGCTCAACGGCGGCTGGAAAAAATGGTACGACGAGGGCCGGCCTACATCAATAGCTATACCGACACCCGGAGACGTCACATTTACACCTAGAGCGGACTCCAGCCTGGTATGTACACTTGACTACGGAGTATCCAATGTTGGCAACGAAGATGTTGTTTTCCTTGATGTACGCTCTGACGGCGAGTGGGACGGCAGCAATTCACGGAGCAATGCCCGCTCAGGTCGCATTCCGGGCGCGGTTCATCTGGAATGGCTAAACTTCATCACCGACGATAGCCATCAGACCATAAAGTCCGCCGATGAACTCCGGGCAATGCTCGAAGAAGTTGGGGCAACTCCTGACAAGGAAATCGTAACTTATTGACAGGGTGGAATCCGTGCGGCGCACGGAGTTTTTGTACTGAAGCTGCTCGGCTATGACCGCGCGCGAAACTATGATGGATCAATGGGAGAGTGGGCTAACCGCGAAGATACGCCTCTCGTTGTATAAGTTCGTACAGAGATTAGATCCGCCAAATCTCCCAATAGAATTAGCAGCGTTTCCCTTGTCGCAGGGAAACGCTGTCTGCTCAATTCGGCTTAAACCTTGCTTAGCAACTCCCGGACTTTCTAATGACCAAAGCATCTGACGAGATATACCCGACTGTGAATTGTACTGCCGAAATCGAACGCATCCTTGAAGAGCGAATTATGGTGCTGGACGGCGCTTGGGGCGTAATGCTTCAACGCATGCCGTTGTCTGAGGAGGATTACAGAGGCGAGCAATTCGCCGACCACCGGGGCGACATCAAAGGCTGCATCGACGCACTTTGCCTTACAAGGCCGGACATCGTACTCGATGTCCAACGGCAGTACCTGGATGCGGGCGCAGACATCTTGACGACCAACACTTTCACGGCAACACAGTTCGGATTATCCGAGTTTGGTCTTGAAGGCTACGCTTACGAGATAAATCGCGCGGCTGCGAAACTGGCGAGAAAAACTGCCGATGAATATACAGAGCGTCAGCCAGACAAGCCAAGGTTTGTTGCAGGCAGCATCGGCCCTACGAATAAGACGCTATCGCTATCGCCAGACGTTAACGACCCCGGGTATAGGGATGTTAGTTTTGATGAGCTGGTAGATGCTTATGCGGAGGCCGTAAGGGGTCTTCTTGACGGTGGCGTTCACATTCTGCTCGTGGAAACGGTCTTCGATACACTCAACGCAAAGGCGGCGCTTTACGCCATCGAGACTGTCTTTGAGGAGACTGGCGCCCGAGTTCCCGTAATGGTCTCTTTCACCGCCGTTGATTTGAGTGGACGAAACCTCTCGGGACAGACCGCAGAAGCATTCTATGCATCCGTGTCTCATGTTCCCTTGCTGAGCGTCGGTATCAACTGCTCTCTGGGCAGCGACCAGATTAGGCCCTTTCTGACTTCGATTGCCGGCACTGCGACTCAGTTCGTTTCCTGTCATCCAAACGCGGGCTTACCGAACGAGTTCGGAGAATACGATGAATCCCCCGCGCATATGTCCGCAAACTTGCAGGGATTCGCCGAAAGCGGGCTGGCGAACATAGTGGGGAGCTGCTGTGGTTCGACGCCGGAGCATACGAAGGCGATAGCCGAAGCTGTGCAAGGGATTGTCCCGCGCCAACGTCTGGCGGCAGGTGCAAACACCGTCCTCAGCGGGCTTGAGGCGCTCGAAATACGACCGGATTCCAATTTCACAAACATCGGAGAACGAGCCAACGTTACCGGCTCAGCGAGATTCAGACGACTCATACGTCGAGGCAAATATGAAGAAGCCATATCCGTAGCTCGCGAGCAGGTAGAAGATGGCGCACAGATTCTCGACATCAACATGGATGAAGGTCTTTTGGACTCTGAAGCCGCAATGGAACGCTACCTCAAGTTGATTGCCGGCGAGCCCGACATTTCGCGGTTGCCGATTATGATTGACAGCTCCAGATTCGGAGTCATAGAAGCTGGTTTGAAGTGCCTTCAGGGAAAGGGAATAGTCAATTCTATCTCACTTAAGGAAGGTAAGGACGAGTTCGTCAGGCAGGCGCGCATCGTGAAACGGTATGGCGCGGCGGTTGTCGTAATGGCGTTCGATGAGGAAGGTCAAGCAGACACGCTGGAACGCAAAGTCGCCATCTGTACACGCTCGTATAACATCCTCAGTGAGGATGTAGGATTCCCTCCTCAGGACATCATCTTTGACCCCAATATCTTTGCCGTTGCCACCGGAATCGAGGAACACAATGACTACGCTGTGGCATTCATCGAAGCGGCTAGAGAGTTGAAGCGCCTGTTCCCGCTATGTCATGTAAGTGGCGGCGTAAGCAATGTCTCTTTCTCATTTCGAGGAAATGATCCAATGAGAGAAGCACTCCACTCGGTTTTCCTATATCACGCAATCCAAGCGGGAATGGACATGGGTATAGTGAACGCCGGTCAGTTGGCAGTCTATGACGATATAGATGCCGACCTGCTCGCAGCGTCAGAGGATGTAATACTCAACAGGAGGGCCGATGCTACGGATCGACTGCTAACGCTGGCCGAAAGTATCGGGAAAAGTGGACGCAGTAGCGCTAAAGAAGACTCATCGGAGGGTCGCGAAGAGTGGCGCGCTCTTCCTGTTGAGGAGCGAATTCGCCACGCTCTGGTGGCTGGCATCGACTCGCACATCGAGGACGATGTCGAAGAAGCACGGTTGATGTCCGACCGCGCGCTCGAAGTCATCGAAGGTCCTCTGATGGACGGAATGAACACGGTAGGCGATCTGTTCGGGTCCGGGCGGATGTTTTTGCCGCAAGTGGTCAAGAGCGCCCGTGTTATGAAAAAGGCTGTGGCGGTACTCATTCCGCATATCGACGCGGAGAATGAGAGCAGTGAGCTTTTCCGGTCCAACGGCAAGATTGTTATCGCCACGGTCAAGGGAGACGTTCACGACATCGGCAAGAACATCGTTGGCGTTGTTCTTGGCTGCAATAACTATGAGGTAATCGATTTGGGTGTGATGACCCCCTTCCAGCAAATTCTTGATGCTGCGAAGGACGAGAACGCAGACGTCATAGGTCTGAGCGGGCTGATAACGCCATCGCTGGATGAGATGACCACAGTCGCCCGCGAAATGTCCCGTCAGGGGTTCGACATTCCCCTTCTTATAGGAGGGGCCGCTACCTCTCCGGCGCATACGGCCGTCAAAATAGCGCCCGAATATGAACATGGCGTTATACATGTGAGAGACGCATCGCGCTCGGTAACGACCATGAACGCCTTGCTCGGCAAAGATACAAACCGAGAGTTCATAGCACAGACCAAAGAACGCTATGACAAGGTGCGTGCCGACCGAGCTTCCCGCGACGCTCAGACTCGACTGCTTTCGCTAGATGACGCGCGCTTGCGGCAACTGAATTTCGAATGGAAATCAACAGTTGCCCCTCCCCCGACCTTCACCGGACTAAAGGTGCTTAAAGGCTATCCGTTGACCGAACTAAAGGAGTACATCAGCTGGACACCGTTTTTCGGCGCATGGGAACTTCGTGGAGCATATCCGGCAATCCTCCAAAGCCCAATCTACGGCCAAGAAGCTCAGAGCCTCTTTAGCGACGCTCAGTATCTTTTACAGGAAATGATGGATCGCAATGTCCTGGACGCGAGGGCAGTAATAGGCTTCTTTCCGGCAAATTCGGTTGGAGACGATGTTGAACTATATGCGGACGATAGGCGCAACGAGACTGTAGCCACTTTCCATTTCTTGCGGCAGCAGTGGGACAAGTCACGCCAAAGGGCTAATTTGCCATTGGAGGACTTTTGCCTTGCGGACTTCATCGCGCCAAAGGACTCCGGCATTGCAGACTACATAGGCGCATTCGTCGTTACTGCGGGAATCGGCTCAGAAGAATATGCCGCTTCTTTAGAAGACAAGAACGACGATTACAATGCCATAATGTCCAGGGCTCTCGCCGACAGGCTGGCAGAGGCATTCAGCGAGCGACTGCACGAGCGAGTCCGGAAAGAGTTCTGGGGTTACGCACCGCACGAGAGCCTAGACAGTTCAAGCCTGTTGAGGGAGGAATATCAGGGTATCAGACCGGCTTTCGGATATCCGGCATGTCCGGACCACACAGAGAACGAAACCCTCTGGAAGCTTCTCGACGCCGAAAACCTCATCGGGACACAGCTCACGGAGAATTACGCTATCTTGCCTACCGCGTCAACGGCGGGACTATATTTTTCGCACCCGGGGTCCCGCTATTTCGGAGTAGGACGCATTGGCCGCGACCAAGTGGAGGACTATGCGCTCAGGAAGCGCATGTCGGTCTCGGACATTTCACGCTGGCTGTCTCCCAACATTGTGCATTAATATGCCAGGATTGCCTCGTAAAGCCTGAAAAACTTGGCCGAATACACGCGGCGCGCGGCCATTACAAGGGAAGATTTACCGCAATTCTCTGGTTGCTGCTTACCGAGCCTCCACTGTGAGAGTGAATTTCATGTCGTCCGGGTCGCTGCACTCGCCTTCGTCATCGCACGCGATGACCGCTATGGTAGTGGTACCCGGTTCGGAGCCACGCAGCACCAAGATTCCGGTATTAGTAATGCTGCTTCCGGCTGCCACTGCCGTATCACCAATTATGTATTTGTAATCGACAATGGAATCGCCATCCGGATCACTGAAAGCCCCGGACACGTCCATCGTAAACGATTCGCCAATTCTTAGACTGCGACTGAACACTCCACCCACGACTTCGGGTCTTCGATTGACACGTCTTTCTGAGTCTGCAACCACCAAAACGAAGGATAAGTCCGAAAAATTACTGCAACCAAGGCGACTGCAAGCTCTTGCTGAAACCCAGCTTTTCCCTACCGCAGAGCCGCGAAGCGTCAATACTCCATTCCTGGCCATTTCGCTATCTGCCGCCAGTTCTCGGTCATTAACCAGAAAATCGTACCGAATGATTCGATATCTAGGCGGGGTATCGAATGCATGAGCAATCGGCACTTCAACGGAGTCTCCCAATTCAACGGTCTGATCATCTACTACGCCTACAACTTGCGGAACATCCGGCTGAGGTTCAGTAACCTCTAAGTTGAAGGTCAAGCCGGGTGTCTCACCCCTGGAGTTACCATCACTGGCACTTACGGTAATTCTGGTATTGCCAACACCTAAACCCTTAATACTCAGAATACCCTTATTGGAATCGATAGCACCATCTGCAATAGCATCTTCAGTCTGAGAGAATTGATACTCTTGAATTTCGTCTCCGTCGGGATCGGCAAAGTAGGACGACAAGTTCAGATGAATTACCTCGCCTATTAAAACGGATTGATCGTCAACGCTTCCTATGACGTCCGGAGGGCTATTAGGCGGGGCAACAATTTCGAGGTCGAAGCTCAGCGTAGAGTTATCGTTTCCACAGCTTTCATAATCGCAAGCTCTCACTAAGGCAGTAGTTACCCCAGTCCGTAAGCCGGTAAAGCTCAAGGTGCCAGTGGGCTTCGCTGTCACCTTTGCCAGCCCTTCGTCTTGCAGCTTGACTTCATACTTCACAATACGGTCGCCTTCAAAATCTCTGAACGCAGAATGCATAGAGACAGATCTGGTTTTCCCGACGATTACCTGCTGATCTTCGATGTGATTTACTGCTTGAGGAGGACGATTTGGTGGAGGCTCGACGGTCAGTCGGAAGGTCAGGTCTCCCGGAACCGAACAACCGGAATGGTCGCAAGCTTGGACGGCAACCCATGATGAACCTATCTGCAACCCCGTAAGCGTAAGGCTTCCGATTGACGAGTCAGCCGTTCCACCTGCGACTGTCGTGTTGCTGAGAATGACGATGTATTGCTCTAATTCGTCGTCGTCTGCGTCAGAGAATACGCGCGCGATATTCACAACAATCGATTCGCCAACCATTACTGTCTTATCTTCGATATTTCCAACAATCTGTGGGGAACGGTTTTGGCGAGAGGTTAACACTTCCCTTTTTGATGTCGTTGCATCTGCTGACGACGCACCGACAGAAATGGTCGAAGCCGGTTCCTGAACTGACGGAAACTCAGGCGTAGAGGTCGCAACGGGAGAATATCGAGGAGACTCTAAGGCAGATACCTGCTCAGAAGATGGCTCTGTCTCAGCAATAGAGGCGGGTGAAATCGATGTTGATTCAGGCACGTCCGAGTCACTAGGGGCAGATGCCGAACGGAGACTTTCGTCCTGTGTTACCGACGGTTCCGCGATCGCTGTAGAAGGCATGGAATTGTCATCCGGTGCAATAAGATCGGACACTCTAATGGCATCGACCGATGTCCCGACCAATTCGATAACCCAGTTTCCGTCATCCTGTTTCCTAGCGGAAAAGTCATAATTCTGGCCGTTGATATTTGCGTTCTGTGCATTGATGACGGCAGTTGCAACAAAGAGTAGAAAATGCCCTTTACCTCCGGCATCAACCCGGAACTCGTCGGAGGTGCCGGGATATGTACAAGTGTCTTCTGGCGCTAAAACCTGACCTACCCAGCATTCAGCGTTGCTTGGTTCAGTCGAATTCACCGCAGATGCTCGGGAGTTGGCTGTTGCATCCGGAGTGTGATCAACACGACTCTCATCTGTCGGCAACGAATCTGCAATGCCTGTGGATTCCGATGTAAGTGACTCTTGCAAGCAGGCGACATTGGCATATACTGCAATGAACACCAAGTATAAAATAGTGGCTCGGCTTAGCCCATCCATAATTAAGAACACTTAATATTATAAGTATTATCATCTATGGGCAGATATTATAGACGCTTGACTTCGGAAAATTCAATAAGGATATGCCGAGAACAGGAACACTGAACTTTTGGGGACAAGCGGGGCTTTGTCCCCGGCAGCGCGTATTAAAGCCGCGCGACAAATTCAGAAAGGGATGCAGCGAACTCTTCGCGCTGCCAACGTCTGACGCTGGAATCCTGGAGTTCGGATTCTATGTGACAGGGGTTTACAGAAATGCGTTCAAGGCTCCTTGCGGGCCACAAGAGACCAGGTTCGAGATTGAGAGTTAATGCCAAATCAAGGCGCCACTGCTTAAGCAAGCGCAGTCTCTCACGGGCGGCTTTCCTTTCCCCTGCTCCGAGCCTAGGACGTTCTTCCCTTTTGTTGCGTGGGCGTCTGACAGGCTCAGCGTCCAACCCTTGCCGTACGGCCTTACGCACGCCGGAGGCACGCCTGCCATAGGCATATCTCCCTATGCCCTTAACTTCGGAAAGGTCACAATCTTGATTGGCGGCAAGAGTTACCATTGCCGCGTCAGAGAAAATCTTGAAGGGCGGCCTGTCGCGATTGCGAGCTTCGCGCTCTCTGAAACCATGAAGTGAACGCAGGACCGCCAGCCCCCTGCCATCCAAGTCTCTGCTGCCTTTCATTGTCAGAAAGGCGGCATCGACATCCGGAGGGACATACTTCACGTTTGCGAGGCGTTCGCACTCTTCCCTCACCCACTCAGTTCTGCCGAGTCCGTCAAGTTTCTCTCGTAGTATTGAGGCGAGCCGATGTAGATGGCGAACATCCGCTGTCGCGTACTCTTGCAGTTCAGCCGAGATGGGACGAACCGTCCAATCAGCGCGCTGCAATCGCTTAGACTTGGGGATGTCAATACCAAGGCATTCTTTCAGCAACGACGCCAGCCCCAGATTTCTGTGCCCAACGAATGCGGCTGCGATGCTCGTGTCAAAGAGCGGAGTAACTTGAAAATGCCAGTCGCGGTCCAAGCTTCTTATATCATAAGAAGCAGCATGAAACATCTTCTCTACCGAAGAAGACGCCATTAGCTCGCCAAGTGGAGCAATGTTCTCAAAGGCAAGAGGGTCTATGAGGAAAATGTTGCCGCCCACCGCAAATTGCACTAGGCAAATCCGCTCAGGATATCGATGGAAGCCGTTGGACTCTATATCCAACGCGACGCGAGATACACTCAATGCAGACGCCACAACCCTCTCCAACTTTGAGGCAGTTGTGATGATCTCGGCGTTGCGGATGTTGCGATGCTTCTGAATCTGGGCTTACTTCCTGAAAGGAGGAGGGTTCGGATAAATTGGTTTCGCAATCGAGATACGGATAAGGATTTCAGTATGTCCCTGATGTTCTCTTTGCATCCCTTATCTGACTACTAAATGGCAGACGCTCGTTTCTATGACCTCCTTCAGGTTACCACATGATTTGAGAAAAGTAGTGTCAACTGAAGTGATACTATGAAACGGTTGAAGCGTCTGACCGACACCTTCATCCACCCGAGTTAACGGCTGAAACTGTATTCAGTATCTATGTCAAGACATAGAAAGGTCAAGTCCAGATGACGACCGCACAGCCGTACAGCCTGCGAGGGCTATGTTAGAGCGGCCCGAATCACCTGGTGACCAAATTATCCGCGGCGACAGTCGCTATGAAACCTACAGCGAGTCCCGCGATGAGCACGCCCCACTGGTCCGAGCCCGACGCCACCGTCCCAAACGCTTTGTTCCCAAGCGGTGTGTACAAAATAGCATAGTGAGCTGTAGCAGCAGGCCCAATCCTACCTATCCAGCTACGGCCGCCGCTGTTCGGCTGTTATCTCCCATAATCATGACCACTCGGATACCGGGCGCGCTATGCCGCCGCGATAGCCTGCTTCGATTCCCTGCGGCGTGGGTCACTCATCGCCTACCGGGGCGACGAACGTCAATCCCTCCTCGCTCGTTGGCGCGTCGGCAGACTGCTCCTTGTACGCGAGCACCAGCACTCTAAGTGCCTGGCTTGCCAGAGCATTCGTCTTATCCAAGAGCGCGCCACGTTGTTCCTCGGTCAAAAGGATTGCTCCAGCCGGGGTTATGATGCTTGTGCAGAGCGAGAGTATCGGCTTAGGCGCGCCTCTAGTGAGCACCAAGCTGCCCCCGCTTCTTGGCCCGCGGACGACTACGGACATCATCCGTCGTTCGGAGGTGAAGGGAACCTCAGCGGTACACTCGTAACCGTCGAGCGGCGGCGCGCTCGGCAAGCTTAAGCAAGGCGGTTTCCGTAGTATCTCCTACATAGCTACGCTCAGGATGCCGGCGGGCATTGTTGCACAGGTCGGCGACAAGCAGCACTGGAGTATGATGCTCAGGAGCAGTTGGCAGTGTGAATCTGAAGGTGATTCCCTGGCCCTCTCCCGGGCTGGTTGCCCAGATTCGCCCGCCGTGCTCCTCGACGATGCCCTTGCACATCGTCAGGCCCAGACCGCTGCCGCGAAATCCGTTCTCCGGCTCACCGCCCGCTTGGTAGAACTTCCTGAAGACATAGGTCAGACTGGCCGGCTCGATGCCGCGACCTTGGTCACGCACATGGACAACTACTCTATCGGACTCGGATTCCACCTCGATTCTGACGGTGGCGATGGTGGAAGAGTATTTGCCGGCGGCGCTCGTCTTCAAGAACCTCGAACTGCTGGGCGTTGTGGATAGCCAGCGCCGCCTAGGATGCGAACAGTACGAGGATTTCCTCATCCTCAGGTGTGAATTCTGCGCTGGCGACCTTCTCGGTGAGATAGAGGTTGCCCAGCGGCTCATCTCCAAGCCGCACGGGTGCTCCCGTAAAGCTCTTCATTGGAGGATGGCCAGGGGGAAATTCGATAGATCGAGAGTGTCTGGAGATGTCGGTTTGGCGCAGCGCATCATGCTGGCATCCGCCCTAGTGCGAAACCCCAGCGTGCTTCTGCTCGACGAAGCCACCAACTGGCTTGACAATGAATCGCGAGAGAAGTCAGGGGCGAAGTTTCGCAGAGTAAGCGAGTCCCGCATCTCATCCTGCGACGGATAGTCCGGGAATCCCTCGATTTGCCCTCTCTATGAGTAAGCGTAGTGGTCCTGGCGGTCATCGGGATTCCTCCGAGCCTGAGTGATATAGACAATTTCGACTCGCCTGTGTAGAATTCCATCGGATTTGAGACTTCAAGACAGGACTGCGTTTGTATTGTGCGTTTGCCACAGTTGGGTTGCAACTGGAGTGGCGGCATCCTAAGGTCTCCACGGCTGCCAAGAGCGTCCGACTTTCGTGTGATTCAAGGAAGGATCTACGCCAACGGGTCGGCGGCATTCTTTCCGGATTGTCAGGTACAATTCTGCGATAGATTAACGAATTTCTGGTCGAATTCGCATCCAAGGCTAACTGGAATGAGACGTCAGTGTCCCGCCTCCGCTCCGTTGGAGAAGAAACACTATCTATCATGCTGATAGACGACGAAGACGGATGTGAGAACGAAAGACGCCTACCTGCCAGCCCCCAGGTTCACTGAGGCTTTAAGTGACAGGACGCTAATTTGGACTACCTTTTAGCCGCATCGAAGGGCTTGGTAACTTATGAAATCGTCCCAAGATATTAGATAAAGATTGACTACTGCAAATACCGAACAGCAAATTCGGTTTGAACCAGAAGAGGCATGTCCCCCGTTGATCGCATTGGCGGTCGGCTTTCAGGGTGCTGCCCTCGTGCTTGCGCCGACGGTGCTGAACGTTGCCATCGCGATCCGCTCTTCAGGGCTTGATGACACATATCTGACGTGGGGCGTCACCGCCGCAATGCTGATATGTGCGGCGATTACAACGTTTCAGGCGCTTCGGCTGGGACGGTTCGGTGCAGGCCACATCGTGCTGGCATGGCCCGCAGCGATGTTCATTGCAATCATGGTATCGTCAATTTCTATCGCTGGACCTGCGACATTCGCCAGCCTGATGATAGTCTGTAGCCTGATCCAGGTCGCGCTCGCTTGGTGGCTGCCGACGCTGCGACGAATCATCACACCGGTTGTATCCGGCGTCGTGACAATGCTGATCGCCGTCAGCGTGCTGCCCATCGCCTTCGACAGCATCCAGGACCTGCCAGCCGACGCCCCATCGCTCGCAGGCCCTGTTATCGCCGGAGTTACACTGATTGTGTCCATAATTGCGACGCTGCGCGCAAGAGGACGTTGGCGAATAGTCGCGCCGTTCATCAGCATCTTGGCCGGCTGCGCCGTGGCTGCCGTATATGGCGTGCTCGATGCGGACCGAATCGCAAACGCCGGTTGGTTCGGCATCCCCACGGTGCCGGACTTGAGCGTCGAACTCACGCCGAGCAGAGAGTTCTGGGCGCTGCTCCCGTCATTCGCGATTCTTACGCTGGTGCTCGGGATCAAGACAATCAGCGACGGTATCGTGATTCAGCAAGGATCGCGCCGCCGACCGCGGGCTATCGATTTCCGTCAGATACAGGGCATGGTCAGCGTCAACGGCATTGGGATGTTCCTCGCCGGTATTGCTGGTACCTTGCCGACGATGGCAAACTCCTCATACTCCCTCTCGTTGATCAATCTCACCGGCGTGGCTGCCCGCCGGGTTGGGTTTGGAGTGGCAATCGTCACGATAACTCTTGCGCTGTTTTCCAAGTTCACCGCCCTGCTGCTGACCATCCCCGGCCCTGTCTTGGGTGCCTATCTGATGCTCGCCATGGGTATCCTATTCGTCAGCGGCTGTCAGACAATAATGCGCGATGGTCTTGACCCCAGGCGCATGCTGGTGGTCGCACTCGCGTGTTCGCTGGGGCTTGGCCTTCACGGGCATCCCATAACCAGGGACATCTTTGGGGATGAACTGGGAGCACTTCTGGGCAGCGGCGTCACCATAGGCGCAGTGGTTGCGATCGGGATGACACTGCTTCTCGAAGCGATGAGCACGCGGCGTATGCGCCTCGAAGTCACACTGGATATGGACTCGCTCCCGGAGATCCGGGAGTTTCTGGACCAGCTGTCGTCCAGGCTGGGATGGAATGAGCCCTCAACGCTGCGATTACAGTCGGCCGGTGAAGAGACGCTCACCACCCTTCTGATGCAGGAGGACAGGATCGAAGGCTCTGGTAGTCCGCGCCTGATCATCGTCGCGCGGCCGCAAGGCAATCTGGTGGAGTTAGAGTTCGTCGCGACAACGCGTGCCGAGAACATTGAGGACCAGATGGCATTCCTGACCGACGAAGATGCCTTGCCCACAATTGATGACATCTCGCTCCGTCTATTGCGCTACCATGCGTCTGCCGTGCGTCACCAGAAGTATCATGGGGTGGACATCATCACGGTTCATGTCGAAGGCACCGCTTGAGCTGTTCAAGAATACTGAAGGCGGAGAACTCCGCCAAGCAGTAAGCAGGGAACAAACAGCGGACGCCATCGGCAATCTCACCGCTTTTCCTCGCGTCCGAAAGTGCGATGAATATCACGGGGCACAGGGCAGTTCATCAATGTCAACGGTGGACTGACTATGAACTGATTTCCGGAGATTACTCATTTGGCAGTATATGACGGTTAAACGGGACAAAAGTTGGCTCCGCAGGTAGGATTTGAACCTACGACCGATCGGTTAACAGCCGATTGCTCTACCACTGAGCTACTGCGGAGCATTCTGACATAGGCCGCAAATGTTCTTTGCGGCGAGTGTACTCTATCTCATATTAACATCGGCGCAGCCCAACGGACAAGTATTGTCCGAGATTTGAAGGTTGCATTCATCACTCTCAGTGTAATCTGCCTTCACTTGCAAGTCAGTTCTGCAAGGAAGTGAAGTCGTCCAACGAAAGTAACAGGTTTGCTGCTGCGCGAGCATCAATCA
The DNA here is from genome assembly GCA_034421195.1 of Dehalococcoidia bacterium. Classification (GTDB taxonomy): domain Bacteria; phylum Chloroflexota; class Dehalococcoidia; order Lucifugimonadales; family JADFKI01; genus Bin90. The sequence goes on from DAOUKP010000001.1 coordinate 39,000, forward strand.
GGAATACGTTCGCCCTTCTTGGGGTCGTGGCGTAAAGTGAGATGTCATCTCTTGGAAGCAGCCTCACACGTGTCGTCGGAAATCCTGAGTCTTCCGTCGTGATAATCCTTATGGATATACCGGAAGGTCCGGTAAAATCTAGGTTCTCGGCTTCTTGCTCAGGCGCGAATCCGCTCGCGATGAAACCTTCCAACGTGCCAAGAACCGCGTTCACGGCAAACACATTCGCCGGTTCTGAACCGTCGGCGCTTTCCGCAATCCAGCCTCTATCAGCCCTGCGTATAACAAAATCGTCATCAGGATAGTCAAACTCAATCGACTCGATCGCATCGCGGGGTATGCTTGCAACGACAGGATTGCGCCACCCGTCGGCGCTCGCGTCGAAGATATTGCCATACGGACAGGGTATGGCGTAAACCTCATCGCGTGCAGGTTTCCGGAGGTAACACAGGCGCACTTCTTGCGACCATCTACCGACTATGAACTCCTCCTGCTTGAATTCGCCAAGCCAGAAAGCAACGTTGATACCCTGCCCTTCCTGTACGCCCATTCGAGCATGGTTGGAAGGATTACTGGCAACTAGCTGGGCGCCGTCTATATCGGCAGCTGCGGTCCAGAGCTGATTGAGCTTGGGGACAAAGGCTTCTTCTCGCTCAACCTGCCAGAAGTCGTTGATCTTCTCCAACTTTGCCTCGCTGCCCGACGGAGCGGTTATTGTAACCTGGTCAATCACATCCGGAGACACAGGCAGTATGCCCTCAAGCGTCAACTCGCTCGAACCGGCCGCAATCAGACGCAGCACCAGCCCGGCGACGCCAATCGCAATCAGGGCTATAAGTACATATCCGACCTGTTTACTCCCCACGTCTGTTACTCTCCACGCCCGTTACTCTCCACGAATGTAAGTCCTCAAGCCTTTGCTGCGCCTTGTTATGTAGCGGACCACGCCAAGAACTATGAAGATAATTGGGATACCGGCGATATTCGCCAACTGAACTAGATTCCGATGAGTCGGAGAACTAAAGGTCAGGTTGCGCGTAGTTATCACTTTGGAGCGAATCTCCGCGAGATTTTCTTCCTGGGCCAGCCAGTCTATAAGGTTAAGCCCTAGCGCAAGGTTCTCCTGTGCCTGGTTGACTATCGGGTCGGTAAGCCAGTCCGAGTCGCCCACGACAACCATCCTGAACGACGAAGCGCCGCTTCCGTTTTGGCGATTTTCCTGGGATTCGATGGCGACCGCTATGTCGCTCTCGAAGAGCTGACGGTCCGTTACATCCAGTTGAGGCGAATTCGGCGTTACATCACCGTAAGCATAATCAACCGCAGCGAACGGCGAAGTCCGCAGAAGCGGTATCGCCTCAACATTACCGACTTGAGAATCAGTGATGCCCAATGAACTCGACCAGGGCAACAGAACCGATTCAACGTCACCCGCCACCTTGCGGTCAACAGTCGGCACGCGAGGCCAGTAAGGATATGGCAGACTCACGCTTCCCAGCGTAATCGTCTCGTTGGACCGCAGGTCGAACACCAGGTTGTCCTCGACAAGCACGCCATAAGGCTCAAGGAAATCACCGAAATGGAACTGATTGGGGTATGCCGCCATCTGCTGGGGGTCTATGAACACAGGATCCACCAGCGCCATCATCTTACCGCCATTTTGCAGAAATGCGCTCAATGCCTCGTATTCCTGTGCAGCCATTGGCTGCGTAGGACCGGCGATGATGAGCACATCCACACCGGTCAAGTCTAGCGGCGTATCGCCATCTGACGGCAACTCGGCGAGGTTGTACTGCTGAGAAAGGAGCCTGCCCAGCTCGCTAAAGTTTTCCTGAAGAGGCTTTTCTCCGTGACCGGTAAGAAATGCGATTGTCTTACGCTCAACATCCTGCTGAAGCATATTGTACGCCAGAGTAGCCACGCGGTACTCAAAACCGTCGAGTGAGCGGATGAATGGAATGACCTCACGCTTGTCCGTATAAGTCATCGACAGACCAAGGAAGCCGTTCTTAATTTCCAATCCATTGGGTGTCTGAACGTTGAAGCGTTGCGGCTCAATACCCGCCAGTTGTGCCTTGCGTGCCGTGTCCTGCGCGTCTCTGTAAGAATTGGTGGCGGAGGTCAAGACGGTTTGAGCGGCTTGAGCGTCCTCTTCCGTTTCCGCATCTAGCACCGCTTGTTGAGCGCTCTCCAGCGCTCTCTGCGCTTCTTCAAGTTCCTGGAAGTCCAGGAAGCGGCGCACCAGCTTCACCTGTCCGCCACCGGCGTTTCCTGTCAGGTCTTCGAGAAAGTCGTTGATGTCCCGCGCTACCAGGTCAACCTGAACGGGCGGGTCTGCCGACTCGTATAGCTCGATAGTAAGCAAGTCATCAAGGCCGGAAAGTATCTGCTCGGTGCCATCACTGAGAGTGAAAACTTTGTCGGCTGTGAGGTCAAGGCGTCCCTTGACGGATGCCCCGAACCACCCCACCAGAATACTCAGCACGATAAGAGCAGCCGTGCCGAGTTGAAGGTTGCGATACTGTATCGTGCGATGGCTGAGTGTTCTGCCGCGCACGCTCAGGAATGTTGCGCTCAGGAACGTCGATACGAGAGCAACGAAATACAGGACGTCACGCAGGTCAATGACGCCGCGCGCAATGCTAGAGAAGTGAGTCACCGGACTAAGCGACTGAAGCAGTGTCGCAAACTGACCCGGCAGCGTTACGCTCACCGCGTCCAATCCCAGCAGCATCAGAACAAGGGTTACGAAAAGCCCCAAAATAAATGAGACAATCTGGTTGCGCGTAAGACTTGAGGTGAACAGACCGATTGAAACCAGCGATGCCGCGAGAAAAATGCTTCCTATGTATTGTGCGACGATAGCACCCCAGTCGAGATTTCCCGCAGTCATCAGAGACAGTGGAATGCCGACCGTGGATACGATTGCGACTGCGACAAATACCAGCCCCGCAGTGAACTTTGCCAGTAGAATAACCCAGCCTTGTATAGGCTGAGTAAGAAGAATTTCGAGTGTTCCGTCTCTTTGCTCCTCGGCGAGAAGACGCATGGTAGCCGCAGGCACAAGCAGCGCCAGTAACCACGGGATGGACGGGCTTTCGACCGCAAAGTCCACCGTGAACAGTGGGCGCAAGGATGCCTCCGAGGTTACGAAGGCAGACCGAAAGAATGACCAGGAGAGCAGAGCGAGGAAAACGACGATAAGGATATAGCCTGTGGGCTGGTCGAAATATCCTTTTAGGTCCTTTCGGATTAAGGCGAGGAAGGATCGCATACGCTATTCGTCCTCCTCCGAACTCTGAGACTGCTGTCCGGGTGAGGTGAGCGAATAGAAGACATCCTCCATGCGCGCTCTGTCTTCCCGAAGCTCCCACAGAATCCAGTCACGCTGCTTGGCAAGCCTGAATATCTCCGGGCGCAGGTCGGTCTCGTGGTCGTCAGCCGTTATCGTATATCGCTTCCTGCCGTCCACAGGATCGTTCCGTTCTATGTCGGCTATGCCTTGCAGTGAAGACAACGACTTCTCCACATCGTTGCCTTCGACCTCTATGTGTACCGTTCGGATGCCTTGAGCCCTCTGCAACAACTCCTTGACGGGACTGTCGGCGACAAGCTTGCCGCGGCTTATGAGCAGTATCCGCTCGCAGGTATTTTCAACTTCCTGCATCACGTGCGTACTGAGCATCACGGTTCTCTCTTGTCCGAGAGAACGTATAAGATCGCGAATGGTTAGGCGCTGGTTAGGGTCCAGCCCCTCCGTCGGTTCATCCAAAATCAGTATGGAGGGACGATGCACTATCGCCTGAGCCAGGCCGACTCGTTGCTTGTAGCCCTTGGAAAGCTGGCCGATGGGACGTGAATATACGTCCTGCAAGCCAGTTTCTTCTACCGTCTGGGCGATATTCTCACGTCTTCCCTTCTTAGTCAGTCCACGCAGGTCGGCAACGAAGTCAAGATATTCATTCACGAGCAGGTCAGCATAGACCGGATTGTTCTCCGGCAGGTAGCCGATGCGCTCCCTGGTTGCGATGTCATGGTCCTTGGTGTCAAGACCGTCTATATTGATTGCGCCCACATCAGGCGTGTAGAACGATGTGAGCATTCTCATCGTGGTAGTCTTGCCGGAACCGTTCGGCCCCAGAAATCCAATGACTTCACCCCTGTTCACACTGAAACTGAGGTTGTTTACAGCCGCCAGCTCTCCGAAGAATTTAGAGACGCCATTGACCTCGATACTTACATCAGCATCGGCCTGTTTTGTTTGTTCGACTGTAGTCATAAGGGTATGCCTCCACAGATACGGGCTACAACCTCAAGTGGGTTCGATCAGCCTCTCTGTAGAAAATTATAGCAAAAGGGGAACACACGAACAAAGGGGGCAGGTGTCACGTCTGCCCCCATCGTGATTGCAATTTGGGAGAATGCACTTAGTCGTCGTAGGGCGCCGGAAGCTTCGGCGGGTTCAGCTCAGTGATGAGCGATTCGGTAGTAAGGATCATTCCCGCAACGCTGGCAGCGTTCTCCAGGGCGGACCTCACGACCTTCGTGGGATCTACGATGCCCATCTCGAACATGCTTCCGAACTGTCCCTCTTCTGCGTCGAACCCGTAGTCGCCTTCACCACTGCGAACAGCGTCAAGAACAACCACGCCACTGTAACCGGCATTGTCTGAAATCAGTGTGAGAGGCGCGTCAACGGCGGTGAAAGTAATCTCCGCTCCTGTGCTTTCATCGCCGGAATCCTCGACTGCCCGGCGTCCTGCCTGTGCAGCGCGAACCAGGGTCGTGCCTCCTCCGGGAACGATGCCCTCCTCCATCGCGGCACGCGTGGCAGCAAGCGCATCCTCAAGGCGGTCGCGCTTCTCGCGCAATTCAATCTCCGTTGCGGCGCCGACCTTCAGGATGGCAACACCACCGGATAACTTGGCTGCCCGCTCTTCCAACTTCTCCCTATCGTAATCGGACGCGGTATCCTCTGCCTGCTGCCGTATCTGGTGAATGCGAGCCTCAATGTCTTGTGGGTTGCCGTTGCCTTCGACGAACGTTGTGTCATCCTTGGTAGCGATGATTTTACGACAGCGACCCAGATCCTCGATCGTAGCCGTGTCAAGGCTTCGCCCAATCTCAGCGCTGATGACATTCGCGCCAAATAGTATGGCCATGTCATCTAGTATCGCTTTGCGGCGCTCGCCAAATCCGGGCGCCTTTACAGCCAGAGCGTTGAGATTGCCGCGCAGCTTGTTAACGACCAGCGTTGCAAGCGCCTCGCCCTCAACATCCTCGGCGATGAGGACGATGTTACGGCTCACGGCATTTAGCTGCTCAAGCAGCGGCAGGATGTCGGCAATAGATGAAATCTTCTCTGAGGTCAGAAGAATATAGGGATCGTCAATTTCCGTAACCATCTTTTCAAGGTCGGTTACAAAGTGCGGCGAGAGGTAGCCGCGGTCAATCTCCATGCCTTCAACATATTCGATCTCATAGCCCATCGTCCGGGACTCTTCGACAGTGATCGTGCCTTGAGCACCCACTCTATCGAGGACGTTAGCGATAAGCGTTCCCATCTCATCTTCGTGAGCGGCAAGTACGGCGATCTGCCTAACCTGCTCATAAGTCGATACAGGCACTGACAGGTTTGCAATTTCATCCTTCATTGCACTGACAGCGCGGTCAATGCCCTTCTTCAGAGCCATTGGGTTGGCGCCCGCCGCCATGTTCTTGAATCCCTGCTGGATGATGCTCTGCGCCAGAATAGTCGATGTGGTCGTGCCATCGCCAACGACGTCATTCGTCTTGCTGGCAGCAACCTTGACGAGCTGCGCGCCGATATTCTCGAAAGGCTCCTGCAACTCGATTTCCTTGGCGATAGTTACTCCATCACTGCAAATCTGAGGTGGGCCGAATTCCTTGTCGAGCACCACATTGCGACCGCTTGGCCCCAGGGTGGCGCCCACTGCTCTCGCCAGCGTGCCTATGCCATCAAGTAGTTGGCCCCATGCTTCTTCTCGATTCTGAAATTGCTTTGCCATCTATGACACCTCTTTGCTCGTCTATCGGTTCGTCAGTATCTTAGTCAATCAGCGTAGTATGTCCGCAACTTGATCGTCCCTAATCCTCGTCAGAACTACAGACTCTTATCCCAGAAACAATTATACAAGGCGAGCGGGATAGCTGCCAATAAAAATCCGAATTCGCGTAGGGCTGGGCATAATTCGTCATATCCCCCTTCCTAACCTTCCCCCAAAGGGGGCAGGGACACAAGGAACGGCAATTATGCCCACCTCTAGAATTCGCGGGCGTCGCCAGCCGATTACTGGTGAACCGCAGCTCCGACTCCGCCACCGGCGGCAATTGCCTCACCTGTAATCGAACCGGCTTTAGGCGACGCAATGAACGCTACCACATAGGCTACTTCTGATGCGTCTATTATGCGTCCGACTGCAATTCCGGAAGCGACTTGCGCCTCGACTTCCGCGCGAGTCGTCCCTTCACGCTGCGCCTGCGCTTCGTACATAGGGACGGAGCGCTCTGTGATAGTAGTGCCGGGATGTATGACATTGACGGTTATGCCGTACTGCCCCAACTCCGAGGACATGGTTTTCGTCATGTGAACCAGTGACAGGTTTCGCAAGCCGCTATAAGTGCCGGCATTGCGCGCCGCTAGTCCGCCGATGTTGACGATGCGCCCCCATCCTGCACGCTGCATATGCGGTGCGGCAGCCTTGGCGCAGCGCAGGTAGCCGACGATTTTCGTATTGATGTCGGCGAGCAAATCATCTGTGTTGGCATGCGCCAGACCAGCGCCCACAAGTCCACCGGGAGCGGCAGCGTTGTTCACGAGAATGTCAATGCCGCCGAGTTCGTCTGCCGTAATGTCAATCAGAGTCTGGACGTCGTCATCGTCCGTGGTGTCGGCTCGAACGGCGATCAGCCTTCTGTCCACGGCTGATAGATCGTATCGTCGGGCGCGCCGACCGGGACCGAATGCTTGGGCGCTGACATGCCTGCTGCCCATGACCGGGGCTATGTCGCGGGCTGCATCATCCAGCGCATCCAGGTCTCGGGCAGCGATAGCTACGTCAACGCCCTCCTTGGCAAGCTCAAGCGCTATTGCCTTGCCTATTCCACGGCTCCCTCCGGTTATCAGTGCCTTCTTGCCGCTGAGTTCCAAGTCCATAATTCTCTCCTTCGGAACTTGCGCCTCGTTACCTCTCTAATTAAGTATTCGGTGAATATGGCAGCCTCGTCTAAAGATACTTCTCGAAGAATTCAAATGCCTTGTTCGCAGCGAAGGCGTGTTCGCCCGGATGAATGTCCGCCCATAGATTGTCGGACACTCCGGCGGCGGAATAAATTCGCTTCACCCCTTCATATCCCTTCAGCATGCTCTCAATAGAGAAGGTTGTGTCGTGGACGCCCATCTCTAATAGCAAAGGACGAGGCGCGATAAGCCCGGCTATGTCGTGCGTGTCCAGATACCGATACACTTCCGGAACAATCTGGGAGCCGCAGAAGTTGGCGTCCTCAATACCAAAGTCATGCCATGGATTCAGGTAGCCAATAATGTCGGCGGCCTTGATGCGAGGCTCTATTGCCGTCGTGAACATAGTCATCGTTCCGCCCTGAGACAGCCCCATCATGCCAATCTTATCCGGGTTAACCTCTGGCCTGCTTTCGAGATAATCTACGCATCGCATCATATCCCAGATATTCAGTGTGAGGGTGTATATGCCCAGAATTGCACCCCGCACGAAGTGTACATTGCACCGGTCCCTTCTCGGATATGGGTCGGGCCCGTCCGCGCGCTCCCCAAAACATCTAAGGTCAGGGCTAATGGTCACAAAGCCTCTGCGCGCCATCTGCTCGGCATAATTATAGTTGTGCCGTGCCATGTTCGCGCGCAAGCCCTCCGAAGAGGCATTGCCAGCAACAGGTTCCTTGCCAAACGGACCATGCCCGTGGCTGCACAAGATAGCCGGAGCGGTTCCATTATTGGGCATATCGGTCGGCTTGAGCAGCACGCACGGAACGGACATGAACTCTTCGGAATCGAATACTACTCTTTCACGAATGAGTCCATCGTCTTCTATCGAATAGAGAACTTCGGGCGCAGGCTCAACGGGTTCAGGAAAGCCCCCTAGTACCTCAAGCAGCTTATCCAATGCTTGCCCTCGCCACACTTCCCACTCAGCGGTTGTATCGCCTTGGAACGCCAAACGCGGCTTCCACCCTTCGGCACGGCGATTGAAGTATTCAATCATTGAGAAGTTGCGGCGCGCCATTACGAACTCCTAGCGGCAAGAAATCAGTCCTCAGACGCGTGCGAATCATATCATATTCCCGCTTGCCGCACAGACGCAGCGTTGCAACTTGGCACTAGGCGTCTGTGGCGATATAATCTTGCAAATCGATTTCCCACTACACCGGCAAACTTCCACCCGGAACTAACAGGAGCACGAGATGGCAAGCGCACAACTGCAGGAATTACTGGAAATGTTCGCGGAACGTGCGGCAGCGTTCTCAGAAACTCCCCCATCACTGGAAGAGCGGCGCATGGGCGCCAACATGATGGGCAAGAGATTCGAGAACCTTGACGGCATCACGACTGAAGGGGTCGATGCGGATGGTGTTCCGGCAGAATGGGTGGCAGCGTCCGACGCGGGCAGCGGCGCAATCCTTTATCTGCACGGCGGCGGCTATGTTACAGGCTCGGTCATCAGCCACAGGGGAATGGCGGCGAACCTGTCGCGCGCAAGCGGATGCCGTGTGCTTACGATAGATTACAGGCTTGCCCCGGAAAATAAGCATCCTGCCCAGGTTCAGGACGCACACACGGCATATCGCTGGATGCTGAACAATGGCGTGGACGCTTCATCGCTATTCGTCGCAGGCGACTCCGCGGGCGGAGGACTGACCGTTGCGACACTGCTGAAGGCGCGAGACTCGGGCGACCCAATGGCAGTCGCCGGTGTGTGCATTTCACCTTGGGTTGACATGGAAGGAAACGGCGACTCCATGAAGAGCAAAGCGGGCGTCGATCCGATGGTCAGTTACGAGGGCTTGATGGATATGGCGACTCACTTCCTAGGCGACGGCGACCGACGCGATCCGCTTGCCGCGCCACTGCACGCCGACCTTGCGGGATTGCCGCCGCTGCTGATTATCGTAGGCACGGCTGAAACGCTGCTGGACGACGCCGTTAGGCTGCATGAAAAGGCGGAATCCGCCGGAGTGGACAGCACGCTCGAAATCTGGGAAGACATGGTTCACATCTGGCCATGGTTCGCGCCCTTCCTACCGGAGGGACAACAAGCGATGGATCAGATGGGCGACTTTATCAAGGAACAAATCGGGGCGGCAATTCCACAAGCATAGTAGCAAGAGGACTATACATCGCATGAATGCCCTTACCTCGGCGAGAGTACGACACACCGGCTACGACGACGCCCAGGAATACTACATGTCCGATGGCATGGGGGACGGCTTGCCCGTAGTACCGCCTACGGAGGCCAAAGTCCAGGCAATGCTCGACTACGCGGGACTTGCACCGTCCGACATAATAGCCGATGAAGGTATTCGCGGCGTCCGGTTCACTGCCGAGAAGGTCGCTATCAACGCGGTAATGGCGGGCTGCAAGCCGGAGTATATGCCGGTCATCGTCGCTGCCGTCCAAGCAGTATCAGAAGCACCGTTTAACTTCCACGCCAACAGTACGTCAACAAATGGCGTAGGTGTGCTGGTTCTCGTAAGCGGCTCCATCGCCAAGCAGATTGGCATCAACTCTAGCACAGTGGCAATGGGACACGGATTCCGTGCCAACGCCACTATCGGTCGCGCGATGGGGCTTATCAAGATAAACGTGTACGGTTCCGTTCCACATGGCATGGACAAGAGCACATTCGGGCATCCGGGCAAGTATTCTTTCTGCTTCGCGGAGAATGACGATGTGATTCCGTGGGAGCCGCTTCGTGTGGAGAAGGGTTACGGTGAATCGGACAGCACCGTAACGGTGTTCGCGGCAAACTCGCCCGTGCAGGTGAACACACAGAACGAAAGCGCGCCGGAAGACTTTTTGAGTATAGCGGCAGATGCCAGTATCGTATTAGGGGAGAGACATTCGGAGTTCGTGCTTGTGCTCAGCCCGGAGCTTATGGGCTACATTCGAGCGGAAGGCTGGACTAAGCAGCGCATCAAGGAATTCGTGCTTGAGCGCGGCACTCGCACGGGGCACGAACTGAACGAGAAGCATAGGCGAATTAGCCTATACACGGGAGATGACCTAGACAGGCGAATTCCGGTCGTGGAAAGCGTGGACGAGATAACGGTCGTCGGCGCAGGCGGGGATGCGGGACCTTTCGCAATGCTGATAGGCGCCTGGGGTGATGTTATCTCCATTACGAAGCAAATTCAGACTTAGAGGTGAATGATATGACGCAGGAGAATGAACTGGTTACTCTCGACCCGCGAGGCAGCAGTACGCACGAAGACACGGGCATCGCGCCGCGTCCACACAGCCTCGATGGGCTGGTCATTGGGCTGCTATCGAACAACAAGCCGAACTCCGAATTGCTGCTACGCGATGTCGCCGACCTTGTGAAGCAGCAGTACGCGGTCAAGGATGTGATCGAGGCGAACAAGGGCAGTCACCGTGTACCTGCCCCCTCTGAGATGATTGACGACCTCGCTGAACGCTGCGATGTGGTTATAACCGCAACCGCTGAGTGAGGGAGTTGCACTTCCTGCTGTATGCAGGACGCAGCCGCTCTCGAAAAGCTGGGTATCCCTTGCTCAGTGCTGGTAACCAGGCCATTCAATACTCAGGCGCGAGCGATGACGAACTTGCTTGCTATGCCAGGCTACGAGTACGCCGTAATCGGCCATCCAATGGGCAGCCTTAGCGAAGAGCAGGTCATGGCGCGGGCACAAGAGGCATTCCCTCAGACGCTAAGCCAGCTGGTCATAAGCTAATATCGACATGCAGGATAAGATTATTCTCTTAGATGGCAGCGAGGAATTCACGCACCTCCGCCATAGACGGCATTGCCGCGGTATCGCCGTGCCGCGTGCAAGTGAGCGCACCGCATACATTAGCGATCCGAAGCGAGTGCCGGAGTATTGATGCGCGCTCTCCTGCCTCCATCTCAAGAAATGCCTTGAGGTCGGCGCGCTCAAGGATACCGCCCAGAAATCCGGCGACGAAGGCGTCGCCCGCGCCAACCGGATCAACCACATTCACGCCATAGCCGTCGTGCGCCAGCAGATTGTCGCCGTCGAATGCAACTGCGCCGTTCATACCGCGTGTTACAACGACCGCCCCACCGTTTACTTCAGGATGGAATTGACGCGCGTAATCCTCCGGGCTTAATCCCCTGCCCCATATCGTTTCCGCTTCATCATGCCCAAGCTTGAATATGTCAGCGTATCGCATCATGCGCTCGAAAATCTTGACGGCATCGGCAGGCGACCAGAGCTGTTCGCGGTAGTTGAGGTCAAAACTTATCGGGATCGAGTGCGCGCGAGCGTACTTCAACGACGCCATAACCGTGTCGTAGCAGGAATCACTAAGAGCGGGAGTGATACCGGTTACATGCAGAATGTCGGCATCTCGAAGGTGCTGTTCGACATCATCGAACGTAAGGTGACTTGCGGCGCTCCCTGACCGAAAGTAAGTCTTGAAGTGCTCGCCGTCTGAATGATGGTTAAGGTAGGATATTCCTGTCTTTTCTCCTGTATGTCTCCTTGCCTTCACCGATATGCGACCTTCCAATTCGTCAAGCACGAATTGCCCCGCTTCATCGTCCCCCAGCCTGCTTATCCACACCGCTTCGACTTCTGAGACGCCGAGCTTTTGCAAGCCCACTGCAACGTTGGACTCCGCGCCGGCACAATCCAGCATATACGCGCCCTCAGCGCCATATACGCCGATGAAGTCAGCGTTATACTGTCCCATTGTTTCGCCAAAGGTTAAGAACTTTTTCATTCACATATCCTGAAGCAATTTGCACTGCCGGTTTCAGTATCACATGAACTGATATTGACAATTATGCGATATTGCTTGCCTTAAAACGAAAGGCGTCTCTATACTGCATAACAATACCTGAATCACATTACATATATTCAGTGCTGGGCTACGGCTTTTCAGAGAATTTCATCAGAGTTACCGGAATATGGCAAGACTTGTCAGAAGCACCTGTACGCATTCCCGGAATCCGTTAATAATCATTTGTTCTAGTATAGCCGGAATCTGTCGGATGTCAAGATGAAACACACAGTCCTAGAGGTGGGCATAATTGCCGTTCCTTGTGTCCCTGTCCCCTTTGGGGGAAGGTTAGGAAGGGGGGATATGACGAATTATGCCCAGCCCTACAGTCCGCGCGAAATGCCAGACCCATCGAACCTGACCCAATCATAGACACGGGGACATGATAACTTGGCTCGAAACGTCATAAGGGTTCCAGCAGTAACCGCTCCGCCTCCGCCATCGAATGTAGCGACCCCGGGCACCGAGCGCGTTCGCAACAGGCGTATGAATTCGGTGCTGGCATCGCCGATATTCGAGACATTGCAGATACCCGACTTTCGCTGGATCTGGATTGGGTCATTCATCTCGTTCATGGCGATGAACATGCAGATGATTACCAGAGGCTGGCTGGTGCTGCGGCTGGAAAACGACTCGCCGCTCGCTCTTGTGCTGGTGATGGTGTCATTCGCAGCCCCCATGACTGTCGTATCCCTGGTGGGCGGCGCGCTTGCGGATCGCTTCCCGAAGAAGAACCTCATCATCGTCAGCCAGAGCGCGAACGCGGTGATGACATTCGTGCTGGCGATGATGGACGCAAGTGGCGCAATATGGTTCGGCGCGGTACTCATCATCGGAGTCGTCAACGGCTCGATGATGGCTATCAATATGCCGAGTCGTCAGGCGATAATCTCCGACATCGTGCCGGAAAATAAGCTGATGAACGCGGTCGCGCTCAACAACTCGGCGATGAACCTGACGCGCATAATCGGCCCCGCAATCGCGGGCTTCCTGATTATCTTCATAGACACTTCGGGCGTGTTCTATCTCATAGCGGCGATATATGTGCTGTCCGCGTTGTCGCTGCTGATGGTGAAAACGAACGCCGTGCAGGCGCGCGGCGGCGCGAAGAAGGGCGTTGGCAAGGACATCTTCGAGGGGCTGCGCTATGTGTGGAGCGATGTGAATTTGCGCGGGCTGATACTGATGGCGTTCATACCGTCGCTGTTCGGCTTCACGCTCTTCGCGCTGCTGCCGGTGTGGGCGCGCGAGGCGCTGAATGTGAACTCGTCGGACCTGGGCATACTGATGACGATGATGGGAGTGGGGGCGCTGATCGGCACTCTGGGGCTTGCGGGCATACGCAAGTTCAGCAGGCGCGGGGTGCTGCTGCTTGGGTTGGGCGTGCTGTGGGGCGTTACGCTTGTCGGGCTGGCGAACTCTATGATATTCCCGGTGGCGATGCCCTTCCTGCTGATTGTCGGGCTGATAAGCTCGGTGTATATGTCGCTGAACATGACGCTGACGCAGATTTCGTCCGCGCCGGAGATGCGCGGGCGCGTGATGAGCATCATGATGATGACATTCGGGCTGATGCCCATCGGCGCGCTGCCCTTCGGCACGATTGCAGAGTACATAGGCACTGCCAACGCGCTGACGATAAGCGGCGCACTGCTGTCAATCCTGATACTGGCATTCGCATTTGCGTACCCGGCGTTCAAGCGGATTGAGTAGCAGCCGCGATTTCACCCCCATCCCCCGCTTCCGCGAGGGCAGGCTCTAACCTTTCCCCATCGAGGGGGAAGGGACTTTGGACTGAGTATTAAACGAAGGCTAGGATGCTTGCAGGATTGCCCACGGTAATTGCCTCTACTGCATCGTCCGAAAAGCCCTTGCGCCTCATTCTGGGGACGATATTCTCCAAGATGTGCGCGTAGCCGTGGCCGCCGTAGCGCGTAAGCCTGTGGTTCGTGCAGATGTCCTGCGCGATGACCACCTTGTCGGCATAGCCTCCGTCCACTACGCTCTTGATGAAGTCCAGGCGCTGAGCGTCGCTCGGCATGTCGATGTTCGCAAGCGGATAGTAGGAGCCTTCGCTGCCGAACAGGTCCCACTCCAGATAGCAACCGGATGCGGCTATGCTCAGCAGCGTATCCATGTCGAACACCGTCCTGTCGAGGTGTCCCATTATCACGCGGGAAATGTCCGCGCCAGAGTCTGCCAAGACTTCAAGAATCTCGGCGGGCGCGTCAGGATGGCGTCCGGGGTGAATCAGTATCGCCGCGCCAGTCTCTCGCTGCGCTATCGCCGCCGCGCGCAGCGACTTGCGCTCGTTGTCGGTCAGGGGCCAAGTGCAGCCTATCTCCCCGATGATGCCTGCCTTGATGCCTGTGCCATCGACGCCGTTCCTGATGTCGTCCACTATTCGCTGCGAAAGCACATCCACATTGAGCGAGTCCATGTCGCGGGGATGCACGGCGTCCACATAGAAGCCCGCGCCCATGACGACATGCACGCCGGACTCGCGCGAGATGCGTTGCAGCGCGCGGGCGTCCCTGCCGATGCCGATAGTGGTGGCGTCCACGATGGCGCCACCGCCCGCCGCCTTGAACAGCGCGGTTTCCGAGACGGCGGTATCCACGTCCATCAGTTGGAGGTTGGCGTGGCTGCTGTAGTGGTTGTGCCGCACCCAGCCGAGGTTTTCCAGCGTGATGGGCGCATCGGATAGGTCGAGCGCGGAGTCCTGCGCGGGCCTGTACATGAACGAGAAATCGATGTACAGATGCTCGTGCGTGGTGGTCGGTCCGAGTTCGGATGGCTGCACCGGCCCCAGCACGGTTTGAACGAGACCTTGCAGGTTTTCCGACGGGGTGGCAGCAGGCATGGTTATCGCTCCTTGCGCTTGTAGTCTGCTAGACGAGGACGCCGAAGCCGGACTTGGTGCAGATTTCGATGCGGTTGCCTTCGGTGTCGGAGATGAAGAACACGCGCTGTCCATCGTTTCGGACGCCAATCTCTTCGCTCTCAATCTTGACGCCCTTGGACTTCAGAAGCTCGTAGGCGGCGTCGATGTTATCGACTTCAAATGCGCCGTGATGGGACGGCTCAGAGATGCCGTCGGCGTTCTCGATGAGGTGGACCATCGTGCCGCTGGGAAGTTGGAGCCATATTATGTGCTCGCCGTTCACCGCGCTCGGAATTTGCTTGACGCCAAGCACATCGACCCAGAATTGTGTGGCGCGTTCCTTGTCTATGACGTTGTAGGTGAGGTGATTTACTGCTGTGAGCCTAACGGATGGGTCCGCGAGTACCATGTGCCGCTCCTTATTGATATTGAGACTTGTTGCCGGGTTCGCCGAACATCTTAACACGACTGGCGGGAATTGGCTGTAATGGCGAGCATCGGTTAGACTTGGCAAGGCGATACTCTAATCATCTCGCTTTTCATAGACGCGCCATCCCCGCCATCGGGGAGATAGACAGCTATGTGCCGACGTCAGCATGACAACGACTCGGATGATGACAGTCATCCGTGGTCTCCACTTACGAACATACCGGGCAGTGGGCTGCCATGGCATGAGGTGCTGGCGCGTCTGGCGGCGAACAACTGGCGCAAGATAAGGACGCTCAGCATGTGCTGCGGGAACTATAACGAGCCGGGCTGTTGACGGACCTGACTTGCGCCGGCGTGTCCGGGTTTGGGTTTCAGGTGTCAGGGGGCGGGGGCTGACAGGATGTACAGGATTCCCACACCTCACCCCACTGGATTCCCGCCTTCGCGGGAATGACGAGCTTAAGATGAGCGTTATGGGCTGCGGATGTTCGGGTGGGTGAGGGTGCCGGATAGGGGGTTGGGGAGGAGGGGGATGCCTTCGGCCGCGGCGGCTTGGCGCATCCACTCGAGGGTGGCGGCGTATTCCTGGTGGGCTGCCTCGGTTGGCGGCTGTATTTCTATTTCGCCTTCTTTGTATTCGCCGGAGTCGATTAGGGTCTGGTAGTCGAAGATTGCCTGGTCTTCGGGACTTAGGGGTTCGTAGTAGCAGTCGGGGGAGTCGTCGGTGTTGAGTTGTGAGTATTGAGTTGTGGGTTGTGAGTTTTTGGTGGGGATGACGGGATTGGTGGGGTTTTCACCCCCATC
>DAOUKP010000002.1:0-33879 GCA_034421195.1 Dehalococcoidia bacterium
TGAGTTCGGCTATTTTCTGTTGTAGGGTGTTTTGGTTGCACATGTTTTTGAGTTTTCAGTTATGGGTTGTGAGTTATGAGTTTTCAGGTTTGAGGGTGGATTGCCACAGAAGGCACAGGTGCCACAAAAGAATGTGTGTTCGTTATTAGTCGCATCTATTATGCAGACGGATGTTTGGGTTGTCAAGGGGATTAGGCGCAGAAGGCGTTTCATCTTAGGTGGATGAATAGCATTTTCACCCCCATCCCCTGCCTTCGCAGGGGCAGGCTCTAGCCTTCCCCCGTCGAGGGGGAAGGAACTTTACCTACCCTTGCCAGCCCATTGAGGGGGAAGGGACTTTTGTTACTTATAAGGAAACGCTATCGTTCAAATAAGACGTAAGACGATTCACAAATCCCCGAATATTGTCGTTCCAATTGCAGTGAGTAATCTGGAATCATTGCATGCAAACCCGTTTACGACTTTGGATTTCTCGCTTTGCTCGAAATGACAGGGATAAATTGCATCTGCGATTTCACCTCCATACTTTCGGCAATCCTTCGACAAGCTCAGGACGGGGACGGACAGGCTCTAGCCTTCCCTTATCGAGGGTTTACAGGGGTAGGTATTGGGAAGTAATCGTGCTTACATTTGCAATTTCACCCCCATCCCCTGCCTTCGCAGGGGCAGGCTCTAGCCTTCCCCCGTCGAGGGGGAAGGGATTTTGTTACATGGAAGGAAACGCTGTTGTCTGTGTGGGGGAATGCGCTTGGTTGGGATATAATGGCGTGAGTTGGGAGTGGTGAGGTTATGAATAGGAGACGCAGGCGCAGGTATCGGAGAAGGGCGGCTCGGCAGCCGTCGGGCGGGTTGCCGTGGTGGATGATTGCGGTGGTTGTGGCAATAGTGCTGATTGTGGCGGCGAGTCGTGTTTTGCAGTGAGTGAGCTTGGACGGATAAACGGATTTGTAGGATGAGTTTCAGATAGGAGGACAGAAATGGCTGATGTCAAGGAGATGATCAAGGCGCTGGACGGGGAGCGGATGTGCGCGATGGTTGCGGGGGACCTGGAGACGCTGGGACGAATTCTTTCGGATGACATGACTTATGTGCATACGAGCGCGGCGGTGGATACGAAGTCGAGCATTATGGAGTCTATCGGGAACGGTAATCTGAATTACAAGAAGATGGCGGCGCGGAATGTGCAGGTGCGGGAGTTCGGCGATACGGCGGTGTTGAGGGGGCAGGCTGATGTGGAGGTAACTTCGGGCGGGAATGATCTGACTTTTTCGCTGGAGTTTACGGAGGTGTACGCGAATGGGGAGGCGGGGTGGCAGATGGTGGCGTGGCAGTCAACGAGGCTGCCGGCGTGAGAGTTATGAGTTTTGAGTATTCAGTTGTGAGTCGTTGGCGGTCAAGTGTCAGGTGAGGATGATTGGCGTGGTTGATAGGTTCTGTTGATATTTGCGTCATTCTCGTGAAAACGGGAATCCAGAGTCGTAAAACGGCCGATTTCGTATCATTTGCGCCGTCTGAAAACTACTGGATTCCCACCTGCGCGGGAATGACGAGAGAGGGCGCGGGAATGACGGGTGAGGCGCGGGAATGACGGGCTGAAATATCGGAGTGTCAGCACAACTTAGTTTCGTTTGTCGTTTTGAGCGAGGCGAGAATTCTAAAGTCGGGAACGGGTTTGCATGCGACGATTTGAGATTCCTCACTGCGTTCGGAATGACAGGGGAAGGGCGCTCGGAATGGCAGGTGAGTGAGCTTTCCGAGCTTGAAGTGAGTTGTGCGTCAAGTGTCAACATACCCTAGGTTGCGTGGACGTTTGCGTCATTCTCGTGAAAACGGGAATCCAGAGTCGTAAAATAGCCGATTTCGTATTATTTGCGCCGTCTGAAAACTACTGGATTCCCGCCTGCGCGGGAATGACGGGAGAGGGCGCGGGAATGACGAGAGAGGGCACGGGAATGACGGGTGAAATATCGGAGTGTCAGCACAACTTAGTTTCGTTTGTCGTTTTGAGCGAGGCGAGAATTCTAAAGTCGGAAACGGGCTTGCGGGCAACGATTTGAGATTCCTCACTAGGTTCGGAATGACAGGGGAAGGCATTGGGGAATAATTGTGCTTGCCTTTGCGAGTTCACCCCCATCCCCCGCTTCCGCGAGGGCAGGCTCTAGCCTTCCCCCGTCGAAGGGGAAGGAATTACCCCCTACGAGGTTAGTTGGCGTAGATTTCGGTTTGGGGGTTCCAGTCGCTCCAGGCGAACCAGAAGGATAGGTGGGATGGGATGCGTTCCAGCTTGCTGCCTTTTAGTTCGCCGTCTATGGCGCTGCCGGTGAAGGCGGTCCACCTGCTGCCTGTTTCTTCATCTATCAGGACGGTGCGCGCTCCTGCGGGTTCGCCTTCGATGCTGAAGGTTAGCTCTTTGTCGCCGGGGCTGCGGTCGAAGGCAAGAGCAGTGCCGGTTGTGGCATCGAAGAATATCAGGATGTCCTCTCCGGCGAAGGTGTCGTTTACGACTTGCTCGGCGGTGAGAGTGCCGAACGGGTATGCCTTCGGTTTGCCGTCGAGGTTGACGCCTACCACAAGTTCCTTCTTGTAGAGGCGTTCGTCCGGGTTGAACTGACCATGTATGCCTGTCCTGTCGCTTTCGTAGTAGTTGACATACGAATCGGTTCTGACACTGCTGGTCTTTCTGAGCACCTTCGTGTCGGGGTGGAGTTCGACCCATGCTTCCCAAGTGGTCTGGGTAGCGGGTACGACTTCAAGGTTCGTGTCTTTCAGGGGACCTTCGACGCCTTTGCTGAGGAACTGGCTCCAGAGGG
Organism: Dehalococcoidia bacterium; assembly: GCA_034421195.1. GTDB lineage: Bacteria > Chloroflexota > Dehalococcoidia > Lucifugimonadales > JADFKI01 > Bin90. Next base: position 2,811 of record DAOUKP010000002.1, read on the forward strand.
TGTCGGTCTGGTGGTCGTACATCACGAGGGCGTTCATGATGAGCTTTCCGGAGACGCCGAATGTGTGGTTGTTACCGTTGATGCTGCGGCCATAGACTATGGCGGAGAAGCAGAGCGGTCACCAAGTTACCGCGACGGGCTTGCCTCCGACGGTGTCGTTGACTATTTCATGGCGACTGAGAATGGGTATGGAGTATGCGCGGTGGTCGCCGTTGACGGAGATGCCGATGACTTGCTCGCTTGGCGCCATCCATTCCGCGGCTTCGCTCGCGCCGGCAAATTCAGGGTCTAGGATCGCGGGTATGGCATCGTAGCCCAGCACGGTGATGATGTCGTAGCGGGGTTCGGTGATGATAGGCTGCCATTTCGCCTCGCCGTTGATTGGCGCGTTCTCTTCGGGCGCGCCGCCTATGCGCCGGAGTACCTGCTCCTGAAAGAACGGGGTGAGCAGGGGCGCTATCAGGCTGAAGACGAGCAGCATGGCGATGAAGAATACGCCGATTTTGACTAACAATGACATTTTTCTGCCCCAACTAACAGGATGTACAGGATAGGAAGGATTTGGTATTGCTGATAGGCGTTGGTGTTGGATTCAAAGTTGTGATTCGCGGAAATATCACCCCCATCCCAACCTTCCCCCGTCAAGAGGGAAGGAGTTTATGGTTCGGCTTTTCGCGCGTTCTTGCTACATTTAGAGCGGAATTATACCTGAAATACCCAAACGCATACCCCCGTCAGCCAATCGAGGGGGAAGGGATTTTATGTGAGGGTGCGGTCGGCAACGCCCCAGCGCGTTTTGTGGGATTGTACTAGAGCGTGGAGGTCTTGCCGATATGAAAGGCTGTTGATGGCGGATGCGGTCATTATGAGGGCGTCTTCGCGGTTGTCGGAGTAGTAGCCTTTGCGGACGCCCATCTTCTGGAAGCCGTATTTCTTGTAGAGGTTCTGGGCGATGTGGTTGGAGATACGGACTTCGAGGGTGACGGCTTGCATTCTGCGCTTTTGCGCCTGCTCTATCGCGCCGATGAGGAGAAGCTCGCCGATGCCGAAGCCGCGATAGTCGGAGCGGACGCCTACGGATACGATGTGCGCTTCGTCGTGCATGTACCAGGTGCCGAGGAAACCGACGATGTAGGGCTGGCCGGGCTGCCATGCGATTGGGCGGCCGTTCCAGAGGTTGGCAGCGTTGCGCCAGAGACGGGTCATGCGTGTGGGGGATTCGGCGGGCTGTGGGGTGAGTCCGGGAGGGTCTTGGAGTCGCCAGGCTACGAGGTATCGGGCGAGGCGGTTTTTCAGCTCGCGGCGGAATGAAGTGGGCGGGAAGAGAGTGGGGAAGGCGTCGCGCTCGATTTCGGCTGCCTGCGCGAGGTCGCGTTCCTGCATCGGACGCAGTGCATAGGGCATCTGACTTGTATGGGGGATGTTGCGTGCAGCGGACATGGCGGCATTTTAGCATAAGAGTTGTGAGTTATCAGTTGTGAGTCGTGAGTTGTGAGTCGTGAGTCGTGAGTTTTTCAGTTTATCGGAGAATTGGCGGGGGCTAACAGGATTTACAGGATGTAGAGAGAGGTGCAAGAACTGCGAGTTTCGGCGCCAATTCGCGTATCGTCATTCCTGCGAAATCAGGAATCCACTGTTCAAACGCACTGGACTCCCGCTTTCGCGGGAGAGACGAAGTTAGATAAATCGAGCTTTCACTTCTCATCAGGGTGTATAGGATGGGGATGCAACGAATTGGACGGATGGGCGTCTTGTTGTTTGAGGGCGCTAACGAAATTGGGGGATGGGCGTTATAATGGGTAGCGAAAATCATTTTGCGCGAAAAAGGGCTGCTATGCAGGCGGAGATACAGAGCCAGGTGGATGTTACGGCGCTGGTGAAGCAGGCGCAGGCGGGTGGCGCCGCCGCGTTTTCGGCGCTGTATGAGCATTATTATGACTCGATATACCGATATGTGTCGTTTCGCACGGGGAGTTTCGCCGATGCGGAGGACATCACGGCGGAGGTGTTCGTGCGGATGATCGAGTCTATCCACCGATTCAAGTGGAAGGGATACCCGTTCAGCTCGTGGCTGTTCCGCATCGCGCATAATCTTGTGGTGGACTTCTACCGCAAGAAGGGGCGGCGGAATACGGTGCCGCTCGATGACGCGCCGCAGATTGTGGACGCGACGGTGTTCGATGCGGATGCGCGGATGGACATCGAGCTGAGTATGGGCGATGTGCGGCGGGCGATGGAGTGCCTTACGGACCTTCAGCGAGAGGCGATTACGCTGAGGTTCGCGGCCGGGCTGTCGGTGGCGGAGACGGCGAAGGCGATGGGGAAGAAGGACAACGCGGTGAAGGCGCTGCAACATGCGGGGCTGAAGAAGCTGAGGCGGACGCTGTGCTCGGAGGGGAATGGGCGCGCGGCGGTGGCGATGTGGTGCTCGGAGGGGTGAGCGTGGATAACATGGATATGCGGGATGGACAGGATTATCACCCCCATCCTAACCTTCCCCCATCAAGGGGGAAGGAACTTTTGGGATGGACTTCTTCCAGTCAGGGGAAGGGGCAATCTGTCAGAGGGTGGAGATGAGGGACTCTAACTTTGACAATATAGTGAATGACTGCCTGGAGCGAATGGCTGCGGGCGAGAGCGTTGCGGAGTGCCTTGCGCGGTATCCGGAGCATGCGGATGAGCTTGCGCCGATACTTCAGATGGGACGGGCAACGATAGATGTGTCGCGGGCGGCGAGACCGAGCGCGGCGGGCAGGGCGCGCGGGATGGCGCGGATGCAGGCTGCCCTTGAAGAGGGACGGCACAGACGACGGAGGCGGTGGCAGATGCCGCGAGTGTTTTGGCGGCCAATCAGCACGCCGATCGCTGCGGCGTTCGCGGTGGTGTTTCTGACGGTGGTAGCGGCGGGCGGCACTACGGTGGCTTCGGCGGACAGCATACCGGGGGAGCCGCTGTACCCGGTGAAGAGCATACGGGAGAGCGTGGAGGAGCGGATAGCGCGGTCGAATGAGCGCAAGGCGCAGGTGCATGCTAAGCTGGCGCGGGAGCGGGGCCGCGAGATGCGGGAGCTTATCGCGAGAGGGCGGATATATGAGGCGGAGGTGGTGGCGGTGCGTCTGAACCGGCATCTGAATGAGTCGGCGAACCGGATGGGCGTGGTGGTGTCAGCGCATTACATCGAGATGCCGCGAGCACGGGGGAAGAAGAGTCATGAAGCGAGCACGGCGGCGCTGCGGCAGAAGCTGAGCCATGACGAGGCGTATGTGAAGGGGCAGTTGACGGCGGTTGCGGAGCAGGTGCCGGAGCCTCACAAGAGGCGCGTGTGGCGGCTGGTGCAGCAGTCGGGACTAGGCTACCGCGTGGTTATAGTCGCGCTGGACGGGAGCGGCGAGCCGACGGTTATGGGGTATTACAGGTATTACAATGTGCGTGTGGCGGAGCCGTCCGGTGGGCAGCGTTGAGTGGAGAACGGGTGAAGCAGGCGCGAGGGGTCCCCGATGCCGGGGACTTTTTGCTTTTGAGGGGGTAGTGTTTCCAAGTGGGTGGGGGAACAGCGATTTCACCCCCATCCTAACCTTCCCCCGTCGAGGGGGAAGGGACTTTACTTACCCTTGCCAGTCCGCCGAGGGAGAAGGGATTTGTGCGAGCACTTTTCTCTTAGGGCTAGGCATGATTCCACTAGACCCCCTTCCTAACCTTCCCCCAAAGGGGGCAGGGGCAAGAGGAACGGCAATTATGCCCACGTCTTTTTCTTTTTGCGGGACGGGTGTTGACAGCATGGTGTAGATTAGGATAAGGAAATTGTGGTCAAGAGACGATACCCGATCGTAGTTGGGCACATGCTTCACAAACGCAATTTATCCTTGGTATTTCGATTGAAGCGGGAAATCTAAAGTCGGGGACAGGTTTGTGGGCAGCGATTTCAGATTCCTCACTGCGTTCGGAATGACAAGGGAAAGGCGCTCGGAATGATTTGGGAAGGGCTTTCGGTACGACAAGGCAAGGGCGCTTGGAATGATTTGGGAAGGGCGTTCGGTGCGATAAGGGAAGGGCGTTTGGAGTGGCAATTTTAGAGGTTTGTGAATTTGTCTGTGTCAAGGGTTGAGATATGCAGCTGATATCCGAGTTGCGGGCTAGTCCGTTTAAGCAATTCGTGTACATGTTCGTGGCGACTGTGGTGATACAGACGCTGCACATGGTCGAGCATGTGGCGCAGGTGTTCCAGAAGTTCGTGCTGGACTATTCATACGCGCACGGGCTGATAGGGTCGCTGGACCTGGAGCAGGTGCATTTCACATTCAATCTGCTGTATCTGGGGGCGCTGATATATGTGACGCTGGGATGGCTGCACTTTGGCAGGCGCGTGTGCAGACACGGGCAGGAGAGGATGCTGGGCTGGCTGCTAATACTGACGGTGGCGGTGCAGGGATACCACATGGTGGAGCATTCGGCGAGGCTGGTGCAGTTCCTGAATACAGGCTTGCAGGGGACGCCCGGGCTGCTTGGGGGGCAATTCGACGGGGTCGTTTTTCATGCAGCGATGAATACGGTGGTGTATTTGCCGGCGGTCGTAGTGTTCGTATGCTCGGGGATGCACAGGCAGATATTCAAGCGGGATTATAGCGTGTGGTATTAAGGGATTTGCAGAAGTATCTTTTGGATGGCAGTGGACAAGTATTTTCACCCCCATCCTAACCTTCCCCCGTCGAGGGGGAAGGGACTTTTGAAATTGTCTTGGTAGCGTCAGGGCTTCAAGTCGCTGTCGTCTATCTCATACCAGATTACATCTCCGGATTCGATGGCCTCCCGTATCTCGTTGTCGATACGGACGCCTGCGACGACAGCGTAGGCTTTCTTTCGGGTGAACCTTGTGAGAAGTTTCGCGTGTGAGATGGCTCTGTCAGTATCGGTTTCGTCGCATGTGTAGGAGGCTTCGACCACAATGTAGTAGGTCTCGCCCTCGAGGTCCTGCACTTCCGCAATGAGGTCGGATTCGTAGAAGCTGAGCCTGTCGCCCTGTGGAATATCAGAGATGTTGGGGAATGCCCTTGCCTTGTCTTTGAGCGCGTCGCTGTCCAGTGTCCGGATGGTGAATTCGTCTAATTCGATTCCTTTGGCATTCCCTACACGAATGGCAATAGTGTCAACACTTTTTCTTGCCGCGTTTTCTGCATAGCTTCCCCTGAACAGTCCGAAGTCATTGCCTAGTCGAATCACTCTTCTGTCAATTCGGGTTACATCCTTGCGAAGTTCCGTGATGTCTTCACTCATGCTGTCCAGCCTGCGCTCGATTGCCTCGAAACGGCGATTCGAGGCGGCGACGAACTCGCGCGTTTCAGCGACGAAGGCGTGCATTTCGGCGACGAATGCGGCGTGGGCTGCCGGTAGAGCCAGAAGCTCCTGTGTGAGCAATCTGGCGCGCAGGGCTTCGAGCAGCTGCGGGTCATCGTCCAGTATTCTGAACAGTTCTTCTACGGTGTTGAATGTAGCCATGATGACATTATAGTGGATTTGGCGCGGCTGATGAAGATGAGAGGTATTCTCGATAGCGTTTCCGTTTGGGTGGGTGAATAGCGATTTCACCCCTATCCCCTGCTTTCGCAGGGGATGGGACTTTACCAACCCTTGTCAGCCCTAAAGGGGGGCAGGGATAAGATGAACGGCAATAATGCCACATCTAAAGGCGAGACGATTTCACAAATGCAATTCATCCTTGTCACTTTGAGCAAAGCGAGAAATCTAAAGTTGGGAACAGGTTTGCATGCAACGATTTCAGATTCCTCACTCCGTTCGGAATGACAGTATAGGAGATTTGTGAAATCGTCTCATAAGGGCAGAATTAGTTACCATAATTGGTACAACAAGTGGTACAATGGCTAGTTGAGGGGCTGAAATTGGGGATTTGGGGGATTTTTGATGCCGCGTAGAGGACTGTCTGCGAGTCAGAGGAGGGACTGAAGCGCGTATGGAAGTTATCTGGCGAATAATCAAGATGGCCTTTAGCCGCAAGAAAGAGATGACTGCGGCGTATGCGGCGATGATAGGTGCAACGACCGCATACCTGTTCCTACCGCACCTGTTTGGGCAGGCGATCGACCAGATAGACGCGATGCTCAGAGGGGGGAGTGTTCCCCTGCAAGCCCTGTTGACGATTGTCGGGGTCATAATCGGGCTGAGCATAGTCCGCGGCGTACTTTCGTTCTTTCAGAACTACTTCGGGGAGGCGGTGTCGCAGTATGTGTCTTATGACTTGCGTAACAAGCTATACGACCATGTGCAGCACCTGAGCTTCGGGTTTCACGACAAGAACCACACTGGGCAGGTGATGTCGCGCGCGATTACGGATGTGGAGAACATCCGCATGTTCGTGAACATGGGCATTGTGCGGACGCCGTATTTCATGGCTCTGTTCGTGGTGGTGTCTATCATTCTGGTCAGGATGGACTGGCAGCTCGGGCTGGCGAGCATAGGATTCGTGCCGCTGGTGATGATATTCTCCGGCGTGGTGCGGCTGAAGCTGAGGGAGGCCTGGCTGAAGATACAGGACATGATGGCTGACCTGAACACTGTCTTGCAGGAGAACCTGACGGGGCAGCGCGTGGTGAAGGCTTTCGCGTCTGAGGACTTCGAGAATCAGAAGTATAACGACAAGAGCATGGAAGTGTCCGAGTCGTTCATGAGCGCGGAGAAACTGCGCGCCGCGAACAACGCTTTCACGCTGTTTTCGTTCCAGATGGGCCTGGCAATAATCCTCCTGTTCGGAGGCTGGCGGGTGATAAGCGGCGACTTGACGATAGGGCAGCTGGGGTCTTTCGTGTTCTACATGCAGATTCTGGCGATGCCGGTGCGGATGTCGGGCTTCCTTGTGAACGCTTACGCGAGGGCGGCGTCCGGCGGGCAGCGGCTGTTCGAGATTCTGGACACCGAGTCGGAGGTGGTGGAGAAGGCTGACGCCAAGGAACTCGGGCGCGTGAAGGGTCATGTGCGCTTCGAGGATGTGAGCTTCAGCTACGAAGAGGGCAAGCCGGTGCTGAGGGGCATCAACTTCGAGGCTGAACCAGGGAAGGTGGTTGCGCTGCTGGGGCCTCCGGGAAGCGGAAAGAGTTCGGTGGCGAACCTGCTGCCGCGCTTCTACGATGTGGGTTCGGGGCGCATCACGATTGACGGAATTGACATTCGAGATACGACTCTCAAGACGCTGCGACAGAATATCGGAATAGTGCAGCAGGATGTGTTCCTGTTCGGCGCGGGTCTGCGCGAGAACATCGCATACGGGCGTGAGGACGCGCCAATCGAGGATGTGATACAGGCAGCGAAGATAGCGCAGCTGCACGACTTCATATCGGCTCTGGACGGGTCATACGACACGGAAGTCGGCGAGCGGGGCGTGAACCTGTCGGGCGGTCAGAGGCAGCGGATGTCGATCGCGCGGGCGGTTTTGCTCGACCCGCCGATACTGGTGCTGGACGACTCGACATCGAGCGTGGACGCGAACACCGAGGACCTGATTCGTCAGGCGATGGAAGAGGTGATGAAGGGTCGGACGACTCTGATAATCGCGCACAGGCTGAGCACGGTTCACCGGGCGGATGAGATTTTGGTAATGGACAAGGGCGAGATCATCGAGCGGGGGACGCACCAGGAGCTGCTGGCGCTGGGTGGCAAGTACCGCGAGATATACGAGTTGCAACTGCGCCCGTCGGAGGATGTGATGCGGGATATCGATGTCGGCAATGATTTTGGCGGCGTAGGCCAGACCGCAGGCGCAAAGGAGGCCGTGACAATATGATGATGAGCGGTGGCGCGTTCAGCGGCAGAAGCAGCTCAAGAGAGGTTGACGGCGAGACCTTTGGACGCGTATATGACAAGCGGGTGATAATGCGGCTGATGCCATACGTGCGCCCGTACAAATTGTTCGCGGCTCTGGCGTTCGTGGCGATGCTGGTGTATGTGGGGTCGCAGGTGGCGATACCGTTCCTGTTGCAACAGGGTATCGACGGATACATCGAGAAGGGAGATTTTCGTGGGCTGATCACTGTGGGCGGCATATTCATCGCGGTCGCGCTGGGCGGCATGGCGGCGAACTACTTCCAGCAGATGTTCATGGCGAAGGTCGGTCTTGGGATGCTGTACGACCTGCGGCGGGCGATGTTCGCGCACTTGCAGAAGCTATCGCTTTCGTACTACGACAAGACGGAAGTGGGGCGGATAATGTCGCGGGTGCAGGGCGATGTGTGGCAGCTCCAGGAGCTGATGACCGTGATTATCATGACGGCGGCCGACCTGCTGAGCCTAGGCGGGATCATTGTGATGCTGCTCATCCTGAATCTGAAGCTCGGCCTGATAACGTTGGCGGTGCTGCCGATACTGGCGCTGACGATGGCGATATGGCAGCCGTTTGCCGTGAAGGCGTTCCTGCGTATTCGGACGGCTATATCCATCGTGAACGGGGCGCTGAACGAGAACATCACGGGCGTGCGCGTGGTGCAGGCTCTCAACCGGCAGCCGAGCAACCTGCGGCAGTTCGACGAGAAGAACACGGAACACTTGCGAGCGAACCTGTGGGCGGGCAAGCTGTCGTCGAGCCTGCTGCCTGCGGTGGACATTCTGACGGCGCTGGCTATCGTGCTGGCGATATTCTTCGGCTCGAGCATGGTGCAGGGCAACGAGATTGCGATCGGCGTGCTGATCGCGTTCATCATGTACATACAGCGGTTCTTCGATCCGATACGCAACCTGACGATGCAGTACACGCAGTTGCAGCGGTCGATGGCATCGGGCGCGCGGATATTCGAGCTGCTGGATGTGGAGCCGGACCTGGTGGACAACCCGAATGCGGGCAAACTGCCACAGCTGAAGGGTGATGTGGTGCTGAAGGACTTGAGCTTCAGCTACGCCGCGAGCGCGGAGATCGAGGGTCTGGACAGGGAAGGCGAATCTCGCAACGGCAGGAACGGCAGAATGAACGGCGTGGTTGAAGTGCCGGATGTGCTGAAGCACCTGTCGCTGCACATCAATCCGGGAGAGACGGTCGCGGTCGTGGGACCGACGGGCGCGGGCAAGACTACACTGGTGTCGCTGATTTCGCGGTTCTACGACGTGCCGCGCGAGAAGGGCGCGATACTGGTGGACGGATATGACATCCGGGATGTAACGCGCAGCTCGCTTGCCGGGCAGATGAGCATGGTGCTGCAAGAGCCGTTCCTGTTCTCGGGCACGGTGCGCGACAATATCAAGTACAACCATCCGGGCGCGAGCGACGAGCACATGATCGAGGCGGCGAGGGCGGTGGGCGTCCATGACATCATTATGCAGATGGACGACGGTTACGACACCTACCTCGCCGAGAGGGGCGTGAACCTGAGCCTCGGGCAGCGGCAGCTGTTGAGCTTCGCGCGCGCGATTGTGGCAGATCCGCGCATCCTGATTCTGGACGAGGCGACCGCGAATATCGACAGCTACACGGAGATGCTGATACAGCAGGCGTTGCAGCGGCTGTTGAAGGATCGCACGGCTATCGTGATAGCGCACAGGCTGTCAACGATACGGGGCGCGGACAAGATTGTGGTGCTGAACCAAGGGGAGATCGTGGAGGTCGGCACGCACGATGCGCTGATGGAGATGGACGGGCTGTACGCGCACCTGTACAGCATGAACTACTCGGCGATGGAGGAGACGGCGGAGGAGAAGTAGTTTAGGATCGATGGAGAAGATATAGTGTGAAATTAGGGGGCGGTTATTGGACCGCCCTCTTTTCTTTCGGAGAAGGTGGTAAGATAACAGTGACATTTCGTTAAGTAGGCTGACCTTCACTGGGATTCAAAGATATGACCATTTATACGATCGGACATAGCAATCATAGTTGGGAGACTTTCTCGGAACTGCTGACGCAGAATGAGATTGAGTTGGTGGTGGATACGCGCTCAAGGCCTGTCAGCCGTTTTGCGCCGTTCGCCAATATTCGGACGCTGCCCATGCTGTTGGAAGAGGTCGGCATCGACTACGATTTCATGGGCGGCGCTCTAGGCGGCAAGCCTGCTGACGGGGCGTTTTACGATGCCAAGGGCAAGCCGAACTATCATAAGATGCGTGGACTCGACGAGTTTCAAGAGGCAGTCAGCCAACTGGCAAGCATAGCATCGCGGCGTCAGACCGCCATCTTGTGCTCAGAGGAAGATCCTTCACAGTGCCACAGACTACTGTTGCTGGGACCGTCGCTAGAGGAAAATGGCTGCGAACTTATGCACATTAGAGCGGACGGTGAGATTCAACGCACTGGACAGTTAGCAGTTGGCAAGAAATATGGGCAGCAACTCCAGAGCGCATTTCAGATATAGAGTATGAACATCTATACCATCGGATTCACGAAAAAGACGGCACAGGAATTCTTTGAGAAGCTACAAAGTGCAGACGCCAAGTATCTGCTGGATACACGGCTTAATAACAAGTCTCAACTGGCGGGGTTCACCAAGAAGGGGAACATCGAATACTTCATCGAAAAGTTGACTGACTTGAAATACGTTGAATTGCCTTTATTGGCTCCATCGGACGAGGTTCTTAAGCAGTATCGCAGCGATGGCGATTGGGATGCGTATGAGGTCAAGTACAAACGCATGCTGGTTAAACGCGGAGTGGCGCAGGCAATCGACCCATCGCTGTTCTCCGACGGCGCGGTGCTGCTATGCAGTGAGCCGACGGCTGAGAAGTGCCATAGGCGGCTGGCGGCGGAGTTTCTGCAAAAAGAAGTGCTGGGTGGATCGAGCATCGTGCATCTGTAAGGCGCACCGATATGGTCAAGAAGCGGCTGGTCATAACCGACCTCACCTACATGTGGGACAATGAAATCTGCATAGGTGGCGTGGACCGCGACGGCAACTGCATCCGTCCGATTACCCGAGAAGGGGTGCGGCGCAGCCATGTATTCAGCGACGCTGAGTTGATAGCCTATCCCCGGGCGTTGGTGGAGTTCGATCTACATCCAGTATCCGTTGCGATGCCGCCACACATCGAGGACTGGTATTTCGACCCGTCGGCAACGCGGCATGTCGTAGATTGCACCGATGCACAGTGGGAGGACATCCTGCGGCGAGGCTGCTTTGACAGCGTTGATGAGATTTTTGACGGATATCTGGAGGGAGACAGGCGCGTTCCGGCAGATGCCAATACGCGCTCATTAGGCACACTATGCAATCCAACGGCGGCAGATGTTTGGGTAGATGACAGATATAGCAGGCAGCAGTTTCGGCTTGACTTCGAGGATGCCAGCGGCAAGATTTACAGCGGCTATCCTGTGAATGACCTCGCCTTTCGCACACTTTTACAGGACAGGATTGATGCGCTGGGCGACAATCGGAAGGCGGCTGATGTCGTGCTTGCGGCGCTGCAAGATGCAAATCGTCTGTATCTGCGGGTCGGGCTGGCGCGTCCTAGACAGATGGGCAACTATCCGACGGCATGCTGGACGCAAATAACGGGCGTCTATACATTCCCCGACTATCTGAATGGCAGGACTTTTGCGGACTTTTGACCGTCCGATTGTGGGCGCTATCCAACCGAAGACGATGCTCTACGATTTTCGTACAATTGCGGCGATGAGGGTGGAGATGGCGGCGGGGATGTAGAAGATGCCGATGGATAGGATGCTAATGGCGCAGAATGCGAGCAGCAGGGCGAATGATGCCCAGCGGAGGGTGAGCATGATGCGGGGATGCGCCGGATTTGGCAGGGTTGCGATGAGGGTTACGGCTGTGAGGGCTACGGGGATGACTAGGAGGAGGGCCGACCAGAGGCCGTTGACTTCGACGAGGGTCGCGGTGTCGCCGCCACTGCCACTGTAAACGGGGCCGAATAGGAAGAAGAGGGTGGCAGCCCAGGCGAGTATGTGGGCGATGAGGGCGGCGGCGAGGGAGATTTTGATTCGGGTCATAGGACTCTACTACCACAGCCCTTAAGTCACTGCTGCCTTCTCGCGTTATAGCGCTTCCCAGTATCGACGATTGACCATAGGGCAACGCCGACACCGAAAACGGAGAGAAGCACACCTGCTACAAATAGTGCCTCAGTCATTTGCCTGCACCTCACCTAGGTTGGATATTCTATTATACACGGAAAAGCTGATGATGAATGACACAACACTTAACGATATGGCAATGTACTCCAAATAATCAAAGTTCACTAAACCCGGACTGGATTCGCCCAAGATATATGAGGCTAATAAGACACTGTAAAAGATGATGAAGGCAATGGAAGTTCCGATTTGAAATGTCTTCCTAGATCTGACCTCTTCATTGAAGTGCTCTATTTCGTTAATGTTGGAAATGTGAAGTATCAGCCCAAACACTATCAAGTCCGCGGCGTTGATGAAGTCTGTATTGCGGTTCTGTGATATGGTCCATAACAGAAAACGCAGTATGACAGGTATCAGCCCTACAAGGACCCGTGTACATAAACCATTTTAGTATTCTATCTGCCCTAGACTGCGATTCCAAAGTCATCGACCGTTCATATCATAGCTTTAGAAGAGAGATGCTTGGGGTGAGTTGGGGTTGTCTTTGGTGTAGTCGAAGCCCAGGTGGTCGTAGGCGCGGCGGGTGGCTACGCGGCCTCTGGGGGTTTTGTCTAGGAAGCCGAGCTGCAATAGGTATGGCTCGTACACGTCTTCGATGGTGTCGGAGTCTTCGCTGATGGAGGCTGCGATGGTGTCCAAGCCGACGGGACCGCCCTCGAATTTTTCGATGATGGAGCGCAGCATGCGGGTGTCGGTGCCGTCGAGTCCGCGATCATCGACTTCGAGCTGCCTGAGAGCGTCGCGGGCGAGGTCGGCGGTGATGATGCCGTCACCGATGACCTGGACGTAGTCGCGGACGCGGCGCAGCAGGCGGTTGGCGATGCGGGGCGTGCCACGCGCCCGGCGGGCGATCTCGGTTACGCCTTCTTGGTCGGCTTGGATTTCGAGGATGCGGGCGGAGCGCTCGACGATGGTTGCCATTGCGTCTTCGTCGTAGAAGTCGAGGCGGTGGATGTTGCCGAAGCGGTCGCGGAGGGGCGGGCTGAGCATGCCGTAGCGGGTGGTGGCGCCGATGAGTGTGAAGGGCTTGATGGATAGGTTCATGCTGCGCGCCTTGAGTCCCTTGTCGATGACCCAGGAGACGAAGTAGTCCTCCATTGCGGGATACAGGACTTCTTCGACGACGCGACTAAGGCGGTGGATTTCGTCTATGAAGAGGATGTCGCCTTCCTGCATCTGCGTGAGGGTGGCTACCATGTCGCCGGGTCGCTCGATAGCGGGGCCGGAGGTGGTCTTGATGCGGACGGCCATCTCGGTTGCCATGATGTTGGCGAGGGTGGTTTTGCCGAGTCCGGGGGGACCGTAGAGCAGCGTGTGGTCAAGCGGCTCGCCGCGCTGCTGGGCTGCCTTGATGCTGATGGCGAGCAGGTTTTTCACCGCGGTCTGGCCGATGTAGTCAGCGATGCGACGTGGGCGCAGGCTGGTGTCCATCGAGTGGTCTAGTTCGTGGGGCGCGCCGGAGACGATGCGTTGGGTCATGGTAGCGGTCAGGTGTCAGGTATCGGCGGTCAGGGTTTAGGCTAACAGGATGGAGAGGATGGAGAGGATAGGGGGAGTTGTCTTTCTCACCCCCACCCTAGCCCTCCCCCATCAAGGGGGAGGGGACTTTAGATTATCATGTCAGGTGAGTTGGCGCATGCGGGTTTTGGCTGCTTGGGTGTAGTATTCGTCTATGTCGCAGCCGGCGAATTGCCTGTCTTCTTCAAGCGCGGCGATGGCTGTGGTGCCGCTGCCGAGAAAGGGGTCGATAACGAGGTCGCCGGGCTTACTGTGCTTGCGTATGAGTTCGCGGAACAGGTCTAGCGGCTTCTGTGTGGGGTGGATGCGCTTGCCGCCGTGTCTAGGGATGGGGTATGAGTAGTCGCCGCTGTCGTAGTTACTGTGAAAGGTGGGACTGCCGCCTTTGACCGCGACGACTGCCATTTCGCGGCTGTTGGACAGGTAGATGCACTTGCTGTTGAGCGGCACGGGGTTGGTCTTGTTCCAGACGATGAGGCGGAGCATCTTGAAGCCGGCGTCGGCGAGGGCGTCGTACAGGTGGCTGATTTTCCAGAGGTCGTACCAGACTATCGCGGTGCCGCCGCGCCGCAGCACGCGATAGGTCTCGCAGGCGAACGCTGCGAGATCAATCTGCTGGTGGTCCCATTCGCCGAAGTCCATGGAGACGGCGAATCGCTGCACGCCGTTCTTGACGCTGGAGAAGCCGGTCTTCCGGCTGACGGCGTAGGGCGGGTCGGTGAGCACGAGGTCAACCGAATTCCTGTCGAGAGATTGCAGGAAGTCGCGGTAGTCGCTGCATTCAATTTGGGAAAGTGTTGAAGCTAACATCGATGACACCGGATATGCTAAGGCATGTGAGATACACAGAACTTGTGTTCATTGTATTCAGGGTGGACATGTGGTGTCAAGCGGGGCGCGATAAGCAAGAAAATTGCATTAGTGCTGTTTAGGGCGATGGAGGTGCGCTCTCACCCCCATCCTAACCTTCCCCCATCAAGGGGGAAGGGACAAGATGAACGATAATTATGCCCACCTCTATAGAATCGGCAGCGTTTCCTTTTTAGGTGAGCGAATAGCGATTTCACCCTCATCACCCGCTTTCGCGGGCGCAGGCTCTAGCCTTCCCTCATCACGGGTTTATAGAGGTATTGAAAATAATCGCACCTGCATTTGCGATTTCACCCCCATCCCCTGCCTTCGCAGGGGCAGGCTCTAACCTTCCCCCATCGAGGGGGAAGGGACTTTACCTACTCTTGCCTGTCCATCAAGGGGAAGGGATTTTTGGCGCGTAGAAGGAAACGCTACGCTGGAATCAAGGCGATTTCGCAGGTACTATTTATCCTTGTCCATTGGAACAAAGCGAGATACCTACAGTTGGAAACGGGCTTGCGGGCAACGGTATTAGATTCCTCACTGCGTTCGGAATGACAGTGTTGGAGGGTGTTCGGAATGACGGTATTGGAGGGGCGTTCAGAATAACAGTAGAGGACCGCTCGGGATGGCGGTGTTCGAGGGCGCTCGGGATGACGGTGTTTGAGGATGTGAAATTGTCTTTGGGCTAGAACTAGGGATTGCAATAGGCGTTGATGTTGTAAAATGGGTGGCTTATCAGTTGCGTGGTTTCATACCTGTGCATTCGCAGGGGTGATATTCCTGGGCGGGAAATGAGGAGTGTGAATACCGGCACACGCAGAGAATTTGAGGACGATTTCACGAATGCAGATTAGGTTGTGTTGACTTTTGCGTCATTCCTGTTCTCACGGGAATCCTGAGTCGTAAATATAGCCGATTTGTATCATTTACGCTGTCTGTAAGCCACTGGATTCCCGCCTGGGCGGGAATGACGATTAGAAATAGATGCCGAGATTTGTGAAATCGTGTCGAGAATACCCTGATAGGCGGGTTGCAGTATAATTTGGGGACGGAGGTTGAAGATGGTTGACTTTGAGTCGCTTGGCGGCGAGACGGTGGATATATGGGACCGGAACGCCGACTTCTGGGATGAGCGGATGGGCGAGGGGAATGCGTTTCACAAGTTCCTGATTGAGCCTACGCAGTTGGGGCTGCTGTCTCTGGAGGCGGGTGAGCGGGTTCTTGATATTGGGTGCGGGAACGGTCAGTTTGCGCGGAAGATGGCGTCGCTGGGGTGTGAGGTGGTGGCTGTGGATGCCGCGCCCCGTATGATCGAGAATGCGCGACAGCGGACGCCCGATGATGCGGAGTATGCGGGACGATTGCGCTACGATGTGGTTGACGCAACCGATGAGGCGGCGATGCTGGCGCTAGGAGAATCCGGTTTTGAGGCGGCGGTCTGCACGATGGCGCTGATGGACATTCCGAGCATCGAGCCGATTGCGCGGGCGGTAAGACGACTGCTGAAACCTGAAGGGCGCTTTGTGTTCTCGGTGATGCACCCGTGCTTCAATTCGACGGAGGGTTTTACGCAGATTATGGAGCGCGATGAGACGGGCGGCGAACTTGTCGAACGCTTATCGGTGCGCGTTACTCGATACATCGAACCGCACACGCATAAAGGGCTGGCGATGGCGGGTCAGCCGGTGCCACAGAACTATTTTCACAGGCCACTGAGCGCGCTACTGGGCGTATTTTTTGCCGCGGGCTTCATGGTGGACGGTGTGGAAGAGCCGGTGTTTCCACAGGATGTTCCAGGGGATGACAGGTTCGGGTGGCTGAGGTACAAGGATATTCCGCCGGTGCTGTCGGCGCGGCTTAGGACGAGTAACTTACATCGATAGACTGGATGGTTAGGATGGGATCGTGATGCTTCACTCCCAGCACCTGCTTTCGCGGGTGCAGGCTCTAATCTTCCCCCGACAAGGGTTGGTAGGGGTAGGTATTGGAAGTAACCGCGCTTGCGCTTACGATTTCACCCCCATCCTAGCCTTCCCCCGTCGAGGGGGAAGGGACTTTGGATCGGCGTTCGTAGTCGGTTTTGGACATTTACATACGCTTATCAGCCCATCAAAGGGGAAGGGACTAGATTTTGGAGAACTTACATGGATGAACAGGATAGACAGGATGTGGATGTGGAGGGTTGGGGTGAGGATGATTCGGCGGTGTATAGGGCGCTGGCTGAGGTTGCGGTGCCGAGGCGGGAGGAGCAGTTGGCGACTTTGCTGTGCCTGCTGCCGTTTGGCAGGGATGACGCGTTCCGCATTGTTGACCTGGGATGCGGCGAGGGCGTGTTGGAGTATGCGGCGCTGACGGCGTTTCCGAATGCGACTGTGCTTGCGCTGGACGGGTCGGAATCTATGCGCGAGTATGCCTCGGCGCTGCTGAAGCCGTTCGGGGAGCACGCGGATGTGCGACACTTTGCACTGGAATCGGATGATTGGCGGGGGGAGTTGGACGGCGCGGACTGCGTGGTGTCGTCGCTAGTGGTGCATCATCTGGACGACGAGGGCAAGCGAGGGCTGTTTCAGGAAGCGCGGGAGCGGATGAGCGAGTCCGGCGCGCTGATGCTGATAGACTGCGTGCAGCCGGAGCGCGGCGAAGGGGTCAGGCTGTTCGCAGATGCATACGACAGCATAAGCAGGCAGCAGTCGGTTGAGCGCACGGGCGATACTGCGGTGTTCGACAGGTTTGTGGAGGAGGGGTGGAATATATTCAGGCATCCGGAGAGCAGCGAGATGCTGGCGCCGCTGTCGCATCAGCTCGGATGGCTTGCGGAGGCAGGCTTCACGGGTGTGGACTGCTTCTGGCTGAACGCGGGATATGCGGTGTTTGGCGGGTATAAGGGTGGTGTAGCGCAGAATACATTATCGTTAGGGAGTGCGCTGGATGCGGTGCGGGCGGCGATTGGGGCTAACGGGGAGCTAACAGGATAGGCAGGATGGATAGGATGTTGTGGGCAGTTCACCCCCATCCTAACCTTCCCCCATCAAGGGGGAAGGGACTTAATGAAATGAGGTGAGAGAATGTCGGGATATATTCTGGGCGAGGATGAACTGCTGCTGAAGAATACGGTGCGGGATCTGGCGGACAGGGAGATTGCGCCGCGGGCTGCCGGGTATGATGAGACGGGAGAGTTTCCGTTTGACAATTTCGAGGGGCTGGGAGAACTGGGGTTGCTGGGGCTGACGCTGGATGAGGAGTTTGGGGGAAGCGGCGGGACGTTCCGGCAGCTTGCGATTGTAGTTGAGGAGATTGCGCGGGCGTGCGCGGCGACCAGCACTTCGTATATCGCGCACCTGTCGCTTTGCGCGCAGTTCATCAACATGTGGGGCACGGAGGGTCAGAAGCGGCAGTTTCTGCCGAAGCTGGCGAGCGGCGAGCATATCGGGGCGTTTGCGCTGACCGAATCGGGGTCGGGCAGCGACGCGGGCGCTATGCGAACTACGATTACGCGCTCGAATGGCGGCTATCTCATGAACGGGAGCAAGACGTTCATCACGAACGCGCCGGAGGCGGCAGTATTCGTGGTGCTGGCGTCTCACGACCTCAGCCTTAAGACGCGAGGCATCAACGCGCTGATTATGGAGGGTGACAGCGAGGGGCTGAGCGTGAATCCGCTGAAGGGCAAGATGGGGATGCGGGCGTCCTCGATTGCGGAGGTGGTGTTCGAGGACTGCGCGGTGTCGGAGGAGAACCGCATGGGCGCGGAGGGCGACGGCTTCCGCGAGACGATGCATGTGCTGAACTCCAGCCGCATATCGATCGCGGCGCAGTGCGTAGGCATCGCGCAGGCGGCATACGAGGCTGCTGTGAATCATGTGAAGCAGCGGGAGGCGTTCGGAGGGAAGCTGGCGGAGTTGCAGGCTATCCAGTGGATGATCGCGGATATGGCTACGCAGATTGACGCGGCGCGGCTGCTGGTGATGCGGGTGGCGACGCTGCGGGACGAGGGGCTGCCTATCGTGAAGGAGGCGTCGATGGCGAAGCTGTTCGCGTCTCGCGTTGCGGTTGAGGCGGCGGACAAGTCGGTGCAGATGCACGGCGGTTCGGGGTATCTCGCGCCGACGCCTGCGGAGCGGTATTACCGGGACGCGAAGGTAACGGAGATATACGAGGGGACATCGGAGATACAGCGGTTGGTGATAGCGCGGAGTATTTTGCGGGATGGGTTGGTGTAGTCAGTCAGTATTTCAGTCGGTCAGTTGGTCAGTGAGGACTGACAGGGATGGACAGGATAGGGAGGATAATGGAGGAGTAAACATGACTAGATGGGCATCTTGCGAGGCGGTAGAGAGCCATCCAGAGAAGCTAGGCGGCGCGTTGTTGTTTCGCGGTACTCGCGTGCCGGTGTCGGCGCTTTTCGAGAACATCAAGGACGGCGCTACGGTCGGAGAGTTTCTGGAGTGGTTTCCGGGGGTGGAGGCTTGGCAGGTGCGGGCGGTTTTTGAACATGAGGTGAACGACTTGGAGAGGTCGGGCGCAGAGTGAAGATATTATTCGATCACTGTACGCCTGCGCCTTTGCGCCGCTATCTCTCGGAACATTCAGTCGATACCGCCTATGAACTAGGCTGGGAGACGTTGCGGAACGGCGCGCTTCTTGATCTTGCGGAACGACATGGATACCAGATAGCGATTACCACGACCAGAGCATTCGACACCAGCAGAACTTATCCTGCAGGAAGATAGGCTTGCTTCTATTGCTGTCGAATTCTTGGCCTCGCATTCGGCTGCAAATAGCGGGATTCAGAAAGCGCTTAATGAAATGCGTCCCGGTGAGTTTCGGGAAGTACCGATTCCGAGGTTTGCCCAAGATGGTCGCAACTAAAAGCAAATACAGTCGCAAAAGAGGATTGCGATTGTGTATCAATCTAAGACGGGCGACAAGACATGCCAAAGCAATTTAGTCGGATGTCTGCGGAGCACTCGGAGAGACTGCGGTATGAAGATGTGCTGCCGAATCTGTAATCAAAGATGATCTCACAAATACCTTACCCTTGACGGAGGGGGGAGAGTGAAAAGCTTGAGGACGCCTGTAATTCCACAATTTCTGGATTCCCGCTTTCGCGGGAATGACGACTTTGGCGTCCTGAGTCTATTTTTGAAATCGTCTTGTAATCAAGGATGTGGGGGCGGCTGTTAGGCCGCCCCCACATATCTTATCCATCCTGTCCATTGATGTTAATTACAGTGGGGAGATCGGGCTTGCGGGTGGGGTTAAGCCGCGGTCGCCGCCGTAGATGACGCGGGGACGGAATAGGCGATTGTCGTCGTGCTGCTCTAGTACGTGGGCGACGTTGCCTGCGGTGCGAGATGCCAAGAATATGGGCGTGTAGAGCGGGATGGGAATGCCCAGCAGGTAGTAGAGCAGACCTATGGGGTAGTCGGTGTTGGGATACAGTCCCTTTTCACGGTACATGACCTGCTCAACGGTCGAGTATATCGACGCCAGCGATTCACCTTCCGGAATCCTGCTGGCGAGTTTCGGAATATAGTCCATCAGGAAGCGGGCGCGGGGGTCATATTTCCGCATATAGACGCGGTGTCCAAAGCCCATGATGCGCTCGCGGCGCTCCAGCTTGCCCATGGTGTAGTCCTCGGCGTGACCGGGCCCGCCTGTGCCGTTGATGTCCATGAGGAACTCGATTGCCGCTTCGTTCGCGCCGCCGTGCAGGGGGCCCTTGAGGGACGCGACCGCGCCGACCATCGCGCCGTACATGTCGGACAGGGTGGATGCGATGACTCGCGCCGCGAAGGTGGAGTTCGGCATCTCGTGCTCGATGTAGCACATGTGGATGCGGTCGAAGGCGTCCAAAGACTCGGCGTCGGGGCGCTCGCCGCGCAGCATGTACAGGAAGTTTTCCATGTATGGCAGGTTGGGGTCGGGGCGCACGATGGGCATGTCGTTCAGGGCGCGGTAGGAGTTCACAACCAGCGTGGGTGTCTGCGCCAGCAGCTTAATGCCCTTCTCCAGGTTCGCCTCGTGGGAGTTGTCGTGCAGCAGGTCTGGGTCTTCGTATCCGGCAAGGAACGAGAGGCCGGTTCGCAGAGCGTCCATTGCCACTGTTGACTTGGGCATTAGCTCGAACAGGCGGTACAGCTCGTCCGGCACTTCCGCTTCGGCGACGAGCCTGTCGCAGAACGCCTTCGCCTGCGCGGGCGTGGGCAACTCGCCGTAGATTACGAGGTAGGCGACATCGGTGTAGCAGAGGTTTTGCGCGAGTTCTATGAGGTCGTAGCCGCGCACGAGAATCTGCTCGATGTCCACGTCGAGGTAGGACACCGAGGTTTCGGTGGCAATCACGCCTTCGAGGCCGGGGCTGTAGTCGGGTGTTGTCATTGTTTTTCTCCCGCTGTGTACTCACATCGATTAAGGTTAAGTGCGCTGAATTGTTAGCGTAGCCAGTGCTATGAAACCCGTCGCTGTCAGCCCGACTTGAACCAGTATGAGCTTGAACATGTCGTCCAAGCGCCGATTCACGCCATTCAGTTCACCCTCAACCTTGCTGACCCGTTCGTTGGTAGTAGTCATCTGCTTATCTCCCGTCGAGAATTACCCTGTCCGTCGGTGCTAGATCCTACCAGTTTATCGTCAGGCGCGCCCTCCAAAAGTGGCAGCAGCAGTTCGGCAGCGTGTTTCAGGGTAAAGCCTGCGGCATCGCCATCCGCGTCGTAGTGCGCCGTTAGATGCTCCGCGACTTCACTAGAGCGTACCTTATCTCTATCGCTGCTCAGAGTCAGCGTTCCGTTGTTCATCAACAGGGTATATCTGTAACCGGCGTACATTCCTTCGATTTCAAGATGCTGGGAAGCTCCGCCTCTTCGCGCGAGTGGGTGCAGTAGCAGTTCTGCCGCGTGCTCTATCGTGAATCCCACGACTCTTCCGACTGAGTCGTAGTCCGCAATTATATCCCCTGTGACAGCACCTCCGGTATCGCCGTTGATGTCGAGCGCGCCACTGGCGATAAGGTCGCCGGCTTCGCTCGCCGGTGTCCCGTTCCACAAAGACAGAGTGTCGGTCTCTGCAAAGTACGCAATTTTTAGGATCATGGTTTTCCCCATATTCGGAGCTTCCCTCTATCGAAGAAGCGATTGTGGACCTTTCCGTCGTCCAGTATCACACGGAGCCACTTTTCGGCCTCATCAATGTAACCATAATACCTTATTCTACCGTTCGGCTGAACTTCGGTATGGTACGGATTGGCTAGTCTCTGTTGACATTTGCGTCATTCCCGTGAAAACGGGAATCCAGAGTCGTAAAATATAGCCGATTTCGTATCATTTACACCGTCTGAAAGCCACTGGATTCCGCCTGCGCGGGAATGACAGGCTGAAATATCGAAATGTCAACACAACCTATCACTCTCTCGACTCATTCATCCTTTATTTCGGGGTGATTGCGCCTGACAACGGTTTCATAGTATTCAGTAGTTTCCATGTATTTGGCGGCTCGTCTGCTCCTCGTTTAACCGCGTTTGTGCATGTAAGCTCTGTCGCCCTTCAGCGCCAGCGCGCTGTCGGCTTCGGCGTAGGCATCGTAGTCGATGAGGTCGTATAGCTCGGCGCGGGTCTGCATCTTAGGCAGCCAGTCTTTTTGAGTGCCGGTGCGCTTGAGGTCGGTGAGCAGGTCTTCGGTGGTCTTGGCGGCGGCGCGCAGGGTGCTGACCGGGAATATCACGATGTTGTAGCCGAGCGCGGCGAATTCGTCAACGGTGAGATATGGAGACTTGCCGAACTCGGTCATGTTGGCAAGCAGGTCGCCGCCGACGGCGTCCGCGTACATCCTGAATTCGTCGAGGGACTGCATAGCCTCCGGGAAGATGATGTCGGCGCCCGCTTCTTTGCAGAGGCGTCCACGCTCAATTGCCGCCTCCATGCCTTCGATGGCGCGCACGTCGGTACGTGCGATGATGAGCATGTCTTTGCGCGCCTGCGCTGCTGCCGCTATCTTTTCGACGAAGGCGTCTGTGGAAACGACTGTCTTGCCGTCGAGATGGCCGCAGCGCTTGGGCAGAACCTGGTCTTCTATCTGTATCGCCGCAGCGCCCGCAGCCTCCAGCTCCCTGACGGTGCGGATGACGTTGATCGCCTCTCCGAAGCCGGTGTCAGCGTCAACGATGAAGGGCAGTTTCGAGGCGCGGACCATCCAGCGAACGGCGTCGGTCAGCTCGGCGAGGGTGAACAGGCCGATGTCAGGGATGCCGAGGCTGGCGGAGAATGCGGCGCCGGAGAAATATAGAGCGTCGAAGCCGACCTTGCGGGCTATCATCGCGGTCATGGGGTTGAAGACGCCGGGGACGCTCAGGGGGTCGCCCGAATCCAGCAGTTCGCGCAGCCTTACGGCGTGGCTCTGCTCCGATGACTGCTCCAGCATCCAGGTCATATTCGCATCGCCTCCATGAGTTCGGAGAGGTCGGGCTGCTCGTCGATGTGCCATACGAGGTCTATGACGCGGCGCGCTTGCTCTTCTGTCCAGACGTCTTCCACGTTAAGCAGGAACTTCTGCTCGACCTCGGCGTCGCTCATCTTGTTCATGTTATGCCCGCGCGGGAAGCTCACTTCGCGGGAGAGCGTGCCGCCGTCCTTCGTCTTGATGGTGATGCGGTTGGGGATGCCTTCCGGATAGCCCTCGGTCAGCGTGTCGTCCTCTTCGAGGGTCGTCTTGCCGAGCAACGTCTTGATGTCGGGGCTGTCGAGCATTTGCTGGGAGAAGGAGTGCTTGGTGACCGTGCCGTCGAGAAGCGCTGCCGCGACTATGTACATCAGGGAGTGGTCGGCGGTCTCGCGGGTCTTGGGCGCCCACTTCTCTGGGTCCTTGGCGATAATCTCGTAGGAGACTTTGAAGGTGTCGAGGTGTATGGAGTCTATGAGATTGATGTCGCCGCCTAGTTCGTCCCGCAGTTCGACCGCGGCGTCAACGGCGCTCTGGGCGTGGTATTCGACGGGCCACTTCTTGATGTAGGTGTCCTGTATGCGCGTGGGGGCCGCGCCGTTGGCGACTGACTTTAGGGCGGCATCGTCGAAGGGAACGCCGCCGAGCAGCTGCGCGAAGAAGCCCATCTCGCCGGCGAAGGGCTGATAGGGACCTGTGAGTCCGCGCTGCGATACGAGGCTTGCGAAGACCGCGTTGCGGACGGAGTTGGCGGCTGCCGCGCCCTTCCACATGGAAAGCTCCCCTGCCCTAGTCTGGCGCATGGAGGCGTGGGGCACGCTGGCGATGGAGATGGTGTGCTCGATCTGTTCTGCGGACTGGCCGAGCAGCCTGCCCGCGCCGCATGCTGCGCCGATGCCGGTATAGACGACATGGTCCCACTGGTGGGCGCGGACGCTCGCGGCGTCGCAAAGGTTCACCGAGACTTCGTAGGCTGCGGCGGTGGCGGTGAAGATGTCGCGGACGGGCTTGCCGCCCCACTCACAGAGCGCCATGATGCCGGGAATCATGTCGCTGGGGTGCAGCGGCTCAAGCGACAGGTAGGTATCGTTGAAGTCGAGGTAGCGGGTCATCAGGCCGTTGGCGAAGGTCGCGGCTTCGGGGGTTACGCGGACGGGCGCGCCCCAGACCGTTGCGCCGCGTGGCTGCTCGAAGTCGTAGGCGTAGGTGCGGGCGGCTTTCGGTGCGTCCTCGGAGAAGGCTGCCATGCTGACGCCGATGCTGTCTAGGATGCGGCGCTTGACTTCGTGCGCCGACTCTGGGGGCACGTCTTCGTAGCGCAGTCCCTCGGAATACTCGGCGAACATCCTGCTGAATTTGTCTGACATGTTTTGTCCTTTACTTTCGTTTTCCGTTAGTGTGGCAATCCCAACTGGACCATAATCACCTGTTCAATGCCTTCGTATGCGTGATGCGAGTATTGTATATGAGCGAGCGGTATTGCGTCAGCCCGCCCGTTCACGCTCAGCCAACTCCAGCATCGTGTTGACGAAGGTTCTGCCGGTCTCCAGTGACGCCGCCAACTCTTGGGCGCTTAATCTGCCGGTGTAGAAGTGATTGTGGAGATTGGTTTGCACGATTCTATATCCATCCAAAATGTCTTCACCTACTTGATGTTTGTCTCTCATTCGGATGACTGTTTCGCGCCTATCGCGTCCACCGGGGTGTCTAGAAAGCCGCAGATGGTAAATGGCGTCTATCACTTGAACCGCTGCGCCCCACACGCATTCGGCCGCAGCCATGCCCAATCCCGCTTCTAACAGAAGCTCTTCAGCAGAAAGGAATTCACTTGCCGCCCTGATATGGTCGTCGTAGTTCACTCTGCTTTATCTTCCGCGTATGCCGCCAGCATAGCTACAAGCTGCTCGACCGATGGACGATACAGGTGGTACTCGTCAGGCTCCCACTCGAATTCGGGGAGTTCCCACTCGTCGGTTTCGGCGTGTTCCTTGAAGCCCTTCGCAGCGCTGAATCTTGCATAATAGTGAGGATAACCGCTCAGATTTCCCTTCTCGTCTATGCCGTCAAGATGAAAGATGACCTGCTTGATGTCTTCGTAGGTGTCGCAGGGCATGCCGAGCTTTTGCGCGACGGCGGCTATGGCGACCTTGCTCGCTTCCCACATCAGCCGCGCGCCTTCGCGCAGGTCGCCAGTGTCGAATGCGCGGTCAGCGGCGGCGAGCAACGTCTGCGCTTCTTGCGCGTGGTTTTGGGTCAGCATTTTCTCGCCTTTCTTCTGCCTGCTACTTGTCGGTGGTCTCTAACTCGGCAATTATCCTTTTCATGCGCGGATTGAAGACTTTTTTGAACTTGATGAGGTAGTGGAGCATCCACTGCCTTATCGCTTCAAGTTCTTCTTCCGAGTCGTCTAGCGAACCTTTTCTGTACACGCCTATGCTGTTAGCCCCTGTCTTCCAGGCGATGCTTGTGTTTGATGGCAAGTCCAGTTTGGCTTCTATCTTCGCTCTCTCAGATGAATCATTGCGAATCTGGTTCAATATCCGATTGTTAACTGAAGGCCAGCCCGGAATGTACACCCATGCTAGGTTGCCTTCGAAGCTTGCACTGAAGTGTATCCCAGGCAGTCCTGACGGAAATGAGTGAGCGTTCTTTGTCACAAACTTCTCAATATCCTTGAACTCATCCGCGTCGTGTAGATCGACGAGTAGTCCCTGAAAGAACTCGCGCAGAACTACGCTGTGAATATTCGGTATCGGTTTGCTTTCGCTACGATTTGACCAAGATGCGGGTGCAATTATGGGAACGAATTTCAGGTTGGCGTCCGCATCATCTTCGGCACTGCGTATTTCTACGCCATAGACTTCAATGTCTTTGGACGTCCATCGGTTCAGCCAATCGAGGGCAGAGCGGTGTTCCTCACGGAAATTATCCGCTATCCATATCAGGATGCGCGCATTGTAATTTTCAGCGCAGGCGAGAACCTGGCCTAGTTGATAGTGGTATGTCTCATCTGAAAGGTGTTCGATGACGATCGCTGCATCACTTTTGTTGTCGTCCGCGAGAATGTCGCCGTTATAATTGCCTATCCACGCTTCAGTCCGCACCGGTTCAAGTTCCATGTGCAGCGCGTCGCTCAACAGCGATAGATTTTCTGCGAGCCGCGGATTTGAATCGAGAGTCTCGTTGACGATCCAGACCTTCCTCGCTGACGTGCTTCCTTTTTTCGACGTTTTTTCTGTTCCCATAAATGCCTCTCCGACATCAATCATCAATGCCGAATTCCTTTCCCTTTGCGAGTTGAAGCTAATTGGCTTATTCCGACTCACGACTTTCTGCGATTATTGCCTCAATGCGCGGATTGAAGACTTCTTTGAACTTGAGGATGTAGTGGAACATCCACTGCCTTATCTCTTCGAGTTCTACATCGGAGTCGTCTATTGAACCGTCTCTGAATACGCCTATCGTGCCTGTCCGTGGCACATTCCATTCTATCTGCGTATTCGGATAGTTCCCCAGTTCCAATTCCTCTTCGATGCTATCACGGTCTGTACGAAGTTTATTGAAAATCGGCTGCTTAAAGTCCTTCGGTCCCCCTGGAATATACACCCAAACCTTACGCCCTCCTTCAAAACTTGCGTGATAGTCTATTCGCGCGATGCCGGAAGGGAATGGATGTCCATAATAAGGAGATCCATAACCGACAAGAGCCTCTTGTCTGTCAGTGAGCCTTGCCTTGCGCAACTTGTCAACTAGCGGCTGAAAGAATACCTTCCTCTTGGCAGCAGCCATACTCATCCCCGCAGACTCCGCTGCCCTTCTTGCGGACCATGCTCTGGGCAAAACCACCGGCTTAAACACATGGCCGGGTTTCGAGCAGTCTATTTTTACGGTGCTCACCTCAACGCCATAGACTTCGATCTCATACGGTGTCCAGCGGTTTAGCCATTCGAGCGCTGCGCGATGTCGCTGCGTGAAGTGGGGCGCTACCCATATCAAGATGCGGGCGTCGTGCCAGCCCGCATAGGTGAGAGTTTGACCTAGATGGCCGTCGTCTGTCCACTCCAACTGGTTTTCAATGGCAACCAATGCGCCACTAGACTTATCCATTGCGAGAATGTCTAGAGAGAATCCTCCAACGGCGGATTCCTGCTGAACTTCTTCAAGTTCCATGTGCAGCGATTCGCCAAGCAGAGCGATGTTCTCAGCAAGCCAAGGCGTGAAGTCCAGCGCCTCGTGCGCCCATACATCCTTCACTGGCACATTTTCGAGCTTTCCGGTTAGGGATTTATTATCTGCTTTCGCTCCTTTGTTGTATTCGCTCGGCGCAATCCCGAATGCATTGTCAATCTCCGCATTGCGCCTGCCGTTGTCGCCGTCCTTTATGAAGAAGTCGCGGCGGTCGCGGTATATTAGGGCGCGGTTTAGGACGTAGTCGTCCTTGTCGAGGTCTATCTTGTCGCAGGGGGTCATGAGCCAGTATTTGTAGTCGCCGATGAAGAGGTACTTGTTCTTCATTCTGAAGAATCGGCCGTCAACGCCTTCGCCGGCGCAGAAGCGCTTGCAGACTACTTTCAGCAATTCTTCCTGCTTGTCTTTTTTGATGACGACGTATTCGTGGGGCCAGGTTTCTGCGTATGTGACGGCTTCGCGCCAAGGGGCTTGGGCTATGAGTTCGGTGAGTTCCATGTATCGTCTGTCCTCTTTGTGAAGGTCGATTACTTCTCGTCAGCGGTGTCGTCTAGGAACGGCGGCGGCTCGTTGAAGTCTCTGCCTTCGCGCTCGGCTTGCTTCATTCGAGCGTACCAAGCGGCAGATTCAGCTCTAGCTTGTTTTTTGCCGCGCTCCTGCAAGATTTCCTTTGCTTTCTTGGGAGTGAATAACAGTCCCATAAGTCCCCATCCTTTCTTTATGCTGTCTATGACTACATCCACTAGAAATATGGTAGAAACGAATACGCCCGGCGCGATGAATGACATCGTGACGGCTATGTCTATGGCGTGCTTTATTGCAGGAGCAGGTTCAGCATACGATGTTTCGTAGATGACAACTGCTGCTAACCCAGCCGCAATCTGTATGAAGTAGAGCCATAGATACAGTTTGCGCCTTGACCTTAGCGTAGTCAGCAAACCTTCTCTGTCGGGTCGCCTTTCCTTTCTTGGTGGGTGAAATTGCTGTTCACCCCCATCCTAACCTTCCCCCATCAAGGGGGAAGGGACTTTTGTCACCTAGAGGGAAACGCTATCTCTCTGTTGTCAGTCATTGCGTTTCCGGTCAATAGCTCGTCTTATATCTTAATTTATTCGATAGACCTGGATGCGGTGCCGGTTGCTTTCGGTTACGAAGAGCCTGCCTTTGCCGTCTAGCTTGACGGACATGGGGGACCAGAAGAATTTTTCGATGTGGGAGGAGACTTCATGGGGGTCGTCGGGGTCGAAGAAGTCTATGTCGCGCTCAAGGTCTGCGCGGGAGCGGGCCTCGCCTTCTTCGCGGTTGATGCTGAGGAAGTTGACTGCCCACGGCGATAGCGTTGCCTCGCCGCGCAGAAGCTGGAGGAAGTTGCCGTCGGAGTCGAATGCCTGCACACGCTCGTTGCCCCAGTCGGCTACGTACATGTTGCCTTCGGTGTCCACGGCGACGCTGGCAGGCTTTACGAGCTTGCCCTCGGCGCGTCCCGGCTCGCCGTAGGTCGCAATGAATTCACCGTCGGCTGTGAAGCGCGCGATGCGGTCGTTGCCCCAGTCGGCTACATAGATTTCGCCGCTGGGCGCGACTGTTATGCCCCAAGGCATCGACAGCACATCCGCCCCCAATGTGGCGAGTAAGACGCCGGTTGGGGAGAATTTCTGGATGCGATTGTTGTAGGTGTCGCTAACTAGGATGTTGTCGTCCGAGTCGATTGCGATGCCGCAGGGGCCGTCGAGTTCGCCCTCGCCGCTGCCGTGCGTTCCCCAGACGCGCAGGAAGTTTCCGTCAGCGTCGAATGCGGTTACGCGGTGGAGGTATTCGTCGGTGAGGTAGATGTTGCCTTCGCTGCTCTTTGCGCCGGAGGTGAGCCAGATGAACTGACCGTCGCCCTCGCCATAAGCGCCGAATGTGCCGTAGTATTCGCTTTCGAGATCGCATACGGTTACGCGCACTCCCCTGTCCACGCTTTCTAGGGAGCGGTTGACGACGTAGAGCTTGCCGTTGTCGCCGATTACGGTGTCGGCGGGGTAGTAGAAGCCGCGTCCTTCCATGACGGAGAGGCCGAGGGTGCGGTCGTAGGTGAGGATTTCTGTCCTAGTGGTGGTGGTCATGGTGAAGTCCTTTAGTCGGTCAGTGTTTCAGTGTGTCAGTTGACCAGTTAGTTTTTCGGCGCTTATCTGCCGTTAAGCGGTTTTGAGTTCTGTCGTCCTAAGCAAAGCGAAGAATCTGAATTCAATGCATGTTGCCCGTGCAGAGATTTCAGATTCTTCACTTCGCTGCGCTCCGTTCAGAATGACAATGTGAGGCTGACAGACGAACTAGCTTCGCTGGAATTCGTGGGTGGCGGTGGCTAGGCGGAGGATGTTGCCTATCTTGTCGCGGGTGCGCTCTTCGCCGGTCTGCTCGGCAAAGCGTTCCAGCACCTCGCGCGTCTCGTCGGAGACTTCGATGACGCCAAGCTGTTCCAGGCAGGCGTCCACGAGGCGAGCGGGCGAGGTGGCGTAGTCGTCAGACATTACGCCGTCAATCATCGCGCGGATGCCGGGTCTGTCGATGTCACCAATCTGCTCGGAGGCGAAGTTGATGCGCTCGACGAGTGTGCCAGTGTCAACCCATTCGGTGCCCTGATGCCAGCCTTCGACGCTAGGGGGATTGTTGAGCATCTGCCCCATGAATGTCATGGTCAAAGTCCTGTCCATGATTTCGCGGCGGGGCCGGTCGAACTCGCCGGTGAGTCGCAGGACTCCCGCTACAAGCTCGGCGGGGCTTTTGATTTTCTCGTACCGGATGCTCTCGTCTTTGAAAAAGTCGGAGGTGAATAGCGTCCGCAGCATTTGTCTGATGTCATAGCCGCTGTCGAAGTACGCCTCGACAAGAGCGTCGATTGCCTCGGCATCGCGCGGCGGGGTGTAGGGCCAGGCAGGAACGGGCGGCTCGTCGGCGACGAAGAAGTGGTACATGTGGCGGGCGATGAACTGCGCGGTCGAATGCTGCTGGCAGATGATGTCCACGATGTCTTCGCCGTTGAAGTTGCCGGTCTGTCCGAGGAAGGTCTTCTCGCCTTCGTCGTGGTCTTCGGGGCGGTAGTCGAAGTGCCAGGAGATTCTGCCGTAGGGCCAGTCGGAGTCGCGCTCGGAGCGAAGCACCATATACTCGGTGTTGCCGATGGTCCAGCCTGTGAAGGCGCGGGATGCTTCCTTGATGTCTTCTTCAGAGTAGTGGCCGACACCCATGCTGAAAAGTTCGAGCAGCTCGCGTCCGTAGTTCTCGTTGATCGCGCCTCTGTGGTTGTCGTAGTTGTCGAGCCAGACAATCATAGCGGGGTCTTTGGAGAGTTCGACGAGCATGTCCTTGAAGTTGCCCAAGCCGTGCTTGCGGAACATGCGGATCTGGTTCCAAAGGACCTTGCCGTGAATGACCTTCGGGTAGCCGGTGGCGAAGATGCCGTGCCAGAAGAGGCACATTTTTTCTTGCAGCTGGGCCTCGGAGGTCACCATGCGGTATAGCCAGTTCTCGCCGGACGCGCGGGGTCCCATCATGCCGGACTGCTCGTGGTGGAAGCGGCGTACCATGTAGTCGCCCAGCCAAGAGGCATTTTCCGGCGGGTTGAGCAGTTCATCTACTACGGCGTCGTAGCCCTTAGCTTCGAGCGCTTCAAGCTGGGGGCGGGTTGCGCCGAAGCCGGCGCGGCGCATGAGGTGCGCCAGCAGTTCGAGGTCTTGTTTCGTCGCGGTAACCATTAGCATCCTCCTGAGTGAGCTAAACTCCGTTCCCCTGTTGGGAAGCTTAAGCGTGTAATGCAGCAAGTTTGAGTGGAGTATATCACGATATATTTGTTTGTCATTTTGGGTTAGGCGAGAGCTCTGAGATCGGAAACAAGGTTGCGTGCAACGATTTAAGCAACTGTGTTGTATTAAGCCGGTGTTCGGTGGCTTGGAGAATGATTTGCGTTCCAGGGTCTTCCGTCCCTGAGCATGGCATTGAGTATCGTCAGCAACTTCCGCATTGACG
>DAOUKP010000003.1:0-86315 GCA_034421195.1 Dehalococcoidia bacterium
GTCAATGCGGAAGTTGCTGACGATACTCAATGCCATGCTCAGGGACGGAAGACCCTGGAACGCAAATCATTCTCCAAGCCACCGAACACCGGCTTAATACAACACAGTTGCTACACTCGCTGACTACAGATGGCGTTGTCTTACTACAAGAATTTTAGATTCTTCACTTCGCTTCGCTGCGTTCAGAATGACAAGGGTGATGGGTGCGCTGCGTTCAGAATGACAAGGGTGATGGGTGTGCTGCGTTCAGAATGACAAGGGTGATGGGTGCGCTGCGTTCGGAATGACAAAGGTGATGGGTGTGCTGCGTTCAGAATGACAGCGTTATTCGGTTTTCGTGCTGAATTCACTATTTGCATACTGTTGTCAGCCCGTCAAGGGGGAAGGGATTTATTGTTGTGAGTTTTGTTCTTCGGCTTGGGCGCGGATGTAGTTGATGGCGTGCCATATTTCGTTGTCGGTGAGGTTGTCGGCGAGAGCTACCATTGATGTGCCTTCGATGCCGTTGGCGATGAAGCGGAACATGTCGGCGTCTCCGTGCAGGGGCACATGAACGGCGAGGTCTGCGGGCGGCGGCTCTAATCCTTCCGCGCCGGGGCCGTCGCCGCGCCCGTTGATGCCGTGGCAGGTCAGGCAGTAGCGCTCATATACGACTTGTCCGGATGCAACGGAGTCGGCAGTGGGCGGGATGGGGTTGCGCACAATCGCCTGCGTTTCTGACGCGGATTGCGCGGCGATAAGCAGCCACGCGCCCGCGATGAAGCCCGCCGCGCCGCATGCCATAGTGAGCGCGCCCGCACGATTATACCAGCCTCCCATCGGGATGCCCGCGCCGAGGAAGACGACGCCTAGCAATCCCAGGGCGATGCCGAGATACAGCCCGCCTTTCGTAGCGTCGGGGGCGATTGCGGCGCTTGCGTCTGCTCCAGCGGCGTCTATCTCAAATCGGAATGCGGCGCGGGCGTCAAATGCGTTGGGGCGCTGTACGAGAAGCTCTGCCTGATATGCGCCGGCGATGCTTAATGCGCTGTCGGCGAGCCGGTATTCGCCGCCGCCGATGTTCACGGCGGGCACGGACTCTTCGCCGAAGTCGGCGTCGAGGTAGGATACGCGCAGTCGCACGTCGGTGGCGTTCTCTATGGGTTCGCCGAAGCGGTCTGCCAGTTTCACGGTGAAGGTGTTTTGTCCTACATGCACAGGCGCGACAATCAGTGTAATATCCGCGCCCTCGACGGTGTCGGTGAAAGTCAACTCTTGCTGCTCAGATGCGAGGGCGCGGGACGCGAACTGACGCGCCGGTTCGAGGGTGGTGAGGAAGCCGACGGTCAGGATGATGAGGGCTGCCAGCGCAATCTCGGCGACGACGGTGCGGCGCAGCCAGCGGGCGGCGGTGCTGCTGCCTCGCAGGCGCGGTCTTATCCATATCAGGTTGACGGCGGCGACAAGCAGCAGGACTATAAATGCCAACATCTTTGCCATCAGCGCGCCACCGTAGGGGGTGTCGAGCGCGGCGAAGTCCGTAACCTGCGCCCATGCGCTGTATATGCCGGTTATGATGAGGACGGCGACGCTGAGGGCGGCTGCCACGGAGAAGCGGGGAATCAGCCGTGACAGGGCGTTGCGGCGGGCGGACTCGAAGATGCCGTGAATGAAGAGCGGGGTATTCGCTATGAGCTGCATCAGACCGCCGACCCAGACGGCGGCGGCTGTGAGATGCACAATATCGTTTATCAGGGCGAAGCGGGCGATGCCCAGGGTTGCGGCGGCGTGGCTGGTCATGCTGATGGTTATGAGGATGCCGAGCGATGCGATGAGGGCGAGCCAGAGAGTGATTGAAAGCAGGGCATCCTGCCTTTGGCTGCGGCGGAATCGGATAACCAGCGGCAACAGGAACAGTACGGCAGTCAGAACGGCGAGACCGGCGCGGTACTGCCATATCCTGCCCCATTCGGTCTGCTGCAGGAGTTCGAGGGCGGGCGCGCCCACGGCTGCCGCAGGTTCGAGGTCGAATGCGATGGCAGTTTGCGTTACAAGCTGCGCTACGGATGCCAGAAGAAACACGAACAGGGCGAGCCACATCAGGCGCTGCGAGCGGGAGCGCAGGCGCGGGCGGAGTCTGCCGAGCGGGGAGCGCGTGCCTGCGGCTACAAGCACGGGAGCGGAGATTAGCAGCTCGAATGTGAGCGCGCCAGTGAGCGCGAGGGCGCTGAGAAGTACGATCCAGCGGATGTAA
This sequence comes from Dehalococcoidia bacterium, assembly GCA_034421195.1. Classification (GTDB taxonomy): domain Bacteria; phylum Chloroflexota; class Dehalococcoidia; order Lucifugimonadales; family JADFKI01; genus Bin90. The sequence goes on from DAOUKP010000003.1 coordinate 2,234, forward strand.
GGCTCTTCGGGCGACCCTAAAAGCGGGGCATCGGGTGTCTGCGCCGCCGCTGCCTCTGACAGGGGTACGCCTACGGAAAAGATGAACGAGCCGCGCAGCCCATGTCCGTCAATGGTTGACAGGTTGCGCCATGCGACAGTGTAGGTGCCATCCGGCAGTTCGGGGAGGTTGACGGACATCAGGGTGAGGTCGTTGGCGTCAACGGCGCTGTCTTTGTTGTCAACGCGCACGCCTGCGCTGTTGAGCACTTGAATTTCGCTGAATGCCGCTTCCATCGGCTCGGAGAACCATAGGGCGATGCGGTCGGGGGATGCGTCGAGGGTGGAGTTGGCGGGCGGCTCGGAGCGTATGAGATTGGCGTGCGCTTCCGCGACTTGCGATTGGACCGCAAGCGCTAGAAGGCACGCCAATGCCAATGTGAGCGCGAGTTTCATGGGAATAGTTTAACAGGATGGACAGGGTTTATAGGATGTTATCACTCCCATAGGGCTAGGTTCTGTGGGCATTTGCGTCATTCTCGTGAAAACGGGAATCCAGAGTCGTAATAAATCCGATTGAGTATCATTTGTGCTATCTGAAAACTACTGGATTCCCGCCTGCGCGGGAATGACGAAAGTAGGGAAGCGGGAATGACGGGCTGAAATATCGAAATGTCAACACAACCTAGGCATAATTCGTCATATCCTCCTTCCTAATCCCTGACTTCGCAGGGGAAGGCTAGGGCCTGCCCCCATCAAGGGCTATCAAGGGTAGGTATTAGGGAATAATCGTGCTTGCCTTTGCAACTTCACCCCCATCCTAGCCTTCCCCCGTCAAGGGGGAAGGGACTTTGATCCCGCATTTATGGACACTTTGGGCATTTACCTACCCTTGTCAACCCATCAAGGGGGAGGGAATTTTTGACGGGTTAGGATTTGCGACGGAGGGCGGCGGTTATGCCTATGCCTCCGACTACGATGCCGATTGCGCCCAGTGCCATGCCGACTATCGCAAGCGTGGTTGCGGTGGATGCGCTGCTTTGCGCGCTGTCCGCGGCGGCGTCGAGCGCGAGCGCGGTGTCTTGCGCCTGCCGAGCGGATTCGAGCGCGCCGCGAAGGGCGGATTCCAGCTCTCGGGTTGACGCTGCCGTCTCGGGGAACTGGATGGCGGTGGCGGGCTGCACATCGTCGAATTTGCCTACTCCGGACTCGAAGCGCTCGTCAATCTGCTTTCCTTCGATTGTGCCGAAGAAGTGAAAGACGTACTGACCGGAAGCGGTGGGAATGAAGTCTGCCTTGTACTTTCCGGGTTCATCGAAGGCTTGAAGAGACATGTTGCGCTTAGTGCCGGACGGGACATGGGTTACCTCGACAATAATGGTCTGTTCCAGTCCGGTAACGCCCGTAATCAGCTCCTCGCCGTGGCTGTGGGCGGCTTCCGGGTCCGCCGTGTCTTCGGACTCCATCTGCATGGCATGATGGTCCGTCTCCGGAATCGTTACCATTGAAATGGCTTCCACGGCATCGCCGTCGTAAGTGAGTTCATCGTGGGAGTTGGAGTTCAGGGAGATACGCACTTCTCGTTCGCCGGGTTCAATCCCTTCCAAGTAGTAGGTTGGACCGTAGATGCGGCCGATTTTCACGTCATCCACGTAGATGTGCGCGTGGCCCTCTCCCGGGACGTGTTCGCCGTCAACATTGTCGGGCGTCCAGAGCCAGCCTTCCGTGGTGATTTGGATATCGACGCCGCCTTTGTCATCTACTTCGGTCGTAAAGCTGATGCTGATGGGGACTTCCGATTCGATAGTGCCGGGAGCTGTCGCGTGGTGATCTGCCGACGAATCCGAAGGCTCGCCGTGCTCGTGCTCGTGCTCGTGTTCGGCGACTTTCGTTACGCTGAGGTACACGCCGTTCAGCATGCCTTCGAATGCAGGCTCGTTGAGGAAGCCGACGACGAGGTTGTAGTCTTCAATGTCTCTGGGTTCGTGCGCCATTGCCGTCCCCAGCGTGAGCGCGAGGAGGCATAAGGCTGCCAGCGGGGGTAGTAGTTTCTTAAGCAAGAGAGTTCTCCTAACTTTCGGTATTATCGGATGGCGACGGCTTTCACCCCCATCACCCGCTTTCGCGGGCGCAGGCTCTAACCCCTGCCTTCGCAGGGGCAGGCTCTTCCCCCATCGAGGGGGAAGGGATATAAGAGGTTGCCTTCTCCCATCAAGGGGAAAGGGACTGTATTGCCTGTTAGGTTGATCTGCTCCTGCGTCTTTCCCTGATGTACATCCGGATTGCGAGCGCGACGACTATGATGAAGGCGAGCAACGCGACCAGCGTTATGATGCCGGTGATGGGGTTCGGCGTGGTTACCTCGACCGGGAACTGCGCTGCTGCTTCGTCCGCTTCCGGGCTGTCCACGCTGACGGTGAATGTCCACATGCCGGGCCTGTCCAGAACAATCGGCTGCTCGGTGTCGTAGTAGCCGGGATAGTTCTGCGGGTCAGGGTCGGGGCTGACGACAATCGGTCCTATTTCGGGCTGTCCTGTCTCCGGCGGGTTACTCACGGGACCTGCTTCGCCTTTGATGGGTGGCCCCACTGCGGATACAACCACATTCGCTCCCAAGACGGGCGAGGTTGATGCCGTGTCAGTTATCAGGATTGACAGGTAGAAGTTGCCCACGACGGGCGACCTCGGAATCTTCCCAAACCCAATCTGATATGTTCCCGCAGTGCGTAGGTCCCACTCTATGACGCGCCCGTTGGCTTGTGCCGTCGGGGATGCGAGATGGACGGTCGCAATTGCTGCAACGCCCAGCAGACCTACGCCGATTGCGGCGAGTCTAATCCAGAATAGTGGCAATGTCGGCGGACCTCACGCTGCGTCCAAGGGATGAAAGGGAAAGTCAGCAGGATGCGTGAGAAGCGCAGGGGGCCTGCCGGGTGGCGTCGGGGTGTGCTGCCGAGCCGCGCTGACAAGAGGCGGCGGGAGGATGAAGACTGAAGTGGGCAGGAAGCGGCGCATGGACTCTGAGTCCACATCAACGGGAGAGGCGGCGATGGTGGCGGCAATGCTGGCGTCGCTCTTGTAGAGGGCGACCGGAAGGCTGCCATCGGGGTTTGCGTGCGGCGCGTGCCTGTGGATGTGGTATTGAATCTCGAAGGCGTGGCTGTGTTCGCCGGGAGCGCCGAAGTGAAGGTGATCGGGCTGTCTCTCGGCGAAGTGGTGGTCAAGCGCAGTGCCAGCCAGCGGCGCTAACAACGCCGCGACGACGGTGAGCGAAACGACCGCGCCAATGAAGTCCCTGAGAAGTGCTTTATGGCTCATTGTTCTGTTGTGATTATAGCATAGAGAGGGTTGCAACAAGGTATGGACACAATACGGGTGATGGGTTATCTTCGGTATAGGTGTTTATTTCGGGCGTCAAAATCAGTTAAGAGGGGATCGCTATGACTACAAAGTCCGTGCCGTTCGGGGCGATGACGAATGCGCTGCCGATAGTAGATCCGCGCGACCTTCCTGATGAACGCGAAGAGGTAATTGACGGCATGTTCCAGAATCCGAACCTCCTTGATGCAGTAGCCATTCTGAAGGTTCGCTATAAGGATGATCCGACGGTGTTTGTCGATGCAGGCACAGTCATCTGCTACAACCCGGAGAATCTGAACGATAGAGTTTTTCCGGACTGCTATGTCGCCTTCGGTGTGCCGGCGGGCGCGATATTCGCGCAGAACGGGTATCTCATCTGGCAAGTCGGCAAGGCTCCGGACTTCGCGCTGGAGGTGGCTTCCGAATCAACGGCGAGGCGTGACATCACTTTCAAGCGGGAGTTGTATGAGCGGATCGGAGTGCAGGAATACTGGCGGTTCGATCCCAGTGGCGGGGACTACTATGGCGAGCCGATCGCGGCAGACAGGATGGTTGAAGGGTCGCATGAGCCTGTCGAGCTGGTTGTCAACGATGCGGGCATGTTGTCGGGATACAGCGAAGTTCTCGGGCTGTGGCTGTGCGTGGAGGAGCTCATGCATCCGATTGCCGACCATATTCGCATGAACAGGCTACTGTTCTACGACCCGGATGCGGACACATACCTGAGAAACCTCGCTGAGACGGAAGATACTCTTGCTGAAACGGAAGATACTCTTGCTGAAACGGAAGATACCCTGACCGAGACAAGACAATCCTTGGCGTCAGCGCAATCCAGAATACGGGAGTTGGAAGCGAAGCTGCGCCGTCGTCGGGCAGACTAGCCGGAGTTGGGCGTGTTGGATGAGTAGGAAAGTGGACACTGCCTTCGGTCTTCGATTCTTTGTGTCGCCGCGCAGCCGCATCGCTCGTTAGCATCAATGAAGCTTCTTGTTGCCGCCTCCGCATTCGTGGGCGGCACTCTTTTTGCATTTGAGGTTGGCGCGCCTCCGGTTGCAGCACTCTTGCCGTTTGCCGTTGCCGCGCTGCTGGGCGCGCTTCTGCTGGTGAGCTTGCGGCGGTCGCCTTTGGTTGCGCTGGCTGCTCTGGCATTCATTCTCGGTGTGTCGCGCGTGGCGATGGCTGGGGATGCGCCGCTGCCGTCATACTCAAGTCCGCGTATTCAGCAGGTAGAGGGCGTGGTTCTGAGTGATGTGGAGGCGCTGGGGAACTTTGCGCGCTTTCGGCTGGGAGTGGAGCGGGTTCGGCCGGGCGGCGGAGAATGGGCTGATGCTAATGGGACGCTACTGGTTACGGCGCGCCCGTCCGTTGAAATGGCGCGAAGTAGGAAAGCGCCGTATTTCCGCTATGGCGACCGATTGCTGGTTGAGGGGCGAATCAACGAGCCGCCGCAACTCGAAGAATTCGACTATGCGGCGTATCTTGCGCGGCAGGGTATCGCGGAGGTGCTGGATGCGCGCAGCGTAACGCTTATCGGAACGGGCGAGGGCAGCGCGTTCTACCGCTCGCTGTATGAATTGAGGTGGCGGCTTGCCGCGTCTATCGCCATCGTTGTGCCGGAGCCGCAAGCGGCGCTTGGACAGGCTACGCTGCTGGGACTGCGGCGGAATATCCCGACTGAATTGACTGAGGCATTTCGGCGGACTGGCACGGCGCACCTGCTGGCGATTTCGGGGCTGCATGTGGGCATACTGCTCGGTATCAGCCTTGCCGCGTCCGCCGCGCTTCTTGGCAGGAAGCATTATCTTCACCTGATTGCGCCGCTGGCGGTCATCTGGCTGTACGGCTTGTTGGCGGGGATGTCGCCGTCCGCTACCAGGGCTTGCATTATGGGCAGTGTCTATCTGGCGTCGCTGGCATTCGGCAGGCAGCGCGGTTCGCTCGCGCCAATCGGGTGCGCCGCCGCGCTGATGGTCGCCGTGTCGCCGTCCGTGCTGTACAGCATATCGTTTCAGCTCAGCTTCGCGGCGATAGCGGGCATTGCGGCGTTCTCGGATGTGTTTGGAGAATCGCTGCGGGCTTTCATCGAGCGCTGCGTCGGGTGGCGTTCCGGCTGGCGTTCTCCGCTCGCTGCGATCGTGGATATGCTGGGGGTGTCGGTTGCGGCGACTATCGCCACGCTGCCGCTGGTCGCGTTCCACTTCGAGCGCGTGTCCACGCTGGGCATACCGGCTTCGCTGCTGACGCTGCCCGCGCTGCCGTTTCTGATTGTCGGGAGTGCGGGAACTGCCTTCATGGGACTGGTGAGCACAACGCTTGCGACTCCGCTGGGCTGGGTTGCCTGGGGCGCCGGAGAGTATCTTTCGAGCGTGGTTGCGCTGCTGGCGGGGCTGCCGGGCGCTTCGGTGGAGATCGGGAATCTGCCTGCATGGGCGGTTGTGGTGTACTACGGCGGGTTGGTGATGGCGTACGGTGCGAGGTTGATGCTTCCGAGTGTGGTGCGGAGAATAGTACGGTGTCTTGCTGTTAGTCACCCCCATCCTAGCCTTCCCCCATCGAGGGGGAAGGGACTTAATTTTGGTGGTTTGGTAGGCTCGCCGCGAGCGAGAAACTTGGCGATGTGGCTGCTTGTGCCTGCGGCTTTTGCGGTTTCGCTGGCGTGGTCGGAGGCGCTGAACCGGGACGATCACTTGCATGTGGTGTTCTTCGATGTGGGGCAGGGGGATGCGATATTTATCGAGACGCCCGGCGGAAGGCAGGTGGTAGTTGACGGCGGCGCTGATCCTTTGCTGATGACACGACTGCTGGGCGAGCGTATGCGGTTCTACGACAGGCACATCGACATAGTGGCGGCGACACACCCGCATGGAGACCATGTCGGAGGGTTGGCGCAGGTGCTGGAACGGTACGATGTGGGCGCGGTTCTGGAGCGGCGCGTGGAGTACGAGAGCGGAGCATACGAGGCGTGGGCGAGATTGGTGGATGCCGAAGAGGCGCAGGGCGCACAGATGATAGCGGCGAGCGCGGGGCAGGTTATCATGCTGGACGATGATGTGAGGGTCGAGGTGCTGGGGCCGCCGCGCGAACTGCTGCGAGGCACGGCATCGGATGTCGATAACGCATCGCTGGCGCTGCGGCTGGTATATGGCGATGTGAGCGTGCTGCTGACGGGGGACATCTTTGTGGCGGCGGAGCGTGGAATGCTGGAGAGTGGCGCGGTCCTGGACAGCGATGTGCTGAAAGTGCCGCATCACGGGAGCGACAGCAGCTCGACGGGGGAGTTTCTTGGTGCGGTGAGTCCTGCGGCGGCTGTGATTTCGGTGGGGGAGGGCAATCGGTTCGGGCATCCTGACGCAGATGTAGTGGGAAGGCTGCGGGAGTTCGTCGGGGAAGGCGGGCTGTATATGACTTCGGAGCGAGGGACGGTGGAGTTCGTGACGGACGGGGAGGAGCTGTGGGTGCGGACGGAGTGGTGAGGAGGCGACTGAGGAGTTCCTAGTACAGGCTAACCGAGCCAAAGTCTGACGATGATGTTGCCCGCGCCTACCAGCACGGCAACTCCGATGCCTACCCAAGTCGTTATCAGCCACACTTTAGCGTTGGCGATGTCTTCCTTCGTCGCATAGTATTCGGACGATTTCTCCAAGGCAGCCACGCGCTCGCGCACATCATCTAGTCGCTGAATATCGTAAGCAATGGGACGAGGGCCTTGAGATTGAGGATTTTGATTATCAGGCACTGTAACTCACATGGGCCTGGCTCAGCCAATCCCACAAAGGATCCTCGTAGTAGCCGGAATACGATCCTTCTAACTTAAGCACCACACCGATGCGAGAATCCGGTTCTTCGCCAGACATCCGCAACAGCGCAGCGAGATGTTGAGTCTTGTCTAGGGAACTGCGTATCAGGAGAACCGTGTCCGACAGTTGAAAGGTATCGGCTATAAGCGCGTTATTGACAACGGATGAGTTCGAAATAGGTTCGCGGTATATCACAACAAATTGATTCATTGCTGTCACCATCTTAGGATGCGCGTACTGGTACTAGAAAAAGTGTGGCTATGTCCGGCACCCATCCCGTTCAACGGGAAGTGCGTTATCCGGCCGCTCCACACTTCTTACATTATTTAGCCTAGTAGGTCTAGCAATTTCTGTCAAGCACGATTTCTATGCCGATAGCGTTTCCATTCAGGTGGATGAATTACGATTTCACCCCCATCCCCTGCCTTCGCAGGGGCAGGCTCTAGCCTTCCCCCATCAAGGGGGAAAGGGACTTATGCAAATTTCTTCAGACAAGATTGAATGACTGTATGGAACATGCCATGTCCATGCTGAAACCGCTGGATGATATAATCGCGGCAGCATCCGACAGACTGACGAACTGAAAGACTGACTGAATTCTACGGAGGTGCGATATGGCATGGAGCGGCGACCCTGAGGGCATTTACAGCGCGCTGGGCGTGAAGCGCATTATCACGGCGTCGGGCAGCACGACGGCTTACGGCGGAAGCAAGACGCGGCCTGAGATTCATGACGCGATGAATAAGGCGTCGCGGATGATGGTCAGCCTGGACGACCTTAATCGGGCGGCGAGCCGTATCATCGCGGACGCGACGGGCGCGGAGGCGGGTTTCGTGGCGAGCGGCGCGGCGGGCGGACTCGTCTTGCAGGCGGCGGCGGTCATCGCGGGATCGGACCCGGCGAAGATGGACAGGCTGCCGGACAGCAGCGGCATGAAGAACGAGATTATCATTCATAAGAGCCATCGCTTCCCATACGACCAGTGCTATACGTCGGTGGGCGCGAAGTTCGTGGAGATTGGCGACGGGCGGCGATGCCAGCCGTGGCAGCTGGAGGCGGCGTTCACGGAAAATACGGCGGCGGTTGCTTACCTGTTCTCGCCGTTCATCACGCGGCGCGCGATACCGTTCCCGGAGTTGTGCGAGATAGCTCACAGTCATGGCGTGCCGGTGATAGTCGATGCCGCATCCATGCTGCCTCCGCGCTCGAACTTGCGGCGCTTCACTGCTGAGGGCGCGGACATGGTGATATACAGCGGCGGCAAGGCGGTGCGCGGACCGCAAGGCACGGGCATCCTGTGCGGGCGCGAGGACCTGATAGACGCGGCGTTCGCTAATGCCGCGCCGCACCAGTTCATCGGGCGGGGGATGAAGGTCGCCAAAGAGGAGATTGTGGGTCTGCTGCGGGCGATCGAGATTTTCGTGAATGAGGACGAGGATGCAGAGATGGCGCGGTATCGGAGCATGGCGCAGCAGGTGGTGGACGCGCTGGCGGAGATCGAGGGGCTGCGCGTGACGCTGGAGCATGACGAGTTCAACTATCTGATTCCGCACGCGGTGATTCGCTTCACGCGGGAGTGGAGGGGGCCCGGGCGCAATGAGGTGTACGAGGAGATGAAAGCGGGGGACCCGCCGATATACATGCACGACATCTTCGACCCGGACGAGCTTGCGGTCGATCCGCTGAATCTGGACGACGAGGAGCTGGAGATTGTGATACGGCGGTTGAGTGAGGTGTTGTTGGGGTGAGCATAAAGTAAAACTTGATGCAAGAACCCGACACTTATAGACTGAATCACAGGTGACGGAAAGAGCGTTGCCATAGGAATCAAAGGCGGGAAATATGACCACGCAAGAAGACATCCTGCAAACCGTTCTCAAGGACAGCAACTACCACCTTACGCTGTTCGGGCAGGATGAAATCGACAGATTAAGTGCCGCCGTTTTCATGAAGAATGCGCGCGGCAAGGATGCGCCCTACGTCAAGTGCGTAGTGCGTGGGCGGGATGTACAGTTGAAGCCCGAAGAAGTCGTGCGCCAACTATATGCGTCAAGGCTGATAGAGCGGTACGGCTATCCCAAGAAACGGCTTGCTTTCGAGTATTCGGTCAACTTCGGCAGACAGAAGAAGAGGGCGGATATTGTCATCACAGACAGGGACCGTCCCGATACGCCCTACACTATCGTGGAGATAAAGAAGCCGCGCCTGCGTGACGGCAAGAACCAGCTCCGCTCTTACTGCAACGCCACGGGCGCGCCTATTGGAGTATGGACGAACGGCTCGCAAATCTCCCACTACAACCGCAAAGACCCCAACTACTTTGAGGACATCAGCGATGTTCCGCAGGCGAACCAAAGCCTCGCGGACATCCTCAACGAACGCTTTACGCTTAAAGACCTGGTATTGAAGGATAAGCTGGTCAATGAGCGCAAGTCGTTGAAAGATATAATCCTCGAGCTTGAGGACGAAGTGCTTGCCAACGCGGGCGTTGATGTGTTCGAGGAGGTGTTCAAGCTCATATTCACGAAACTCTACGATGAATCGCTGAGCCAGTCGGACAAAGACTTTCTCAATCGTTTCGTGCAGCCTACGACAGGGACTAGAGTCGCCGAACCCTCCGCGCTTTATTCTGCAGGCCGGACTTACGACGATTTCAGGAAGGCGGTTGAAAGCGTTGACGACGCAAGTTTCAGGCCGATGGAGTTTCGGAACACTGGGCAGACCGACACAGAGTTGAAGAACAAGATACAGAACTTATTCGAGCGCGCTATCGAGAAGTGGTCCGGAGTGTTCCCCGATAACTCTACTTTCGAGTTGTCGGACAGCCACTTGGCTATCTGCGTGGCAGGCTTGCAGGATGTGAAGCTGTTCAACTCCAATCTGCTGGTTGTTGATGAAGCGTTCGAATATCTGGTGAACAAATCCGCCAAAGGCGAAAAGGGGCAATACTTCACGCCGCGTCATGTTATTGACATGTGCGTTCAGATGCTCAACCCTCAGCGCGGCGAGTACATGATTGACACCGCATCTGGCAGTTGTGGCTTCCCAGTGCATACCATCTTCAAGATGACGGGGCATCTGTTCACGAACGACGCAATCAGTGAAGAAGATAAGCAGGACGCATTGCGCGTGTTCGGAATTGATTTCGATGAAAAGACGGTACGTGTGGCAAGGATGCTGAACCTGATTGCGGGCGATGGCGAGACGAATGTGTTGCACTTAAATGCTCTGGACTACGAACGCTGGAGTGATCGGACAGAAAAAGACAGGTTTTGGATAAGCACATACAACGCGGGTTTTAGGCGACTAGAGAGGTTGCGGGCGGAACCGGGACAAAACCGGCGGTTCAACTTTGACATCCTAATGGCTAATCCGCCGTTTGCAGGGGACATAAGGGAGAGCCGCATACTGCACCAGTATGAACTCGCGTCCAACAACGGCAGGTGGCGCTCCAAGATGGGGCGCGACATCATGTTCATAGAGCGCAACTTCGACTTCCTAAGGCCGGGCGGGCGTATGGCGATTGTCCTTCCACAGGGCAGGTTCAACAATACTACAGACAAGTACATCCGCGAGTTTATAACGGAGCGCGCCCGCATCCTCGCCGTCGTCGGTCTGCACTCCAACACATTCAAGCCACATACAGGTACGAAGACAAGCGTACTGTTTTTGCAAAAGTGGAACGATGATCCAACCCAAGGTGCTTATTGCCCAAGACTAGACGACTATAGTGTTTTTATGGCTGTCTCTGATAATAGCGGCAAGAACAACTCCGGTGATTATGTGTACGCTAAAGATGAAATTGGACTAAACAGGCTCGACGCAAACGGGCATTTGATAGTTGACCACGACTTGCACAGTCACGACGGAGAACTCCCTAATGGAATAGCTGAAGCTTTCGTAGAATGGGCAAAGATCGAACGCCTGAGTTTCTGGAGATGAGATGACCACCTCCCGTTCTGCCTCACAAACTATCTCTGAATGGAAGAAAAGGGCAGAGATTGACTATTTTCCGCTTTTCATGTCACTTTGGCTTGCTCTCAATGCATGGATGACAGACCGATTCCAAGAAAGTACTGATCGTAAGTCACTTGAATTGCTGAAGACCTCTACAACAGGTCAGTTATTTCAAAGATTCAGCGACTTGCTTCAAGCCACAGATGCAAATGGGCTCAGATTCAAAAGCGAATTAGCTTTGTTGCATAGGGCATTGGAGAATGCCTTAATCCCTTATGATAGGTATCCGGATGAAAGGTTGAGCTTTGAGAATGGAATTGCCGACTGGAATAATAAGGATAATCAAAATAAGCCAATCTTTGGCTCAGTAATAAAGCGAAAGGGACAAAGAAATAAGCTGAAAATCGACGATAATCTCTGGTTTGAAGATGATGTCGAACTCTTGTTTGCGGTGTATATCGAAATTGTTTATCAAATTCGGTGCAGTTTGTTTCATGGCAGTCTTGTCCCGAACGACCATAATGACCGAGTGATTCGACAAATTTACCTTACCCTGTCAATGGTAATGGAGCAAATCTAATGCAATGTTCAATCATCAAACGTCAAGATTTCAATGGCGAGCTTAGGATAGATGCTGAGTTCTATCGCAAGGAAGTCCTTGACCGTCTGGATATTCTTGGCCAGCATAAGAAAGATAACCTGGACAGCTTGGTCGATTTTGTGATTGGACCGTTTGGTTCGACAGTTACCACAGACCAATATGTTGATAGCTCAGAACACCGATATGTCAGGAACCAGGACATAGACGACTTCATCATCAAGAACGACGATCCGGCCTTCGTGCCCAAAGCCGTTTATGACTCATTGCCACGATTTCACATCCGGGAGAATGACTTGCTGATTACGGTGGTGGGCACTCTTGGCAAAGTTGCTATCGCAACCGCCCACGATGCCAAATCCATCTTTAGCTGCAAGAGCACAATCATCAGGACTAGGCGAGATGCCGTAAATCCATTTTATCTTTCGGCGTATCTGAACTCTGATACAGGAAGATTGTTTTCCCTGAGGGGCAAGCGAGGCGCAATTCAGGAAGGACTAAATCTGACGGATTTGAGGGAGATTCAAGTATTCATTCCGTCTGACAAGTATCAGCGAACCACTGAGGAAGTAATCAAGAGCGCGTTTTCTTACGGGAATAGAAGCAAATCCTTATATGAAGAAGCCCAAACCGTGCTTCTAACTGAACTCGCCCTTGCCAACTGGCAACCTAACCGTCAGATTGGATCAGTCCGCAACTTTTCGGATGTCTGGCGCGCAGGGCGCATGGACGCGGAGTATTACCAGCCGAAGTACGACGAGATAGTGCACGCTGTCAAGGACTACGCAGGCGGTTGGGATACGCTCGGCAATCTGGTTGCAATACGAAAGTGTGTTGAAGTGGGGAGCCGGCAGTATCTCGGCGGAGGCGTTCCGTTTGTGCGCGTGAGCAACATCACGCCGTTTGAAATCACCGAAGAAAAGTACATCTCCGAAGAGTTGTATTCGCAACTTGCACAGCATCAGCCCAAACAGGGCGAGATACTGCTAAGCAAGGACGCAACGCCCGGCATAGCGCATCACCTCGACCAACAGCCTGACAAGATGATTCCTTCGGGCGGCATACTGCGCTTGAAGCGTAAGTCCGACGAGGTTAATGACGAATACCTGACACTGGCGTTGAACTCCATGCTGACTCAAGAGCAGGTCAACCGCGACGTGGGCGGTTCGGTAATCATGCATTGGCGTCCCGACCAAGTTGCGGGAACGCTGATACCAATCCTGCCCGAAACCAAGCAAGCTGAAATCCGGCGCAAAGTCGTGGAGTCGACGGCACTGCGTCGGCAGTCGCGGGAGTTGTTGGAGCGCGCTAAGCGTGCCGTGGAGATTGCGATTGAGCAGGATGAAGCAACGGCTGCGGCTTGGTTGGATGATGCTGTGGACGGTACTCGCTAATCTCTATACAGATTCCGAGGCTACTCCGCCTTTTGCCACGCTCATGGTCTTGACCAATTTCCTAGAAAAGCGCACAATTATAGGGCATCATGTAGAAGTGCGCCTGATTGCCTGTTACACTAGGCTTTCAAGCCGATTTACCGCGTAAATGACCACCTGAGAATGAGAGATAAATCAGCACGCGAAATAGCGTTATGAGAGGAGCAAGGCAATGGGTTCCAACGGCAGTAACGGGCATAGCAAGTCCTTGGTGTTTGTACAGCTCACGGGGGGCAACGACGCGCTGAATACGGTTGTTCCGATAAATGATGAGCATTATTACAATTTCCGCCCAGCGGTGCAGTTTCCGCCGGAAGACCTGCTGGAATTGGACGGCAATATCGGGCTGAACCCGAATATGACGGCGATCAAGAGGCTGTGGGATGAGGGCAAGGTCGCCATTATAAATGGCATCGGCTATCCGAATCCGAACCGCTCCCACTTCCGCTCGATGGACATCTGGCATACTGCCGAGCCGACTAAGGTGGCGACTGAGGGCTGGCTGGGTCAGCTGACGCGCGATCTGGATCCGAAGGGCGAGAATGTGCTGACGGCTGTGAATTTCGGTCGTGGGCTGCCGCGCGCGCTGTCGGCGCAGGGCGTTCCGGTGGCGTCGGTGGGCGATCTGGCGACTTATGGGCTGTATCCGGACATACGGGACGAGGCTATCCGCAACCAGACGCTGGATATGTTCTCGCAGATGTATGGCGGCTCGGGCAAGGATGCGGTGAAGGAGTTCATCCAGCAGACGGGCAGGGGCGTGATGCAGGGCGCCGACATCCTTGGCACCGCTCCGCGCAACTACTCGTCGAGCATCGAGTACGCGGATACTTCGATAGCGCAGAGCCTGAAGGACGCGGCGCAGGTGATGTTCGCGGACATCGGGACGCGCATCTTCTACACGGGGCAGGGCAGTTACGACACGCATGCGGGCGAGGTCCCGATGCACGCGAAGCTCATCGGCGAGATGTCGAACGCGGTCGGCGACTTCTGGGACGATGTGGAAGAGCACGGCTACGAGAACGATACGGCGGTCGTCATCTTCTCGGAGTTCGGAAGGCGCATCAAGGACAACGGCTCCGGCACTGACCACGGCTCCGGCGGCGTTGCGTTCGTCATCGGCGGCGGCGTGAAGGGCGGACTGTACGGCGACTTCCCATCGCTCGCGCCCGAGGACCAGCTGGAAGGCGACATGCACTTCAACAACGACTTCCGCAGCGCGTACACGGACCTGCTGGAGGACTGGATGGGCGTGGACGCGAAGCCGATTGTGAACGGTACGTTCGAGAAGCTGGATCTGATTAAGAAGTAGGTTCGATAGACGGAGGACAGGACAAATCCTGCCCTCCGTCCTTCGATATGCTCAGGACGAACCAGTTTGATGACAACACCCAACGAGCATGTGACAATCACGCTGCGACTCCTCGAACACGCCGACGAGCAGTTGAGTCGGGGCGACCTCGTGCAAGCGTCGGAGAAAGGCTGGGGCGCGGCGGCGCATTACTTGAAAGCCGTCGCCAAGCAGAGGGGATGGACGAACAGGTCGCATAGGGACTTTTTCACTATAAAAAACCGTCTTGCGGGCGAAACCGATGATCCAGACCGACTGAACTTGCTTTTCACCGCCACTCGCAGCCTGCATCAGAACTTCTATGAACCTCTATATTCGCAGGATGATGTTAGAGTAGCGATCAATTCGGCGAGGGAGTTCGTCGAGATGCTCGAACAGGCAGGTGCGATGCGCGAACCGCCTACTGACTCTCTGAATGGGGCGGCGCAGGATGGAGGCGATGGGAACATTTAGATACCAAATCGCGCTGGGCAACCCGTCGGGGACGGAGTTTGAAGTGCTAAATGCGCTCGTGGACACGGGTGCGGTATATACCTTCGTTCCCGCCTCTCTGCTGAATCGGCTGGAGGTTGAACCAATGGAGACCGTAGAGTTCACATTGGCAGACGGCAGCAAAATTAAGCGAGATATAGGACAAACTCACATCCGCGCTGTCGGAAAGCAGGCTATAACATTCGTGGTTTTCGCAAATGACGACGACGCTACTCTACTAGGCTCATACGCGCTCGAAGGCTTGCGCTTGGCGGTTGACCCATACAACAGTCGCTTGATACCAAATGAACTGCTTCTGGCATAAATCCACTCCACTTAACAATACGCAAACAACACCCCCAGACTTGGAGGCGAATATGACCACTGCAACGAAATCGGATGTTGGACTTATCAAGCACCTTCTGAGGAGGGCGTCTTTCGGTGCGACTCCGGCGGAGCTTGACCATTACGAGGCGCTGGGCTATGAGGCTGCAATCGAGGAGCTTCTGCATCCGGGCGACCCTCAGAATATGCCGGACGACATCATCAAGCGGTATCACACCGATATGCATGAACTTCGGTATGGCAATTCCGCCACGGCTTACTGGCTCTATCGCATGGTGACCACGAAGGCGCCGATGGAAGAGAAGATCGCGCTGTTCTGGCACGGCGTGTTCGCCACAGGCTATGCCAAGACGAACCAGGCGCGCTCGCTGCTGAACCAGATTGACATGTTCCGCAGGCTGGGACTGGGCAAGCTGGACGATCTGCTCATTGACCTCGCCAAGGACCCGTCGATGATTATCTGGCTGGACAACCAGGAGAACCACGACGGCGCTATCAACGAGAACTGGGGCCGTGAGCTGCTGGAACTGTTCAGCATGGGCATCGGCAACTATACCGAGGACGACATCAAGGAAGCCTCGCGCGCGTTCACGGGCTGGACGCTGGGCAACGCGGAGTACATGGCGGTGCGCGCGTCCAAGGACTCGATCTGGCCTTATGGCAGAATCGCGTGGCATTTCAACTTCCGCGATGGGGACCACGACCACGGCGAGAAGCAATTCCTCGGTGAGACGGGCGACTTCAACGGCGATGACATAGTGCGAATTATCTGCCGCCAGCCGGCGACGGCGCGCTTCATTGCGCGGCACCTGTACGACTTCTTCGTTGCGGACGAGGAGCCTGTGCCGCAGTGGCCGTACACCGCGCCGCGCGACCCGGAGGCGATAGATGTGCTGTCTCAGGCGTACTTCGACGGCGATCATGAGATTCGGCACATGCTGCGCGTGCTGTTCAACTCCGACTTCTTCAAGGAGGCGCAGTATGCGAGAGTGAAGTGCCCGGCAGAGCTGGTCGCGGGTACTATGCGACTCAGCGGCAGCGTTACGCGACCTGATATGGGCATTCTTCCCACATCGGACCTGGCGGGCTTTATGGGGCAGACTCTGTTGAACCCGCCGTCGGTCGAGGGCTGGCATGAGGGCACGGAGTGGATTAACAGCGGCGCGCTGGTGGAGCGTGTCAATTTCGCAGCCAAGGAGATCAGCAACATCGAAGCGCCAGGCGTGCGCCTGATACTCGACAGGCTGGCAGAGCAGAACGGCGCCGAATATACTCCGACCGAGATTGTCGATACCTGCCTGGACATCATGGGAACACCGGAGATGGATATCGAGATGCGCGCCGCGCTCATCGCGCATGTGGGCATCAAGGGCGATATATCTCTTACAGGCGGCGAGAAGGGCGGCAAGTGTGAGCGGCGCATCTGCGAACTGCTGGGACTTATCGCATCTACGACTGAATATCAGCTGGTATAGAACTTACATCGATATACAGGATGGACAGGATGGGGAGG
The DNA here is from genome assembly GCA_034421195.1 of Dehalococcoidia bacterium. Taxonomy (GTDB): domain Bacteria; phylum Chloroflexota; class Dehalococcoidia; order Lucifugimonadales; family JADFKI01; genus Bin90. The sequence continues at coordinate 19,037 of DAOUKP010000003.1, forward strand.
ACAGTTATCAACCCCATCCCCTGCCTTCGCAGGGGCAGGCTCTAACCTTCCCCCATCAAGGGGGAAGGGATTATTGGTATCCTGTATATCCTGTTCACCCATGTCAATTCCAACGAGGATACGCTAATGACCACTACCGCCGCACAGACGCTGAAGCTTGACTATATTAAGACGATAGGAATCGTGAACAACGCTCCGGTGGGGCGCGGGTTCGCCAATCCGGTTGACCTCGCGGTACACTCGGACGGGCGCATCTTCGTGCTGAACCGCGGCGCGCCCGTGTTCACGCGCATCGGCGTCATAAACTGGGACGAGGACTATTTGTACGAGTTTTCTTCACATGGCGACGGTGAAGGTCAGCTGCGGCTTGCGGCGGGTATCGCGCTGAGCAACGACGGCAGCCAAGTCTATGTTACGGACGAATACAATCACCGTGTCAGCATCTTCGACGCGGACAGCGGTGATTTCGTGAAGGCATTTGGCGCACACGGTGCGGAGTCCGGCGAGTTTGACGGACCTACCGGCATCGCGGTTGACGCGAACGATAACCTGTACATCACCGACCAGAACAACCATCGTGTGCAGAAGGTTACGCCGGACGGACGTCCACTGCTCAGTTTCGGGAGCGAGGGTGATGGGGACGGCGAGCTGAATATGCCTTGGGGCGTCTGTGTCGCGTCTGACGGCAGCGTATTCGTCGCGGACTGGCGCAATGACCGCATACAGAAGTTCAGCGCGGACGGCGAGTTTGTCGCGAAGTTCGGCGAACCGGGCGGTGGCGACGGGCAGTTCACGCGACCTGCGGGAGTGTCAGTTGATGCGGACGGAAATATCTATGTGGCAGACTGGGGCAACGAGCGCGTCCAGGTGCTCGCCGCCGATGGCAGCCACCTGATGACGCTGCTGGGCGAGGCGACTTTGTCCAAGTGGGCGTATGACTTCCTTGCGGCGAACCCGGACGAGGTGGAGACGCGCAAGATTTCCAACCTGACGCCGGAGCTTCCGCCGCACCTGAATACACGACATCTTATTTCATCGCAGATCGAGCCGTATTTCTGGGGGCCGGCGTCCATCAACTTCGACAACGAGGGGCGGATGTTTGTTACGGAGTCTTCGCGGCATCGAATACAGGTGTATCAGCTGGGGTAGGCGTCAGGGTTTAGGTGTGTTCAATAGAACGAGAAGAGAGGCGGGATTGCGATTCCCGCCTCTTTCTTTGTAAAGCCTCTGTCGCGTTTTTAATCGTCCTCGCTGCCGGTTACGCGGTATAGTTCCTTGCTTAGTTCGGTCGCCGTGCTGGGGTCGCGGCGGTCGAGCATTCGCAGGGTGGCGCGCGCCATGAGCTGCAAAGTCTTGTCCAGCCTCACCAGCATGCGTTCCAAGCGGAACATGAACCACATGAGCAGGACGCCCGCCAATCCTATGTTTATGAACTGAATCAAGTCCGATACCATCTTTTCGCCTCCTCTTTTCCCATCCTCTATTCCCATCCCATTGGCCGCTTTTGCGGGTATGAATTATGCCTGCCGCAGGAGCAGGGCGCGCTCGAATTGCTTGCTGCCCTGCGCCACTTCCAGCGAGTGCCCCTCAATGAAGAAGTCGCCGTTCACACCCATGTCTTCGTAGCGAAGCGCAATACGGTCAGACAGCCGCAGTTGTAGCATGAGCAACGTGTTGACGTCTGAGCCGTCGGGCAGGGTTACTTTGAGGGCGGTTCGTGGAGAAGACCTGCGCGCCAGCCGCCTTTCAAGCGTCGCCTGCGCGCGCTGCACCTCGCGGGTCCAGCGGGCATCTATGCTGCGGATTCGCTGACCGTAGTCGCTTTGACTGCGAGCGTTCTCTGCCGTAAGAAGCAGGGGCGCGTTGTATGTCAGCGCGTTGGCGGTGCGTGTTGCCAGTCGCGTCAGATAGCCTGCCGCGCTGCCGAACCGTACCCTAATCAGTGTTCCCTTGCCGTTGTACAGACGGGTTGCGGGGTAGGTCACGGAGAGCTGCGCCGTGATGTCAGCGCCGGCGCCGTCAGCCTCTGTGTTTGCCGTGTAGTCGGTGTTCGCTTGTGGCGTCAGCTGCCCGCCAATCACGTCGAAGTCCTTGCTTTCGGCTAGGAATTCGCGTGTTTCGCCCGCATTGAAATACGGCGTCTCGCCCAGCGTCCATGCTGTGCGGTGGCCGTGGTTCGTGGCGTCTCGGATTCGCATGAAGAGCTTGTTCTCGACGTTGTCCACGCCATCGCTCCACTCCAGCGCGGAGAAGTAGGCGTCCGCACCGCCGCTACGAGAGCGCAGCACAGCCCTTGCTGCGATGTGTGGCTCCCCATCGCGGTGGCTGCGATTTTCCAGCCGCCAGAAGCCGTGCCCGTCCACATAGATGAAGCCGTCTTCCTCGTCCTGAAGGCTTTGAATCTCGTCCGCAGCCTGCACGCCCCATAGAGACGGACTCCAGAGTTGCGGTACAAGCTCGATGCCCGTGTCCAGCATACGATGTTCCGTACTCACTCCGGCGTAGCTCAGCATGTCGCTGAGGATTTCGTCCGAGGTTTGTGGGAGTGATGCGGTGGCGTACATGTAGAGCATTACGTCTTCCAGGCGGCGCATCTCGTCGTAGGCGCGGATGCTGCACTCCTGATGATTCGGCTGTGGGTCGATGCTGTGCAGGTCGCCGTAGAATAGTGATATCCAGCCGCCGAATTGATGCCACATGTGGTCTGCCACGCCGTCGCAGTATATGCCGTGTCGTGTCGCGGCAGTGTTGAATGCGGAGCGGGCGGTAATCACCTGCCGGCTGTCCACGAATACGCGGATGAGGTCGCCGTGCAGTTCGACCTGGATGAATCGCCTGACGCCCGCGCTCCATTGCAGCGCCGACTGCGCTATCAGGGTGTCCGCGTCTCGCTCGACTTTGCGAAGTTGCAGCGCGCTGCCGGTAGCGCGGAGATACAGGAAGTTGTCTGCGTCTTTGTAACGCAGGGTGAGTCCGGCGTGGCGGTTCGTGTCGCTGCCGCGTGTGAGTTCGCAGCCAAAGGATACATCGGCGAGTCCGAAGTCCATTGTCGCGATGCGCTTGCCGGTGTGAGAGCCGCTTGTCTGTGCGCCGCCGCTGGCAGCGATGCGGAAGTCCTGGCTGGGAGTCGTCCAGCGGTATGTGCTGCCATATTCGGGGGCGTGGTCGGCGAGGCTTGCGCCCGACGTACCGCCGAATTCGTCGCATGGGAAGGCGGCACGAAGCCATACCTTACGCCCCGGCTTGAGACTGCCGAAGAGCGGTGACCGAGCGTTGGGCGGGCTGTACTTGTGGTCCGAGTTCGCCAGCCGGATGTCCATTCGCGCGGCGTCAATATATTCGGTTTTAAGGTCGCGTATGTGGCGCAGGGACAGTCGCAGCGTAGCGTCCGTAATGTCGTCATCCGCGCCCGCGAATCGGGCGTCGCCCTGCCAGTCCACTAAGAGTTTCCATTTCGCTTCACTCATAATTCCCCACCTCCCAGCGTCCACTTCCCCTATATTCTGCTGACTGCGCCTTCGACTTGCAGCGTTGCCTGCCAGGACACCGGCTCTCCGGCGCGGCTGAGCAGTTCATAAGACTTCACCCAGCAGTTGCCCGTGTAACTGATATTGCCAGCCGCGAAGCCAGCCGGCGCGTACTCGAAACTTGTGGCAGAGTTGTGGTATCGGAGCGCGCCCAGAACGGCGTCCGCGCCCACGGCGGGTGTGTCGTCGAATATGCCGCGCAGGGTGAAGGATACTGCCTCGCCGCCGTGCTTGAAGCGGGCGCCGGAATCGCCGAGCGCGGTAACTTCGTTGAGGGAGCGGTCGCCCGGCAAGCCGCGTACCTCGGTGATGTACGCCGACAGGTCGCGCACCGTCCCGTCTGTGTCCGCGATGCGAAAGCGCGAACCTCTGCCATCTATGAATGCCATCCCGTGCCTCCTCACACTCCCGTCGCCATTCAAAGTTGCAAAAGAAAAGGGACGGACCCAAGTTATTCGGGTCTGTCCCTTGCTGAAACAGGATAGATTGTATGTTCGTCTATGTCAAGGCTTACGCAAGAATTATTTGGGGATGCAAATGCCGCCAATCAACGCTGGCGGCGGATTTCAGGTTCGGAGTTCGGTCGTCGCGCAGATTTCTAATCGTCGCCTACGGCTTCTTCGGCGCGACTTTCGAGTTCGGAGCGTTCGCGCAACACAGGTGGCGGGACACCTCGCTCTCCGAATACCAAGACATCGAGATTTCCCTGCGCTCTATCGATTTTGCTGCCCAGCACATTGATGCCTCGCTGCATCTCGTCAAATCGCTCATCTTGCCTGTCGGCACGTTCGTCCTGCTTGTCAGCGCGCTCATCCTGCCTGTCGGCACGCTCGTTCAGACGAGTCATCTCCGATTTGACGCCAGCAATATCGACCGCCATAGCATCAAGCCGCTCCTCATGCCTGTCGGCGCGCTCTTCCTGCCTGTCGGCACGCTCTTCCTGTCTGTCGGCGCGATCGTTCAGACGATTCAGTTGCACTTTGATCCCAGCAACGTCAATTTCGATGGCGCTAAGCCGTTCATCGTGCCTGTCGGCGCGTTTATCGTGTCGCCTGTCTGCCCACAGAATGGTGAATAGAACGACTACAAATGCGATTAAGGTCGTCAGTAGAGTGGTGTCTATCATTTAACTTCCCTCCTCGCTATCTTAATAGTCTCACTTGGATATGACAACCTGCTTCTATGCTATTACTAAGCGCCCTTGACGTTGACTATCTGGCGGAAGGTGTGGATGATTTCCACAAGGTCCTTTGACTGTGCCATCACGAGGTCTATGTCCTTGTATGCGCCGGGCAGCTCGTCGAGGAAGGCTTCGGAGCGGTTGACTTCAATGCCGTTCATGAGGCGGTCGAAGTCGTCCATCGTGAAGGAGTCTCGCGCCTTGCGGCGGCTCATGCGGCGGCCTGCTCCGTGCGGCGCGGTGTTGAATGACTGCGCCTCGCCCTTTCCACGCACGACGTAGCTGCGCGTGCCCATCGAGCCGGGTATGAGGCCGAGCTGACCCTCGCGCGCCTCGATTGCACCTTTGCGGGAGACGAGTATATCCTCGCCGAAGTGGTTTTCGCGCTGCGTGAAGTTGTGGTGGCACTGGATACGCTCCAGAACCTCGAACTCGCCGCAACGGTACTGCATCAGCTTCAGGACGCGCTCCATCATCTCCTCACGGTTCAGCAGCGCGAACTCCTGTGCCCAGTCAAGGTCGGTAATGTAGTCGTCGAATTCCTGCGTGCCTTCACTCAGGTAGGCGAGGTCGGTGTCCGGCAGTTCGATGTCGTCGCGCTTCATCAAGTCCTTTGCCACCTTGATGTGGTGCGTGGCGAGCCGGTTGCCGATGCCGCGAGAGCCGGAGTGCAGGAACGCCCAGACGCCATCGTCTTCGTCGAGCACTATCTCGATGAAGTGGTTGCCCGAACCGAGAGAGCCGAGCTGCTTGCGCCAGTTGCGGCCGGTCTTGTTGTAGAACTCCAGCCGTCCGAGTTCTTCGGCTCTGGCTTCGAGCCGCTCGATTCGGGGCTTGGCGGTCTTCTTGACGCTGGCGTTGTAGCGGCCGGCGCTGAGCGGTATCTGGTGCTCGATTGCCTTGCGGATGTCTGACAGGTCGTCGGGCAGGTCGGGGCAGGACATGCTCGTCTTTGCGGCAATCATGCCGCAGCCGATGTCCACGCCTACGGCGGCGGGGATTATCGCACCCTGCGTCGGGATGCAGGAGCCGACAGTCGCGCCGAGACCGAAGTGGCAGTCGGGCATTACGGCGACATGCTTGAAGATGAACTGCATTCCCGAGAGGTTGTGAATCTGCTGCAGGGCAGCATCCTCAATCTGCTCCTGCGGGACCCATGAAAGCACGTTGGGACTGAGTGAATGTGGTGGCATTGTTTGCCCTCCAAATTGGGATTTTTTGGATAAGGTAATAATCCATCGTAGCATGGATTGTGGGTGTGCATCGGACGGGTGCGCCGCTAGGTAGTGGTTCCTTTACGGTGATTCCACCCCCATCCTAGCCTTCCCCCGTCGAGGGGGAAGGGACTTTTGTCACCTAGAGGGAATCGCTATCTTGCGCCGCTACGGGAATCATCCTAATGACTCGTCCGTGCCAGCCAATCGCACATGATATACTTACCGCATGACAACACTGACACCTATTGACCACGCAACCACAGTTGGACTGCTGGAGCCGCCGGACGGCGCATGCAGCGTTATTATCGACACTGACACATGGAACGAGGTTGACGACCAGTTCGCGATTATCCACGCGCTGATGTCGCCGGAGCTGAATATAGAGACGATTCAGGCTGCGGGCTTTCACGCGGCGGTGCGGAATACCGATAGCTTCGAGCATGGCATGGAGCTGAGTTACGAGGAGATTCAGCGCGTGCTGGAACTTTCGCCTGTGGGATACGACGGTCCCGTGCTGTACGGCTCGCGGCAGACTATGACCGCGAACGGGGGTGCGCCCGTGCCTAGTGAGGCGGCGGACAATATCATCAGCCGTGCGATGCAGGAGCGCGATGGTACGCTGTACGTGCTGGCGCTGGGTGCCCTGACGAATGTGGCGTCGGCTGTTCTGATGGAGCCGCGCATCCGTGAGCGGGTGTGCGTGGTCGCGCTGGGCGGGTGGCCGTACCATGTGGCTGACTTCCGGGACTTCAACTTTATACAGGACATGAAGGCGGCGCAGGCGGTCTTCGACAGCGGCGTTGCGATGGTGCATGTAACGGGCTTCGGCGTGTCGGAGCTGCTTAGCACCACGCGCTGGGAGATGATGGAGCAGGTGAAGGGGCGCGGCAGAATCGGCGACTATTTGTTCCAGCTGTACGAGGATTTTGTGGAGGAATACCCGGGGCGAGGCAAGCCTATCTGGGACATCGCGCCAGTGGCTTGGCTGCTGAACTCAGACTGGCTGAAGACGCATGTCGAGGCTGCGCCCATCCTGAACGACGACCTGCGGTACATTCGGCAGGCTACCCGCCATCCGATGCGGATAGTTGACTGGCTGGACCGCAGCGCCATATTCAGCGACTTCTTCGAGAAGCTGCATGCCGCCACATCGTAGTCAGCCGCTTCTGAGCCTGAACAGAACGAACACCGCGAACGCGCGGCGGTCTCTGGCGTCCGCGCTGTCAAACCGTGTGACGGCTCTTGTCGTCTCGCTGACAAGATTGATGACGTATGCGCGTGAAAAACTTGAGGCCGGATCATAATTGGCGGACTGTCGAAGTCGCTGCATCTCCGTGAACAGTTCGGCGAAGTTTTGAACGCTCTGAGGAAACCTACTCACGATAGTACGACTGTTACATTGGTTCCTCGCATGTCCATGTTCCAGAGCGCGATAGACTTGATGCCATGCCGGCTGGCTGCGACTTGTGCGTGTGGTACCGACCAGCAAGTCTGCACCGCAACGCGCGAGTGCATGGAACATCGCGTAATATGCGGCGCTTATAGCGCGGCTCAGTTCCGCCTGGCGCGGCCTTCCCCTGCCATCGCCGATTGCGCCCCTAGCCAACCCTTCCGCAATCCGCAGCAGGTCTTGCGCGTTCATAGCTCATCATCCTCGGGCCAACCGTGTTCCTCGATATAATCCCAGCCATGCTTCCGAATGTAGTCCCACTCGGACTTTTTCTCGAACCTCTTGCCAATCGCATTCCCGAGAAAGATTCCTTCCGCCTCCAACTTCTCGTGTATGCGGCGCGACATGCTAATAGTCCAGCCCACATCTAGCAGTTTCGCCTTGCCGTCGAACACGATGCGGATGTCGATGTACTCGTCGCCGTAATGGTCTATCTTTGGTTGCACGATTATTGGGTCGAAGATCAAGCCATCGGAAGCGAATCTCTCCTCCAGCATGTCTCTGGCAATATCTTCGACTCTGTCGATAATGTCCTTTGTAACCGGCGTTGCGTGCATCATGGCGCGGTCTCCTGAACGGGTGTCGGTCGCTTCTGTGTGCAGCCATTTTAGCATAGGCTCGCTGCGCGAATTGTCAGCTCAGGCAGTATGCCTGAAAAGAGTCAGCCTGCAAAGTGGCAGGCTGAATATATCTGACGCGGTTGTACGGCTGTGGCTCTAGCCGGCAGGAGTGGTTACTTCGCCGTAGCGCTCGCCGGTTACCATGTAGATGACGTTTTCGGCGATGTTCGTGGTGCGGTCGGCGATGCGTTCGAGGTTGTGCGCGGCCCATAGCAGGTATGTGGCGCGGCGAATGACTGTGGGGTCGCCGAGCATGAATGTCAGCAGTTCGCGATAGACCTGCTCATAGAGGGAGTCTATCTCGTCATCGTCTTTCCTGATTTCTATCGAAGAGTCCACGTCGTGGTTGACGAAGGCATCGAGGCTGCGCCGCAGCATGTCGGACGCCATGTCTGCCATACGGGGGATGTCTATCAGGGGCTTCAGAGGAGGCTCGTCACCCATCATCCTGCATATCTTGGCGATGCCCTCGGCGTAGTCTCCCATGCGCTCAAGCTCGCTGGCGAGGTGTATGACTGTGACGAGAATGCGGAGGTCCACCGCCATCGGCTGCTGAGTGGCTATCAGGTCGATGCACTTCTCTTCGATCTCGTCCTGCTTGTCGTCGATGATGTCGTCTTCGCGAATGATTTCTTCTGCCATCAGCAGGTCGCGATTCTTCAGCGCGTCCACGGAACGACCAATTGCTTTTTCCACCATGCTTGCCATTATCAGCAGTTCGTCCTGAACGGATTGTAGGTCGCGGTGAAATTCTGACCTGAGCATGGAGTTTCCTTGCGAGGAAAGGTCGTTTCCTCCGGGGCGCTTTCTGGCTGAAGCGTCCGCTTAGCTTTAGCTAAACCGTCCGGTGATATAGGCTTCTGTTCGCTCGTCGGTAGGGTTGGTGAATATCTGCTGGGTGGGCGCGAATTCTACTAGGTAGCCACACCTGTTCTCGTCAACCATAAGGAAGGCTGTGTCGTCAGAGACGCGCGCCGCCTGCTGCATGTTGTGGGTAACGATGATGATGGTGTAGTTGACCTTGAGTTCGCGGATGAGTTCTTCGATGGCGAGCGTGGCGATGGGGTCGAGAGCGGATGCGGGTTCGTCCATCAGCACGACTTCCGGCTCGACGGCGATGGTGCGCGCGATGCAGAGGCGCTGCTGCTGTCCGCCGGAGAGGTCGAGCGCGCTGGTGTTCAGGCGGTCCTTGACCTCGTCCCAGAGAGCGGCTTGCCTGAGCGATTTCTCGACCGCCTCGTCGTAGTTTCCCTGGTAGCCGTTGATTTTCAGCCCAAAGGCTACGTTGTCGTAGATGGACTTGGGGAAGGGATTCGGGCGCTGGAAGACCATGCCGATGCGAGAGCGTATCTCGGTGGGGTCAACGTCTTCTCCGTAGAGGTCGTAGCCCTCGAACAGAATCTTGCCGCCGATTTTCGTGCCGGGAATGAGGTCGTTCATGCGGTTGAAGCAGCGCAGCAGCGTGCTCTTGCCGCAGCCTGAAGGGCCGATGAGCGCGGTAACTTCGCGTCTCTTGACGTCCATGGTGATGTCGCGCAAGGCACGGAACGTACCGTAATCGACACTCACATCGTCGGAATGCAGGACAATGTTGCCGCTGGCATTGTTATTGGTGTTGACGGCATTGCTGCCGTTAGCGTTGCTAAGCATCCGACCTCACCTGGTGGCGGTCTCTCAAGATTATTGCCACCGCGTTCATGGTAAGCAGGACTACAAGCAGGACTACGATGCCCGCTGCCGCAATGCCGCGGAACTCGTCCTGCGGGCGCGATGTCCAGTTGAATATCTGTATCGGCAGGACTGTGAACTGTTCCAGCGGATGCACGGGAACGAAAGTCAGATAGACCAGCGCGCTGATAGCGATAACGGGCGCCGCTTCGCCGAGTGCGCGAGACATGGCGAGTATCGTGCCTGTCAGGATGCCGGGCAGCGCCTGCGGCAGCACGATGCCTTTTACGACCTGCCACTTCTCCGCGCCGAGCGCGTAGCCCGCTTGCCTGTATGTATCGGGCACGGCGCGAATCGCTTCGCGCGACGCCAGTATCACGATGGGCATTACTAGAAGCGCCATCGTCATCGCGCCCGCCAGCAGCACACGCTCGCCGCTGAACATCCACTGGACGAAGAGCGTCAATCCAAGCAGTCCATAGACGATGGAGGGGACGCCGGCGAGGTTGGAAAGGTTGACCTCGATGAACGCGGTCAAGCGGCTTGGCACGGCGTACTCTTCGAGGTAGATTGCTGCGCCCACTCCGATGGGGATTGCGAACATCCCCGTGAGACCCATAAGCCAAACGCTGCCCCATAGGGCGGACTTGATGCCGGCCTCTTCGGGATGGCGCGACGGGTAGGAGTTGAGGAAGTTCCAGTTGAGCCAGGGCGCGCCCTCGGCGATAATCTGCGCGAGCAGCACCACCAAGCCTACGATGCCGACCATCGTGGCAAGCAGGAACAGGATATAGACGACGCTGCCGAGCTTCTTTCGCATCGACAGGCGGGGCCTGAACATGGCTGTGGCTTGCTGCATTAGTATTTCTCCCGCCAGCGCCTGACGATGAAGTAGCCCATCAGGTTCATAGCCAGAGTAATCAGGAACAGAAGCAGACCGACGGCGAAGATGGTGTTGTACTCAAGCGAGCCGTGCGGCGTTTCGCCCAGGCTGAGCTGCACGATGAACGCGGTCATCGTCTGAATGCTTTCGAGCGGGTTGATTGTGAGGTTCGGCGTCGCGCCCGCGGCAATCGTAACGAGCATCGTCTCGCCGATAGCGCGCGATATGGCGATGATGAAGGACGCCACGATACCGGAGAGCGCGGCAGGCACCACGACGCGCAGGCTCGTTTCCACGCGCGTCGCGCCGAGAGCATAGGCGGCGTTTCGCAGAGAGTTGGGCACCGAGTTCATGGCGTCCTCGCTGAGAGACGATACCATCGGGATTATCATCACGCCCATCACGATTCCCGCGCTGAGCGCGTTGAACACCAGCATCTCGGGGAAGAGTATCTTCAGCAAGGGCGTTACGAAGGTAAGGGCGAAGTAGCCGTACACGACTGTGGGGATGCCCGCGAGGATTTCAAGTATGGGCTTGACGATGCGGCGCACCTTGTTGGGGGCGTACTCGGAGAGGAAGATTGCCGCCGCAAGTCCTACGGGGAGCGCGACCAGCGCCGCAATCGCCGCTATGAGCAGTGTGCCGCCCACCAGTGGAAGGACGCCATAGGCTCGCGGCTTGAGAATCGGAGTCCAGCGGGTGCCGGTGAGGAACTCCCAAGGCGAGACTTCAAAGAAGAAGCCGATTGCCTGAGACACCAGCGTGAAGATGATGCCAATGGTGGTGAGGATGGATATGAGCGCGCAGCCGAAGAACAGCCAGCGAACTATCCTGCCTTCGAGGGAGACGCCCCTTCTTCGTCGCATGCGTGGTGTGGTCACGCGGGGCGGCGAGGTGGCTTCCAGATGATGTTGGGACTGCGGCACTGTGCTTTCCATACCCATACTACGCTACTTGCCCATGATTAAGCCGCAGTGAACGGATTGTTAACAGTCCGTTAATTGGGACCGCCCTGTGGGAACCGACGCATTCGGATGAGGCTGAGACTGCGTGGGATAAGTTGATGAGATTCACAACTTGCCATATAATTGTGTACGTACAAAAATCCCCGTACTATGAGGGAGAAACATGGCTCGATTGGATGTACGGCTTGATACAGAGCAAAGGCGTCGGTTGGAAGAACTTGTTGCTGAGCAGGGTAAGCCAATCTCACAGGTGGTACGCCGACTGATAGATGACGCTTATGAAGATGTTATGCGTAAGCGTCGCAGGAAAGCTGTCGAGCGAATGGTCAACCTTAATGTAGAAGATCTACCGGATGCTGCTACGCTCTCGCGTGAGTTGGAGAAGGCACATGAGCCCGGTGGTATTTATTGACACTAACATTCCCATCTATGCCTCCGGCAGAGAACATCTCTACAAGGAACCCTGCGCTCGTGTCATGAGGATTGTCTCGGAGTCGCCGACGGCGTTCGTTACGAACGTTGAAGTTCTACAAGAGCTTGTGCATCACTACCAGGCATCCCGGCGATGGGAGCTTGGCAGGCAGGTGGTTCGCTCCTTTGCGGAGATAATGCATGACCGTATCGAGCCCATATATCAGGATGATATTCTTCTAGCTGCGAGGTTGGCTGACGATCATCCTCTAGTTAGTACGCGAGATCTTGTGCATGCAGCAGTAATGCAGAGGTTGGGAGCAGAATGCATCATATCTGCTGATGCCGACTTTGACAGTCTCCCGGGGATTACTCGGCTAGACCCCTCCGATGTAGAAGAGTGGGGCAACGCCTTATTGCTTGGAGACAGTTTCTAGCAACTACGAATGACGACACTCCATTAATGCCGCAGCACGGTGAAGTTGAATGTGCTGCCTCTGCCTTCTTCGCTTTCTACGCTGACCTCACCGCCGTGCGCCTGGACTATCTGCTGCACTATCGCCAGCCCCAGTCCGCTGCCGCCGTCCCGCCGTGCGCGGTCAACCTTGTAGAAGCGCTCGAATACATGCGGCAGGTGTTCTCGCGCTATGCCCGCGCCGGTATCACGCACATAGACTGAGTGACTGCCCTCACCGCCCACAACCGAGACATCCACGCTACCAGCGTTCGTATTCTTCACTGCGTTGTCCAGAAGGTTCACCAGCACCTGCCGGAGCTTATCTCGATCGCCCAGCGCAATTGCAGGCGACGGTGGCAGGCATGTGCGAAACTCGATCTCGTTTGCCATTTCGCCGTAGTCGGACACGACATCGTCCACCAGCGCGGACAGGTCCAGCGGCGTGAGACTCGGTAGCTGCTGTCCGCTCTCCAGCCGTGACAGCTCCAGCAGGTCCTCGACCATCGCGTTCATCCGATCAACCTCGCGGTTGATGCGCCGGAGGAAGTTTCGCGCGGTCCTGCCGTCGTCAAGCGCGCCTTCCTCCAGTGTCTCCACCATCACCTTTACGGACGCCAGCGGACTGCGAAGCTCATGCGAGACATTGGTTACGAACTCGCGCAGGGTGTTTTCGACCTGCCGGTCGGCTGTGAGATCGTGCAGCGTAAGCAGGATGCTGTTCGTGTCGCCGCCGAGCGGTGTGGCTATGGCGTTCAGAAAGCGGCGATGCGGCAGCAGTTCGACCTCTGTCTGTCGTATCTGCCCGGAACTGAGGGAGAATGCAGCCACCTGCTGAATCTCGTGGTCGCGCAGCGCCTCGACCAGGCGCGCGCCGACGGCGTCACGTGCGCTGATGTCGAGAAGCCATTCTGCCGCGCTGTTTATCAGCGTTATCCTGCTGTCCGCCTCGATGACAACCACACCGTCTTCCATCGTGTCGAGCATCGCGGTCAGCTTGCCGCTCTCCGCCGACATGTCGCTCAACATTCGCCGTATGGTGTCTGCCATGCTATTGAACGCCACCGCAAGTTCCTGCGTTTCGTCCGAGGATGAGGGGGTTACACGATGTCCGAGGTCTCCCTGCGCGAACCGATTCGCTCCCTCGGCGACCGCGCGCACGGAGCTTGATGTACGGCGGAAAAGGAAGTAGCCGACACCAACCGACAACATGCCGACCAGCAGGGCAGCCACGACTATTCTTGCGATGAGCCTATTGATGTGAGGCTGCACCTGCGACAGCGGCACGGCAACGCGCACGGCAGCGGCGACATCTTCTCCGCTCGTTATCGGCACTATCGCGTAAACCATTTCCCCGTCAAAGCTGGCGTCGAGGGGGGAGCCGACGCCGACGCTACTCGATAAATTCCTGATGAGAATCTCACGGACTTCACCCCGTCCAACCTGCGATGGGAACTGCGAAGCGGGTTGCAGGCTGTCGGCAGCGACTCTGCCATCGGCGCGGATGATGGAAACCCGCGCATCCATGATTTGACCGAGGCTTGATACGAGAGGCTGAAGCTCGGTATCGTTCCGGTCGGCGTCAGTGAACAGGGCGGACGACCTGTCGCTAACCAGGCGCGCCTGCATGTCGAGGCTGTCCTGGAGGTTGGCGATGTATGTATCGCGCACGAAGCCGACGAGATACAGGCTTACCACACCCAGGCTCACGAAAATCAGCGCAGTGTATGCCAGAGCGATGCGCCAGTGGAGCGAGCGGGGCAGCCTTATCATCTCATCTACCCGTCGAAGCGATAACCCACGCCGCGAATCGTTACGATTCTAACGGGCTTGCTTGGTTCAGGCTCGATCTTTTCACGCAGCCAGCGGATATGGACGTCCACGGTGCGGCTGTCGCCGTAGTAGTCGTGCCCCCAGAGGCGTTCGAGAATCATATCGCGGGTGAAGGCGCGCGAGCGGTTCTTGGCGAGCAGCGCAAGCAGGTCGAACTCGCGTGGCTTCAGTTCCAGCCGCACGCCGCCGCGCCGCACGATGTGGCTGGTGCTGTCGATTTCGAGGTCGCCGGTGCGGAGGATGTCCACCTCTCCGGAGTCGTCGTTGGAGGATGCGGAGCGCGCAGAGCGGCGCAGCATGTTACGCACTCGTGCCATCAGCTCGCGTATGCTGAATGGCTTGGTAACATAGTCGTCCGCGCCCAGTTCCAGCCCCACTACGCGGTCAATCTCCTCGCCGCGCGCGGTGAGCATGAGGATGGGCACATCGCTTTCGCGCCGGAGTATGCGGCAGACCTCGAAGCCGTCGAGCTGCGGCAGCATCACGTCGAGAATCACAAGCTCCGGGCGAATGGAACGAGCCGTATTCAGCGCCTGCTCCCCGTCAATCGCCGTCTCCACAGCGTAGCCCTCGCGCTCCAAGTTGTATCGCAGCGCTTCGAGCAGATTTTCTTCGTCTTCGACGACAAGTACGGTGCTCATGAGTTCATCAGTCGGTCGGTCTTTCAGTGTGTCTTTGGGCAGCAGCTACAATTACCATACCACATCAACCATACCATATTGGGGAACTTGTAATCGCCGCTACATCCTACCTATCCTGTCAGCCTCCGCGTCAGGCGGCGTTCCAACTCCAGTCCTGTCGCAAGCGGCATGTCCATGCCGTCCAGTATCGCTCGCTTTGCCAGCGCCAACGCCTTCGGACTGAGTTTTGCTAATCGCTGAGCCACGTCCTCCGCTTCCGCCATCAGCGCGTCCGCGGGCACGACGCTATGCACCAGCCCCATGCCCCGCGCCTCTTCCGCACCGATGCGCCTGTTGGTCAGCACCATTTCCAGCGCCTTGCTTGCGCCAATCACACGGCGCAGCGTCTGCGTGCCTCCGGCTGCGGGTATCATGCCGAGCGCGACTTCGGGCATGGCGAACTGCGCGTCATCGGCGGCGATGCGGATGTCGCAGAGGCATGCAATTTCCACGCCGGAGCCGATGACATAGCCGCGCATGGCTGCGATGAGAGGCTTGTGAATCGAGAGGAACAGTCCCCAGATGTCGCGCTCCCAGCGTACCTGACGCGCAATGACCTGCGAGGGCGCTGTGCCGAACTCGGTCAGGTCGGCGCCGGCGCAGAAGGCGCGCTCGCCCGCACCGCTCAACACCGCCACTCGCACATCGGGGTCGTCGCGCACTGCCTCCAGCGTGAAGAATAGCTCATCGCGCATCTGCACGTTGTAGGCGTTCATCACCCTGGGACGGTTCAGGACGATGTGCGCCACCGCCCCGCTCTTGCTGTACAACACAACAGGCTCTACCATGCACTTAATTTAACATGGATGGACAGGATAGAGGGGATTTTTGTCCTGTCCATCCTGTTTATCCATGTAAATTAGGAGGAAATATGAACATCGGGTTCATCGGGCTTGGCAATATGGGCGGCGGCATGGCGGCGAATGTGCTGCGCGCCGGACACGACCTGACGGTGCATGACCTGCGGCGCGAGGCTGCTACTCCACTGCTGGAGGACGGCGCGTCTTGGGCGGATACCCCGGCCGAACTTGCGGCTGCCTGCGACATTGTACTGACATCGCTGCCGGGACCGCGCGAGGTTGAGGCGATCGCGCTAGGTGAGGGCGGCATATTAGAGGGCATGGGCGAAGACAGTGCGAGCGGCAGCGTCTATATCGACCTGAGTACCAGTTCGCCCACGCTCATACGCAGCATCGCCGAGGATTTCGCGGCTAAGGGCGTGAGTGTGCTGGACGCGCCGGTGAGCGGCGGTCCGGTGGGGGCGCGCACCGGAAGGCTGGCGGTGATGGTCGGCGGCGACCGCGATGTATATGACCGTGTTAAGCCCGCGTTGGACGCCATCGGCGACAAGGTGAGCTACATTGGGCCTATCGGCTCCGGCAGCATCGCCAAGCTGATGCACAACTGCATAGGCTACGGCTTGCAGACCATCGTCGCCGAGTGTCTGACGCTCGGTGTGAAGGCGGGCGTGGACCCCGAGCCGCTGTTTGAAGCAATCTCCAACGGCTCGGTGGGGCGCGGCAGCTCATTTGCCAATACATACCCGAACACATTTCTTGCGGGCAACTTCGACCCACCGAGCTTCGCCCTGCATCTCGCGCACAAGGATGTCAGCCTTGCGCTGGAACTGGCGCGTGAGTACGGCGTGCCGATGAGTGTGGGCAACATCGCGCACCAGGAGTTGACCTCAGCGCTCAATCGCGGCTGGGGAGACATGGATTCGCGAGTGGCGATGAAACTGCAAGAGGAGCGCGCCGGCAACATCGAGGTGCGGATAGCGAAACCGGATGCGGATGCGCTGGAGGCGTAGCACGAATTTCGATGGATTTTACAGGAAACGAAATCGAGATGAACGCGAAATGAAATGGAAATGAAACGGGCTAAAATGTACAATTTAAGTACGAAAATGCGAAATGAACCGGAAATGAAGTCGAAATGAACATGAAATGACATCGGAAAATATCAGCCGATATATCATCCCGCAGCATTGGATACGCTACGATCAGTCAGCCGTGTTTAATCTTCTTGTCGAGGCGAAAACGGCTGCTGCCGTTCTGCGGCAGATGCCTTACTTACATCAATGGATTGAGCAAGCTCACGAAGAGCAGTTGCGGCTGGAAGCGGCGGGTACTTCACGCATTGAAGGCGCAGAATTTACCCCGCGTGAACAGGAAGAAGCTCTGGATCCGGACATACCTCATGTTAATGGCCTTACTCGCTCTCAGCGGCAGTTGCGATGTGCCGCCGCCACATACCGATGGCTGCAAGCGCAACCCGCAGACCGTCCGGTAACTTCCGAGTTCATCAAGGAGATTCATAAACGAATCGTAACCGGCTGCGATGATGACCATTGCGAACCCGGAGCGCTGCGCCCCAATGGATGGAATGTGACATTCGGGACGCCTATGTGTCGGGGCGCTGAAGGTGGAGATGAGTGCCAGGCTGCCTTTGATGCTCTGTGCGCCGCAATCGCCGGCGAATTCCAGCGACACGATCCCATCATCCAGGCCGTTGCCGCACATTATCATATTGGCGCGATGCATCCTTTCGGAGACGGAAATGGACGTACCGAGCGTGCGCTAGAGGCATTCATGCTGCGGCGTGCCGGCGTTAATGATGTAATCCTAGTTAGTCTCTCCAACTACTACTACGAGCACAAGGACGAGTATTTGGCGACTCTGAATCAATCGCGTCAGCAGGGGCATGACATGACGCCTTTTCTGACGTTCGCACTCAGAGCTATAATCGACAGATGCAGTTCGCTAACTGAGGAAATCACTGAAAATCATCGTCGTATCTTGTTCCGAGAGTTCGCTCGATCATTGTTCGGCCAGCTACGCAGTCCGCGCCGCCGTGTTCTCGCCGAAAGGCAATTGCAAATCTTGGATATTCTATTGGATGGCGATTCCATCGATCTTGTAAAGCTATTGACACAGCCGCAACCACAATATGCACATCTCAAATACCCCATCCATGCAATATTAAGAGATGTAACTGGTCTGCTCCAATTGGGAGCCATTTTCTCTGAAAGTGGAAGTACTGAAATTACACTAAACTTAGACTGGCCGCAGCAATTTTCAGAATCCGAATTGCTTGAACGCTACGAGAAAATGCCGTCCGCGGTATCAACCAATCATCCGGCAATGGTGGAGTTGCGCCGATTGCTGAGAGGACGCTGAAGTCTTCACCCCGCCCTGCTTGACGTGCTGCAAAAGTCGCAAGTATCATCCTGCTCATGCCAGACGCAGCCCCCACTACAGATCTTGACATCCCCGCGCTCGAAAGTGCCTTAGCGCACCGTGTCATCGGACGTCGCATCCACCACTATGATTTGATTGGCTCCACCATGGACGAGGCGCGGCGTCTCGCTGCCGAGGGCGCTGCGGAGGGTACCGTGGTCATTGCTGAGGAGCAGACGGCGGGCAGAGGACGGTTCAACCGCGCATGGGTTTCGCCGCGCGGGGAGAATCTGTCATTCTCGGTGATATTGACGCCGCCGGCGAGCCGGTTGCCGTACATGAATATGGCTGCTACTCTCGCGGTTGCGCGCACGGTTGCGGACTGCGCCGACTTGAAGCCGACCATCAAGTGGCCCAATGACGTGCGCGTGGGCGGGCTGAAAATATCCGGCATCCTCATCGAGACGTCAATCGAGAGCGAGGACGCCGTGTGCTCTATCATCGGTATCGGCGTCAATGTGAACTTCGACCCGTCGCTATACGCGGAGATTGCCGACATATCCACCAGTCTCTACCGGGAGACGGGACAGCTCCGCAACCGCACACCGGTGCTGCGCGCGCTGCTGGAGCATTTCGACGACGCTTATGCAGCGGTGCGAGCAGGCAAGTCACTGACCGCCGATTGGTCCGCGACGCTGGACACGCTGGGGTGTGTCGTGAGCCTGCGCTCGCAGCACGAGACCATCGAGGGCGTCGCGGAGTCGGTTGACGAACAGGGCAATCTGCTGGTACGCCAGGCGGACGGTAGCCTGTACACGGCGACTGCGGGGGAGGTTACTTCGCAATTATGAACGAGAGAGTCTATGATAAGCATTCGTGAGGAACGCCCGGAAGACATTGACGCAATTCACCATGTCGAAAGTCAGGCGTTCGGGCAGACGAATCAGGCTGATCTGGTGGATGCCTTGCGCCGTGCGAATAAGGTTGTTCTTTCGCTTGTGGCAATAGAGGATGAACGTGTGCTCGGCCACATTATGTTTTCGCCTGCCGCTTTGGAGCACGAGGGTGAAGTCTTTGATGTGATGGCACTGGGACCTGTGGCTGTGCTACCTGAGCGTCAGAACGGAGGCATAGGCTCAATGCTGGTGCGAAATGGGTTGAAACGATGCTTGGAAAGAGGGCACGATGTAGTGTTTCTTATTGGGCATCCCAATTACTACCCGCGTTTTGGATTTGTGCCCGCCGCAACGAAGGGCATAAGATGCGGCGCTGAGAGACTCAGAGAAGCGTTTATGGTCGCGGAGCTTCGCCCTGGAGCACTCGCGGGCAGGCAAGGGCGCATGAGGTTTCAGCCGGAATTCGAGGAATACGGATAGTTGGCCTGACGGCTACTAGCTATCTCGCAAGGAGGAAAAAATTGCTTGAAAAACTAAGTCTGGACGGCAAGACCATTGTCATCACGGGCGGCGGCACGGGGTTGGGACGGGAGATGTCCGTTGCGATGGCGAAGGCGGGCGCGGATGTGGTGATTGCCTCGCGTCGCATGGGCCCCATCGAAGAGACCGCAGAAGCGGTCCGCGAACAGGGCAGACGCGCCATCGCGGTGTCCACGGACGTTACCGATTCGGCGCAGGTGAATGCCCTGTTCGAGCGCGCGATAGATGAGTTCGGCAAGGTTGATGTGCTGTTCAATAACGCGGGTATCGTGCGCGGGCAAGGCTCGATCCCCATCTGGGACATCAGCGACGAGGACTGGCGCATCGGCATTGACACGAACCTGACGGGCGCGTTCTACTGCTCACGCGCGGTCGCCAAGCACATGATAGAGCGCGGCGGCGGCAAGATTGTGAATGTGTCGTCCGGCTTCGGCTTTCGCGGTGGGCGCGACAATTACATGTACACCTGCGGCAAGGGCGGCATCGTGCAGCTCACGCGCACCATCACGACTAGCATGAGCCGCTACGGTATCACTTGCACCTGCATCGTGCCGGGATATATTCCGACCGAGGGCACGGCGGAGTCGAATGACACATTGCCGCGCGGCACATTCATACCGATGGGGCGTGTGGGCAGACCGCACGAGATGGGGCCGCTCGCAGTGTATCTCGCATCGGACGCATCCGATTACATGAACGGAGAGATGTTTACGATAGACGGCGGCGGGCTGGCTGGCGGCTACGCGCCAACCGGCTACGCGCCGGAGATACCGCTCGAAGTTTAGAGTTATGAGTGGTGAGTTATGAGTAGCGAGTGAAGCGCCTCTACTTACCACTGGCAACTTACTACTGAAGGAGAAAGAAATGCCCATACCGGAAGAATGGAACTTGAGTGGCAAGGCGGCAATCATCACCGCGGACAGGCGCGGCTGGACGCCGTTCCTTGCGGCTGCGCTTGCGGAAGCGGGCGCGGATGTCGCCATCGCAGGCTCGGCGCGCTCGGATGCCGCGGACGCCGCCAAAGCCGTTGAAGAGCAGGGACGCCGCGCGCTCAACATCGAAACCGACATCACCGACTCCGACGAAGTAGAGGCGATGGTCCAGCGGGTTGTGGACGAGTTCGGCAGGGTGGATATCCTCGTCAACAACGCGGGCGCGGAGTTCGGCAAGCCATTCGAGGATGTGCTGGAATCGGAGTGGCAGACGCTGATGGATTTCAATGTGAAGTCTATGTACTTGTGCAGCCAGGTAGTCGGCAAGCGGATGCTGGCGCAGGAACACGGTCGAATCGTGAATATCGGCTCCGGGCTTGCCGTGCGCGGGCTGTGGAACTCGGTTGCAGCCTGTGCTGCCGCGGGCGCGGTGCATCAGATCACAACGGCGCTCGCGCTCGAATGGTCGCGGCGCGGGATTCGCGTCAACGGCATTGGAGCAGGCTGGATTACGCCCGAAGAGCAGACCGAAGAATCGCAGCGCGAACTGCTCGTGCGCTACCTGCCGTCTCGCCGCAAGGGACATCCCACAGACTTGTGCGGCTTGCTTGTCTATCTGGCGTCGGACGCCTGCGACTTCGTTACGGGGCAGACGATTTTTATTGACGGCGGCGCGCTGGCGCACGCATAGGCAGGGCTATGTAGCGTTTCCATCAGGTGGTTGAATAGCGATTTCACCCCCATCCTAACCTTCCCCCATCAAGGGGGAAGGAACTTTTACCATCCAGAAGGAAATGCTATCCAGGGCTAACATCGATGTACAGGATGGACAGAGTTTATGGAATTGGACATTCGGGTGCAGCCCCGCGCAAGCCGCAATGCTATCGAAGTTGACGGCGAGCGCCCTGATGTGAAGATTATTGTGCGGGTTACGGCAGCGCCGGAATCTGGCAAGGCGAACGATGCGGTGGTGGCGCTTCTGGCGAAGCGATTGCGCGTTCCGAGGCGCAGCATCCGGATTGTGCGCGGGCATAAGTCGCGGAATAAGCGAATCAGTATGGAGGGCATATCGACTGAGGAGGCGCTTGGCAGACTATACACAAGTGGGAAATGATTGTGTATAATCAAAATACCAACAACTTGCTAAGTGAGATGACATGACGACTGAAACGCAGCAAAATCGACAGATCGAGGCAGCCGAAGTCTGGCGGGCAATAGGACGGCTTGAGGGACGAATGGACGGTGTTGAAACCTCTGTTGACCGTTTGTCAGAGCGCGTTGACCATTTGTCGGCGCGTATCGACCGCCTGTTTTACCTGATTCTCGGCATTGGCGCGGCTACGATCGCGTCCGTTTGGGCGAACAACTTGCTCGGTGGCTGAAGTCTGGTAATAGGCACTGCGGAATGACGGAAAACTAAGTCAAGGAACCAAGCGCACCAGCACTTCCCGAATAACCATCATCACGATGAGCGCGACCATCGGCGATAGGTCAAGCATTCCCATTGACGGCAATACCCGGCGAATTGGCGCTAGTATAGGCTCGGTAATCCCGTAAATGAGAACGACGATAGGATTGTCGGGTGAGAGGTTTATCCATGAGAGAATGACGCGCCCCAGTATCGCCGCCCAGAGCACGTAGAACAGAATGTTTATAAATATGCCAAGATACTGCGTCATTATTACTTCTTCCCCAACTCCACTGACTTGTCGTATGCTGCGATGACACCCTCCAGCACGGCGGTTCGGAAGCCCTCGCTCTCCATCGCCCGCAGCGCGGCTATCGTCGTGCCTCCCGGTGATGTCACCATGTCTTTTAACTCCGCCGGATGTCGTCCTGTCTCTTGCACGAGTTGAGTGCTGCCCAGCACCGTCTGCAACGCAAGCCGCCGTGCCATGTCGCGCGCCATGCCCAGATAGACTCCCGCGTCTATGAGCGCCTCAATGAACAAGAACACATACGCGGGTCCGCTGGCGCTGAGCGCGGTTGACATGTCTATCAGCTTCTCGTCGGGGACATAGACCTCATCGCCGAGAGTCTGCAATATCTGCCCGACGATATGGCGCATCGCGTCCGGCACCGCTGCGGTCGCCGTCCACACGCTCATGCCCGCGCCAATCTGCGCCGGAGTATTCGGCATGATGCGGATTACGGAGTCTTGCTTCAGCCCGCTGGCCAAGGTCTCGATAGTCGCTCCGGCTACAATCGAGGCGACCGTCTGCTGCGGACTAAGGCTGGCGCTCAGGCTGGGCATCACTTCGGGGAGCGACTGCGGCTTGACGGCGAGGATTGCGAGGTCAGCCTCGCTAATGGCATCGGCGTTGTCGGCGAATGCCTGCAAGCCGTACTCCTTCGTGAGCTGCTCGCGCCGCTCATCGACAGGCTCGCCTACGCTGATGTCCTCCGGCGGGGTCAGATTCGCGGCTAGCACGCCGCCGATTATCGACTCCGCCATCACTCCGCCGCCGATGAACGCTATCTTCATATCAATGCCTTTGGACTAATTACATGGATGGGCGGAATACGCAGGTTTTCACCCCCATCCTAACCTTCCCCCATCAAGGGGGAAGGAACTTTATATGCTACGGTAGCTTGCTCTCGCTCGCCAAGGACACGGCGACTCGGATGGACTCCAGCATGCTCTCGGCGTCCGCGATGCCTTTGCCGGCTATGTCGAACGCCGTGCCGTGGTCAACGGATGTGCGGATGAAGGGCAGCCCTAGGTTGACGCTGATGCTCTTGGCGAAGTCATGCACCTTGATGGGGATGTGCCCCTGGTCGTGGTACATCGCCAGCACCGCATCGTACCTGCCGTCTATCGCCTGCGGAAATACGCTGTCGGCGGGGACGGGTCCGGTGGCGTCGATGCCCTCGGCGCGTGCCGCCTCGACCGCGGGCGTAATCTGCAAAGCCTCTTCATCGCCGAGCAGACCGCCGTCGCTGGAGTGCGGATTGAGCGCGGCAACGCCGATGCGCGGCTCCGGAAAACCCCACGCCTTGAAGCACTCATCCGTCAGGCGCAACTTCGCCAGCACGTTGTCTTTCGTTACATAGTCGCAGGCTATTCGCAGCGAACGGTGTGTGGTCAGATGGACGACTCGCAGCGTATTCGCCGTGAGCATGGTCGCCACTTCCTTGGCGCCTGTCTGGCTCTGGAATATCTCCATGTGGCCGATGTCGGTGTAGCCCGCCAGCTTGCACGCCTCCTTGTTGATGGGCGCGGTCGCTATCGCCTGCACAGCGCCGCTGCTGGCAAGCTCACCCGCTCTGAGTATCCACTCGACGGACGCCTTGCCGGAGGAGGCGGACAACTTTCCATACTCGATTGCGCCGTAGTCGAGGTTCTCCAGATCGAGCACGTCGATGTTTCCGTGCTCTCCGATGACGTCATCAACAGAGTGGGCGACCTTCGCCGTGCCGGACGCGCCTATCAGTTCGAGGGCAGCGTTCATCGCGGCTGCGCTGCCGACTACGAATGGGCGCGTCTTCTCATAGACCCATTCGTCCTGAAGCGCCTTCGCCGTAACCTCCGCGCCGATGCCCGCCGCATCGCCCATCGTAATCGCAAGCAGTGGCCGTTCGCTCATGTCAGTACCTCGTGGAAAATTTTACAGGGATGGACAGGAATTGCAGGATTAGTATTCGATTAGTCAACAATGACATTATAAACCTATCCGCCCCCAATATGTGCCATATTTTCATGTGCCAACAATCTATAATCAATTCCAATGCCTTTTCATTATTCTTTTGGCCGTCTGAAGCGGCTGAATTTTCGGCAATGCAATCTTGTTTGCAGGTAAGGGATTTCAGATTCTTCACTCCGCTGAGCTACGTTCAGAATGACAATGAAAAGATCCTGAACCAATATCGCCTTTGACGCACAGATATGCGCGTACTAAAATGGGGGCAATCTTGTGGAGATGGAAAATGGCGGAAGATAGCAACGTGGACGCAAAGAATGCTCAACTTTCCGATGTTGAGATATTGGTGGGCGATAATAGGGAGACGAGACCATGAGTGCCAGAATTTCACTTGCGTTGCTGCTTGGGCTTGGGGCGGTGATGGTCGTGCTGCTTGGCTGCGGCGCGGCGCCGCCGGCGCAGACTGCCGAATCTCCGGCGGCAGTTCAGAGGACGATTCCCGACTCATCGGCGAATGGCGGCTCGGAGGTTGAGGCGGTGGAGGTCGGCTACCAGGTAGGGCTGCGCGCTCCGGAGTTCGAGATGAGCCTGCTGGACGGTAGCAGAGTTACGACATCCAGCATCGTGGACGAGGGCAAGCCGGTCTTGCTCTACTTCCATGCAACTTATTGACCGACCTGTCGCGCCGAGTTGCGGAGCATCAAAGAACAGGTTGGCACGGATTACGAAGATAAGGTTGCAATCTACGTTGTCGGCACAAGCCCGGGCGAGAGCATCGATAAGTTAGAGGCGGACAGGGCTAAAAAGGACCTTCCGTGGCCGGTTGCCTACGCTGAAGAGGGAATGCTGGCTTCTCTGAATATCAACTCCCAAGCCTCGAAGATAGCAATTAGCGGGGACGGCATGATAACGCACCGCTACGGCGCCGGCAGGGGCAGCTACGGCAGCTGGACAGAGTTGTTCGACGACATCAGCGCGAACTAGCGGCCGTCCGGCTGCCGCGAATGGTCTAATTGCGATGCCCGTTCAGCATTACTGCATCTCGTCGAAGATAGGCCGCAGTTTCGCCCTAGCCTCCGACTGTTCCTCAGTATCCTGCGCTTCGTGAATCGGGCGTTCCTCGTCCAAGTCAACCCACAGGTCGTAGAGTTCTCCGGTCTCGTACAGCTTATAGTGGCTGTCGCGGACGAAGCGGATTAGGGTGGCGGAAATGGAGGAACGAGGGTTCATCGGCTCGAAGTGGAAGAACATCCAGTCTCTGGGGTTGCCTGCCTCGCCTTTCAGCTGCGGGTAGAATGACCTACCATCAACGAAGTAGCCGTCCGGAAACTCCAGCCCTGCCGCCTCCATGATTGTGGGCAGGAAGTCTGTCGATTCTATCATGTCCCTGTTGACGACTCCGGCAGGGACAGTACCGGGCATGCGGCAGATGAACGGGACGTGCGTGCCCCGGTCATTCGTCTTGCCCTTGCCCCCGCATATCTCGTTGTGCTCGTGATACATCGAGCAGACGTCGTCGGGACTGCCGTTGTCGCCCAAGTATAGCACCAGCGTGTCTTCGCCTAGCCCCTGCTCGTCCAGATAGTCCATGAGCCTCCCGATTACCTTGTCGTGGTACTCGACCATGTCCTTGTAGAAGCGCGGGTCGTCGCCCCATGAGCCTTCCTCAAGCTCATTCCATGTCCTCCCGCCCAGGGTCCTGTTTGAAGGCGGGTCGAACGAGTCCCATTCCGGGCTGTCCGGCGTGGGTTCGTGAGGCTTGTGCGTAGCCGCCATAGACCAATAGACGAAGAAGGGCTTGTCGTCGTCCTTCTTGCGTCCGATATAGTCGATGATGTAGTCGCAGAAGACGTCCTCACCGTACTTGCCTTTTGTGTCGTCCCTGTACGCGCCGTTTTCGTAGATGATGGGGTCCTTGTAGCGGGATCCCTTGTCCTCGGTGTGGTGCGCGTGCCAGACGCAGAACTCGTCGAAACCGGCGTCCTCTATCTGCTGGCCCTTGGAGCGCATCTCGGGCACCTCGTCGGGCGGGTTGTATGAGTAGAGCTGCCACTTGCCGGAGATGCAGGTGTTGTATCCGGCGTCCGAAAACAGGTGTCCGAATGTAACCTCATCGGGCTTCATCAGCCCGAACCCGATGTAGTTGCGGAAGTTGTACTTGCCGGTCATCAGTGAGAGGCGCGTGGGGGTGCAGAGCGGCATTACATGCGCTTCATCGAACCGCATTCCTTCCTGCGCCATACGGTCGATTCGCGGCGTGGCGTAAGAAGTGCCTCCGTTTGCTCCGATGACCTCGTAGCCAAGGTCGTCGGACATAATCAGGACTATGTTGGGCTGCTTGTCGGGCATTTTTGTTCTCCCTGTCTGGTGCCGAGTTCAAGAGATATTGCTGATAGGTGTTGATATTGGATCCAACATTGCGGTCGAGGTAGGAGTTCACCCCCATCCCCCGCTTCCGCGAGGGCAGGCTCTAGCCTTCCCCCGTCGAGGGTTGATAGGGGTATGTATTGGCAAGTAACCGTTCTTGCATTTGTGATTTCACCCCCATCCTAGCCTTCCCCCATCAAGGGGGAAGGGACTTGTGGCGCAGTCATACGCGGCGTTGAATCACCTGCTCGCCGAAATCTGAGATCAGGTCGCGCGCCGCCTGCCGGTTCACTGCCGCGAGCGCCACGTTGTTGACGCCGATTGCCTCCAGATTGTCCAGTTTATCAATGATCTCGTCTGCCGTGCCGGTCAGGGTGCGGCTGACCAAATCTGCCGAGACGAACCGCTCTTCGCCTTCTTTCAGATAGACATAGTGTCCTTCGTGAACGTCGAGGTATCGCCTGTCGTCGGGCGTGGGGTTCGGGCGATTGTCGCCGTACTCTCGGATGTATCGATCATACTCCTCGGCGATGCTTGGATTGCTCATTCCCAGGTTTGCGCCGGGGCCGTAATCGCGTTCCCACATCGCGTGGATGCCCGGGATGAGCGTTGGTCCCACGTTCCTGATGACCCGCTCGCTGGACAGGGACTCGCCTTCCCTAAGAACGCACGCTGATGATAGCACCGTTACATAAGGCTTGGCTCCGTGTCCGCCGAACTTATCGAAGTTATTCCCGCTCGCTTCCGCCGCCGCCATCACCCTTGGAAGCCCTTCGGGGACGCTCTCACTTCTCGCGGTGGATATCCAGCCGTCGGATATTTCTCCGGTGATTTTCTGTCCGCGTGGGCCGTTGGCGGCAAGCATCACGGGGATAGGGTCTTCGATGTTGAAGAACTCATCTCGTCCTGAGTTGGACTTGGAGTGGATAAGCCGTATCCATCTCTCGCGGCTGCCCTCGCGCAGCAGTACGTCCTCTCCATTGAGCAGCCCCTTGACTTGCAGCGCGTACTCCTCGAACTGGTCCATTCGCAGCGCAGGGAGGCCCATGGTGTTTCGCCCGGTGTAGCCTGTGCCGAGTCCAACGATCACCCTGCCGGGCGCAATCTTGTTGATGGACGCCGCGGCTGCCGCCGTTACGGGCGCAAGCCTGTTGCTTGGGATTGCGACCAGCGTTCCCAGCTTGATGCGCGTGGTGTTCTGCGCCGCCAGCGCCATCGTTGCCCAGACATCGGAGTATATGAGCTGCGAGTCGAATAGCCATGCGTGCGTGAAGCCGGCCTCTTCAGCGGCTTTCACCTCGCGCCAAGCCTCTATGTACGACGGGATGCCTATTCCGTAATCCATCTTGTTCCGCTTTTCTCTCCCCGGGGTGATTAGCTTCAGATTCAAGTGCGCCTTCGACAGACGGCGAGGGCATTATACCCTAAAGCAACATGGCATGGCGCATAATAGGCGTGGTCAGATCGATAGCGTTTCCATTCAGGTGGATGAATAGCGATTTCACCCCCATCCCTTCGGCAAGCTCAGGACAAGCTCTAGCCTTCCCTCGTCGAGGGGGAAGGGACTTTGTCACCTAGAGGGAAACGCTATGAGAGTCAGCTCGCGATTTGATCTGCCCGCTGCAACTGTTCCAGCTCGGCGATCGGAATGTGGCAGTTTATCGCGTGATTCTCCCCGCCCGGTCCCTGCTGTTCGGGCGGCGGCTCGTTGTCGCAGATGTCGCCAATCTTCCTGGGGCATCTGCCGGCGAAGAAGCATCCGGTGAATTCTGAGCGCAGTGTCGGCACAGAGCCTTCCAGCCTTATGTGGGATGGCTCGGCGTCGGGGTCAGGCACCGGAGCGGCTGACAACAGCGCCTCGGTGTAGGGATGCGACGGCGCGGACAGTACGGCTTCCGACGGTCCGTACTCGGCGACATGGCCGGCGTACAGTACCAGAATGTCATCCGAGACATAGCGAACAACGCCGAGGTCGTGCGTGATGAATACATAAGAGTTCCCGGTCTCACGCTGGTGCTCTTCAAGCAGATTGAGCACCTGAGCCTGCACCGAGACATCAAGGGCGGATACCGCTTCGTCCGCTACTACGAGGTCGGGGTTGGCGGCGAATGCGCTGGCGAGCGCGACTCGCTGCTGCTGCCCACCGCTCAACTCGGACGGACGCCTGTTGAGGTAGAGCGGGTCGAGTCCTACCGCGTTCATAAGCTGCTCGGCGCGTTCCTGGCTCTCGGATGCGCTGACGCCGGCGAACTTCCTGAGCGCCCTGATAATCGCGTGCTTTATCGGCAGCTTGGGGTTGAGCGATGCGGTCGGGTTCTGAAAGACCATGCGCATCGAAGAGCGCTGTTCTTCGGTGCGGTCCCCGACATCACCTTCAAGCGTCTGTCCACGCAGTTCGAGGGTGCCCCGGTCGCGCGCTTCCAGTCCGACGATGGCGCGCGCTGCGGTGCTTTTGCCGGAGCCGCTTTCTCCCACAATTCCTAGTGTGCGGCCGCCGTCAACGCTCATATCCACATCGACGAGGGCGCGCACGGGCCGGCGTACCGGAGGCCCGAACAGGATGTACTTCCTGCGTCCTCCGCCGTAGAACTTGCGGAGGTCCTGCGCGTTCAGCACGGGCAGGTCTCCGTTTGACGGGGGTTTCACCAGCCTTTCGCGCAAATCGCCCCACAGGTCGTCGGTTACATCGGAATGAGAGAAGCACTTGGCGAAGTGAGCGTCCGATACGATTTCCAGTGGCGGCGATGACTGAACGCAACTGTCTGACGCAAGAGGACAGCGCGGCGCGAACAGGCAGGAGTCTTCCTGATCGCTCTGGGCGTCGAATACTGTTCCGGGAATGCTTCTGAGCTGGCGCTCTATGCCGTCGTCGCCCGGCGGCTGCGGCACACAGGACAGCAGCCCTACGGTGTAGGGGTGGCGCGGGTTCTTGAACAGCTCTCGAACGGGAGCTTCTTCGACTATCTCGCCCGCGTACATGACGGCTACGCGGTCAGCCACCCTCGCTATGACGCCTAGGTTATGACTGACGAAGAGTATTCCGGCGTTCACCCTGTCCTTGAGTTCGACTATCAGGTCGAGGATGGTGGCTTCAGTCGTTACATCCAGTCCGGTTGTCGGCTCGTCCATGATGAGCAGGTGCGGGTCGCAAGCGAGCGCCATGGCTATGACCACGCGCTGCTGCTGGCCGCCGCTCAGTTCGTGGGGATAGCGGTTGCCGATGCGTTCAGGGTCCGCGAGTCCTACGCTGGCGAAAAGCTCGACAGCGCGCGCCTGGGCGGCCTCGCCGTCCAAATCCAGGTGTTGATTGAGCACTTCCGCGATTTGCGGACCGACCCGCATGGACGGATTGAGCGAAGTGAGAGGGTCCTGATAGACCATCGCAATGCGGTTCCCGCGGAGTTCCCGTAACTCAGATTCGCTGAACTCGGATATTTCCATGTCCTCGAATCGCACCGCGCCGTCAACCTGCGCCGTGCCAGGGAGGTAGTTCATCATGGCGAATGCGACCGTTGACTTTCCGCAGCCGGACTCACCCACCAGTCCCAGCACTTCGCCGCGCGCTATTTCGAGGGATGCGCTGCGGACGGCGCGGAAAGAGCCGCGTGGCGTGTGGAAGGTTACCGCTAGATTTTCGAGTTGTACGAGAGGCGCGTTACCGTTCTGGAATTGATTCATCTATCAGCCTCCGGTTTCGGGCAGGTTCTGCGCCTGCCGGATGCCGTCCGCGAGCAGGTTGATGCCTACTACGAGCGATGCCATAGCCATGCCCGGAGCGAGAGCGGCGAGCGGCACTTGCCCGATATGACGGAAGTTCTCACTAACCATCAAGCCCCAGTCGGATGAGGGCGGCTGAACTCCCAGCCCAAGGAAGCCAAGCCCGGCGGTAAGCAGAAGCGCGAAGCTCAGGCGTATCGCGGCTTCGACCGCGACTACCGGCAGGACGTTGGGCAGTATTTCGCGGAACATTATGTATATCGTAGGCTCGCCCCTGAGTCTGGCGCTCTGCACGAACTCAAGCGGCTTGATCGCAAGGGCGGCGCTGCGAATGACGCGGCTGTTGTTCGGCATGAACGATATGCCAATCGTAAGTATTACGAGCCATGACTCGTCTAGGTCGCTGAATCGCTGTCTGCTCATGTTGATGACGAGTATGGCGAGAAGCAGCGACGGAATGGCGAGGAACCAGTCCACGAAGCGCATGATAATTTGGTCGGTCTTGCCGCCGAAGTAGCCGCTTGTTACGCCGACGATGGTGCCGAGCGTTACGCCGAGTATCGTGCCGACCGTAGCAATCCATACGATTGAGCGGGAGCCTGCAAGCACACGACTCAGCACATCTCGGCCCTTGTCGTCTGTTCCAAGCCAGTGCTCGGCGGAAGGACCGGTGAAGCGGTTGGGAAGGTCGTACTCGGTGGGCGGGTACGGCGTTATCCATGTGCCCAGGATTGCGACTAAGACATGAATGAGGACAATGGCGAAGGCTACGCGCCCCGTGTTGGTGCGGAGGATGAGCGTGATGCCATTTACCACGGCGTCTTTTGCCCGGATGATGGCGGATGGGCGACCACTTTCAAATTCAGATGGAAGCGTGGATTCTCGGACTGCCATTATGCCAGCCTCACTCTGGGATTGAGCCAGCCATAAGTAAGGTCGGCTGCCAGGTTGCTGAATGCGTACACGGCGGCAATTACCATGGCGGTGGATTGCAGCAGGCGGATGTCGCGGGCGTTGATTGCCTGAATGAGCAGGCCGCCCATGCCCGGGTAGGCGAAGAGGTTTTCGACTATTATGAGTCCGCCGAAGAGCCAGCCGACGTTGTTCGCAATTACGGTTATTGTGGGGAGCATGGCGTTGGGCAAGACGTGCCGTATGACTACCGTGCGCATGGGCAAGCCTTTCAGGATTGCCGTGCGGACGTAGTTGCTTCCCATGACTTCGATGACATTAGCGCGTGCCATCCTCAAGATATAGGCGAACAATGCGCCGGTGACCGTGAGGATGGGCATTACGAGGACTTGAGGGTTGCCGATTATGGTTTCCCCGGGCAGCATAATGCTCGAAGACGGCAGCCATCCGAGAGTAGATGACAGCACGAGCACAAGCACGATACCCGTGACGAACTCCGGCAGTGATATGGTTACGAGGCCGCCCAGCGTGAGGAAGCGGTCGATCAAAGTGTCGGACTTGACGCCGACGAGGACGCCCATTGCCAGGCCGAGCGGGACGGATATCAGGAACGCGCCGACCGCCAGCAGCGCTGAGTTGAATAGACGACCGGGGACTATGCCTGAGATTTCCTTGCCGGATGCGGCAGTGCCGAGGTTGCCTTGCACGGCGCCCGTTATCCATGATAGATAACGCTCGTGCGGAGGCTTGTCCAATCCGAGCCGCTCTCGGAGCGCCTTTGTGTTCTCCGGGGTGGCGGCTTGCCCCAGAATGACCGTTGCGGCGTCGCCGGGGGCGAACTCGATGAGCGAGAAGATTGCTACGGAGACGGCGAGCAGGGTTACGAATATAAGCGCAAGCCTTACTATGAGAAATCTAGCCATGCCGTCTCCGATTATCTGTTATTCATAGGTGATAAACTGATGGTATTTCTATTGGGACGCGGGTGATGCTGCGATGCGCGGCGTCCTTCAACCATATCCTAACGCTGCGCCGGTGCATGTTCTTCACCCCCACCCTAACCCTCCCCCTTGACGGGGGAGGGAACTTTTATCAAGGCTATTGCTGGAGCCACCACTCTTCTATCAGCCAGTGCGCGAGCGCGGCGTGCGCCTGGACGCCTCCGACGTTGTCTCGGTGCGCCCAGATTACAGGCGAGTATGCCAGGTAGAGCACTGGGACATCCTCAATCAGGATTTCCTGCATCTCCCGGAAATACTCTTTCCGCTCGTTCAAGTCGGGCGACGCGGCTGCAAGGTCAAGCAGCTCGTCGAGACGCGGGTTGTTGTAGAAGGACTCGTTCCAGACGGTGCCGCCTCGGAGCTGTACATCTATCGCGGCGTTGGCGGGCCTGCCGCCCCAGTTGCTCGTTACGAACGGGCAGCAAGGATCCATCCACTGAGCTTCCCAGTATGAGGCGGTGTCGTGTGTGGCGATTTCGACGTTGATGCCGGCTGCGGCGACGGACTCCTTGAAGGCGAGAGCTGCCTCAAGCTGGAAACCAATGTCAGAAGTGTTCAGTGTCACTTCGATGCCGTCGGGATAGCCCGCATCGGCGAGGTACTGCTTGGCTCTTTCGATGTCCTGCTTGATGATGGGCTGCTCGTCCCAGTAATACTGATCGTTGACGCCGACAGGGTGGTCGTTGGCTGGCGAGCCGCGCCCGAACTGCGCCGCCTGCACTACAAAGTCCCTGTCAACGGCGTACTGCATTGCCTTCCGCAGGTTCTTGTTGGAGAATATCGGGTCTGCCAAGCCTTGGAACTTGTCCCAGCCATCCACGCCCTGCAGGTGGGAGTATGCCGTATGCATGTCAATAACAACCACGTCAGCTGACGGTGTGTCGGAAATGCGTATTTCGGGGTTGCCTGCAAATGCCCCTAGTGAGGCTATTGGGGGAGTTGGCACCACATCGAGCGCACCTGTCTTGATCGCTTCGATGCGCGTAATCTGCTCCGGTATGTAGAAGAATACGACCTCGTCTGCGTAGGGTCTGCCTTCGCGCCAGTAGTCGGTGTACTTCTCGAATGTGGAGCGTTCGGTTGGGTTGTGTGATGTCATCACGTAAGGACCGGAGCCATGCTCCTCATTGGTGAGAGTTTCGCCTGCGGTCCCGTTCGGCACAATCCGGGCATGATAGTCGGTCATGTCTCCCATCAGGAAGGCATTGGGCGCGCCCAAGTTAAGTATGACCGTGCTTTCGTCCGGTGTTTCAATTGTGTCTATGTAGGAAATCTGCCCCTTCAGAGGCGATGCCGAATTCTCGGCGCGAATGCGGTCGAGCGTGTACTTTATGTCGGCGGACGTGAGTGGGTTACCGTTGTGGAATCTGTTGCCGCCGCGCACCTTGAAAGTGTACTGCGACAAGTCATCGCTCGATGTCCAAGACTCCACAGCCCAGGGAGTAATCTCGCCATCGTACCAGTACATGACGATGCTATCGTAAGCGATTTCGCCATAAGGGGACTGCGCCTGCGACAGGCCGGCGAGCATGGGGTCTAGCTGTCCCTGATCCAGAAAGCCGATGCGAAGTGTGCCACCGAACTGCGGTTCCAGATTTGGCAGCGAGGGGACGGCGGTAACTTCTACCTGCACAAGCTTCTCGACTTCGACTTCTCTGACGACCTCAACCTCGACCTCCTTCACCACCTCCACTTCTTTCTCCACTACCTTCTCAACTTCAACCTCTTTCACCACCTCCACCGGCACTTCGACCTGCTTTTCGACCTCGACTTCCTTGACCACTTCCACCGGGACTTCGACTTGCTTTTCGACTTCTACGACCTTTTCGACTACTTGAGTTTCTCCTGCACAGCCAACAGCCGCCAGTGCGAATATCGACATAATGGCGGCAATTGCAATCAAGTTCCTTACCGTGATACGACCTAACATAGGCTCTCCTTCCAGATGGTGTGTTTATTTTTGCTCTCTGTTTATATTTAGTTTAATAAGTAAGTGAACGCTCGCATTCAATTTCGTTGCTAAATATAACTGATTTGGGATTGGACGGTCAAATCAAATGAACGCGAGCAGACGGCAGGAGAGTATGCGAAATCACGAGGGAACAGCGAGAATACGGGGCGGAGGGCTTAGTGAACGTTCGGCGGCTTTAGGTGGAATAGGGCGCGTGGAGACTATGTGCCGGCGACGCCGTGCCTGAATATCTGCCAGAGCTTTCCGCTGTCGCCGACAGGAAACTCTTCCGTCCCAAAGTGGTTCAGCGTGTTGACCGCCTGAATCAGCCCGTAGAATTGCAACGCTGCCGCTTTCAGGTCAACCTCGGGGCTGACCTCGCCTTTCTGGACGCCTATCGTTAGCTGCGCCTCGATCATGGCTAAGTGCTTGTCTATCGAGGCTTGCATCAGGGCGCGAAGTTCATCGTCGCCGTTCATCAGAACTTCAGCGATGACCAGAAACGAAACTCCTGTCAGGGTGGACGGCGCGACATTGTGGTGGAGCACGGTCTCAAGTCTGGTCAGGCCGGAGTCGGGGTCGCCGTCTATGAGGTCGATGCGCTGCGTAAGTCTGAGGTCTATGTCTTCGATCAGCCCGGCGAGTATCCGCTTCTTGCCGATGAAGTGGCGATAGATTGCGCCCTCGCTGACTCCCACCACGCGGGCGAGATTGCCGATTGTCAGCGATTGCATGCCGTGCTCGGTTATCAGAAGCCGGGCGGCGTCAATGATTTCGCGTCTTCTGACACTGGTGGGGCGGCGCGACCGTACAACCATCTCAACTAAGACCACACTTACCAGAGTTGACAGCGAATATATCTAAAGTAGCCTAGAAGGTCAATAATGACTCTTTCATCATATAGGAGTGGGCAAAATTCGTCATATCCCCCTTCCTAACCTTCCCCCAAGAGGGGAAGGGACTGATGCAGTTTTCAATCCGAGAAAATTACAGTGGCTTGGTGAAGAGGCATCAGTCTTTTTGCGGCTCAAGAGAGGAAATGGCGTTAACTTTCGACTCGCACGGTAACGATGTCCATCCCATAATACTTCTGGTGGCGCACCGATGAGGCGTAGTGCCGCAGCAGGCGGAACGAAATCTCCCTGTCGTCCACGCTCTCATCCTCGTCATCCAGATAAGCCAGACGGTCGCCGAGGTTTTCATCGTCCTCCAGCACCGATACGAAGTCCATTTCCACCGCCCTTCCATCAGGACGCGCGACTATCATCAGGCGCGGTGTCTTGTCTGTGCCGCCATCCGGCGGATACTCGTTGCTCGGCTGCAGCAGGCTCGACAACGCCTCTTCGCCTGCTGAGCGCAGACGCTGCGTAGATGCTTCGCTCCAGCCCATTCCTCCGGCTACCTCTTGCATGAACTCGTCTATTCGCGGCAGGTCCGCAAAGTCCAGCCGTGCCTCCAGGCGCTTGGGACGCGCGCTTGTCAGGTTTAAGAAGACTGTGAGCGCAATCGCTGTCGTCGCGCCCATGGTTACGCCGTTTCCGAGCAGTGCGCCCCAAGGGTAACCCAACAGGTCCCTGACGACATCGCTCTGTTGCAACGCGACCCCAATCGCAAACGACAGCCCCACTACAATCGACTTCTGAGCGTCAAGCCCGTCCCGCGTGATAGTTCGTACCCCTTCGACGAAATAGATGCCCACGAAAACTAGAATGAAAGCGCCCATGACCGGATTGGGTATCGTGAGCAGCGCGCCCGTCAACTTTGGAAGCAGCGCCAGCACCACAAGCATGCCTGCCATGAAGTATCCGACATTCCGAGTGGCTACGCCGGTCATGTTCACGATAGACACCGTAGATGACGAGAAGTAAGAGGTTGGAGGCGTTCCCAGGGGCCCCGATAGCAGAATGCCCACTCCGTTAGCGTAAACCGAGCCTTGCACCAGCCGAAAATCGCACGCCCTTGGCCTGCGCCGGGACGCCTGCTGAATTACCACTCCGTCGCCAACGCCCTTTACTGCCTGCACTAGGGTAACAATTAGGAACATCGGCAGTAGCGCCCAGAATCCCGCGTCCGGTATCAGGTCCAGTCCTTGGAAATCGATTGTGGGAATGCCGAACCACTGCGCTGCGTACAGCCGGTCTAATTCATAGACTCCCAACAGCGCGGCGGCAGCGCAACCGCAAAGAAATCCGATTATCATTGACCAAGGACGCAAGCGAGGCGGGGCGCGGAGCAAGAGAGCCGTGGTCATAATCAGCGTTATGAGAGCCACTGCTGGGCCGGTGAATGCCGACGCGCCCTGTGGCACTTCGTCAAACTGGTCCAGGCAGAAGGGCAAAATCGATACCGCTATGAGAATAAGTGCCGTGCCTGATACCGTCGGCGTCATCACGCGCCGCAACTGCGGAAGCCAGGTAGCCACCGCGAAGAAGAAGAACGCGGAAACTACCATCAGGCTTGCCAGCATAGCAGGACCGCCTGCGGCAAGCGCGAGCGTCGCCGGCGCGATGTAGTTGGGGGTAACTCCCATGATGACCAGGTGTCCCGCGCCCATCCGGCCTATCCTGGCAGCTTGCAGCGCGGTAACTATCGCCACGACTATCAGCGAGGCGAAAATTGCCCAACTCAGGTAATTCTCGTCCCGTCCTGTTGCCAGAACGGTGATTGCCCCTATCGAGAATAGGATCGGCAGCGTCAGGACTACGCCCTGCGCGCCGACCATAAAGGACGACAGTATCGAGCACTTTTCCTCCGGCTCGTAGCGGATGTGGTCATTTATCTGAGCTGATGCCAAACGAGTTCACCTTGCTTCAATGCGGGGAGACTTCCTCGATATTCGCAATTGGCTGATTGCCAAGCGGCGAGATTGTCGCCGCTTCGAGGGCCATCACCTGGTCCTGCCCTTACCGCAGATTCAGTTCCTCATAGCCGTTCTGCGCCACCTCTTCGCAGCGGCGTCTGTACGACGGCTGGCCGCCGGAATACATGCCTACTATTCGCTTTTGCCTGCCTTCCAGATTCATGTTGACGCCGGTCTGCCACGAATCGACATCGTTCCTCAGCAGGTCTTTGCCTTGTTCTACGACATACTCGCGCCATTCCGTTTGAGCTTCCGGGCTGGCTTCGGCGCGAGTAAAGCCATGGTCGTTCATGTACTCAATGAGTTCGGTTACCCAGTTAACCTGATATTCGATTGCGCGCGGGTTGTTCCCTGCCATAGCGTGGGGGCCGATTATCATGAACATATTAGGGTAACCACTGGTCTGGATGCCCAGGAAGGTCGCCAGTTCTTCTTCCCACTGTTCCTTCAGGCTGCGCTCATTAGCACCGCGTATGTCTATCCTGTTGTAGCTGCCGAATATCGCGTCGAATCCGGTGGCATAGATTATGTAGTCAAATCCGTACTCCCTCTCGGAAGTCAGAACTCCGCGCTCGGTGATTCTCTGTATTGGAGTCTCACTAATATCTATTAGTTCGACATTTTCCTGATTGTAGGATTCATAGTATTTGGTCTCCAGAGGCACACGCTTGGTCCCAAAGCCGTGGTCTTTTGGGATTAGCTTTTCCGCTATCGCGGGATCATTCACACGCTCTCGTATCTTGCCGGCTATGAAGTCGGATATGGCTTTGTTGGCTTTAGGGTTGGTCAGTATATCCTTGAAGTTGCCTTGCCAGATCCCGAAGCCAGGGCTGGCGTACAGCCGCTCCCAGAACTCATAGCGCTCTTCTTCGGTAACTTCAAATGTGTCCCTGGGATCAACATCATGTATGAATCCGGCAGCAGTTTGGGTGCAATGCTCAAACATTTCCTCGTAACTTGCCCTGATTGCCTCCATCTCGTCCGACTCTATCTTCGAGTTGTGAAGAGGGGCGCACCACTCCGGTCGAAGCTGGAAGACGGAGAGATGCCCAACACTCTTGGCTACCTCCTGGATTGTCTGCACCCCCGTAGCGCCGGTGCCGATGACCGCCACCCTCTTGCCTGCGAAATTGACGGGAGTATGGGGCCAGCGAGATGTGTGAAAGGACTGTCCCTTGAAAGAGTCGATTCCCGCGATTTTCGGCAGAGTAGGCTGGGATAGGATGCCTACGCCCGTAATCAAGAACCTGCTCTTGTAGGTACTTCCGTCCTCTAACCTGACTTGCCAACTCCGGGTATCTTCGTCAAAGGTGGCAGACTTGACGTCGCTCGAAAACTGGATGTCTTTGCGAAGGTCAAACTTGTCGGCAACGTATTGCAGGTATCGCAGAATCTCAGGCTGGGAGGCGAAGCGTTCGGACCAGTCCCACTCGTCGAGCAGTTCCTGAGAAAAGGAATAGCCGTAAGAGTAGCTTTCCGAATCAAACCGCGCGCCGGGGTACCGATTCCAGTACCAGGTCCCTCCCACGCCTGTCCCTCTTTCAAAGACCCGGACACTAAAGCCCAGTTCTCGCAGCCTGTACAACTGATACATGCCTGAAATGCCGGCTCCGATGACGATTGCATCGTAGTCGAGATTAGTATCTGAAAGCCCCATGCTTCTAACTCCACCTAGCTTAAGTGATTGGAACAGTAAGACATTCAACACAGGAATCCGATAGAAAGTCGTGGGATGACCACATCGACTCGGATTATACCCTAATCCCAAGATCGAACGGTTGGCAACCCCGCTATTGTCGCCACCTTGCCTTTGTAATAAGATGCGCCCAAGGCAACCGAATACCAATCAGAGTAGCACGCGCCTGCCTGCGGTCGCTGGAAGTGTGGATATTATGGCCTCTTGCGAGGCCAGTTACATCAGTGGAGGCTAAAATGGACCAGGAACGAGACCTTTACATGCTGATGCTCCGACGGATGATGCTGATCCGCGAGTTCGAGGAGAACGTCAAGCAGCTTGTCCAGCGCGGCGAGCTTGTGGGGATGGCTCACTGCTACATCGGTGAGGAAGCCGTTGCCGTGGGAGCCTGCGCGGCCCTGCGGGACGACGACTATATCACGGGCAACCACCGCTCTCACGGGCATCCCATATCCAAGGGCGGGGATGTGCGGCGCGCTATGGCAGAGCTTCTCGGCAAGGCAACCGGATACTGCAAGGGCAAGGGCGGCTCGATGCACCTTGCGGACTTTGACATAGGGATTCTCGGCGAGTCCGGAATCGTCGCTTCGGCGCTTCCGGTCGCTGTGGGCGCGGCGATGGGCAGCAAGATGCAGGGCAACGACCGTGTGGTGGTCGCCTTCTTCGGCGACGGCGCCAGCAACCAAGGCGCTTGTCACGAAGCCATGAACCTGGCATCCATCTGGAAGCTGCCGGTCATCTTCCTGTGCGAGAACAACCAGTACGCGGTTACCACCAGCTTCAAGGAAGCGGTTGCTGTGGAGAACATATCGGATAGGGCTTCAGCATACGACATGCCCGGCGTACTCGTGGATGGGCAGGACGCAATGGCGATGTACGAAGCCACGACCGCGGCAGTCAGAAGGGCGCGCGCCGGCGAGGGGCCTACGCTCATCGAGGCACGCACCTACCGGTACGAAGACCACTCGGAAGGTCTGGTCCGCATCTTGCGCGAAGCCTACCGAACAGATGAAGAGGTCGAGGAGTGGCGTGAGCGCGATCCCATCGACGTACACTCCCGGTGGCTCGTCGATATGCAGATAGCCTCACAGGAAGAGATTGAAGCGGTTCGACAGGATGTGGCGGAGACGATTGCCGAAGCTCTGGAGTTCGCGCGCGAAAGCCCGTATCCGGAGATGGACGACCTTCTCAACGACATGTACGCCGATCCGTTGCCCGTGTACAACTAGAGTGCGTGGATATTTGATACACAAGGCGCTTTAGACCTGAAAGGTAGTTTTATTCTGTCATTCTGAACGCAGCAGCGGAGTGAAGAATCTGAAATCGAAAACTGCCGAGCGTACAACGACTTCAGATTTCTCGCTTCGCTCGAAATGACAGAGGAAAAAAAGGAAAGGGCGAAGCGATAGATGACTACGAAATGTCCGCAGAACCTAGATACAAATAGCGTCGCATAAATTGACGACTCAGGAGAGATGTGCCATGGCTGAGATAACCTACGCAGATGCGCTGAACGCCGCTATCAAAGAGGAGATGCGCCGCGACGAGAAAGTATTCATCATGGGCGAGAGCATTCGCGGCGGCATCTACGGCGTGACCGGCGGCCTCTCCCAGGAGTTCGGCGACCGGGTCATCGACACGCCGCTGTCTGAGAACGGGTTCATGGGCGCGGCAGTCGGCGCTGCCGCCGTGGGCATGAGGCCAATCGTGCAGTCGCTTTCCAGCTTCCTCTGGGTGGCGATGGACCAGCTTATCAGCCAGGCGGCAAAGATGCGGTTCATGTTCGGCGGGCAGGTGAGCCTGCCTGTCGTGTACAGGTGCGGCATGATATACGGTGCGAACAGCGCGGCTCACCACACGGACAGGCCGTACCCCATGCTGATGAACATGCCTGGCTTGAAGATAGCGATACCCACGACTCCGGCTGACGCCAAAGGGCTGCTCAAGACCGCTGTGCGCGATAACGACCCTGTGATGTTCTTCGAGGACAACAACCTCACTGGGACGCGCGGCGAGGTCGAAGACGATGACGACTACACCATTCCGTTCGGCGTTGCCGATGTCAAGAATGAAGGCTCCGATGTTACGGTAGTCGCGCTGGCGGGCATGCTGCGGCGCGCGATGGCTGTTGCAGAGGCGCTTGACGCGGAGGACATCTCGGTTGAGGTGATTGACCCGCGCACCATAGTGCCGCTGGACACCAGAACGATACTCGACTCGGTGGAGAAGACCGGGCGGCTGGTGATAGTTGACCCTGCCCACAAGAGTTGCAGCGTGGCGTCCGAAATCTCGGCGATGGTCGCGCAGGAAGGCTTCTGGAGCCTCCAAAGCCCGATACAGCGGGTTACGAGCCTCGACTGCCACTTCCCGTTCAGCCCGGCGCTTGAGTCCGAGGTCTTTCCCAACGAGGACAAGATCGCCGACGCTATTTATGCCACGCTGGAGTAGCGGGCGCTACCGCTAACTCTGCCCGGAACTGACCGGAGGATACTCATGGCTACGAATGTGCTGCTCCCACAGTGGGGCATGAACATGGAGGATGGGACGCTTACAAGGTGGCTCGTCAACGAGGGCGACGAGATTGCCGAGGGGCAGCCGCTGGTAGAGGTCGAGACGGCGAAGATAAACTCAGAACTGGAGTCTCCCGCGTCCGGCGTGGTGTACCACATCATGGCAGCCGAGGGGTCGCTGGTTAAGGTCGGGGAACTGGTGGCGGTCATCGGAGAGCCAGGCGAGAACCCGGCGCGCCCAGAACCCGGCGCACCCTCGTCACTGGGCGGCGCTCGAAGGCGCCGGCGACCGAGGGACGCACGGCAAACGGGAGGCGCAGCCCGCCAGGTTACGCCGGTGGCTAGAAGGCTGGCGCGGGATAACGACATCGACCTCGATGCGGTCAACGGCACCGGTCCGCGTGGTCGTATCACCGAGCAGGATGTACGCGACGCTATCGAGGCAAGGCAGAGCAGGCCGCGTGTGCAGGTCGTCCCACGGGCGAGGATGCTTGCCCGGCAGGCGGAGATCGACCTCGCAGATGTGGACGGTTCCGGGCCGAACGGTCGCATCACGGTCGTCGATGTGGAGCGGGCTATTGCGGAACGGGATTCCGCGGCGGCGCGCACTGAGGGCGAGGTTGTGCCGCTGACCGGCCTTCGCAAGATAATCGCGGACCGCATGACCATGAGCGTCAGCACGATGGCACAGGTAACGCTCAGCACTGAGGCCGATGTTACTGAACTGCTACAACTCCGCGAGTCGCTGGTCAGGGAGTGGCGACCACATCGGATACGGCCGCTTGACCTGGACTTCATCATCGCGGCGGTCGCCGGGGCGCTCAAGGCGCATCCGAGGCTCAACGCTCACCTCGTTGACGGCAACGTAATACTGCTCAAGGAAGTCAACATCGGCATCGCGGTGGCTGTGCCTGACGGTCTCGTTGTGCCGGTGCTCAGAGGAGCGGACTCGCTGGACCTGCTGGGCATTGCCGGGCAGATACGCGCGCTCGCGGACAAGACTCGAAAGAACGCGCTTAGCGTGGACGACATGACGGGCGCGGGGTTCACGGTAACCGCGCTCTCCAACTACGACATCGACGTGTTCACTCCCATCATAGACCCTCCGCAGGTGGCGATACTGGGGCTGGGTCGCGCCATCGAGAAGCCGGTCGTCGTGGATGGCGAAATTGTGGTGCGGTCGATGATGCATCTGAGTGTAACCTTCGACCACCGCGCGCTGGACGGTGTGCCGGTCGCTGAGTTCATACGCACTCTGAAGGCGAGCCTGGAGTTGCCGGGGGAGATGGTCGGGTCGG
This sequence comes from Dehalococcoidia bacterium, assembly GCA_034421195.1. Classification (GTDB taxonomy): domain Bacteria; phylum Chloroflexota; class Dehalococcoidia; order Lucifugimonadales; family JADFKI01; genus Bin90. Next base: position 61,425 of record DAOUKP010000003.1, read on the forward strand.
GCTGAGCGGTGTCTGTGAAGCACACATCCGCATTGTAAAACGGAGAGGGACAGGCTTTCACACCTGTCCCTCTTTCTTCGTCTATTTGTGTTGGTAAATCAGCGGGCTACTCGCACTTGGTGTAGCCACATTCGAGGCAGCGGATGCAACCTTCCTGATGAACTACGCGACCCGAACACTTCGGGCAGCCTCCGTTGAGCGGCACGTCCGACACATACTCCGCGCCGGGTTCTGAAAACTTTGGTGTGGTGAACAGGCCCAGCTGAGCCACGCCATCGCCGCCCATGCTTTCCATTCCCGGCTGGTTCGGCCCGTTGAGGTGCCGTCTGAGCACATGCGCCACGCCGTCTTCCGCCGAGCGTATCAGCACACCGCTGTCCCAGACGGGTTCGGACGTGATGCCGCTGAGCTGCTCGATGATGGCGTCCGGATCGATGCCGGAGCGCAGGCACAGCGAGACCATGCGTGACAGCCCTTCCAGGTGCGCCGGTTCGCTGCCGCCCGCCTTGCCGATTGCGGTGAACAGCTCGAACGGCTTGCCGTCCTCATCGAAGTTCAGCGTTACATACATCCTGCCGTGTCCGGTTCTCACACGCTCAGTTACGCCTAGAACCGCCGCCGGACGGTCGCGCGGCGCGAGATAGCCGTTCTCGTCTGTGCCGGGTTCTTCCGCATCGGCATCCCTGCCTGTCTCCAGTACCTGCATCGACTTGGAGCCGTCCCGATAGACGGTAACCGCCTTGCAGTCCGTCTCCCACGCCAGCCGATATGCGTTCTCGACATCCTCGATAGTGGCGCTGTTGGGCAGGTTGATGGTCTTGGACACGGAGTTAGTTACATACTTCTGCCAAGCGGCCTGCATACGCACATGCGCCTCCGGTCCGATGAGCATTGAAGTGCGGAAGTGCGCGGGGTCAATGCCGTTCTCGGTGAATATGCGCTCCGCGTCTTCGGGCGCATCCGCGAGTTGCTCCAGCACGGCGCGCACCTGATCCTCGTCAGCAAGACGCTCACGCAGCGCCTCCCAGACGGACTTTGGCGCGTCCAGCAGCCGCTCGCCTGCCTCACCGGCGCCATCGCTGCCCTTCCAGAGCACATTCGACCACCATGCGTTTGCGAAGTGCGGCTCGATGCCCGATGAGCAGTCGGCAAGGCGGCTTATCGTGCCGGTCGGCGCGATGGTTACGACGCTTGAATTGCGTACAGGCGGCATGCCGCGCGTCTTGAGCGCAGAGTTCTCGTACTCCGGGAACGGCCCGCGCTCGGACGCAAGCCGCGCCGACTCGTCCCACGCGGTGTCGTGTATGAAGCCTGCCACCTGTTCGGTGAGTTCCAGCGCACGCGGCGAGTCGTAGGGAATGCCCAGCCGTATCAGCGCGTCCGCCCAGCCCATCACGCCCAACCCGATGCGGCGCGTGGCGAGATTCACATCACGCAGCTTCTGCATCGGGAACTGGTTCACCTCGATAACATCGTCGAGGAAGCGCACCGCCGTCCGTACCGTATTGCCGAGGCTTTCATAGTCGAAGCCTTGTACGCCCACGTGCTTGTCCAGATTGATGGAACCGAGGCAGCAGTTACCGTAGTTCTCCAAAAATTCTTCGCCGCACGGATTGCTCGTCTGTATGTCGCCCATCTGCGGGTTGGGCTGCGTATCCCATACGCGATCCATGAATACCACGCCCGGGTCGCCCGTCTTCCACGCCGACTCGCAGATTTCACGCCACAGGTCGCGCGCCCGGACCGTGCCTGCTGTCTCGTTGACTGGACCGCCGCCGATGTCGCGTGGGTTATAGAACGTCCACTCCTCGTCGTTTTCGACGGCGCGCATGAACTCGTCCGTAATCTGCACAGAGATGTTGAAGTTCTGGAGCGTGTCGTCGTTGTCCTTGCAGTGGATGAACTCTTGTACATCCGGATGTCTGATGTTGAGCTGCCCCATGTGCGCGCCCAGCCGGAACGCACCCTGCGTCAGCGTCGCGCCGACAGACGAGTACAGCTTCATGACAGCGATAGGCCCGCATGCCTCGCCGTGTGTGGTGGCGATGCGGTCGCGCCTTGGGCGCAGCTTAGAGAAGCCGAAGCCTATGCCGCCGCCCCACTTCTCTATCATCGCGGCATCGCTCGCCACTTGCATGATGGAGTTCATGTTGTCTTCGGGCGACACCACGAAACACGCAGACAGGCAGCCCCTGCCGCCCGTGCCTGCGTTCACCAGAGTAGGGGAGTTCGGCAGGAACTTGAGCGATGTCATCAGGTCGTAGAACCGCCCCGCCCATATCTGCCGCACTTCCGGCTTTTCGCCATGCGCCACGGCGTTCGAGACGCGGTGGAACAACCCGTCCGGGTCTTCTATTGCCTCGCCTTCGTCGTTTTTCATCAGGTAGCGCTTCTCAAGAATGATGCGGGCGTTCTCGGACAGCGCCGCTCCCGCCGGGGACGCGCCGTTGCCGTTTGCCGACCCGTTCGTGTCTGCCGCGCCGCTCTGAGGCGCAGCCACAAGCACATCAAGTTGAGCAAGCACCTCGTCGATGCGCTCGTCGGCGATGCCACGCGCCACGAGCGCCTGCCTCAAGTCAGCATCGCGCGCCGACTGAGGCGAATACCCACCCTCAGAACCGTTTGCGTTGCGTTCCTTTAACACAGCCCCTTCTTCCTTGGCATTTCGATACGCCAGTCAAAAATTTTCGTTCCGGTCTGATATTCATTGCGGACAAGGTGGAATTTCAAGAACACTTACGGTGATGATTTCCTACCTGCCGCTTGAAAAGTACCTGAATACTGCTTCAATTTCTTTGTTTTTGATGCTCTTGATATTTGATTTTGTGCCTGATGAGTAATATACTAGCACAAATTAGCCAAACATAAAGCCTAACATGGGTGTAAATTGGGGGAATTTTGAGCATCAGCCCAGCCATTGCCCGATGTGGGCGAGGGTTAGACCGACGGCTCTGATTGCGCCTGCGGCGGATGCTCTTCTGGCGAGCGTGAACCTATGCTGAGATCGCCGTCAAGCAATGCCAACTGGTTGATGTCGGCGTGTCCGTTGTGCGTCTCGCCCGTCTCCAGCAGCGCATCAATCTCTGTCTTGAAGCTCTGCACATCGCTGAAGTCGAGATAGACGCTGGCGAAGCGAATGTATGCCACCTGGTCCAAATTCGACAGCCTGCTCATTACCATCTCACCGATATATTGGGAGGGAAACTCCGCCTTGCCTTGCTCGGACAAGTTCGCCTCGATTTCATCGATCATCTTGTCTATGCTGCCCATTGCCAATGGACGCTTGGCGCACGCCTTGGTGAGGCTCGCCCAGAGCTTGCCGCGGCTGAACTCCTCTCGCCTGCCGTCTCGCTTCACCACCATCATCGCCTTCATCTGCACGCGCTCGTAGGTAGTGAAGCGCCTGCCGCACAGCGCACACTCCCGCCGCCGGCGTATGCTCATGCCGGACTCGCGGGAATCCACGACTTTCGTGTTTTCGCATTCGCAGTAAGGGCAGCGCATTGGACTTTATCTATTAAAAGTATTAGAAAATATACAGCATATCGCGTTTTGCGATAATGCCACCACTATATCCTGTGCTATGGGGGCTGTCAACGCGATTTTCGGCGAATAACGGAGGAAACGGAACATTGATGTACAAGATGAACTATCACCTACCGTCAAACTGATACACTGACTGACTGAAGCACTAATTGACACACTCGCGAGGTGTGAGATGGCAATGATCGAAACGAATCTGATGACAGCCGAAGAACTGCTGAATATGCCCAAGGACGGCTATCGCTACGAGCTGGTAAGAGGAGTGCTGAAGAAGATGGCCCCCGTGGGACACGCCGGCGGATTTTACGAAGCTAACATCAGCGGAGAGCTGAGAGAGTTTGTAAAGGTGAACCATCTTGGCAGGGCGTACAATCCGAACACCGGCTTTCTGCTGGAAAGGAATCCAGACTATGTACTCGCGCCTGATGCCGCGTTCGTGAGGCAAGAGCGCGTAGAAGTGATAGGCGATACCGACGGCTTCTTTCCATGCGCGCCAGACTTCGCGGCGGAAGTAATCTCACCGAGCGACCGTATTGCCAATGTGTATGACAAGGTCGAAGAGTGGCTCAACGCCGGCACGCGCATGGCAATCGTCATCAATCCGCGCAACCACACCGTCAGCGTTCATATGCCCGACGCCGATACCATAACGCTCAACGAAGACGACACACTTGACGGCGGCGATGTTGTTCCCGGCTGGCGGTTGCCCATCGCCGACATCTTTGCGTAGGATTGCCTGCCGCCACTACATCAGATTCCAGCGCGGATACTCCGCCGCCTCTTCACGCAGCCTGTCCGCAAGCCAGTCCCGAACGCCCGCATCTATGTAGAATGTCGGGCGCATCAACTCAGATTCCGACTCGATCAGCCCCTCGCTCAGAGCCGTCTGAGCCACCGCGGTATTGGGCAGTATCCGCGATCCCACTCGCAGCACCGCAAACGCGGCTTCTACGCGCTTGAGGAAGTCAAGCTTTTGCTCAACTGATTCCTCTGTCTCACCCGGTTCGCCGAATGCGACATTCATTGTGAAGGGCAATCCCGCGTCCCGGCTCAATCCCGCCATCCGCTCCAGTCCGGCAAGCCTGTCGCCAAGCCCTTCGCCGCCGCGTCCGCCCTCAGCCATCAGCGCCAGCGAGCAGCCCGATTCTTTCATCAGCCTCATAAGTTCGGCGTCTGCATCGTCTGATGGGCGCACGTAGCTGTTCCAGCGCACGCGCAGACCGGCGTCTATGACGGCGCGGCAAGTCGCCTTGGCATGTTCCGCAGGGATGTTGAAGCCGCTGTCGATGAAGAACACCTTGTTGATGCCGAAATCGTCGTCGAGCGCGCGGATTTCGTCCACTACCTCTTGAGGGTCGCGGATGCGCCAGTCTTCGCCGCTGTAGTCTGCGCCGGGCGTAGGGTAGTACGCCTGCGCCAGTTTCGTGACCACGCCCACGCCGAATCCTGAGCCGTTGTAAGCGCGCATGTCCAGCAGGTCGAGTCTTGGCGCCCTGTGGAAGTTCGATGTGAACCTACCCTCGCTGACGACAATCTCACCGCCGTTCGATTCATCTCGATACACGATGCCCGGAACATCTCGGTAGTCCGCGCCCGCATCGAGACGCTCTACCAGCGTGGCGAATGCTTCCGCTGCGTCGCCCGCTATGCCCAGGTCCGCGCCCACATAGTCGAGGCACTCAGACGGCATGATGCTGAATGCGGGGCCGCCGATGAGCGTCTTCGATCCGCTGATCTGTCGTATGCGCTCGATGATGTCACGCACGGCAGGCAGGTTCCACACCGGATTGAGGCTGCTCTGATTGTCCAGGTTGCGGATTGACAGCCCGATGAGGTCAGGCTCGAACTCTCTCACCGCATCGGCAACCTCCGACACGGCATCGTCCGCGAACATCAGGTCCAGCACCCTGAGCGTGTGCCGCTCCTCGTCCACGCTCGCGGCGAGGTACGCCAGTCCGATGGGCACGGGACGCACCACCATGCGGTCCATAAATCTGTCAGCCTGATTCGTGGCAATGAGCAATACTTTCATCGCGGTCCCTCCCAAAGTTCACCAGGTACGATTGTCAGTGTGAGTTCCTACGCGAATATGTCCCCTATCGGCAGTCGCCAGCCGGGGATTACATCGCCGCCATCCAGCGTATCGGCTTCGGTGAGTTCGGTTACGCCGTCGGGCGTATGCGACTGCACCGTGCGGTTGCGCGGGTTCACTACGACTACCATGCGCGTTCCGGCGGCAAGCCATTCGGCGACCTTTTCCGCGACTTCTGTTAGGCGGTCGCTGGGCGAAACTACTTCGACGACCATATCGGGCGCGCCCGGGAAGAAGCCTTCCCCATCACCCACCGTTTCCACGCGCTCCTGTCGCACGAAAGCGGCGTCGGGCGCAAGCACGGTGTCAGGATCAATCTCCAGCGTAAAGCCGCCGGATGCGCTATACACTCTGCCAAGACCGTTCTCGTCGACATATACGGCAAGCCGTGAGCCGACGCGCATTTCACGATATGATGACATGTGTCCCGCAGGCGGCATCTTTATCAGCTCTCCCCTTACCAACTCATAGCGAAAGCCGTCGTCCGCCATTGCCAGCAGTTCTTCGGCCGTCATTAGTTTTGCCTTTGTCGCCATGTCAGACCTCACCGTTATCGTAAGATGCAGGCATATTGGGGGTTCCCCTTATTCTACACATCCTAGTCATACTGTCCATCCATGCGCACGCTATTTCCGCCGCGTTCTGCCACGCAGCGCCATGAGCGCAAGAGTGCCGCTCACCGAGCCGACCAGCGCGATTGCGCCCACGCCCTTCAGCAGCGCCTCGAAGTCCCAGCCCACGCTGATGAGCGACCGCAGCGCATCCAGCAGGTATGTAACCGGGTTGAAGATGGCGACTGTCGCCATCCAGCCGGTCATCGCCTCCAGTGGCACGAACACGGTTGTCAGGAACACGAACGGGAAGAACAGCAGGAAGCTGGAGTTCACCGCTGCCGGGTTGCCTGTCTTGAACGCGATAGCGTAGGGGAAGCCGGTGTACGCCAGTCCCCACAGCCCCGATAGCAGCACGAACAGCAGCAGTCCCAGTATGCCCGACTCGAACCTGACGCCCACGATGAAGCCAAGCAGCACGACCGGCAGAGTTAGTACGACGACCAGCACTAAGTCGGCGACCGTGAAGCCGAGCAGCATCGCCAACCGGTTTATCGGTGTCAGCGACAAGCGGTCGAAGTAGCCTGACTGGATGTCCGTCACCATCGTTACGGCACGCGAAACGCCGGTTACGGCGAAGATGATGCCCACCGGAAGCTGGAATGCCTTGTAGTCAACGCCCGGGATGCGCTCGGCTACGTCTTGCAACGCGCCGATGTTAATCGCATAGAAGAACACAGGTATGATAAGCGCAGGATAGATTGCCTCAGGGTCGCGCGGAATCCCGCGCAGCGCCCTTATCGCAACCGACAGCACATCTCTGAAGAAGCCAGCTCGCCTTGCGTGTATCCGAGGGCTGGCAGGTGTAGTCATTACTGCTTGACTCAATTCATTGTCTCCTTAGATGGTCAAAGTTTCTTCCCCCTCGATAGGTTGAAGGGGGTAGGAATTGGGTATCTGTGTCTGACGCGGCGTTCTCCCGTAGGGGAGACCGGACGGTCGCCCCTACGGCTCCCCCAAACTGACGGCTGATGCCTCACTCCGCATCTTGCTCCATGCGCGCGCCCGCCACGCTGAGGAACACATCGTCCAGCGTAGGAGTACGCAGCGTCAGCTCCCGGACATCCACATTTCGCTCATTCAGCGCCAGCGCGACATCGCTTATATGCGCCGCGCCGTTCACCACCTGAATGATGACCTCACCGTCCGATGAATCCACATCCACTACGCCCTCCAGGTTCTCCACCGCAGCCCTCGCGGCATCCGTCTGCCCGTCCACTTGCACGACAATCACATCGTTGCCCAGAGATCGCTTCAGTTCGGCAGGCGTTCCCTCCGCCATAAGCTTGCCCTGGCTGATGATACCCACGCGGTCGGCGAGCGCGTCCGCCTCTTCAAGGTACTGCGTTGTCAGGAATATCGTTACCGACAGCTCCTTGTTGATGCGCTGCACCTCTTCCCAGACTCGCGCTCGGCTGATGGGATCAAGCCCCGTCGTAGGCTCGTCGAGGAACAGCACCTCCGGGTTGTGTATGAGCGATGCCGCCAGATCGAGACGCCGCTTCATGCCGCCTGAGTATGTGCCGATGAAGCGGTCGAGCGCGTCTCCTATGTCAACCAGTCCCGCGAGGTCGTCCAGGCGTGTGTCTAGCTCTCGACGGTTCAGCCCGTACAGCCTGCCCTGCAATCGCAGCAGCTCGCGTCCGGTCTGCTTCAGGTCGAGCGCGGCTTCCTGCAACGCCGCGCCGATACGCAGCCTGACATCGTTCGCCTCGCCGACGACATCGCGGCCGGCGACTGTGGCGCTGCCCGCCGTGGGTAGTAGCAGCGTGATGAGCATACGCACCAGCGTCGTCTTGCCTGCTCCGTTAGGCCCCAGGAAGCCGTATATTTCGCCCTTTGGTATGTTCAAGTCAATGGCGTCAACCGCCTTCACATCGCCGAAATTTCGACCGATTCCTCGTGTTTGAACTGCATATTCCATGTATCTATCGCGTCCCCTTTGCATTGCCGCGCGCATATTGCCCTATAAACGGACGGCACAGATGTTCTTGACTTTCACTATCCAACATAGCAACGCCAACCGCCTGCGTCAACCGATTTTCAGCCGAAAATATCTTGTTTATCTTCTGCTTTCTGTCTTCTCGGGGAGATGCTTCGCAAGGGCAGGCTCCGTACATCCATGTCAGTCCCGCCCCGACTTGACAAGCCCGTGCGACAACCGCAAACTGACGACTGACAATTGTGAACTGACAGCTAAAGGAGATACGCATGCGAGTCAACAACGTGGTAGCGAAGATGAAGGCTGGGCAGATGGCTTACGGGTGCGGTTTCTCGTTCGCATCCCCCACGCTTATAGAGCTTGCCGGACGAGCAGGCTTCGACTTCGTATCGTTCGACAGCGAGCATGGGCCATTCACCATCGACCAGTTGGACGACCTGTGCCGTTTCGCGGATATGGCGGGGATGACGCCGATGGCTCGCGTACCGGACATCGAGCATCCCACCATCCTGCGCTTCCTCGACAGGGGCATTATGGGCATAACGGGTCCCCACATCGTCAACGGCGACAGGGCGCGCCAACTCGCGGACGCATGCCGCTATGTGCCGCGCGGTCATCGCAGCTTCGGCTCGGGGCGCGGCGCGTACTTTGGCGACTTCCCCTCAGGCATCGACTACATGCAGCACACCAACGACAACATTCTCGTCATCGCTCAGCTTGAGGACATAGAAGTGCTGGACAATATCGAGGACATCCTGTCGGTGGAGGGCATAGACCTGTTCGCGTCGGGCGCGCAGGACATAGCGCAGTCTATGGGCTTGCAGGGACAGCCGAACCACCCCGATGTGCAGCAGTTCGAGGCGACGGTGCGGGACGCCGTTCATGCGGCAGGCAGGCAGATGGCGGACGACGTGATGACATCGATGCGCGCCGACCACGCATTTTTGGGTGCGGCGCGGGCGTTCATTTCAGAAAACTAACAGGATGTACAGGATGAAGAGGATATGTGCCGTTCCTTCTCCCCGCTGGGGGAGGGAACGACATTAACTGGCTTTTACTCAAAAATCTCTGACACCGGCATGCTCCATCCCGGCACCACATCGCCCCCGTCCAGCGTATCCGCTTCCGTGAGTATCGTTATGTCCGTTGGAGAGCGATACACCGCCGCCGTGCGAACACGCGAGTCAAGCACAATCACCAAGAGCGTTCCCGCTTCAAGGTAATTGATTACTTTCTCCTGAACATCAGAGTATCGGTCGCTGGGTGAAACGACTTCAATAGCGAGATCAGGCGGCTCTGGCCATAGGCTATCAGGGCGTCCTATTCGCTCGATATTTTCGCGCTTGACGAAGCCTACGTCCGGAATGCGAACATGGTCAGGATCGCGCGCGAGAACAAACCCCACGTCCGCAATATAAACTTTGCCAAGTCTGTTCCTTCTGACATGCGGAACAAGGCTTCCGGTGACATATGCGGCGATTTCGCCGTGATAATTCTTGGCAGCCGCCATCTTTACCAGATCCCCCCTCACCAACTCATAGATATGGCCGTCGTCCGGCATCTCAAGCAGTTCTTCCGCCGTCATCAATCGGGCTGTCGTCGCCATGTCGCTACATCCTCCCCATCCCTCCGCTTTCGCGGGGGCAGGCTCCGTATATCCTGTTAGCTCCCCGTCCTCTGGTACACCTGTATCCGGTGTCGGTTACCGTCGGTTACATATACCCTGCCTTCGTTGTCCAGTTTCACCGACATCGGCGCCCAGAAGTATTTCTCGATGTACGCAGACTGCGTGTGCGGATCGTCCGCATCGTCAACTTCCAGCACTGGCTCGAGGTTCGATTTCTTTCTCGCCTCGCCCTCTTCCCTGTTAATTTCGAGGAAATTCGCCGCCCACTTTGACAGTCCTGCCTCTCCTCTGAGCTTCTGCAGGAACGCGCCATCTGCGTCGAACACCTGCACCCGCTCATTCCCCCAGTCGGACACGTACATGTAGCCGCGCTCGTCTATCGCCACGCCGGATGGGCGCAGCAACTCGCCGTCGCCCCGCCCTGAGCTACCGTAAGAGGCGACGAACTCACCATTGGGTGAAAGACGCTGTATGCGGTCGTTGCCCCAGTCCGCTATGTACAGGTCGCCGCTGGGCGCGACCGTCACGCCCCAAGGCATATTGAACTCGCCCGCGCCGCTGCCGCTTGAACCAAACGCAGCCATAAACTGGCCACTTGGTGTGAACTTCTGTATGCGGTCGTTGTTCGTGTCGGCGATGTAGATATAGTCCTCGGCATCGGCGGCTATTCCGGACGGACCGTTGAACTGTCCTTCGCCGTCGCCTCGCTCGCCCCAGGCGCGTATGAAGTTGCCGTCATAGTCGAACACACTCACGCGGTGCGTGTAGTCGTCGGTTACATACAGGCGCCCGTGGCTGTTTTCCGCAATGCACATGGGTGAGATCATATAGCCGTCGCCCTGCCCGTGGTGCGCGAAAGTGCCGTAATACTCGCTGCCTATGTCCGTAACCGTAACGCGCACGCCCCGCTCGCCGAGGTCTCGCGCGCGGTTTGGCACATACAGCCGCCCGTCGCGTGCTGCCACAAGGTCAGTCGGATACTCGAACCCACGCCCCTCCATTGCGATGAGGCCGATGGTCAGTGAGTATTCCAGCACATCATCCTGTTTATCCTGTCCATCCATGTTATCGTTATCCCCCGTATTACAATCGCTGGAACTCTTTGGAAGCCGCCGTCAACCGCAGCATCTGCGCCACATTCTCCCGCTCGTCGCCGTCCTGCTCCGCGATGCCGAGCAGTGCCTCGCGCGTGTCGTCCGACACCGAAAGCGCGCCCATCTGCTCCAGGCAGCGGCTCACCATCAGTTCAGAGCGTGTGCCCCCGTCGCCATCCATAAGAATGCCGTCAGCAACGATGCTGTCCACCATGTCTCGGACGCCAGGCTTGTCAAGATCGCCGAGTTGCTCGGACGCGAAATTTATGCGCTCCATGAGTGTACCCGTGTCGATCCACTCCACTCCCTGGTGCCAACCCTCGACGCTAGGCGGGTTGTTCAGCTCCTGCCCCATCCAGTTTATCTGCCTGAACCGATTTATCATCTCGCGGTTCGGCATCTCGAACTCCCGCGTCATGCGTAGGATGCCGACCGCGAACTCGGCGGGGCCCTTCACCTTTTCGTAACGAGTGTTCTCAGCCTTGAAGAAGTCCGAATTGAACAGCACGCGCAGCATCTCGACGATGTCGTAGCCGCTGTCGAAGTAAGCCTTAGACAGTGTCTGGATAGCATCTTCGTCACGCGGCGGCGTGTAGGGCCATGCCGGAACGGGCGGTTCGTCCGCCACGAAGAAATGGTACATGTGCCGGGCTATGAATCGGGCGGTCGCCACCTGCTGGCAGATGATGTTGATAATGTCTTCGCCGTTGAAATTGCCGGTCTGCCCGAGGAAGGTCTTCTCGCCGTCGTCGTGGTCGTCCTCGCGGTACTCGAAGTAGTAGTCAATCCTGCCGTAAGGCCAGTCCGAATCGCGCGCCGAGCGCACCATCATGTACTCGGTGTTGCCAATCGTCCAGCCGGTGAACGCCCTCGAACATTCTTTTATGTCTTCCTCAGAGTAGTTGCCTACTCCCAAAGAGAACAGTTCGAGGAGTTCGCGCCCCCAGTTCTCGTTGATGGCGTCCTTATGGTTGTCCTGGTTGTCCAGCCAGACAATCATCGCGGGGTTCTTCGCAAGCTCCAGCAGTAGCCTGTCGAACTTGCCCATACCGTAGCGCCTGAACATGTCCACCTGATCGGATAGCACCCTGCCGTTGATTACCTTCGGCATGCCTGTGGCAAAGATGCCATGCCAGAAAAGCGTCATCTTTTCCTGCAGCGGCGCGTCGGAGGTAACCATGCGGTACAGCCATCTACGCGCCGAGCCGGGATAGTTGATCATCCCCGACGCTTCAAGGTCGAATCTCCTAACCACAAACTCTCCTAGCCACTGCGCGTCTCCGGGATCCAGCAGGTCTTCAACGGTGGCTTCATAGCCCTTTCCGACACGCTCCTCGATTTCGGCCTGGGTCGCGCCAAAGCCCGCGCGTCGCATCAGGTGCGCCATAAGCTCGATGTCTTGTCTTCCCCCGTCTTGCATGCCCATACTATTACCTCCGAAATTACCTGCGCCAACGCTTCAAGCGCATGCTACAAACGGCTTTATGTCCAGTCAATCCCTGCACGCTTCTATGAGAATATGTCGGCGACGGGCATGCTCCAGCCGGGGACTACATCACCACCGTCCAGCGTATCCGCTTCCGTTAGTTCGATCACGCCGCCAGGCGTATGCACTCGAACAGTACGATTACGTGGGTTCACCACAATGACCATGAGCGAACCGGATTGGAGCCAATCGGCGACCTTCTCTTCTACCTCAATGTAACGGTCACTCGGAGAAATCACTTCGACCGCCAGATCGGGAGCGCCGGGGAAGTAACCTGAAACGTCTCTTGCATCATCGGCACGTTCCCCCCTGACAAAAGCGGCATCGGGTGCAAGCACATGATCTGGGTTTCTGGCTAGTACGAAACCTGTCTCCGCCGCATAAGTCTCACCAAGATTATTATGCTCAACAAAAGTACCTAGTCGCATACTTATGCGGCTTGCCTGCCTGCCATGTGCATGTGACGCAGGTGCCATCTTTATCAATTCTCCCCGTATCAGCTCATAGCGATAGCCGTCATCCGGCATTGACAGCAAATCTTCTGCTGTCATCAGATTCGTCCCAGTCGTCGCCATCTCACACCTCTATCAGCGTTCAAGATGCTGCGCGTTGCGCCCATGATACACTACCCACGCATCAATCAAACTCAAGTCCTGAAACCTGACCCCTGACCCCTGAAACCTACTTAAGGAGGCACCACAATGGGCAGACTCGACAACAAAGTGGCATTCATCAGCGGTGGCGCTCGTGGCATGGGCGCAGAGGAGGCGCGGCTGTTCGCCCGCGAGGGCGCGAAGGTCGCAATCGGCGATGTCCTCGACGAAGAAGGGCGCGGCGTTGAAGCTGAGATAAACGAGAGCGGCGGCGACTGCCTATTCATTCATCTCGATGTAACCAGCGAAGCCAACTGGCAGGACGCCATCGCCCAGACGGTATCGCGCTTCGGCGCGCTGCACATCCTCGTCAACAATGCCGGCATCGGAGGTGCCGGAAGCCCGATCGAAGACACGCCCGTCGAAGACTGGGAGCGCGTCATGGACATCAACGGCAAGGGCGTCTTTCTTGGAACGAAGTCAGCCATCCCGGAAATGCAGAAGGTGGGCAGCGGCTCCATCATCAACATATCCTCCCAGCTCGGCATAGTCGCCACTGATAACTCCAGCGCGGAGTATCATGCATCCAAGGGCGCTGTTCGCATCCTCACCAAGTCCACGGCAATTCAATACGCCCCCGACAACATTCGCGCCAACTCCATACATCCCGGACCCGTCATTACCGCCATGACTGAAAGCCGCCGCGGAGACCCTGCATACCGTGAGGTCACGCACTCCCGTATCCCGCTTGGCAGGTTCGCTGAGCCAATCGAGATCGCATACGCCGTCCTCTACCTCGCCAGCGATGAGTCCGGCTATGTAACCGGCAGCGAGGTCGTCGTTGACGGCGGCTGGATAGCGCAGTAAGAAATCGAACATCGATATACAGGATGAAAAGGATAGGATAAGCAAGCCATGAAAATTACGGACATCACCACTTACCTCGTTCACCCCGGCAAAGCCAAGAACCTCTGCTTCGTGAAGATAGAGACCGACGAGGGCATCTACGGCTGGGGCGAGTGCTACACGCAGTCGGACCGCGATGTGCAGATTACGGCGCACGTCGATCAGCTCAAGCGCTACCTCATCGGGCGCGACCCCACGAACATCAAGCACTTCATGCAGATGGCGTTCGACGACTTCGCCGGCAGGCGCGGCGCGATGGACTACTACTGCGCCATCAGCGGCTTAGAGCACGCCATGTGGGACATCGCGGGCAAGGCTTACGGCGCGCCCGTGCATAAGCTCATCGGCGGCGCGTGCCGCGACAAGATTCGCGTCTATGCCAACGGCTGGTCCGGCGGCAACCCCACGCCCGAATCCCTCGCCGAGCGCGCATCCGAGGTCATTGAGGCGGGATTCACCGCGCTCAAGTTCGATCCCATCCCCGGACGATGGCGCACCTACGTCAGCAAGGATATTGAGGACGCCGCCGTGGAGAACGTGCGCGCCGTCCGAGAGGCCGTCGGCCCCGACGTGGACATCCTCGTCGAGATGCACCGCAGGCTCGCGCCAATGCACGCCGTCCGCATCGCCCATGGAATCGAGCAGTACCGTCCCTTCTGGTACGAGGAACCCGTCCTCGCCGAGAACATCCCCGCCCTCGCGTCCGTGCGCCAGAAGATAAACATCCCCGTCGTAACCGGCGAGGAGCTTTACACTAAGTTCGAGTTCCGCGAGGTCTTCGAGAAGCAGGCGGCGGACATCCTCAACCCCGATGTCTGCAACGTCGGCGGCATCCTAGAACTCAAGGAGATTGCCGCGATGGCAGAACCGTACTTCGTCGTCATCTCCCCTCACAACTTCAACAGCACCACGGTCGGCTTGGCAGCGACCATACAGGTCTCCGCCGCAATTCCCAACTTCCTCATCACCGAGTACTTCGTCAATCTGGAGGAACTAGGACGCGACATCGCCAAGAACCCCTTCGAAGTCCAGGACGGCTACATCCAGATTCCCGACACCCCCGGCCTCGGCATAGACCTCGACGAAGAGCGCCTGGCCGCCTATCCGTACAAGCCATTCCCGGCAAGGTCGCCGGCGCAGATTTGGGATGAGGGGCCGTAACGTGAGCTAACAGGAATACGCAGAATTGAATGAGGGTGACATGGAAGAAACCAAGATATGGTCCATCGAAGGCACTTCGGCTACCCCGCTGGACACCACCAACCAGATGGAATCTGAAGGTCTGCTAGAGGAAATCCTCACTGCTAACCCGGATATGCTGGAAGATGGTTTGCAGCTAGTTGGACGGCAAACTTCAACGGCGGGCGGACCGCTAGATCTGCTCGGCGTGGATAGTGACGGCAGGCTGGTCGTGTTTGAGTTGAAGCGCGGCACCCTTTACCGAGATGCAGTGGCACAGGTAATTGATTACACTTCATCGCTTGACGCAATGGACTATGACCGGCTTTGCAGACACATAGAAGAGCAATCTGGAAACTATGGCGTCCAAGAAATCGATGACTTTGACGGATGGTACGGTGAGATTTATTCAAGCAAGAACCCGGAGGAGGCACTTAAACCGCCACGTATGGTTCTAATTGGCTTGGGTGTAGATGGCACGACCGAGCGCATGGTGAAATATCTGGCAAAAGGCGGAACGAGCATTTCGCTCCTAACTCTCTATGGCTTCGTGCAAGAAGGTAATATTTTGCTCGCAAGGCATGTGGAAGTGAGTGAAACCAAGAGTCCATCTTGGACTGATCCAATCAAAGAGTTCGAGAGATATACTGCTGAGTTAGGAGTGTCCGACCTGTTAGACGCTGCAACAGTCTTGTTTGAGGAAAATTTCAGCTACGAACACAAGTGGGCTGGCGTCAAACTGAAAAATCAGAAGAGTATGAATTTCGCCATTGGTCCTCAGTCATATCTATTCTTTAGGTTAAACATGAGAGAACCGGGAATTATACATGTAGGGTTTCATCCCGTAGCCATTGACTTAGCGCTGAACGAGTTCAATAATCTCCGTTTTGACGAGAAGGGAGAGCCTTTCAGAAAGATTGGCGCCGGGTTTGCTAAGAAAACAGCGCAGGTTGATTATGCAGTGGCGTTGCCTCTGAAGTCACTTGAAGAATGGCACACTCACAAAGACAAACTGACTACACTAACCCAAGCAGTGTACAAGGCATACCAGGCCACCCAATCAAATTGATAAACAACTCCCCATCCTGTCCATCCAAGTAAATTAGCCGTATGCAAGGAGCCCCCCATGCCCCAATCCACCACCCTCGACGACTTCCGCGCTCTCACCAGGCGCGCCGGTCTTGACCTCACCGACGACGAGCTTGAGCATCTCAAGCCGATGTACGACCATTATCTGGAGCCAATTGCCAACATGAACGCCCTCGACCTTGACGCTGAAGACCTGGCGGTCGTCTATTCGCCGGGCTGGGACCCGGAGGTATAGCCATGACCACAGAACTGCACTATCTCACCATTGGCGAGGCGAGCGTCCTTATAGAGAGCGGCCAAATCTCCCCCGTCGAGCTTACCCGCGCCTTCCTTGATCGCATCGACGAGCTCGACGACACCCTGGAATGCTATATCACCGTGCTGCACGACGCCGCAATGGCGGAAGCGCGGCAAGCGGAAGCCGAAATCCTGCGCGGCGACTATCGCGGTCCAATGCACGGCGTTCCCATCGCGCTCAAGGACCTGTACGACACGGAAGGCGTTAAGACAACCGCCAGTTCCAAGGTGATGGCAGACCGCGTTCCCACCGAGGACGCCACCACCACCGCGCGCCTGCGAGAGGCCGGCGCTGTTCTGCTCGGCAAGCTGGCGATGCACGAGTTCGCGCTCGGCGGCCCGGATGAGACCAACGGCTTCCCGCTCGCGCGCAACCCGTGGAATCTCGATCACATCCCAGGCGGCTCCAGCAGCGGTTCGGGCGCGGGAATCGCAGCCGGACTTTGCATGGGCACGCTCGGCTCATGCACCGGTGGCTCGATACGCGGACCTGCCGCGTTTTGCAGCATCGCCGGCATCAAGGCGACTTACGGGCGCGTGAGCAGATACGGTGTCGTGCCGCTCAGCTGGACGCTCGACCACTGCGGCCCCATGACATGGACTGTCGAGGATTCGGCAATCATGCTTCAAGCAATCGCAGGCTACGATCCCAAGGACCCGACCACCAGCCAAGCACCCGTCCCCGACTATACGGCTTCGCTCGTCGAAGACATCGAAGGCTTGCGAATCGGCGTCCCCCGCCACTTCTTCTTCGCAGACGATCCCGCCATTAACAAGGATGTGCTCTCTGTCGTTGATGACGCGCTAAGTGTCATGGAAGACCTGGGAGCGCATGTCGAAGAGGTCAGCGTTCCGATGCTGGAGCATACGGGTGCGGCGCAGCCGGTCATTATGCTCAGCGAGGCTTTCGCTTACCACCAGAACAACCTTCGTTCCAAGCCGGAACTCTTTGGAGAGATGGTCAGGGCGCGTTTCAGGACGGGCGGCCTGTTCTCCGGTGGCGAGTATGTGCAGGCGCAGCGTGTCCGCAACGTGCTCAAGCGCGAGTTCGCCGAAGTGCTGCGGAATGTAGATGTGGTGGCGTCTCCCACGATGTCCAACCCTGCGCCGCGATTCGACGCCATGGACGCAATGACGACTTCGCGCGTCCCAAGCTTCACGGGCCCTTACAATCTCACCGGCATGCCCGCAATATCGGTGCCGTGCGGCTTCACAACGGAAGGACTGCCGGTAGGCTTCCAGATAGCAGGCAAGCCATTTGACGAACCGACCGTCTTCCGCGCCGCCTACGCCTACGAGCAATCAGCCCGGCTATTCGAGCAGCGTCCGCCAGTGTAAGTGGGCAGACCAGTCCCTTCCCCCTCGATGGGGGAAGGTTAGGATGGGGGTGAAAACGCCCTCATATTGCCCTGAAAATACCCTTTTGCATATTTCTTTGCCTGGCATATGCTCTTGACAATGTCGACTGTGCGTGTAGAATAGAACATATGACTTACAGTTAAATCAGGATGACCCATAACGAGGTACTTTCAAACATGTCCACAGAGAGCGCGCAGGAAAAATTCGCGGAAATCATCCGGCAGGAAACCGATAATTTCAGAACAGTCATTGAGTTCTTGGAATCAACGAAAAATGGCGAAGTCGAAGACGCTACACTTGCCGACCGAGTCGAAGCAGAGCGTTTGCTCGAACATTACGGTCCAATGATCGAGGAGCTCAACTGGGCTGCTCCAGAAGCTGAATAAGGTTTCCGTCCGGGTCCTCGAATGTGGCGACCCAGCCGCCCCAGTGCTCGCGCTCCGGCGGCCTGACGAAGTTCACGCCAGAGTCTGTTAGCCGCTCATGCAGCGCGTGGATGTCAGGCGTGCCGAAGTTCACCATGATTCGCTCAGGCTCGGCGTTGCTGCCATGCACCCCCGAATGTTCGCCGATACTGAAGCGCATCTCGCCCCACTCAAACGCCACGAAGTGCGGACGCTCCGAATGAATCGGCAACCCCAGCGTGTCGCGGTAGAACGCCGTCATCGCCGCCATGTTCTCTGTCCAGATTATCACGCCCGCAATACCGTCAATCATCATAAGCACCTTCACTCTGCACTTTGTCCGTACCAGCAGAGCTTACAATCCGCCTTCAAAATTGCTCGACTATGTGTATAATATACATCCAGAGACAGAGGGGAGGCGGCCGAAAGCTTACTGAGGGTCTCTAGAAAGGAGGTTGCTGCATTGGATAGTAGTATGAGGAGGTGCTCCAGGTAGGTGTTCCTTGGAGCATCTTCTACACCGGAGAGGGGTCTCCCCGCTAGTCGGGGAGGCCTCTCTCTTTTTGTTAATTCACAGGGATATACACAGGATGGAAGGGATTGGAATCCTGTTCACGCTGTCCATCGATGTTAGTTTCTTCCCTCGAAGAACCGGCGCGGGTTGTCCACCATAATCTTGTGGATGTCGTCGTCAGTCGCGCCCAGTTCTTGCAGGCGCGGCAGCACCCGCCGTGTGATGAACAAGTAGCCGTCGGGGTTGTTTTTGTCCCGCAACTCTCGCGCCTCTCGCGCCGCGATGAGCAGCGTCACCGACCAGTCGTGCCCCAGCATGATGCGGTGCGCGAACCCCGCCTCGATGAGCTTGTACGCCGTCTGGGTGCGCGCCTCCCAGTCCAGCACCTCCGACCTGCCAGGGTAACGGTCCAGCCCGATCCATACGCCTTTCTCCAGCAATCCAATCAGGTAGTCGGTGTCGTCGGTGTCGTTGCTGTGGCCCACGTACACCTTGTTCAGATCAACGCCTTCGTCCTCGAATACGGCGACTTGCTGCTCGCCCACACGCTCCGGCGCCCAAGTGTGCGTGGAGATGGGCACTCCCGTAGCCTTTTGCGCCCTCGCGGCAGCTCGCAGGATAATCTCGCCTTCAGGCGTAACGCCGCCCATGTCGTTGGCAACCTTGATGATGCCCGCCTTGATGTCCGTTCCCTCGATGCCCTCTTCGATCTCTCGGATGTACAGCGGCGCGACGTCGTCCGGTGTCGCCGTCCAGAACACGCGCGGAATGTCCCTCCATGTGCCGGTGGCGCAGACGATGTTTACGCCCGACCCGCGCGAGACCTCTTCCATAAGTCGGACATCGCGCCCCAAGTCAAGGGTTGATACATCTATGATGGTACGAAGACCTTCGTCGTAGGCAGCCTTCAGGTCGCGTATGCCGCGCTCGATAGTCCCCGCGCGGTCAATGAACTCCGGGTATATCTGCTGAATCCCCGCCGATGTAACCAGCACATGCTCATGTGAAAGCGTGAACCCCAAGTCCGCCGTGTCCATTGGCCCCAGCACCGAGTTTATCGTCGCCATAATAATTGCCCTCCATCAGGAAGAAAATCCTGTTCATCAATGTTAGTCTTCGCTGACTATGGGGTTGGTTAACGTGCCAATCCCACTTATCTCCACATCGCACACATCGCCCGGCTTCATGTTATCTGTTGCGCCGTCCGTGCCCATCCATATCATGTCGCCAGGATAAAGCGTCAGGTAGCGTGTCATCGCGCTGATGTAAGTCTCCACGCCGAACACCATATTGTTCGTCGCGAAATCGGATACGACCTCACCGTTCAGCCGCACCGTCGTCCGCAGCGAGTCGAGGTCAACATTGGTCTCTATCCAGGGGCCCATCGGCTTGAAAGTGTCGCTGTTCTTGGCGCGCCACAGTGTGCGGTCGCCCGCCTGCCACGTGCGCTCGCTAACGTCGTTGCCGATCGTATAGCCAAGCACGCACGACAGCGCGTCATCCTCCGACAAGTGCTTCGCCTCCTTGCCGATGACCACCACAAGCTCGCCCTCATACTGAAAGCGTTCGGTAGAGTCGGCAGGCTTCACGATAGGCTCGCCATGCGCGATGAGCGCGTTGTTCGCTCGATAGCCGATGTCCGGCTTCTGCGGAATGTCCGGCTCTCGTCCCAGCAGAGCAGCCGCCTCGCGCACATGCTCCTCGTAGTTCACACCCGCCGCATAGAAAGTCTTCGGCTCGAACGGAATCAGCAGCTTCACATCGGCAAGAGGCTGCCGCTTGCCCGTGCGCTCGTAGCCGTCGAACGGGCTTCCGCTCACCTCTTCGACCGCATCGCCCTCCACAATACCGAACACCGCACCATTCTCGCCCTCGTATCTCACCCAGCGCATTGGAGCCTCCTCAAATATCCAAATCCTCTCATCCCCTCCCTCTCTGGGGGAGGGTTATGGGGGGAGTTATCCTACCCGTCCTGTCCACCGATCTCAACTCTCTCGCTCCCCGCCCTCAGCCGCTCAATCAGTGGCGAAATCTCTGCAAGCGCGGCTCGCACATTCTCATCATTCATCACTGGCAGATCAGAATCCCGCGATCCGGGATATCGTCCTACCAGGGCGTAATTTGTCACCAGCTTGCACACTGAGCGGAACTCTTCCAGATCGGAGTCATACTGCAAAGCATCATCCAGAAGTTCAACCAAGTCGTGCGTCCTCTTTAGTCTCCAGCCTTGCCGTATCAGATACGCCTTGAAGAACTTCTCAACCGCCTGCTGCAGGTTGTATCCAGCGCCTCTAGGATGCCCACTCTCTAGCAGTATCGTAAACATCTCTATGTCTTCTTCGGCCACTTCAATCCAATCTTCCGGATACTCCGAGTCTTCAGGATTCATGCTGTAGCTCTTCTCCGCTAAATCGATGTACCTGGCAAAGTCTTCACCGGCGTGAAGCACCTTCCCCTGCAATATGATGTCCTGTACGAAATGGTCGCCTCTTGCGAGTGTACTTTCCACTTGAGCTGGCGTGTAAGTGCGCGTATCCAGTCTTAATCCGTCCTCCAGGTCGGACAACGCGGCACGTACTTCATTGAAGCGCTCAATGCCACTAGACGCCCGCGACCTGATTATCAGCAGGTCAACATCGCTGTCCGGTCTTGCGCTTCCATCCGCCCTCGATCCATATAGAATCACCGCCTCCGCGCCGTACTCGTCGCGCAGCCGCTCAGCCATCGCCTCGATAGCCGCCATCGTATCTGTCCTGTCGGTCAGCGTGCTCATCGGCGAGACATCCTACCCATCCTGTCCATCGATGTTAGGCCCCTCCATCCCAAACACCTCCGCCACCAGTTCATACGACCGCACCCGGTCCGCGAAATCGTAGCATATCGTTACGATGCCGATGTCGTCCGTCGCGTAAGAGTCCGCGAGTTCCTCGATCTTGTCGCGTACATAGTCCGGCGTGCCGTCTATGTAGCTTTCCTTCATCTTCGACAGATACGCCCACTCGTCAGGACGGTACTCGTAAGCAAGCGCCTCTTCGATTGACGGAACGCCCTCGCGCTGGTTCTGCACCGAACGCACCCGCGACAAGTTGCGGCTGGACGCGATACGCTGCGCGTCTTCGTCTGTCTCAGCGCACAGCACCTGGAACGCCACATTCACCTTCGGCTCCGACAGGTACTCCGACGGCTGGAAGTTCTGCCTGTACATCTCGGCGATGGCAGGCCCATGCTCAGTTGCCAGCCCGAAGAAGTGCGCGAAGCTGAAGGGCAGACCCATCTCCGCAGCCATCGCCGCGCTGTCCGCCCGCGAGCCAAGCAGCCACACATCCGGCGCGGTGGATTCTCCGGGCCCCGCGTGCAGCGAAGCGAACGGGTGCTCATCGTCCACCGTGTCGTTCAGGAAGTTCAGCAAGTCGCGCACGACGATGGGATAGTGCCGCACATCCAACTGCGGACGAGGATACGACAGCGCAGCCGCCGTAATCTGGTCGCTGCCCGGCGCGCGCCCTATGCCCAGGTCTATGCGCCCCGGAAACAGCGTCTCCAGCATGCGGAACACCTCCGCCACCTTGAACGCACTGTAATGCGGCAGCATCACCCCGCCGCTGCCCACGCGAATTCGCTCAGTCTGCGCCGCAATCTGACCGATCAGAATCTCCGGGCTTGTCCCAGCGAAATTCGCAAGGTTATGGTGCTCCGCCACCCAGAAACGCCGATATCCCATCCGCTCCACCGCCTGCGCGAGCCTTATCGTCTCCGTCAGCGCGTCACGCGCCGTCCCGCCCTTACGCACAGGCGACTGGTCAACAACGCTGAGTTGTAAATTAGACGTCATAAGTGTCTCAACTTGTCATAGCTAGCCGGCAACTCCATCTTGTCCATCGATGTCATTTCCTCTAAAACGCCTCCAGCGTGTGGCTCTTCCACCGATTGATGGCCGCCTGCCCGCGCGGACTCACTGCCCGCTGCACCTGCACATTGATGAGCGCAGGACGCTCCAGCTTCAGGCAGCGTTCGAGGGCAGGATGCAGCTCCTCCGGGTTCTCCACCACCTCGCCGTGTCCGCCAAGTCCGCGCACAACTTGGTCGTAGCGCGTGGGCAGCAGGTCCGTAGCAACCGGCTTGCCATACACCCCGAGCTGAATCTGCCGGTCTATGCCCCATGCCGAGTCATTGCCCATCACGCACACGATAGGCAGATTATGTCTCACCGCCGTGTCGAACTCGATGCCGTTGAAGCCGAATGCGCCGTCGCCGCTGAACGCGATCACGCGCCGCTCAGGGTGTGCCAGCTTGGCAGCCAATGCGGTCGGGAAAGTATGCCCAAGCATCCCGGACGGCGTAACATACAGCCAGCTCCTCGGCATCCGCGCCGGCAGGTATGCTCGCCCGAAGTGGCAGTAGTCGCCGCCGTCGAACACAAGGTAGTCGTCGGGTTGGAGCATCTGCATCACAGTCCGATGCACGAACATCGCATGCATCGGCACTTCTGCCGCCGCCAGCGACTCCAGATGCCCCCGCCATGCCATCCCTTCAGCGCGCAGTTCGCTAATCCACTCCAGTTCTTGCCATGAATGTTTCGACGCCTCAGCTGTCATCTGCCGCATCGTCGCTTCCACATCGCCCGCGATTCCTACCGCAACACCACGGTTGCGCCCAATCTCCGCCTCCGACGGGTCAACCTGTATGATCTTCGCGTCCGGCGCGATAGTCGGTGACATCGCGTAGCCGATAATCAGATCCTGCTTGCGTCCCAGCATCATCACCACATCCGCCTCACGAATCTTACGTGCCGTCTGGCTCAACCCCTGGTCGAAGAACCCCAAACAATATGGATGCTCGTCTGACACCATCCCCCGCGCGTCCCCCTCCGTGAGCAGCGGCAGCCGCGTCGTCTCGATGAACTCTTGCAGCGCCTCGCCTGCGCGCGCGTATGATGCCGCACTTCCCGCCACGATGAGAGGCCGCTTAGCATCTCGCAGTATCTCCACCGCCTGCTCGATGTCGGCCTGCGATGCCTGCGCCGCGCCTATGCCCCTGTACTCTCCCGGCTCGTAGAACGCCACCTCGTCTTCGCTCACAACATTCTGCTGTATGTCCACCGGAATCGTCAGATGCACCGGCCCCCGCCGCCCGCTGTACGCCACCCGTAGTGCGTGCGCTATCATGTCCGGAATGCGCCGTGTGTCCGTAACCATCCACGCGCCCTTCGTGACAGGGCGCGCCATGCCCACCTGGTCTATCTCTTGCATCGCGCCGCGCCCTAGCTCGCTGAGTTCCGCCGAGCCGCTTATCGAGAGTAGGGGACTTTCCGAGTGCATCGCGTTCGCCAGTCCCGGTATAGCATTGGAAAAGCCCGGCGTCGTGTACATAGCAACGCCCGGCTCGCCCGTGATGCGGCCCCATGCGTCAGCCATGTGCGCCGCCGCCTGCTCGTGCCGCGTGTCCACGAACCGGAAGCCCATGTCCGCCATGCTGTCCAGCGCGGGCAACACATGGTCGCCCGCAATCGTGAATACGTTCTTCACGCCTTCGAGCGCCAGCGCCCTGCCAATAAGCTCGCTTCCGCTCACCATTCCCGAACCTGATGTACTCATTCGTTTTTCCTCTATCCTGTTAATCGATGTTAGCTTTACATTTGTCAGCCCGTCCATGTTAGATTGTTCTGACTTTACGCACAACTACGCTGGATTGATCGGTAGCGTTTCCATACAGGTGGACGAACAGAGATTTCACCCCCATCCTAACCTTCCCCCATCAAGGGGGAAGGAACTTCACCATCTAAAAGGAAACGCTACCGAATTGATCATAATCTCAGCCTGTGGTGGTGCTCGCATCAGTCGTTCCTATGAAACAGGGATCGGCATAACTCAGGCACAATTCGGACTTGCACAATCGCCGCGCTCATTTCTATTATCTATAAGATGGAAGTGCGAAGCACGATTTGCCTACAATCGAGATGATTTCATAAATGCAATGTATCCCTGTCATTTCGAGCGGAGCGAGAAATCTAAAGTCGGAAACAAGCTTGCATGCAACGATTTCAGCAACTGTGTTGTATTAAGCCGGTGTTCGGTGGCTTGGAGAATGATTTGCGTTCCAGGGTCTTCCGTCCCTGAGCATGGCATTGAGTATCGTCAGCAACTTCCGCATTGACG
>DAOUKP010000004.1:0-24281 GCA_034421195.1 Dehalococcoidia bacterium
CGTCAATGCGGAAGTTGCTGACGATACTCAATGCCATGCTCAGGGACGGAAGACCCTGGAACGCAAATCATTCTCCAAGCCACCGAACACCGGCTTAATACAACACAGTTGCTCAAATCGTTGCACGAAAGCATGCTCCCAACTTTAGATTTCTCGCTTCGCTCGAAATGACAAACGAGACTAAAGTCATCGACAAAGTGTCAACAGGACACTACTGAAAACTGATTACTGACGATTGATAACTCTCGCAGGTAAAACTATGATAATCGAGTTGCCGCAGGTCGGCGAATCCGTTACCGAAGGCACCATCGTCCAGTGGCTCAAGCAGGTGGGCGACAGTGTCGAGCGGTACGACCCCCTAGTCGAAGTGCTGACCGACAAGGTGAGCATGGAAGTCCCGTCTCCCGTCGCCGGTGTCGTCACCGAACTCCTTGCCGAAGAGGGTCAGACTTTGCCGATGGGCGCGCCCATCGCGTCCATTCAGACATCAGATGCCATTGAGCCTGCCGCGCCGGTCGAATCGCCTCCTACGGCATCCGAACTGCCGCGAGCGGCCGACCGCATTGGCGTCCTTCTGAAGGATGTCGCGCCCGTCGGTCCTACCGGCTCTGGCAATGTGGTCATTCCCGCTTCTCAGAGCGAGTCGGCGTCAGCATCTCCGCATGGCGGTACTCGCCGCAGGCGCTATTCTCCGGCGGTGCAACGACTTGCGGATGAACACGGCATAGACTTGGAGCAGGTCGATGGCACTGGCATCAACGGTCGGGTAACCCGCAAGGACGTGCTCGCGTACATTGAGGCGCAGGGAGAGCCGACTGTAGTTGCCGCTGCGCCCGTTCCTCCTATTGCGGCGCAATCTGACGGCACAGACGAGTCGGACGAGGAACGGCTGCCGCTGTCCCCCGTGCGCCGGATGATTGCCGCCAACATGAAGCGCAGCGCATCCGAGATTCCGACCGCTTGGTCTATCACTGAAGTCGATGTAAGCGGGCTGGTCCGCCGCCGCGAATCTCTGAAGGACGAATTCATGCGGCGCGAGGGCATCAACCTCACATACATGCACTTCGTCATCAAGGCTGTCGCCGAATCCCTGCGCGAGAACCCCCTGCTCAACTCGTCGTGGGGCGAGGATGCCATCATCCTGAAGAAGCGCATCAACATCGGCATAGCGGTGGCTGCTCCCGACGGTCTGGTAGTGCCCGTGCTACGAGACGCAGACACCCTGAGCATCGCGGGCATAGCGAAGCGCGCCGCCGACCTGACCGCGCGCGCCCGGCAGGGCAAGCTCGGCGTCAAAGACGTGCAATCTGGCACATTCACCCTGAACAACACCGGCGCGCTCGGCTCCATCGCCTCACAGCCCATCATCAACCATCCGCAAGCCGCAATACTCACCACAGAAGCGATCGTAAAGCGCCCCGTAGTAATCGGAGACGCAATCGGCATTCGCTCCCTGATGAACATCTGCCTCACCTTCGACCACCGCATCATGGACGGCGCGGAAGCATCAGCGTTCTCCAACGCCGTCAAGCGCCGCCTCGAAGCGATAGGCGACGACACGGGGATATACTAGGCATATCTCCCTATGAATACCTGCCGCGTCCTGCCTCTGGAAGTCATGGACTATCGAGCCGCCTACGAATTGCAGCGCCGCCTGCATGCCCAAGTCGTCGCCGGCGAACTCCCCAACCTGTTGCTTCTATTGCAGCACCCGCACGTCTATACGCTGGGACGCAGAGGCAAGCAATCGGACATTCTCGCCTCTTCTGATATGCTCAAGCGCCTGAATGCCGAAACGCATATCACCGACAGAGGCGGTGAAACGACATACCACGGCCCCGGGCAGCTTGTTGGCTATCCCATAGTGAATCTTCGTCGCTGGGGTGGCGGTGTGCGCGACTACGTGGAGACGCTTGAGCGGACGCTTGTCGCCGCCCTCGCCGAATACGGAATCCACGCTCACACCGAAGGCAAGCCAACCGGCGTCTGGGTGGACGACGCGAAAATTGCAGCCATCGGCGTGCGCGTGAGTCGCCATGTAACAATGCATGGCTTCGCGCTCAATGTGAGCCCGGACCTGTCGTACTTCGATCACATCGTTCCGTGCGGCATGCCCGGTGCGCAGGTTACCTCGATGGCGCAGGAATTGGGGCGTGAGATTGATGTGTCTGATGTACTGCCGGTGGTGGCGCGAACCTTCGGCAGAAAGTTTGGGCTTGCCATCGAGTGGAGCAGCCTGGACGCCATTAAGCGCGCTGCCGCCGCAGAAACTGCCTAGAGGAACTGCCCCCTCAGGCGCGGGTCAAGGTAATCGCGCAGCGCATCCCCTATCAAGACCACCGCGAGCAC
Organism: Dehalococcoidia bacterium; assembly: GCA_034421195.1. Taxonomy (GTDB): domain Bacteria; phylum Chloroflexota; class Dehalococcoidia; order Lucifugimonadales; family JADFKI01; genus Bin90. The sequence continues at coordinate 2,350 of DAOUKP010000004.1, forward strand.
AGTAAGCGTCAGGAACACGCCGGGGAAGAACGAAATCCAGAATGCGACCTGCACATATCCCTTGCCGGTAGCGACGATGTTGCCCCAAGTGGGAATGAACTCCGGCACGCCCGCTCCAAGGAAGCTCAGGCTCGCTTCGGCAAGAATCGCAGTCGCCAGCGTGAAAGTCGCCTGCACCAGCACAACGCCAATCGTGTTCGGCGCGATGTGCAGGAACAAGATGCGCCACACCGGAGCGCCGATAGACCTCGCGGCTTCCACAAACTGCTCCTCGCGCAGGCTCAACACCTGCCCCCTGACAAGGCGCACCTTGCTCGCCGTTCCCGTTACCGACAGCGCGATGATGACATTGTTCACGCTGCCGCCAAGCAGCGCGATGAGCGCGAGGGCGAGCAGTATGGTAGGGAACGCGAGCAGCCCGTCCACGAAACGCATTAGGATATGATCCAGTATTCGGAAATACCCTGCGAACAGCGCAATGACAAGCCCTAGAACCACAGAGATGATGGTTACCGCAAAGCCGACATAGAGCGAAACTCGACTGCCCGCAATCACCCTGTCGAACACGTCCCTGCCAAATGCGTCGGTGCCGAACCAGTGCTCCGATGACGGAGGCAGCCTCAAGTCGGTCGTTGTCTCGGTATAATCCGAGCGCACGATGATTGGTGAGAACGCCGTCATCAGCAGGATTGCCGTCAGTATCACCACGCCAATCAACACGTTAGGGTTGCTTCGGGTGATTAGCACGAACGCGTCGAACGCGCGTCGAATGCGCGCTCCGGTGCTGGGGGCAAGCCTAATTGAAGGCTGTTCCTGCTGCGTATCCATTAGTATCGAATCCTCGGGTCGAGGTAGGCGTAGAAGATGTCGATTACGAGATTTATCATCACATAGGCGGTCGCCACGACCATCATCATCGCCTGAATTATGGGGAAGTCGCGCCTGATGATCGCCTCAATCAGCATTCTACCGAGTCCCGGTATGGCGAAGATAGACTCCGTAACCACGAATCCTGTCGCTAGACTTGCCAGTGAAGCGCCGATGACTGTTACCACAGGAATGGACGCGGGACGGAAGGCATGCCGCATGTACACCGCCAGTTCCCGCAACCCCTTGGCGCGCGCGGTACGCACATAGTCCTCACGCAGCACATCAAGCATCGCCGAGCGGGTAATTCTCGATATGAACGCCGACGACAGAATGCTGTTGACCGCTACGGGCAGAAACATGCTGTGCAGGTGCGAGAAGAGTCCGTCGCCAATTGGTCGATAGCCGAGCGCGGGGAACCACCCCAGATTTACGGCGAACACCCATATCAGGATAAACGCCAGCCAGAAGCCGGGCGCGGAGAATCCAAGCACCGCGAAGAACATAAAACCCCGATCGACGGCAGTCCCCGCTTTCCAGGCGGACGCCACGCCTATCGTTACCCCAAGCAGTGTTGAGAGGACTACGACTTGGATGCCCAAGGAAAGCGTCGGCTGCAAGCGCGGAGCCATCAGCGATGTTATGGACTTCTTGGAGAATATCGAAGTCCCGAGGTCGCCCTGCGCGAGCCGCGAAATCCATCTCACAAACTGTATATGGATGGGCTGGTCCGTGCCAAGCTGCTGTCGGATGCGTTCCAGGTCTTCGACTGTGGCTTCGTCTCCCCCGATAATGGCAGCGGGATCGCCGGGCGCGATGTGGATTATGGAGAATGTGATTACACCCACAACCGCAATTACGGGTATGGCGGACACTATGCGAACCAGTGTGTAGCGCAACATCCGCCTAGTTAAACTCCTTCATCGTAGAACTCGGTTTTAGGATTTGAGGTGTCCGGGTCAGTCCACTATACACGAAGGGGGCAGGTTTTAATCTGCCCCCGCCGTATTTATCGCTAGATGCTGCGCTTACGCCATACGGCTATATGACCGATGGCGTAGCTAGTTGACCAGCCACTTGTCGAATGGCTTCTGCTGCGCCGAACCGCCGTTCACGATTCCCTGGACATTCGTGCTGGCTGCCCAGCGGCTGAAGAACTCGCCAATCTGAAGGAATATCGCGTCCTCGTAGAAGTGCATGTGGAACTCGTCGTTCAGAGCGATCTGCTCCTCTTCCGTGGTGGCGCGCGCCAGCCTGGAGTAGATTTCCCGCTGCATTCCGGTCGTGTCCTGATAGTTGTTGAACCAGGCGTCGTACTGAAGCTCGGAGAAGAGCAGGTGTCCGACGGGTCCCGACCGCACTGTAACGCCGCTCCACGTATGGAAGAACTCCCAGTCGTCGGGGCGGGCGCGCTGTGCGACCATCGTAGCCCAGTCCATCACCTGGAAGTCCACATCGAAGCCGAGCGCGGTCAATACTTCGCGGCTGACCTGCGCGGCTGCGTGAGCCGGCTGCCTGTCGGCTGGGTCCATCAGGCGCACATGCGCGCCGGTAACGCCCGCCTCTTCCAGAAGCTGCTTCGCTTCTTCAAGATTCTGTGAGTAGTAGAATCCATCCGAGCCGGCAGTGGTTTCCCACTTCGTGCCGCACTGGAGCAGCGACGGGCATAGGCGCGTGAACGCCGGGTCGCCGGTCGCCAGAGTCAATGCCTTCTGGTTGTCGTATGCCTTGATCATCGCCTGCCGTGCGAGCTTGTTGTCGAATGGCGGGCGCACATGGTTGAAGTGGCCCAGCAGCCTGAACGGAGGGTTGTCGTAGAGGGCAACTTCAGGGTCTGCTTCGAGTCGAGAAAGCAACTCTGCGGGGAACTCCTGAACTATGTGGACTTCGCGTGTCTGAAGCGCCGCCACACGGGTCGTCTGGTCAGGAACCTCGATATAGACCATCCTGTCCACCCAGGCGGTATGACCACCCGATGTGCCGTTGGCAGGGCTGGGATGCGGGCTGTAATCATCATAGCGCACCGCACTCCAGCGGTCTCCCGGCAGCCATTCCTCGAACTTGAACGGGCCCGTGCCGTTTGGTGGACCTTCAGCCGATTCGTTAGCCGTGTAATTGTCGTACCAGTCGGCAGTTACGAGACGGGGACCGAAGCCCTGCGGGCCAATCGCGTCTATGACAAGTCCGGTTCCCTCTTTGAGATTAAGGCTGAAATGCATGTCGTCAACAATCGAGAAGAACTCATCGAACTCTCCATCGCCTGCGCCAAACTCGTTGCGGACAAGCCGCAGAATGGGCGCTCTGTCCTTCTGGCGGTTCAGCGTTCCCCGAACCTGCTCAGTTGTCAACGGTGTTCCATCGTGGAACTTGACGCCGTCGCGTATCTTGAATGTCCACGACAGATTGTCATCGCTGCTCTCCCAGCTTTCGACAATCAACGGGCCGATACCATAGTCGCTTGTGTACTCGAACAACCCTTCAAGAATGGTATTCGACACGTTGCCCGTGCCGGAAGCAGTAGTCCACAACGGGTCAAACGACTGGATGCTTCCCGATGCCACGATTCGGAGCGTCCCGCCGGGCTGCGCTTCGTCGGACGACATCATCATTGCCGGCTGGCGCGTCTGCGTCTGTGGTACTGGCGCAAGTTGTGGTGCCTGAGGCGTCGGCAAGGCCTGGACCATTGCCGGTGCCGCGGGCGCTGCGGGAGCGGGTGCAGCAGGCATAGCTGGCTGCGCGGGCGCCTGTGCCGGTTGTGGCGCGGGCGCTACCGCTGCGGGCGCTGGCTGCGCCTGAGCCGGCTGCTGAACTGGCGCGGGGCTAGAACATGCTATTGCTCCAATTGCCGCAATTGCCGCTGCAGGCAACAGCCACGATAGGCATTTCTTCCTATTACGAAAGAAATTCATAAACGAAACTCCTTAGATATACTGAAGTGGAGGCACACGCCTCGCATCTGTTAGGCACAATTATGAGTGCCTAGAACCACGCCGTCAACGAATATCAAGACGAGGTAACCTCGATACACGCTGATTTTCAATCCGTCATTCCCGCGAATGCGGGAATCCAGTGCCGTTGAGGGATTACCCTACTGAATTATCCGCGCGTGTAGAGAATGCCCAGACGATTGCGATAATCCCTTGCCCCTCAATGGCTGACAAGGGCAGTAGGTAAATAGTTAAATGATTACAAAGCCGCTCATTCTGTCAGCGAATTAGGGTGTGTTGACATTTGACGCACAAGTCATTTCAAGCTCGAAAAGCCCTCTCACCTGTCAATCCGAACGCCCTCCCCTTGTCAATCCGAACGCCCTCTCACCTGCCAATCCGAACGCCCTCCCCTTGTCATTCCGAACGCCCTCCCCTTGTCATTCCGAACGCAGTGAGGAATCTGAAATCGTTGCATGCAAACCTAAGATTTCTCGCTCCGCTCGAAATGACAAACGAAACTAAAGTCGTCGGCGAAATGTCAACAGAACCTAATCAACATTTACAATTCCGAACGCAGCGCAGCGGGGTGAAGAATCCAAAAGTCTTGTGGTAAGACAAGGCTGTTTATAGTCAGCGAGTGTAGATTCCTCACTTCATTCGGAAGACAAGGGAAAACTGCTGAAGCGCCGTTAATCAAATATCTACCCCTCTCAGCCCTCGATGGGTAAGAGCCATCCCCTGCGAAAACCAGAGATGGAGGTGACTTATCCCGCGCATCAGTGGCAACTCCACTCCTGACACCTACCCGCTAGGTATCCCGCCGCATCATGCTGAAGCTCTGCGATGTGGGGCCTTTCTCCGGCTGGGTGGCGAGGAATAGCGCCATCGGGACGACATCTTCCGCTTCCTTCACCCACTCGCTGGTGATTGTGTTGACGCCTTGCCCTTCACGCTCCCATGAGGCGATTGCGCCGGGCGTCAGGACGGGGCCCGGCACCAGTTCGTTGACGCTGATGTTGTACTCCCACAGTTCCTGGGCGAGCACACGCGTAAGCATCCAAGAACCGGCCTTGGCGCAAGCGTATGCCGAGGTGTTTGGGCGGCCGTTGTGCCCGATGCCTGAGCCGATAGTGATCATCTTGCCGCCGCCACGCTCCTTGAGGTATGGAATGGCGCTCCTGGCGGTGTAGTATGCGCCCTTCAGGTTGAGGTCAATGGTCGCCGTCCAGCCTTCCGGGTCACTTTCGGCGATTGGCCCCGCCCCGATATTGCCACCGGCATTTATTACCACTATGTCAATGCCTCCGAAGGCATCTGCGGCAGCCTTGTTCATTCGCTCTACATCGTCGTAGTTCGTCACGTCGGTCTGCACAGTGATGGCGTTACCGCCTGCGCTCTTGATTTCTTCTACTACCTGCTCGATTTCGGCGATCGTGCGGGCAGCGCAGCAAATCGAAGCGCCTTCCGCCGCGTATCCGATTGCAATTGCGCGCCCAATGCCTCTGCTTGCGCCGGTGATTACGGCGACTTTACCTTCCAGACTTCGCTCTGATTCAGCCATTTGCCACACCTCCATAGCCTCTTGCATCTGTGTGCGTAAGGATTATACAAGACGCTGAAATTGGCGTACAGGAAAGGGCGGTTAGGTGGGAAAAAGGGTTTGACACAATGCTCCCTGCTTCATATACTGACACTGAGATAGTGGGATAATAAATTAAGCGCATTTAGACTGGCAGCGGCATAGTTTAGCGTATATTGAATCGCTCTTAAGTATGGACTCAATTCAGGCAGGAGGAAGCGTAATGGCACATAAAGACGATGTTGCATTGATGGCGCATCTGATGCGACGCGCCGGGTTCGGGGCGACTCGCGATCAGCTGGAGCGGTATGTCGCTCAAGGCTACGAAGCGACGGTTGAAGAACTGCTCCATCCTGAAGCGCAGGAGCCGGTGGACAGGTTTGAATTGCTTCGCTACCATCCCTGGTCCTGGAAGCCCGGCACCATTCAAGGCACGGGACATGCCACCTGGCTCTACCACATGATTAACACGAACGCTCCGCTGCAAGAGAAGATGGCAGTCTTCTGGCACGGAATCTTCGCCACAGGCGTCTCGAAGGTTGACCACTGGGACGAAATCCTTGACATGATTGACATGCTCCGCGAGAAGGGCATGGGCAACTACAAGGACATCCTGATGGCGATTGCTCAGGATCCCGCGATGATCTACTGGCTGGATAATAACGAGAACCACGCGGATGCTCCAAACGAGAACTGGGGACGCGAGCTTCTTGAGCTTTTCAGCATGGGGCAAGGCAACTACACCGAAGATGATGTCTTCGAGTGTTCTCGCGCCTTCACTGGCTGGACGATTACGCCGAAGCTGCCGCGCTTCCCGATGGGACGCTTCGACTGGTATTTCGAGTATCGCGAAGACGACCATGACGAAGGCGAAAAGTCCTTCCTCGGCTACACCGGCAACTTCAACGGCGAAGACATAATCGACATTATCTGTCAGCAGCCCGCGACACCCCGCTTCATCGCACGCCACCTGTACAACTTCTTCGTGGCGGACGAGGCGCAGGTTCCGGCATGGCAGAATGTACCTCCGGTAGATCCGGACGCTATCAAGACGCTTTCGGACGCATTCGTCGATTCCGAGTACGATATGACGGCTGTCCTGCGCGTGCTGTTCAACTCCGACTTCTTCAAGGAAGCGCGCTTCAGCCGGATCAAGAGTCCGGTCGAGGTGGTAGTGAACACACTCCGCTTCGTAGGCGGCCACGAGTTCCCCGCGCCCGGCATCGGCAATCTCGGCAGGCAAATGGGCTACATGGGACAGGAAGTGCTGAACCCGCCCAGCGTCGAGGGCTGGCATACCGGCCGTGAGTGGATTAACAGCGGCTCGCTCATGCGCCGCATCAACTTCGTCGCCGACCTCGTAGGAGATACATCGCTGCCGGGCGTTCAATCCATAGTCGGCAGGCTTCAGGACGCGGGCGACATCTCGACCGGTGAGTTCGTGGACACCTGTCTCGATTTGATGGGTCCCCTGGACCTTGCCCCCGCGACACGTCAGGAGCTAATCGACCACGCAGACATAGACGGCAACCTGAAGTGGACAACGGATGAAGATGTCGAATTCTCCACGATGCGGGTCAGCGAAATGCTCCAGCTCATCGTCTCGCTCCGAGACTACCAGTACGCATAACAAAGTCCCCTCCCCCTTGAATGGGAGAGGGCTAGGGTGGGGGTGAAAACCCCGTTTGCCAGACACATACATATAAGAATAAGAAACTAGGGGGGAAATTGAGATGACCACAGCGCAGAAAGACCCTGTCGTGGTAGTTGTGCAGCTTTCGGGCGGCAACGACTACCTCAATACGGTGATTCCGTACAACAACGAAATCTACTACGACAATCGCCCCACTGTCGGCATCCCGCAGGAGCAGGTACTGCACCTCGACGACGAGATCGGTCTGCACCCGCAGATGGGCGCTATACGCGACCTGTACCAGCAGGGCAATGTAGCCATTGTGCATGGTGTGGGCTACGAGAACTCGCCGCGCTCGCACTTCCGCTCAATGGACATCTGGCACACCTGCGAGCCGGACGACGTTGGCACGGAAGGTTGGTTGGGCAAGGTCATCCAGAACATTGACCCCAACAAGGAGAATGTTGTAACCGGAGTCAGCTTCGGCCCCAGCATGTTCCGCGCGATGGCGGTTCCCGGCGTTCCCGTCGCCTGCGTTGAAGACTTGAACAACTACGGCCTGATGCCCGGCATCAGCGCCGAAGAGCAGCGCCAGAAGATTCTGAACAGGTTCTCGCGCCTCTACGGTCAGGCAATCGGAAGAGGTCCCGTCATGGAGTTCCTCGGGCAGACCGGATTGGACGCGCTTCAGGGCGCCGACATCCTCAAGGTCGCGCCGGAGCGCTACTCCTCCGACATCGAGTACGCCGATACCACGCTCGCCAAGAAGCTCAAGGGCATCGCTCAGGTTCATATGGCAGGGCTTGGCTCGCGCGTCTTCTACTGCGACCACGGCAGCTTCGACTCCCATGCTGGTCAGCCCAATATGCTCGCCGGCCTGTGGGATGACCTATCCACCGCCATCAACGACTTCTTCGACGACCTGCGCGCCCACGATGCATCCGACAATGTCGTGATGCTGCTCTTCTCCGAGTTCGGACGCCGCACGCACGACAACGGCTCCGGCACCGACCACGGTGCGGCGGGCGCGGTCATGGTCATCGGCGACAATGTGAACGGCGGGCAGTATGGCGAGTACCCATCGCTCCGCCCCGAAGACCTTGAGCAGGGCGATGTCGTTCCCAATGTCGATTTCCGAAGCGTCTATTCCACCCTCGTCGAGGACTGGATGAAGATGGACTCCAATGAAATCGTCGGCGGTCAATTCGAGAAGCTCGGCTTCATCGCCAACTAAATCGTAACTTTCATAAGAGTCCCTTCCCCCTTGATGGGGGAAGGTTAGAATGGGGGTGAAATCGCCCCTACGTTTCGTTCCCTCTCACAATGGGAGAGGGCTAGGGTGAAGGCAAGGACGCATTCTTGCGAGCGCAGGAATGCGGACGGGGTCGAACGGGGTTGATGAGGCGGGTTTGCCTTGACTTCACCAGGAAAGAGGACAAAACATGCTGACCACAGTAGCGAAGGGACGCACTTACGACTTCAGTCACGCGGTAGGCGGGCTCTACATGCCCCAGCCCATCGGAGTCGTCGCCGGAGAGGGCGACACGGTGTACGTGTTGAGTCGCCAGTACGAGCAGATTCTGGACGTGCCATGGAACAAGGCTGCCACATCAGCCCAGGTCAACAGGTTTACCATAACGCAGACCGCTGGCGAAGAGGAGTTCCTGGGGCGTTTCAGCAAGTACGGCGATGGAGAGGGCGAGCTTATCTGGCCCAGCGGAATCGCGCTCGACCCCGAAGAGAATATGTACGTCACAGACGAGTGGATGAACAGGGTATCCGTCTTCAACAAGGATGGCGAACTACTCAAGGTTTGGGGATCAGGAGGCAGCGGAGATGGCGAACTCAGCAAGCCGTCTGGCATCGCGCTCGATTCCGGCGGTGTCGTCTATGTCGTTGACAGCATGAACCACCGTGTGCAGAAGTTCACCAAAGACGGCGAGTACATCGCGCAGTTCGGCAGCCATGGTGACGGCGAAGGCGAATTTGACACGCCGTGGGGCATTACCTGCGACGACGATGACAATGTCTATATCGCCGACCACAAGAACCACCGCATCCAGAAGTTCGACGCCGATGGCAACTACGTCGCGTCTTTCGGCAGCTACGGCAAGGGCAGGGGACAGCTCAACCGTCCCAGCGCCGTAGCGGTTGACCCCGACGGTGATGTGTATGCGTGCGACTGGGGCAACAACCGCGTGCAGGTATTCGCTCCGGACGGCGGCTTCATCGCCAGCCTTCTTGGGGACGCGCAACAGCTCGCCAAGTGGCACCAGGAACAGGTGGACGCGAACATCGACGTCATCAAGGCGCGCCGCCGCGTCTATACCCTCGAACCGGAGTGGCGCTTCGCAATGCCCACCGGCATCACATTCGATAGGGCGAAGTCGCGCCTGCTCGTTACCGACACCCAGCGCGGACGCCTCCAGATATACACCAAGGTCAGTGGCTACATGGAGGCGCAGTTCAACCTGTAGAAATTCGCTGCCAGACCGCGCACCGGATTTCTGCCGCCTCAGAACCGCGAGGCAAATAGTACGGTGCGCACCTGAAAGAAATATAGAGACCTGCACTCACGGGTGATTTTTCATCATTCCGCCCTCGAGTGCAGGTCGTAGTGTCTATGAGAGGAGGTGAGGCCTAGAAGAACGTCCAAACCAGATCGCTGAGATCGCTGGTCATACCAGCATGCGTGGGTCCCTTGGGCATTTAGTCATAATTGGGGGGCAGAAATGCTTACAACGGTATCGGCGGGACGCGTTTTTGATTTCAGCCATGCGGTGGGCGGCTTGGAGATGCCCCAACCCATCGCTTCTGCCTGTGGCTCAGGCGATACGGTATATGTGCTTAACCGTCAGTTTGAAGAGATTCTTGATGTGCCCTGGAACAAGGCGGCGCTCTACGCCGAAGTCTGTTCCTTCGTCATGCCGACTATACCCGGTAGCGAAGAGTACCTCGGTACTTTCAGCAAGTACGGTGACGGAGATGGTGAACTGATTTGGCCGGTTGGCATTGCCATTGATTCCGAAGGGAACATCTATATTGCCGATGAATGGATGAATCGAATCTCAGTATTTACTAAGTTTGGCGATTTCCTTAGGAATTGGAGCACGCAATGTGACGAGCAATTCAATCGCGCCTCAGGAATAGCATTCGACCCGGATGACGATCTATATGTCGTGGACAGCCTGAACCACACTGTTCGCAGATTTACGAAGCATGGCGAATACATTTCGCGGTTCGGAACGTTCGGCGATGGACACGGAGAGCTGAATTCCCCCTGGGGGATTACAGCCGATAGTGAGGGCTGCGTCTATGTCGCCGACCACAAGAACCATCGTGTGCTGAAGTTCGACGCATTCGGCGATTTCGTCATGTCTTTTGGCAGTTACGGCAAGGGCAGAGGGCAGTTGAATCGTCCCAGCGATGTCGCAGTTGACCCTGAGGGCGATGTGTATGTCTGCGACTGGGGCAATAACCGTGTGCAGGTATTCGCCTCGGACGGCAGATTCATCGCCAGCCTAATCGGCGATGCGCAGCAAATGGCGAAAGGACACCAGATTCAGGTGGACGCCAACCCGGATGTCTTCAAGGCGCGCCGCAGAGTGTATTCGCTTGAACCGGAGTGGCGCTTCGCATTTCCCACCGGCGTAACCTTCGACGCTGTAAATTCCCGGCTTATAGTCGCGGACACCCAACGCTCGCGCGTACAGATTTACAACAAGGTTGACGACTACATGGAGCCGCAGTTCAACCTATAGCATTAAACGGACAGTAATCGGCAATCAGAATATAGGGGCGGGCTTGCGAAGTCCGTCCCTATTGTCGTTTGCTAGAATATACGAAATCTAATATGGTATTGGCATGGAAGACAATCTGGAAGGCAGTCGCGGATGGTGGCGGTTCTTCGATGGTTCAGCCTCGGTCAGCGCAAGCATGCTCGTGGCTGTCTTGCTTAGCAAGTGCGTCCTCTGCGAGAACTTGCCCGTTCTTGGATTGCTGAAAACTCTGGCGAACGAAGAAAGCGGCGTTATCATAGCCGCCACGATAATGTTGTTTCCCACCACTGCTGCAATGTACGGAGGTGCTCAATTGATTTTCGCAGCAAAAGAAGCCGTCGAAAGAAGAGCCAGGGAGAGACTGAAGAGGCAGAGGGAAGAAGGCCGCGCTGAAGGGCGCGAGCAAATTCGCACTGAGCTGGAAAAGCGCGGTATGCTCACCCCTGAACTTGCTGAGATTTTTGAAGAGGAACACGAGGCGTAGTATTTTGATTTTCGCCGCAAAAGAAGCCGTTGAGAGGATGCCATGACCACCCAACCCACATCGTCCCGCCCCAACATCATCGTCTGCCTAGTGGACGACCTCGGTTTCTCCGATATCGGCTGCTACGGCTCCGAGATTCGCACGCCTAACCTCGACCGCATGGGCAATAATGGGCTGCGCTTCACACAGATGTACAATGCCGCGCGCTGCTGCCCGTCCCGCGCCGCCCTTCTCACCGGGCTGTACCCGCATCAGGCGGGCGTCGGCCACATGGTGCAGAACTACGGCAGCCCCGGCTATCAGGGCTACCTGAACGATAGCTGCGTAACGGTTGCTGAGGTGCTGCGCTCGGCAGGCTATCGCACCCTGATGAGCGGCAAGTGGCATGTCGGCGGCCACTATCACCCGCCCGTACCCGAAGAGGGCTGGAATGTCGGCTCGTCCGGACGCCCAACCCCTCGCCAACGCGGGTTCGACCGCTTCTTCGGAATACTCGGCGGCTACGGTTCGCTGTTCAACCCGTTCTCCATGATGCTGGACGACACGCCCATCAACGCCGAGACGCCGGACTTCTACTTCACCGACGCCGTAACCGACCACGCGCTCCAGATGATTGACGAAACGCCGACCGAGCAACCCTTCTACCTGTACCTGTCCTACACTGCACCCCACTGGCCCCTGCACGCCCGCGACGAGGACATTGCGAAGTACGAGGGCATATATCGCGGCGGCTGGGACTCGCTGCGAACGGCACGCCACGAAGAAATGAAAGGTATGGGCATCCTCGATTCCAAGTGGGAGATAAGCCCCCGCGACGTGGACGCTCCGCCTTGGCAGGAAGCGGCGCACCATGACTGGGAAGACCTGCGAATGGCTGTCTATGCGGCGATGATAGACCGCGTGGACCAGGGCATCGGTCAAATCATGGGCAGGCTTCAGCAGATGGGACAAGCGGACAACACGCTCTTCATGTTCCTCTCCGACAACGGCGGTGACGCCGAACTCTTCATGGAGGATACCGACATCCCCGTGCCGTCCGTCTTCGCCATCCCAACGGTTGACGGCAGGCAAACGCGCGTAGGCAACATTCCCAGCCTGCGACCTGGCCCCGCCGACACATTCATGAGCTACGATCTCCCTTGGGCGAACGCCAGCAACACGCCCTTCCGTCTGTTCAAGCGCTGGATTCATGAGGGCGGCGTCTCTACGCCGTTCATCATGCACTGGCCCGACCGCATCAAACAATCTGGCATCATCAACTCGCCGGCGTACATATCCGACATCACCGCGACCTGCATCGCGGCGGCGGGCGCGACCTATCCCACGGAAAACAACGGCAACGGCATCACCCCGCTCGAAGGCGAAAGCTTCCTATCCGTCGCCGATGGTCAGCAGTGGAACAGGGAAGCGCCCATATTCTGGGAGCATGAGGGCAACCGCGCCGTCCGCGTTGGCGAATGGAAGCTCGTCGCCGAACACGACGGCCCCTGGGAACTCTACAACATGGACGAAGACCGCACTGAACTCAACGATCTCGCGTCCGGCGACGCAGACAGGGTGCGGCAGATGGCTGCTCTCTGGCAGGGCTGGGCAGACCGAGCCAACGTCGTGCCCTGGCCCGCCAATCCATTATTCCCCGGCTTCAGAATGATGGGTAGAAACGCCCACATCGCCGGCGCGCCATCCCTGCCCACGCCTACTGATTCGCACTAGACACAGAAGCTATGCTGCTTCAGGGGAGGATTTCAAAATCCTCCCTTTTTTTGTTGCACATGAAAGTGGAAATTTAGGAATTGACCGATTCTAAGCCCCGAAAAGTGCTTTCTCGCCATCCTAACTGGGGGAAAGGATTTATGAAATCGGGTAGTGTCTCAGGTTGAAATGCTGAGCATTCTATACGGCGGTGCATAATTCAGACTCATCCTATTCTGAGGCAGACCGAGACAATTATGCCGTCTCCTAGAATTGTCATTAAAAAGTCATAAATTTTCAGCGTAAAGTCACCCCTAAGTCACCCCTAAGTCACCCCTAAGTCATATAAAGGTTGGTATAATTGATTCGTAACTCACCCTACCCAAATGAGGTAGGTAATACATCGGTTTGGAGTGCTGAGCAGTCTAAACAGCAACGCATAGTTCAAACTGATACACCAGTGAAATCGACTTGAATGTGAGGATGAATTGGCGCCAAAGTCGCACCGTAGCAGTACGGGCATTATTGATATAACGTATCAATAATGCCCGTACTGCGAGTTAAATCTGAATGTCATACACACCTTAATTGATACTTAGTATTATTAACTTGCTAGTAATGAAGGAGAATTTAGTATGTTCAATAGACTGATTTTCATCGCTATCGCTCTGCTTCTGGTAGCAGGCGCTTTATTTGGGCAAAGCATACCCCAAGCGCAAGCACAAACGCCGCCCACTGAATGTCCGCCAGGCTTTACTAAGATAGGTGAGACGGAAGAGGGCTGGCCCCTGTGCGCGAAGGCGGAAGTTGTTGAAGCGCCAAAGCCGGAAGATTATCCAGCGCTAGTGGCGCTGTACAATGCCACTGACGGCGCAAACTGGAAGAACAAAACCAATTGGTTGAGCGACAATTCGCTTGACACATGGCACGGTGTCAGTACTGATCTCAATGGGCGTGTAACGTCGCTTCGCCTCAACAACAACGGGCTTTCCGGAACAATCCCCCCAGAACTTGGTGACTTAAGTAGCATCAGAACGCTGCTTGACCTGTCCAACAATCAATTAACGGGCAGCATCCCAAAAGAACTGAGCAAACTGACTCAGTTGGATAATCTTAGGCTGACTAGCAATCAGTTAACTGGAAACATCCCGCCGGAGTTCGGGACATTAACGGTGATACACTATTTGAGCCTTAACAATAATCAATTGTCGGGGACGCTTCCGGACGAACTCACTCAGATTCCGTCGAATTCCCACCTACACCTGGATGTGGAGAACAACTCTGGGATTTGCGCGCCCGCAGACTCGACCTTTCAGGTATGGCTGAGGAGCATTGGGGAATACAAAGGCGAAACCTGCAAATCTCCTGCGGAGCGAAACCCAACTAATCTGAGCGCTGCCATAGTCGAACTGCATGATGATCATGACGACCACGACCATGACGGCCACGACCATGACGGCCACGACGAAGATGAACACGAAGACGACGACCACGAAGACGACGACCGTGAAGAAGATGAGCACGAAGATGACGAAATCGGCGTCCATCTGACATGGACGCCGGGCAGCAATCCCAACTATGTTAAACAGGTCGTCAAGCGGCGTGAAGTCGGTGTGCGGCCCGCGCAGTGGACGACCTTTGACGTTACTGCCTCAGCCTCTGAATACACAGACGAATCGGTTCAACTCTGCAATCGGTACATCTACAGGGTGCAGGGGGTAAAGTCAAACGGCAAAGGCGCAATCAGCAATAGAGTTGAGTTGAGCGTACCGGGTGAGTGTGTACCCAGCGGGTTGGCGGCTGATCTGAACAGTGGCGCAGTTACACTCTCGTGGACGCCGAGTGCCGCGAGTGGTGTAACTAAGCAGATTGTCAAGCGGCGTGAAGCTGGCGTGCGGCCCGCGCAATGGACGACCTCCGATGTTGCCGCATCAGCCTCTGAATACAGGGACTCGTCGGTTCAGCCAGGCAAGCAGTACATCTACCGAGTGCAGGTGGTGAGAGGGAATAACCAGAGCAAACTCAGCAAGCCAGTAAGCGTAAGAGTTCCACGATAGCGTAGCAGTCTGCGGTACGTAAGATACGATTGCGGTGGTATTGCCTTATTGTAGGGTGATGCCGCCGCAATTTCGTGGTTCTCCTAATGGAATAAAGGCATGATATGCTTTAGATACGCAACTGTACTCAACTGCCACTCCCTGCGAAAGTGTGAAGCGACTGAAAACTGATAGCTAACGACTCACATATGGCAATGCACATAATGCAACAGCCTCCTAACACCCGCCCCAACATCATCATCTGCCTAGTGGACGACCTTGGCTTCTCTGACCTGGGTAGCTATGGCTCACGCCTGCTCACGCGCAACATCGACCGCCTCGCGGAAAATGGCATCCGCTGCACGCAGATGTACAACTCGGCGCGCTGCTGTCCCTCGCGCGCGGCGCTGCTGACTGGCTTATACCCGCATCAAGCGGGTGTGGGGCACATGACCGCCGACTACGGCATCGACAGCTACCAGGGCTATCTCAACGACAGATGCGTAACCATCGCGGAAGTGCTGCGTACGTCAGGCTACCGTACCCTGATGAGCGGCAAGTGGCACGTCGGCGGCAACTACCACCCACCCGCGCCCGAATTCGGCTGGCCCACCGGCGAAGAGGGCTACCCCACGCCCAGGCAGCGCGGCTTTGACCGCTTCTTCGGAATCTGGGGCGGCTACACGTCCTTCTTCAACCCCGACTCGCTGGGGCTGGACGACACGCCCATCAAGGCGGAGACTACCGATTTCTACCTGACCGAAGAGATTACGAACCATGCGCTACAGATGATTGACGAAGGCAGCGATTCCTACAACCCGTTCTTCCTCTATCTGTCGTACACCGCGCCCCACTGGCCCCTGCACGCGCTGGAAGAGGACATCGCCAAGTACGAGGGTGCGTTCCGTGACGGCTGGGATGCCGAGCGCACTGCGCGCCACGAATCGCAACTCGGTATGGGACTGCTCGATGAAAAGTGGCGCATCAGCGCGCGCGACGCCGACGCCTCAGACTGGAACGACGTGCGCCACAAGGACTGGGAAGACCTGCGAATGGCCGTCTATGCGGCGCAGGTTGACCGCGTTGACCAGGGCATCGGGCGTATCATGGACAGGCTGCGTGAGCTTGGCGAGTACGACAACACGCTCTTTATGTTTCTGTCCGACAACGGTGGCTGCGCCGAGCTGTTCCAGGAGGACAAGGACATCCCCGTTCCAAGCATCTACTCCGCTCCAACGGTGGACGGCAGAAAGGTTACTTGCGGCAACATCCCCAGCATACGGCCGGGCCCCGACACAACCTTCATGAGCTACGACCTGCCGTGGGCGAATGTGAGCAACGCCCCCTTCCGCCTCTTCAAGAGCTGGATGCAGGAGGGCGGCATATCCACGCCATTCATCATCCACTGGCCCGACGGTATTAGGCAGCCCGCCATCAATCACAGCTCGATGTACATCACCGACATCACCGCCACTTGCATAGACGCGGCGGGGGCTACATACCCGACCGAATTTGAAGGTAGGGAGATTACCCCCATCGAGGGCGAGAGCTTCCTTCCGATTCTCGAAGGGCGAGAGTGGAGCAGGGAAGCGCCTATATTCTGGGAACACGAGGGCAACCGCGCCGTCCGTGTCGGTGAGTGGAAGCTCGTGTCGGAATACGGCCTCCCATGGGAGCTGTACAACATGGACGAAGACCGCACCGAACTCAACGACCTCGCTTCAGGCGATACAAACAGGCTTCGGCAGATGACCCGCCTGTACGAAGAGTGGGCAGAGCGATGTCAAGTCATGCCCTGGCCCGTTGACCCGCGCTACCTGCGAGGCAAATACCCCACGCTCGGTTCGCACAACTACATCGCGTAGGCGGAGCCGGGGCTACGGATGTGCCTGATTCCCTAGTCGGAACGACTTCACCTTGTCTCCCACCTCAATCCGCGTTAAATCGTATCCAAGCTCCACAGCACCGGAGTATGTCTCCGCTGTGCCGTCCAGTATCTCCGCCTCGTAGCCCGGAATCGGCCCTCCGATGACATGCGAATAGACCGCCAGTTTCGGATTTATCCTGCAGAAGATTTCGCCCGCCTGCTGCGGCGTGGTGTGGTGCTCTATCACTGCCTGCCGATGATGCTCCGTCATCTGCACCGCCCGCTTCAGAAACGCCTGTGGCGCGATAATCTCGTGTATCAGCAGGTCGGCGCCCTGCGCGTACTTCACCAGATTCTCGCAAGGGCGCGTGTCTCCCGACAGCGCTACAACCCTATCCTTGTACTCGATGCGATAGCCGAACGCGGGCGTAACCGGGCGGTGGTCAACATCGAACACGACCACGCGCACATCGCCCAGCGTGTACTCGAATCCCTCCGCGATGTCCTGCGCCGCGATGTCTATGCCAGACTGTGGCAGCAGCTCATCTAAGTCGCGCCGAATATGGATGTCCGCCTGATATGCTTGTTCTAGGTGCGCCATCATATCCACAGTGCCCGTCGGGCCCCACACCTTGAACGCCGTCCTGCGCCCCATAATCCAAGCCGTCAGCCACAAGTCCGGTATGCCCACAATATGGTCCGAATGCAGGTGCGTCAGGAACAGCTTGTCCACGCGAGGATACTCAGGCCCCAGCTGCAACAGCCGCTGAATGGCGCCGCGCCCGCAATCAAACAGCAGCCGCTCGTCGCCCGCCTCCACCAGAGTGCTCATACCAAAGCGCTCAATTGAAGGCGAAGGCGAACTCGTGCCGAGCAGGGTTACGGTGAAGTCACTGGTCATTCTGTCTCTCCGGCTTCCTGCGAAAGCGCCTTGATCTCTCGCTTGAGTACTGGAAGTTTCGTCTGAATTACATCCCAGACTACACGGTCGTCAATAACGAAGTACCCGTGAATTAACTGGTTACGGAAGCTGATGATCCTCGGGCGTTCGGTTATGCGATCTGCAAGAGAGGCGTTCATCTCTGAAAGTCGTCTTACAGCCTCACCGATAATCTCTAATTGACGCTCAACTGCTGACCTCATCATCGCATTGTTCTGGTAGCCTGCGAAATCCGCATTTGCAGTAAACTCTTCAATGCGACTGATGGCCTTCTGAATGTCATATAGAACAGACCTTATCTCAATCTGCATATAACAGAAGCCGTGTGCTGTCCACCGATTGCCGAAAGTACGGGTTTTCGATAGCGGAATCTACTACCAGGTCAATCGGGCGGTGGAATAAGTCTTCCAGAGCCTCAGACAACCCAAAGTAAGCGTCTGCGTAGTTCCCCTCCGGCAATTCCTGAAACTCTACAAGAAAGTCGAGGTCGCTGGTGCGGGAATTATAACCTCCCACAACGGCCGAACCGAACAGTTCTAAGCGCAGTACACTGTAGGATTTGCAAAGCGCCTTCAATTCCCCCGTGCGCTCCGCGATAAGTGGAATCATCGTACTATCTCCTCCTCATAGATTAAACATCAGCAGCATGCCAAGTCAACCGCCGTCCTATTGCCATTGACACCACCCGCGTCTGTTCATAAAATCACGCAAGCAAATCAACTCATAAATCAGGCTTAACGAGAGGTGAAAGTATGGCTGATAGGCCCAACATCGTATTTATCATGAGCGACCAGCAGCGTTCCGACACGCTCGCCTGCTACGGTGCCGACTACATGAACGTGCCGAACCTGAATGCGCTCGCAGACCGTAGCTTCGTATTCCAGAACGCGTATGTCGCGCAGCCGGTATGCACGCCGGCGCGCGCCACTATCATGACCGGGCTTTACCCGCACACTGCGGGCCCCATCGTGAACAAGATTCACCTGCCCGCCGACACGCCCGTCATCGCCGAGATGATTGACGACGAGTATTTCAAGGGCTACATGGGCAAGTGGCACCTGGGGAACGACGTTCAGAGGCAGCATAGCTTCGATGTGTGGAATCCGACGGAGGACAGTCACCGCGAGTCTTACACTAAGCCCGAGCTTCGCTACGAGATGACGCCTTACCATGACCATCTCATGGAGAGTGGATTCGAGCCTAACGGCGAACATTCTGACGGCGTGAAGCTGTTCACGGCTGACAAGTGGCTGGATCTGCCTAAAGAGCACACGATGGCACACTACCTTGGTGACAGCGCGGCAGAGTTCATCGAAGAAAACAAGGACAGTCCGTTCATCCTCTATGTCAGCACCTTCGAGCCGCACTCGCCTTATCACGGGCCATATATGGATATGTACGATCCCGCCGAGATCCCGGTTGGCGACGCGTTCCTCGAAGTGCCGGAAGGCGCATCCCGCGTCAATCGCGTGCGCTCCGAATACTTCATGCAGTTCATGCTGGAGGGCAAGAGCCACTCCGATGACGACTACATGACCCGCTACGCTGCCACGCGGGAAGATGTTACGACTGAGCAAGGCTGGCGCACGCTGCGCGCGCACTATCTGGCGAACATCACTCTCGTTGACGACATGGTTGGCAAGATTACCGATGCCTTGGAGAAGGCGGGCGTTGCTGACAATACGGTGGTTGTGTTCACGAGCGAGCACGGCGACATGATGGGCGACCACGGCATGCTCGAAAAGCGTTCCTTCTACGAGGAGGCGTCGAAGGTGCCGCTGCTGATGTGCGTACCCTGGCTGTCGAAGGAACAGACCGTAGTCGAGGGAAGCGTCGGGCATATCGACCTGGTGCCGACATTGCTCGACCTGATAGGCCATGATGCCCCGGACTCGTTGCAGGGCACAAGCCTCGTTCCTGTGCTCAAAGGCGAACAGTCTCTTGACCGTGATGTGTTCGTGCAGTGGAACGGCACCAGCGACGAGTTGCCCGACAGATTCCTTGGGAGCAGGGAAGTCAATCGCATGCTGACATTGCCCGGGCGCTCGGTGATTACGCCCGACCGCTGGAAGCTGAACCTTTGCGCCGGAGACCAGGGCGAGCTGTACGACCTGAACAACGACCCGTATGAGCGGAACAACCTGTACGACGACCCGGCGCAGCGCGACAGGGTCATCGACATGTCGGCGCGCATCCGCATCTGGCAGCACGAGACGGGGGATACTGCGCCTCTGCCAAGTGTCTAGCGGTCGTCCGGCGCCTATTTGTCATTCCGAACGCAGTGAGGAATCTAAAATCGTTGCGCACAAGCCTGTCTCCGACTTTAGATTTCTCGCTTCGCTCAAACTGGCAAAATAGAAGAGCGACAGCGACGAAGTGTCCACACAATCTACTATAAAGGCGCGAATCAATGCCCAAAGTTCTCATCCATGTGCTGCTTTTCGTACTTGCGATTGCCTTCTTGTTGCCGGTGACTCCTGTCATATTGCAGATTGACCCAGGGCTGGGCAATTCTCTGAGGATTGCCGCGCTTGTTCTATTGCTCGGCAACTTGGCGTGGGTATTATCCTCGCTCAAATCGTGGAGAAGGATAATCATCCATGTGCTGCTCTTTCTGGTCGCGATCGGCGTCTTTTTCTTCGGGCTTGGAGTAGGCTTGCAGTTCAATCCAACTTACGGCACCATCCTGTGGGTTGTAGCGGGCATCATATTCGTGCTCAACCTGCTGTGGATGCTCGGAGTCCTCGGTAGGCGATAGACGCACCGCTCGTATCTCATCCTATTCATCTTGTATATCCTGTTAACCTCAGTCACCGTAGGGACCGACTGAAAACTGAAAGACTGGCCGACTATGTACGAATTCATAAAGCTGGAAAAATCGGACCGCATCGCCACGCTGACGCTGAATCGCCCTGAGAAGATGAACGCGCTCAGCGCAGGGCTGCTGACGGAGTTCAGCGATGCGCTGGACGATGTGCATAACGACCATGACGTAAATGTGCTGATTCTCACGGGCGCGGGCAGGGCGTTCTCCGCGGGCTACGACATTTCGCCGGGGCAGGAAGCGCACGACATACCGGCGACTGCTGCGTGGGACGCGAAGCACCTGCCGGCGCGCACGCTTATGAAGCTGTGGCACTTGCGGCAGCCGACCATCGCCGCCGTGAACGGACATGCGCTCGCCGCCGGCAATGTGCTGGCGATGACTGCCGACATTGTGATTGCCGCCGAGCACGCTACTTTCGGCGAGCCGGAGATTCGCTTCGTGGCGCACTCGCCGGCGATTATGCTGCCGTTCATGATTCCGCTGCGCCACCTCCACTGGCTCTACTACACCGGCGACACCGTTGACGCGCAGACCGCCGAGAAGTGGAATATGGTGAACTGGGTCGTCCCCGCCGACGAGCTTATGGACAGCGCGCGCAAGGCGGCGAATCGCATCGCCAACGTGCCGCCCTATGCTGTGCAGATGATGAAGCGCAGCATCAAGGGCACTTATGAGAAGATGGGCTTCTCGGAGGCGTTCGAGCATCACCTGATGATTCGGATGATCGAAGGCATGGCGACCGACGTTCCGGAGAAGGAGGCGCTTGAAGCCATCAAGCAGGAACAGGGCATGCGCGCGTTCCTGGAGGCGCGGGACGCTCCGTTTCGCTAATCTGCGCCCTCCGTGCCTTCTGCGGCGGAGTTATGCAAAAGTCCCGTATCACACCTATTCGTCATTCCCGCGAAAGCGGGAATCCAGAAAATCGTTGGCGAAAGAGCGCGAATACCGCCCTTCTGCGCCCATTTCCCTTGACAACCCACTCGCCAGCGCCTATCTTCAGAACAAATGTGTGATACCAGCAACATACAACAACAAGACAACGACTCCCTACGGTCACTCCGCCGCATCGTGCATGAAGAGACCGAAGGCGGCAGGCGCATCGTCCGAAGCCTACTCGCAATCGCAGAAGGCGACGCCAACAACTGCACCCCCTGGCACCAGATCGAAGCCAACAAGCTCCTGCTCAAAATCGGCGGCGACCCCAATCAAGACAGCAGCGGCAGCTCTCAAACCAAGCAGCAAACATCCACGCCCGCACAACCGGCAGACATAAACACCCCTTCCTCCGACCTTTCCCG
>DAOUKP010000005.1:0-23944 GCA_034421195.1 Dehalococcoidia bacterium
CGGAGCCGCCAAGCAGCTCTTCCATGTCGGACTTGGAGATGATGTCTCGGTTGAGGGTGTCTTGGAGTTGATCGGTCCAGTCCCAGCCGACCGCGCCTTCGATGTGGCCCTGATCGTATGCGCTCGTGTCAACATCGATCTCGACGAGGCGAACGCCGTCATCGCCGCCGTGCGCTGCGACCCACTCCGTGCTTACCAGTGATTCAGGATGTGCATATTCAGCCATAGAAGATTCCTCCTAATTTGTGTGGCATAGTTACTCGTGATGATTGAACCGTGGGGAATTGCCTATGCTCTTGTTTATACAGAGACTGTGTTGAGTTTATCACCATGCCCAATCGCTAGTCCAATTCAGCGCATCAGGCGGTTCAGGCTGGCGTACCGTGCCGGGTCCAGGTCGCGCCCCACCAGCGCAGGGTGGTCTGGGCCGTAGCGGTGGCATCGGAATGTGGCGTTCGAGTATTCAATTTTCTCGTTGCCCGTCCTCTTGCCGTACTCGAAGTATGGATTGATATACTCCCATACGACCTCACCGCGCGGCGTGACTTCGAACATGCGCCCCGGCGCGCCCTCGCAGATGAGAGTGTTGCCATTGGGCAGCCGTTGAGCGCCGCTGATGTTGTAGCTATAAAACGATATGTCGGGCGTTCCCTCGTATTCCCAGTGGATTTTGTTGGTCGTCGGATCGACCTCAACTACGCGGGAGTAGCTGATACCGCGACGATGGCTGCCATTGTCGAAAATCAGAATGCGACCATCGGGCAGCCATGTGGGGTTGTGCTGGTGATAGACTTCGCCTGGCCCCCACTTCCACCTGAATTCTCCGCTTGCGCGGTCAACTATGCCAACTGTGCTTGTGAGGCGATAGCTGACGAGCAGGCCGCCTTCCGGCGTGACATTCAGTGTGTTGCCGTGGGACCATTCGCGGCGCGCATCCAGCGGGCAGATGATGTCCTCATCGACATCGAGATATTCCCATGAATGCCACTCCCAGACGGTCTCATTGTCGGGCGTTACCTCCCGCACCACATCGCCGAGCATGCCGGGCGCGAAATCGACATCGAAGCCGCCCTGCACCTGCGCCACGATGTCGTCGGGCAGCGGCTCCCACAGGAGTAGCAGCGTATTGCCATTGGACAGGCGTTCATAATCGTGGTGCAGCATCTGGTCGCGGTATGCCCAGACGACGTTGCTGTCCCAGTCCAATTCTAGGATGCCGGCGGATGAGCCACCCAGCGTCTCCACGCCGCCCGCGTCCTCCGGCGGCATGGTGCGGCACAGCAGGTTGCCGCTGTCCAGCAGGTAAGCGTAGTGGATGCCCTCGTCCGAATGCCAGCGATGGACGACATCGCCGTTCATATCTATCAGGTAGGCGTCCTTGCCGCCCCGCGTTGTTGAAAACAGCGTGTATCCCCGGTAGCAGGCCGAGGGTGTGTAGTGAATCAGCCCGACCGGATGATGAATTGACCAACCCATAGTCGTCCTCCGCAGGTACTTTCATTTGGGATTAAGGCGGATTATAGCAGGTTGGACGAATTTGACAGCCAATGTGGAATGCACGGCGTGGAAAGACAACAGCATACTTGACAGCAGCATAACACAACATTATCGTTGTGTTATGCTGCCTGAGTTTGGCCGAGACGGACTCCTTCCACCGGGTATTCATTATGCTAGTTGGGACGAACTGGTCGATAGGTACGGTCATTCTGCCTGGCGAAGAACCCTCCTTACAGGGCTCAAGATGGCCCTCGAAAATCTGAGAGACGCAGGTTGCCGCGTGGCTTATATAGACGGGAGTTTTGTCACGAATAAGCGGCATCCAAACGACTTTGATGCATGCTGGGAGGAGGACGGTGTTGATCCTCTTCTACTGGATCCTGTTCTCTTGACTTTCGACCCTGGAAGGGCGACACAGAAAGCGAGATACTTGGGTGAGCTGTTCCCCGCGTCAGTTAGCGCAGATACGGACGGTCTATCTTTTCTTGACTTCTTCCAAGCCGACAAGAATAGCGGGAAGCGGAAGGGAATAGTGGCTATCGATTTGAGGGAGATGCCATGATTAAGAATGAGAGACAGTACCGCATCACGAAAACTCAAGCAAAGCGGTTTGAGCAGACACTGAAGGAGCTTATGTCGGGTAGTCATGGGGACGAAGAATTGCATCCGCTCATAGTCAAGGCTCGCGAGGATGCGATTCGCAGCCAGCTTTCAGATCTAAGGGCGGAATTGGAGGAATATGAGGCGCTGAAAGCGGGAAGGTTCGAACTGAAGCAGCTCGGAGTGGTATCCGGCATACCGACGATGCTCATCAAGGCACGGATCGCACAAGGAATGAGTCAGCGCGACCTTGCCGAAAAAATCGGTTTGAAAGCACAACAGATACAGCGTTACGAAGCAACTGACTACGCCTCGGTCAGCCTTTCCCGTATCAGAGAAGTCATTGATGGGTTGAGTACGGAAGAGACTTCACAGGATAAGGGTTGAGGGCGCGATTAGTGAAGTATCCCTCAATTGGGATTAAGGCGGATTATTGCCGGGCTTTACGCTACTCGTCCCGCAAACGGCGCAATTCCACTTCCATCTCGGCAAGGCGCGCCTCCGCCGCATCCGCGCGTATTCGCTCTGCGTCCGCTCGCTCTCGCTCCGATTCCGCCCGCGCTCGCTCTGATTGCACTCGTTGTTCCGCTGCCGCTAAAAAGACCTGCTGCTCTTCATAGGTCGGCAGCCAGCGTCCTTGCGCCGGGTCCCAGTAGCGCAACTCGCCCTCAATCCACCATAAATCGAGGTTCAGCTCGGCGCTGTGTCCCCACACTCGCCCGTCATCCTCGACATGCGTCTCCAGACGCCTGTACTCGCCGTCCACCAGATGCTCGCCGACCAGCGGCTCGCCGTAGAAATCGCCCCCGCTCGCATCGTATCGCCAGTATTCCGAGATGCCGAGTTCGGCATACAAATCGCGCTTCCTGCCCAAATCCGTCCTCGCGGTGCTTCCGGATGCTATCTCCAAGACGAACTCAGGCGGCTTGCCAACCTCCCACAACAGGTAGGTGTTGTTTCCTTCCAGAGAGAGCGAGTGTATGGCGGCTTCGGACAGAGCGAAGACTACATAGCAGTCCGGAGACACCGAGCGGCGCGGGTCTCCCTCAACATAGTAGAGTATCGTGTTGCCGTTCACATGGGCGCCCGGCACATCTCTGAAGTATCCTTCCAGCGGGATTAAGACTCTACGAAAGATGGGGGATTGATACTCTCCGTCGGGCAATGGCATACCGTCCGTTTCAGGATATACGATGGTGGCTATCTTAGAATGAGTGGTCATGAACTCCTCCTTAGCTCGCGCAGATTTTATCACAATTGATATTCGACACGGCTGCACATGCCGTTAGCTCGCGCCCGTTCGTTCCGAGCTTGTTGAGAGATGAGACCGCCACGCCATGAACACTGTGGGCAGCAGCGCCAGCAGGCACAGCACCGCCGCAACCATGAAGAAGTCGCTGAACAGCGTCAGACCTGCATCCGTGAGTTGCTGCTGCACTTCCGCGATGCGCGCCTGCGCCTGTTGAGCCGTCTCTCCGGGCAATGCGAACGGCGCGCCTATGCCCGACACCAGCGCATCGAATTTGCCCGTTCCCCACGCCGCCAGCGCCGCTACGCCGAGCGTCATGCCTACCACTCGCGAGGTGGTTATCAGCGCGGCGGCCGCACCACGCATATCGTCGCCGACCGAGTTGGTGGCGGCCAGCGCTATGGGCGCGATGAGCAACCCGAAGCCGAAGCCTGCGGTCGCAAGATGCGCGGTCAACGACGGGTCGGCGATTTCAAGCGTCCAGCCGCTCATCAGCCAGAAGCCGAGCGCGCACAGCATCAGTCCTAACGCGGCGGGCAGCCGGTAGTCTAAACGCTGGCATGCGATGCCGCCCAGCACCGCGCCAAACGGGATTGCCACAGTCATACGAAGCAGCATTAAGCCGCCACCCAGCGGCGTCTCTCCGAGCAGTGTGTTCGCCATCAGGGGAATGGTTACCATGCCGATTATGAGCGCACTGCCGACGAGCAGGTGGGCTGCGTTCGCGGCGACGAATGCCCGCGCTCTGAACATCGCGCGCGGCAGCAGCGGGTCCGATGCCGCGCGCTGGCGTAGTATGAACAGCGTAAGAGAAACCATTGCCAGCGTGAGCCACAGCGCCATCAGCGCGTCCGGCGCATCTATCCGGGCAAGCCCGAGCGTCAGCGTAGCAAGGCTGAGCGTTATGAGCGCGCCGCCGATGTAGTCCACTCTCGCGGGATGGCGCTGACTCTTCGGCAGCAGGAAGAGTGTCAGAGCGATGATGACGGCGCACAGCGGGATGTTCAGCCAGAAGACCCACTGCCATGCCAGATACTTCGTGATGATGCCGCC
The DNA here is from genome assembly GCA_034421195.1 of Dehalococcoidia bacterium. Taxonomy (GTDB): domain Bacteria; phylum Chloroflexota; class Dehalococcoidia; order Lucifugimonadales; family JADFKI01; genus Bin90. Next base: position 4,400 of record DAOUKP010000005.1, read on the forward strand.
CCAGAGCGGTCCTATGACACCGCCTGCCTCAGCAGACGCGCCTACCAGACCCAGTGGTGTACCCCTGCTTTCCGGCGGGAACAGGTCGCCCACGATTGCGATTGCGATTGGCACGAGCGCGCCCGCTCCAAGCGCCTGAAACACGCGCAGCCCTATCAGCCAGTTGATGTCGGTCGCCAGCGCGACACCCACGGAGCCGAGCATGAAAAGCAGCAATGAGCCGATGAAGGCGTTGCGATGTCCCCAGATGTCGGACAGCCTGCCGATGAAGGGCATCGCGGCGACATAGCCCAGCAGGTATCCGGTGATAATCCAGGATGTGCGGTCAAGCTCGGTGACGGTGAGGTTCAGGTCGTGCATAATCTGCGGCAGAACGGTTACCACAACCGTCTGGTCGTCTGCCGCTACAAATACGCCGGCGAACACCGCCGTCAGCGCGGCATACGACCCCATCCTGTGCATCGATGTCAGCTCCCGTCAGGCGCAGAAATGTCCACCGACTCGTTGAACTTCGACAGCGTTATCACGCGGGCAATGCCATCCGCTTCATTGGGCGTGATGCGCCCTTCAAGCCGCGCCTGTGTGAGATACAGATGCGTCTTTTCGACTGCCATCGTAACATGAACGCTGCTCTGAGCTTCAGTATCGCCGAACAGGGGGGCGAGCGCATCCGCAGGCAGTCTCCCGCCAATGCGATATTCGGTGGCATCGTGCGATATGAGCGTGGCGTCCCGCACCTGCGCCAGAATGTCCGCGATGCCCTGAGACGGATCAAAGAACTCAAGCGGGTTGAGCGCGGACGAGGCAGCATGCCACTCGCCGGACAGCGGGTTGGTCATATACACATCCCCACCAATGGCGATGAGACTGCCCTTGACAGCGAAATTGCCTGCCGTGCCGCTGAAATCTACGGTAAGCCTGTTGGGACTGGAAACGCTGCCACTCGCTTTTGTGAGCGTCATACCTTGAGCGAGCGGTGTGCCACCGTCATCGTCGTGTTCGATATGGAAGCGGAAGGATGTCAGGGCGGACATCGCGCGCCCGCAATCGTCCAGTATCGCCTGCGGGTTGATGGGCGTGGCGGTCGGCGCCGGCGTGGCGGGTGGGAGCGTCTCGCCGCAGCCGTATGCGAGCAGCGCTAATGCCGTGAGCAGCGTGATCATTTGCCATCGGGCGGGCAGCCAGCGTGTGAGCATAGGCGCGAGCATGTTCACTCCAAGCCGAGCACCTGAAATATCTCGAAGAACTGCGCCGTGCTGCCCGGCTGGAACCAAGGGATGCTGTGTACGATGCGCCCGTCATTGTCCACCACAAAGACCGCGCGCACCATTCCCTTGCCGTCATCGGCAAGCGCGCCGTAAGCAGAGGCAACTTTCAGGTTGGCATCGCTGGCAAGAGGAAATGGGCAGCCGCCAAGCGATTCGCTGAACGCATCGTGCGAATCGAGGGAGTTCGCGCTTATGGCTATGACTTCAGCGTCCAATTCGCGGATGGTGTCGTACTCGCCTTGCAGCGCGCTCAGCATCTGCGTGCAGCCGGGCGTCTTGTCCTCCATGTAGAAAGCGAGAACAACGCGCCTGTCAACAACGACCGTGCTCAGAGTAATGCTCCCCGCCGTGCTTGGCAGCGTGAAGTCGGGGGCAATATCGCCTGTATCTACCATTCGCTTCAGTCCTATTGTATCGCCCCCGCTCGGAAATTAAGCAAGTAAGCTCGCCGTAAGCCCGTCGTAAGATGCAGGCAGGTCATCGCGGGCGCGGTTTATGGAAAGAAGTCGATTTCACAAATGAAATCGACTTTGTCATTTCGAGCGAAGCGAGAAATCTTAAGTCGAAAACAGGTTTGCAGGTAACGATTTCAGATTCCTCACTGCGTTCGGAATGACAGTGTTATGGGATTTGTGAAATCGTCTCTGGAAAGCGCAGAGACTCCACCCACCTGAAGCGGATGGAGTCTCTGAAGTTGATCATAAGCCATTCCTGCTTTCACAGGAATCCGTCTGTATGAAGTTACGCCTTCGCGCCGAGCCTGCGCTCCCTGTAGAGCATAGCGCCACCGCCTATGAGCAGCATCAGGGCTACGAACAGCATAACCTGCATAGCCATAGGAACATAGGCGTCGCCGGTTACGGGTGTCGCAACTGCTGCTGCGTCAGGTGCGGGTAGCGTGAATGTCGCCATCTTCTGTGCGCTGACATAGGCATCGCTCGCTCCGCCCATGTCGGCGGCATCAACGCCATTCATCGCTGCCGAGAACTTGCCGTTGACTATGTTCAGCAGTGTCTTGGCGGTTTCCAGGTCATCTTCTGCCGCTACTGCGGCGGCGTCTTCCTTGGCTGCCATCGCCCAAGTCTGGACATTGTTGCTGGCTGCCATCACCTGCTTGGCATACATATCGACGCTATCCCTGCCGGACACATCCATAGCTGTCATCGCCGCCATGCTGGCGGATTCGGCGAGCGCGGCGATGCCGCCGTCGCCGTCAACCATTCCGACTGCCTCTTCGGTCGCGGCCTTAAGGGCGTCAATGTCGTCGGCAGCCTGCGCTTGCGCAACCTTCACCATCGCCATGTGGACCTGCGTCTGCAACATGTATAGAGTGCTGCTGTCGCCGACAACCAACTCTCTAATTTGCTCTATCGCGCCTTCGTCAATCGTGTCTATGAACGCAATGTCCGCCCATTCGGCGGGGTCATCGTCCGGCATGGACTCGACGCTTATAACCACGCAGTCGTACATGGCAAGCAGGTTGTCGCCATCAGGCGATGTCCAAGAGTGGCTGATGTTTCCCATGGGCGCTGACAAGAGACCGACGCTGACCTTGTCGCCGCTGGCGCTGTCAACCAACCAACCCTCGTAAGCCATGTCTTTCTCCAGCGCCATTAAGCCGCTGAGCGAGATGGTTACTTTGTCACTCATTGCGCCGGCGTCAGAGACGACGGCGGTGCCGGAACCACTGTATGGTTGGTCGGCAGCATGCGCGACCGTCAAAGGTGTAGTCATCAGTAGAATGAGGCCTAGTGTTATCAGAAGCTTAGACATAGACATGCTAAGAATCTTTCCTCCTTGCTTGAGATTGAAAGAACCTTGGTCAGATACAAACAATATCACAACCTACGGGAACATGACAGACTTTGTAGGTGTAGATTTTCGTACTTTTATTGGAATTGTACAATACGCATCCAAGCGACGCGGGCATGGTGTCGCCCACGGAATATAATATCACAAAGATATGCCCTCAGCATGTCTCTGAACCAGAGTGCGATCGCCGCCATTATACCCTAATTGAACTCAGTTAGACTACACCTTTGCGCCTCGATACGCAACCGACGTCAAATAGCATATCTCTGACCGTTGAGGGGCATCTTTGAAACGGCCATCATTCCAAACTTACGCGCCTACCTCAATGGGCTGCTCAGGGATATTTCCCGCAATCAGGGGAGGCAGCAATTCAGGTAAACTGCGCGGCACGAAGGTCTCCGCGTCCCTGCTTGCGATCATTTCAAGCAGGCTCCACCAGCGATGTTCGTGTACGTACTGCATTTCCCATTCGTCGGGTGCCGTCGCTACCGCCTCGAACGCGGGCGCTCGCAGCAGGTAGAACCATTCGTCGGACTTTATCCACCTGTCTTCCCATTGCCATGTGTGCCGCCGCTTCCATACACAGGGACCTAGATTTACCCCGCGCAGCCCGGTCTCCTCATACAACTCGCGTAGCGCGGCATCTTCGCGCGTCTCGCCGGGGTCGATGCCGCCGCCCGGCGTAATCCAGAGGCGGATGTCGGGGTTATTCGGCGTGGTAACGCGCATCAATAACACACGGTCGCTGTCGTCGATGAGCAGCACTCTCGCCGCCGGGCGAAACTCAGGGTTCTGCATACTGCCGACAATCGCTTCGGGCAACGCCTAGCCCGACTTCGCCCGCAGCGCCGCCAGCACCTCGTTCATGCTACCTGAGCGGAAGCCTTGCAAGTCCAGCGTTACATACGAGTAGCCAATCTCGCGGAACTTTTTGACCACCTGCTCGCGTACCGCCTCGTCCGTAAGCGTGATGAAGTCCTGCGGTTCAACTTCGATGCGCGCCACAGTATCGTGGTGTCGCACCCGAAGCTGCCGTATGCCGATGTCGTGCAGGTACTCTTCCGCCTGCGCGATGCGCGTCAGCGCCTCGACTGTGACCATCGAGCCGTAGGGGATGCGCGAGGAGAGGCATGCCTGCGCCGGCTTGTCCCAAGTGGGTAGGTCCATATCCTTCGACAACTCGCGGATTTCGGGCTTGGACAGGTCGGCTTCGACCATCGGGCTACGGACGCCGTACTGCTTGGCGGCGTTCAGGCCGGGCCTGAAGTCGCCAAGGTCGTCAGTGTTCGTGCCGTTCACGATGCTATTCCAGCCTTCTTCCTCCGCGTAGCTGCTCAGGTAGGTGTACAGCTCATCCTTGCAGAAGAAGCAGCGGTTGGGGTTGTTCGCCGCGTAGTCTTCGCGCTCGACTTCGTGCGTCTCGACGATGCGGTGGTGGAATCCCAGCCGCTCCGCAAGCTCGATGGCTTCCCGAAGCTCGGACGGCGCGAGGCTCGGCGACTTCGCGGTTACGGCGAGCGCCTTGTCGCCAAGGACGTCGTGCGCCGTTGCCGCGAGGAACGCGCTGTCGGTCCCGCCGGAGTACGCCACTATCACCGACCCCATGTCGGTGAGGATGGACTTCAGCGTGTCCATCTTCTCTTCGATTGTTCGTGTAGCTTCAGCCTGCATCGCCATAAATCATACTCCTGCAAAGATGGACGCCGCCTATCCCCCTGCTATACGCAAAATCATGTTCGCCATCGTGATAAAGCCGCCAATCATAATCGCCAGAAGCGTGAACATAAAGCCGAGCAGGGCAAGGAAGTACGCACGGAACTCACGGCGGAGCTCGGCCACTTCTGCACGAAGCCCATCGACACCGCTCTCAATCCTGTCGAGTCTATGGTCGGTGCCTTCGTTGTGCTCTTCGACTCTGGTAACTCGTTCAATTATGGTTACCATGTCCGTCCTTCCGCATCTGCCCTACTCCGCCATCATCGCTTCAATGATCGCGTTCATCTCATCCGAGTAGTGCTGATACGACCTGTTCTGGTATTGTAGCAGCCGCTGCGATTCTTCGGTGTCGTACCAGTCCACCCAGCCGGGCGATTCGCGGTAATCGACATCCTCGAACGGCGCGCCCATGAAGCCGTAGAAGTCGCGCGCATAGTCCTCGCCGCGCATCTGCCATGTGGGACCGCCCGCGATGTTCAGCACTTTGTTCGCGGCTTCCGGCGCGTTCACTGAGGCAAACAGGGCGTCAACCACATCATCCCGGTGAACCATCTCTACTCGCTGATCGGCTACGAAGGGCCACGGGCTTGGCGGCTCCATGAACGCGGGCACCATTATGCCCGCTATCCTCATCGCAATCCAGTTCAGGGACGACTCGCGCACCATGCGCTCGCCCACAATCTTGCTGTCCGCGTATATATCGATGGCAGACTGCGAATGATCCACACGCACCGGCGGCTCTTCGTCCATCGTGTTGCCGTAAGTGCTGATGGATGACGTGAATATCAGGGTCGCGTCAGGCGCGCCGGCTTCCATTGCCTTGATGATGTTCTCCGTGCCGCCGACATTCACGCCGAATGTGCGGTCACGGTCGCGCTCGCTGTTCGGCGGCAGAAGCGCAGCCAGATGCACGACTGAACCTACGCCCTTGATGGCGTCCGCCACCTGAGCCGCGTCCGTGATGTCGCCCTTGACTATCTCGATGCCGTCCCTGTCCTCCAGACCATCGAAGTCCATGAAAGGCAGGTCGAAAATTCGCACGGCTTGTCCGTCCGCCACCAGCTTCTCCACCAGCATGCGGCCCACGCTGCCCGCGCCTCCCGTAACAAGAACCACTCCGCTCATGTGAGGGTTACCCCCTTCATTCCGGCCTTCTCGATGAGGTTCTGCGAGGACGCTATGAGCGTCGTAATCGCCGTGCCGAACTCGTCCCAGTCCTCAGACTGACGCAGCGCCAGGGCCGATTCCGATTCACGCACGACTGCGCGCGCCGCCGGGACGCTGGGCATAGTCTTGAAGAAGAAGGTGTCGCTAATTTCGTCGAACTTCTCAAGTATTTCAACTATGGAAGTTTCCCAATCGGCGTTCACCGTGCCAAGACCGCTGGCAATCTGCTGGCAGTTGTCTATCGACTGCTCAAGGAGTTCTTGTCCTGATACTGGCATTTTTCAAATACCTCCATTGTGGGTTGTGTTGCTGCTTCATATTTTGCCGTTCATTGGCGAATGCGTCAAGCCGTTCCCATTCCGTCAAGACGATACCCGATCGTAGTCGGGCACATGCTTCACAAATGCGATTAGGCAGTCCGTGAGCGACGATTTTCTGGATTCCCGCTCCCCGATCAGGGTAGAGGACATGCTTCGCGGGAATGGCGATTAAGGATTGATGCCGAGATTTTTGCAATTTCAGGGATTTGTTAAATCGTATCATTCCGTCAGCTATGTCCACCGACGTGCGTTTCCGCTCAACACCAGAAAGGACGCCGCCCATCGCTGAACGGCGTCCATTCTATTCATTCCGCTGTGTGGCGCATCAACGATTTCACCCCCATCCTAGCCTTCCCCCTTGAAGGGGGAAGGGATTTTGTGAGGGGAGGTCAATGACTATTCGTCGTCGTCGGCCGGCTGAAGCTCCCGGATTTCGATTTCTTCCTGGTGACCGTTGGTCGCGTGGTCATAGTGCCTCTTGACCGGCTCGAAGTCAACCACGTCGTTGCGGAGGAAGCCCTTGCCGCCGTGCCTGTCATACGGGAACGGCTGGAACTTCTCGAAGCGCTCCTTGAACCGCTGGCGGCTGGGCCTGCGGTCATACGGGAACTTGTGCATGTCGGCATGCTGCGGCGGAACCTCGATCAGCGTGTAGTCGCGGCTGCCAAGACCGATCTCGTGACCGGTGTTGATGCTCGCAACCTCGCTCTGACCGTGGAAGGTCGCGGCGGCAGCTTCAAACTTGTTGTCGCCCGGATGGTGGGCTTCCATCATCTCGGACGCCGAACCCGGCATGCCCGGCGACTCCTTCGCCTTGTCAACGCACGCCATGTCGATGGCAACTGCGTCCTTGCTGGCGAATACGCCCAGATGCGGGACTATCGGCACATCGGAGTGGTTGCCGCAGTCGCACTTCGGCGACACATCGATAGCCATGTTGATGTAGCCGACCTTGTCGCGTCCGACCGCCTTCTCAACGCCCAAGCAGGCGTCTGCGATGGCGACGTCAACGGCGTCGAAGTTGACGGGTGGGATTTCGGCAAGACCGCGCGGGCCCATAACGCCGAAGCAGCCGAGGCAGGTGGCGCAGCGGTCACGGTCCCACTCAAGCTCGTCGTTCTCGTTGATGTGATACAGATCGAACGGGCAGCAGTCCTCAAGAATCTCCCAGTCCGGCGTGTTCTCCTTGCCCTGGAAGCGTTCGGGGTGGAATACCGCCGCAGCGCCGTAGCCGTAGTTGGGATGACCGCCCATGTGGACGTTCAACTTGCCGCGCTTGGACTGTGCGCCGATGCCGAGGTTCTTCAGCGCGCCGCCGATGACGCCCATGCCGTGTCCCTTGAAGTGGGTCAGCGTGATAAGCGCGTCCGCCGCCGCGATTGCCTGCGCGACATAGGCTTCCTTGAGCAGGTAGCCTTCGGGGATGTCAACGCGGAAGTCGCTGGTGCCGATGAAGCCGTCCGCGCAGATGAACGGGCAGCCCAGCGTCGCCGAGTTGTAGCCGTTGCGCTCTGCCGTCAGCAGAATGTCCAGCTCGCTGGAGCGGGAACCCCAAGGCGAGTATGTGGATGTGGTGGTGTCGCAGACAAAGGGTCGCCCGCCCAGCTCCTTGATTCGGTCGGCGAGCGCCCGCGCATAGACGGGTCGCAGGTACGCCGTATTGTTCCACTCGCCGCAGTGAACCTTGATAGCCACGATGTCGTTAGGCTTAATCATTTCGTCAAGCCCGGCGGCATCAAAGACCGTCGTCATCTTCGCGACGAGGCTAGTCTCCGTGGATTCCGAATGGGCGTCCATATAGAAAACTTCGGATCGTGCCATATCTACCCTCCCAGTTTAATTCGGCCGAAAGGCAACATGCCCCCATTGCCATGCTAAATATAGAGTATCAGCATGAGATTAGCACCGACCCTAGCCTTTGTCAATTAGCCTTTTGCCTCCGAAAATACCTAGCGCATCCCAAAATGAAAAGGGGCGCGGCCAGTATCAACATATTGGCGGAGGCAGCGCCTAGCGGCACTCTTCCCGAAAGCCCGCAACCGCCTGCCGACGGGGGCTGCGTAGCCGGCATTTCAATAGGGGCAGGTGTACTCGTCGGCGCTATAACCGTCGCAAAGACGACGAACGGCGTTTGAGTCGGCGGAGGCGGTCCCTGAGTTGCCGTAACCACGATAATGAAGGGTGTGGCTGTCGGCGCGGGGGGCGATGTGGGTGTAATGGTTGGCACGGGCGTGTGAGTTGGGGTATGCGTTGCCGTGGGTCTTGGGATTCCCGGCGGTGTTGGTGAGGGCGTGCGCGTTGAAGTCGCGGTGTAAGTCGGTGTTGGTGTTCCTGTTGGAGTTGGAGTGGCAGTTGCCGTTAGCGTAACCGTATTCGTCGGCGTATGCGTGACGGTTGGTGTTCGTGTAGGTCTTGGCGTAGCCGTAACAGTCGGGCTGGGGGTGCGGGTCGGCGCTAACCTACGACCGTGCTGCCTGCCAAAGTCCCACCATGTGGCGGCTCCATCGCCGTCGAAGTCCGCCTTCAGCAACGGGTAGTTCCCCGAATTGCCAAAGTCCCAATAGTCTTCTCTGCCAGTGCTTTCCTTATTGTCCCTGTCGGCGTTGTCAGTGTCTATATTCCAGTCGTCGTATATGCCCGTATAGCCGGAAGGCGCTCGCAGTCGCTTGGAGTTAAGCCCCTTTGCGCCGCTCACCTTGTTGCGAACTCCCACCTGGGTGCGAGACTTGTCCGTATCCCAGTAGCTGTCAATAATTTTGCCGTCGTTGTTTCCAATCAGACCGCCGACTGCTCGTAATCCCGTCGCTCTTCCTATGGAATAGCTTCCGAAGACAGTCCCTCCGTTGCTCCCTGCCAAGCCGCCGGAATGGTCTTTGCCGCTGACCCAGCCCGTAGCGTAGCTGGAGTTGAGCGTGCCTTCGTTCGCGCCAATCAGCCCGCCGGTGAGCAGGTTGCCATGCACGCTCCCCGTGGCATAAGTCGCGGTGACGGTCCCCCAGTTGCGCCCCACCAGCCCGCCGATGCTTCCCCTTCCCTTCACTCTCCCCGTCGCATAGCACCGGATTATGGGACCGGCGTAGTTCACCCCTACAAGTCCGCCGACCAGATCGAGTCCTGTTACAAATGCGTTGGAGTAACTTAGAGTTACGGGAAATGCGCCTCCGACTTTTCCGATCAAGCCACCTACGTTCGTACTTCCGGCGATTTCGCCGGCAGAGTGGCTGCCGCTGACTGCGCCGTACTGGAGTCCGACTAAGCCGCCGACATTATTCAGCCCCCGGACATTTCCCTGAACGTGGCTCCCGATAACCGTTCCTTCGTTCCGTCCGACCAGCCCACCGACGTTGTTGCCACCGAGAATATCGACAGACAGCAGGCCTACTCCGTCGATGTGCGCTTCAGTCCTTGCGGAGCCGAATAGCCCTGTGCTTCCAGTGTCGGCGTCGCCCGCTCGCTTGATGTAGAGATTTGCGATGGTGTTGCCGTTGCCCGCAAAGACGGCAGAGAAGCCGTCAATGGGCAGCCAGCCGTCTCCACTCGTCCAATCTCTGTTGACCGAACCCGATGCGTAGCTGCTGCCGCTTTTGAAGTCAAGGTTGCGGGTCAGTTCGTAGCCAACGCAGGGTTCGTAGCATCCCATGCCATCCTCAGCGTTGGGAAACGCGGATTCATAGGCGTCCCCCGCGTAGCCGTCGTCCACATGCCCGTCGCCCTGCGGGTCCCAGCGTATGGCGTCAAGCTGCTCCATGTATGTGATTTCGATGAGGCCGTCATCGTTCAGGTCATAATCTATCGGGGACTGTGCGCTCGCAATCCCCACGCCGCCCTGCGCGCCAAGCGCCAGATCCGCCGCCAAAGCGACAACCACGCAGCACATAGCAAGCCAAAACCGTGAGCGCATCGGCAAAGCCTATCCCATCCATCCTCGAAACCCGTTCGTGGTGAGCCTGTCGAACCACCTATTCCACAACCCTATCAGCCCCCGTCCCCTGACGCCTGATACCTAGGGACGGTACCCGATCGTAGTCGGGCACAAGCTTCACAAATGCAATTTATTATTGTCATTTCGAGCAAAGCGAGAAATCTAAAGTCGGAAACAGGTTTGTGGGCAAGGATTTTAGATTCCGCACTGCGTTCGGAATGACAACATTAGGGATTTGTGAAATCGTCTTGATACCTAAATCGGCGGCTTCTGCCAGCCGCCAAGCGCGCCTTCAAGGTACTGCGCCACCGCGAGAGACACATCCTCTCGCCACGGACGCGCCACCACCTGAACGCCGATGGGGAGACCATCCGGCGATGTGCCACCGCGCACCACGGTGGAGGGCCAGCCGGTGATGTTGTATGTGGCCGTGTAGCCAATGCCCTTATACTTTTCATTGAACATGGATTCGCCGTGATGCAATGCGGCATAGGTTGAAGTCGGGCACACGATTACATCATAGTTCCGCATGAAGGCCAGCATCTCGCTGCGATAAGCATCGACGCTCTCCAGAACTGCCGTGTACTCCTGCACGGAGACGATATTCTCGCTCGCCTCCTCCAGGATTCGGCTGATCCATTCGTGCCGTTCGGTCGTTCCATACCTTTCCAAAAGGCGTCGTGCGGGCGCCTGGCCGTCCCCCTGGCTCATCTGGTTGCTGATTTCAGGATTGTCCGGTATCGCGCGCGGCAGGTCCTCTTCTACCGAGGCGCAAACATCGTCGAGCGCGGAGGCAGCCGCCCTCACAGTCGCCATTATCTCTGCGGTCGGCGTGTTAACGCCGTTGTTGTCGTAGAAGGCAACTCGCAGCCCTGCCAGATCAACATCCGCCAGGTCGCCAAGCGGCATCGGAACGATGTGCGGGTCATCCCAGTCCGGTCCCGAAATGATGGGCAGGATGAGCGCCAGGTCCTCGACATACCGCGCCATCGGCCCATTCTGCGTCAGCGAGTCCGCGGCTCCGAAGCTATGCGGCACTATGTGTCCGGTGCGCGGCACACGACCGGAGTTCGGCTTTATCCCGGCTATGCCGCAGTGGTGAGCGGGTCCGCGAATGCTGCCGCCCGTGTCGCTGCCGATGTCGAACGCCGCGCCACCGCTGCTCACGATTGCGCCCGCGCCGCCGCTGCTGCCGCCCGGCGTCCGTGTGAGGTCGAATGGGTTATTCGTCCGCCCGTATATCAGGTTGTCGGTTTCGCCCGCGTATGTGATTTCGGGAGTGTTCGTCTTGCCCATCAGTATGCCGCCGGCAGCCCGCAGTCGTGCAGCCACCGTCGCGTCCGCATCCGGCACATAGTCCTTGCGGCCCATCGTGCCGCCAGTGGTGACAATGCCCTCAGTGTCTATGGAGTCCTTCAGAGTGAACGGCACGCCGTGAAGCGCGCCCTTGCTCTCGCCACGAGCGAGAGCGGCGTCAGCCTCAGCAGCCTCGGCGCGGGCGCGCTCAGCCGCGAGCATCACCACCGCGTTCAGAGCCGGGTTCACCTCGTCGATGCGCGCAAGGTGAGCATCAACGAGTTCGACCGCAGACACTTCCTTGTCCCAAATTGCCTGCGCCATCGTCTTGGCGGATGCGTAGATGATTTCGTTCATTGGCTTTATCTTTCTCCTAACCCGCCCGTCTTATATGTCAATGTCCGCCCCTACCCGTCCCGATTTCGTCCTCAGATGGGAGGCTTCTGCCAGCCGCCCAGCGCGCCTTCGAGGTACTGCGCCACCGCGAGCGACACATCCTCGCGCCACGGACGCGCCACCGCCTGCACGCCGATGGGCAGACCTTCCGGCGAAGTGCCGGCGCGTACCACTGTCGAGGGCCAGCCCGTGATGTTGTAAGTACCAGTATAGTTCATGCCGGAGCGGTACTCGTCCGTCATGGACAGGCCGTGCGGGAGGGCTGCAAACGATGACACCGGACATATAATGACATCGTAGTTCTGCATGAAGCCCAGCATAGCGCTGCGGTAGGCATCCACATTCTCCAGTATCTCGGTATATTCGCCAACGGAAACGGCTTTCTCGCGTGACTTCTCCAACTGTCGCGTCATCCATTCGTGCGTCTCGGTCGTGCCGTACTTCGCCAGCAGCCGTTGCGCCCCTGCCTGACCATCCCCTTGACGCAGCATTTCCGCTATTTCCGGATTCTCCGCAATGACGCGCGGCAGGTCTTCCTCTACGGACGCGCACACGTCGTCAAGCGCGGCAGCAGCAGCGCGCACGGCCGACATTATCTCCGCGGTGGGTGTACGCACTCCGTTGTCAGTGTAGAAGCAGACGCGCAGCCCACTTATATCTACATCCGCGGGGTCGCCAAGCGGCATAGGCGGTATGAAGGGATCGCTCCAGTCGGGGCCGGATATGATTGGCATGATGAGCGAAAGGTCTTCGACATACCGCGCCATCGGCCCGTTCTGCGTGAGCGAGTCAACCGCGCCGAAACTGTGCGGCACGATATGCCCTGTGCGCGGCACCCGTCCTGAGTTCGGCTTGATACCTGTAATGCCGCAGTAGTGCGCGGGGCCACGTATGCTGCCGCCGGTGTCGCTGCCGATGTCGAATGCCGCGCCACCACAGCAGACGATAGCGCCCGCGCCGCCGCTACTGCCGCCGGGCGCGCGACTCAGGTCGAACGGGTTATTCGTCCGCCCGTAGATGAGATTGTCAGTCTCGCCCGCATAAGTCAGCTCAGGCGTGTTCGTCTTCCCAAGCAGGATGCCGCCCGCAGCACGCAGACGCGCCGCAACCGTCGCATCGGCGTCAGGCACAAAATCCTTGCGACCGAGTGTGCCGCCAGTGGTGACGACGCCTTCGGTGTCTATGGAGTCCTTCAGCGTGAATGGTACGCCGTGCAGCGCACCCTTGCTCTCGCCACGCGCCAATGCCGCGTCCGCTTCGGCAGCTTCAGCCCGCGCCCGCTCAGCCGCAAGCTGCACCACCGCGTTCAGCGCCGGGTTCACTTCCTCGATGCGCGCAAGGTGCGCGTCAACGAGTTCGACAGCGGAGATTTCTTTGTTTTGGATTGCCTGCGCCATAGATTTGGCGGATGCGTAGATGATTTCGTTAGTGTCGGTCATGGTACAGATCCCCTATCTTGTCTATGCTGCCCAATTCTGTTTTAGTTCCATCTTCCTAAATGCGTGGCTTCTGCCAGCCGCCAAGCACGCCTTCGAGGTACTGTGCGACGGCGAGCCATTATAACCAGAGTGAGGTGACTATATTCGTGAGCATTAGCTAAAGTTGTCTCCACGCATTTATCATCTCTTCCATCTGCGTGAGCAAAACAGCGACTTCACCTCGGCGAACTTCCGCTTCACATTTGCCAACAATGCGCGCAATCTCTGGAACAGTTCGGTTAAGATCGATAGCGAGCGCAAACAGGGCTTCCTTCTTGGGATCACCCTGCGTTACTGACCCTTCTACGACTTGAGAGATACTCGACATATTCTGCTGCAAGTCGGTGGACGACACACCAAGCAGACTGGCATATTCATCCATTCGGCTCTTCAGTGATTCCCACACCCACGCCTCAGGTGACCCTTTCCCGGGAAGAAACAGGGGTTGCAAAGGATAGCCTCCAGCAGCTTCTTTAACTGAAGACTCTATATTCCGAGCATCTCCATCTAGCACGAACAAGAAATCTCTCAATTTGTCAAATTTGGCAAGTGTGCGAATATGTCCTGGGAATTCGTCTCTGCCTGTATCTCGCCCAATAATGATGTCTTCGTGCCGAAATTCAAGCATAGGATTCAAGACATCCAGAAACCCACGAAGCAATCCTTCAGCGACATCGTCTTCACATAGAATCGATAGCTGGTCGCGGGACTGTCCATATAACGCCTTCTGTAGAATGTCCCTGAAAGCATCAATCCTTTGAACTTCATTTGTATTCTCGTCTCGATTAAGAAACAGTCTGGCGTCTTGAGGTACGCTTTCCAGTACTATAGGGCTATGTGATGCGACTATGATCTGTAATCTATTCCTTAACGCAATACGCTGAAACTCTAGCATAGCCATTTGTTGAGTGTAGGGATGAAGCCCAGCCTCTACTTCATCAATCAGAATAAGAGCATCTTGCATTTCAGAAATGTCCTTAGATATACGAAGAATTGCGCGTTCGCCTGATGACATGTGGAATTCCGAATATCTTGCCTCATCTCCGCCTTCTAGTTCTGCAAAAAGCAGGTCTTTTGACTGAGTCATTATTCTAGATAGATTGCGATATCGGCGCGGTAATACTCGATGTGCGAATATCAGCATTTCAGGACTGACCTGTTCAGAATGAATATCCATTCGGGCGATCTGCAAAAGGCTACGTACCTCAGATGGATTAGTGAGATTCGCGAGAGTACGAAGATATACTTGCCGCTCAGGCTGCTTCCCTCCTTTTCGACCCATGTAGCTTCGATTCCACGCTTTACCTCTTCGCCACATCATCGAAAGGCGTTCATCATCGTGTATGTAATGGAACTCTAACTCCGTGGCATCTAGATTATCTTCCAGTCCTAAAGAGCTTTTTGACTTTCTAAAGTTTGGAAATAAACTTGAAGGAACGAATTCTCGAGGACCCCTTCCTGGCACGCGATATGCACAGGCACACGCGAACAATACAGTCGATTTGCCACAGCCGTTTGGTCCTGCTAGTACGCTTACTGGATAATTGAATGGAACTCTCAAATCTCGAATACCGCGCAAGTTACGTATGCGCACTTCGGTCAATGCGTGTTGTCGTTGCGCGCTTTGACCACGCAATGCATTCCATACTTGATTCAGTTGTCGCTCTATTAATGTCATGCCACTTGCTCTCCAACTTTCGATGTCCGAAAGGCAAGACATCGGCATAGATTCCAATGTTTAGCAAATTCATTATAGGGGAAATGTATAGCATCCTACATCGGCGGCTTCACCCACCCACCAGTCACGCCCTCAAGATACTGTGCGACGGCGAGCGACACGTCCTCGCGCCACGGTCGCGCCACAGCTTGTATTCCGATGGGCAAGCCTTCGGGCGATGTGCCGCCCCGCACAACTGTGGAGGGCCAGCCGGTGATGTTGTATGTGCCTGTGTAGCTCATGCCGGGCTGGTTTCTGTCCTCAAGCGACTCGCCGTGCGGAAGCGCCGCGAATGCCGCCACCGGACAGATAATGACGTCGTAGTCCTGCATGAAGCCGAGCATTGCGCTGCGGAAGCCGTCCACGTGTTCCAGCACGGCAGTGAAGTCGCCTACCGGCTTCTCATAATCAGTCGCTTTCGCTATGCGCCGCTCCAGATATGGGAAAATCTCGGTGGTGCCCCACTTATCCAGCTGGCGCTGCGTCCATGCCCTACCGTCGCCGCCGGACAGCGTGTTGGATATGTCGGGGTTTTCTGCGATGACGGACGGCACGTCTTCCACTACGGTGCAGCCCGCATCCGCAAGCGCTTCCGCCGCGGCGCGCACCGCTGCCACCGTCTCGGCGGTCGGCGTGCGTATGCCGTTGTCGGTGTAGAAGCACACTCTCAGGCTACCCAGGTTGACATCGGCCGGATCGCCAAGCGGCACGGGGGCGATGAAGGGGTCGCTCCAGTCTGGTCCCGATATGATTGGCAGGATGAGCGCAAGGTCCTCGACATAGCGCGCCATAGGCCCGTTCTGGGTGAGCGAATCGACCGCGCCCATGCTGTGCGAGATGATATGCCCGGTGCGTGGCACTCGCCCGGAGTTCGGCTTCAGTCCCGCAATGCCGCAGAAGTGTGCAGGATAGCGTACGCTGCCGCCGGTGTCGCTGCCGATGTCGAACGCCGCGCCGCCACATGACACGATAGCGCCCGCGCCGCCGCTGCTGCCGCCCGTCGTGCGCTCGACGTTGAAGGGGTTGTTCGTCCGACCGTACACGAGGTTGTCGGTCTCGGCGGCGAGTGTCAGTTCCGGCGTGTTCGATTTGCCCAGCAGTATGCCGCCCGCCGCTCTGAGCCTGGCGGCGACAGTGGCATCAGCATCTGGCACATGGTCCTTGCGACCCAGCGTGCCGCCGGTGGTAACGACGCCTTCGGTGTCTATGGAGTCCTTCAAGGTGAAGGGGACGCCGTGCAGCGCACCTTTGCTCTCGCCGCGCGCAAGAGCATCATCGGCTTCTTGTGCCTCGGCTCGCGCTCTTTCCGTGGCGAGCATCACAACTGCGTTAATCGTCGGGTTCACCTCTTCGATGCGCGCCAGGTGCGCGTCAACGAGTTCGACCGCCGACACTTCCTTGTCCTGAATCGCCTGCGCCATAGTTCTGGCGGATGCGTAGATGATGTCTGTCATAGTGCGCTCTCCTCAGTTTTCGCTCTTATCGCCTGCTATCAATCCGTTGCAATAGTAGTTCATATAGCGGCGCGACTGTTTGTATGCCCACAACAGAGGCTGCGGGTCGTTGCATATTCCACTTAAGTCAATGCCGAAGGTTGGAAATATCCGCGCCACCGACAACACACAGGTTAAACTACACATCGGGCATTTGCTAGTGCGTCAAATATGACTCACGAGTGTCGAGTGGACACGCAGGCAACGACTCCGAAATGGTCTGACAGTTTTCCTCCGTCGTGGATGTTGCTGATTACACTCACGGATTCAGCCGCCAAATCCTTGCTCAATGCAATGTGGTCGATGCTTCCTCGTCCTTGGAACGAAAGCCCTGCTGTAGCGATTGTCATTCCCGGCGAGAAAGCATTCTGAAGCGCCAATTGAAGTTCACGGCGTGCGCGGCTACCCTGCCCGACAATCTGATTGAAGTCCCCCATCACCATCATCCGATTCGCAGAATAGCCTCCGAGAATCTTTGTCAGGCAAGCTAGATACTGCTCATGGTCTTCCCAGCGCATTTTTCGTTCCGACTTGCGCCTTTTCTCGATCCTCGACCCGAACCAGGGAATACAGACTCCAATGACTGTGACCGATCCGACGGATGTCTGAGTGACTCCGGATACGAAGCGTCCGGGCGGCATGGAATCGATTCCCACATCTTCGACTTGCTCCCAAGGCTCCCTCGACCAGAGGGCTACCTTCCGGCGACTTTCTTTGATCGAGTATCCGTAGTCGGGCCGAGAGCAAATAACGTATCCGGCTTCAGCCAGCAGTCCGACATGCGTTTCGGTGAGACAAACGACTTCAGGGGCGTGTCGGTCAATGCGTCTCAGAATTTCCGGAGTTCGCGGCGACCTAGGAGTTGCCCACTGCACGTTCCATGTAATGGCGCTCAAGGACATAGATTGGCGCTCCTTACCCAACACATGAACGACGAGCCAAACTCGCCGGCGCTTATTTGCAGGAGAAACCTCGGTACAATCTAGGTTCTGTTGACATTTCGCCGATGACTTTAGCCTCGTTTGTCATTTCGAGCGGAGCGAGAAATCTAAAGCCGGAAATAGGTTTGCATGCAACGATTTCAGATTCCTCACTGCGTTCGGAATGACAGGGGAAGGGCGATCGGAATGACAGGTGAGAGGGCTTTTCGAGCTTGAAATGACTTGTGCGTCAAATGTCACCACACCCTAGCAGACTTGCATGCTGCTGAAGCGTCATAGTTTCGGAGCGAGGCTCAGCGTGACAATTCTTTGGCGGTGCGGTGATGGTGGAGCTGAGGGGACTTGAACCCCTTACCTCCTGCTTGCAAAGCAGGCGCTCTCCCGGATGAGCTACAGCCCCACGAAGAAGCGATCAGGTGTCAGCAGTCAGCTATCAGCATCCTGCTGCACGGCGCGGTTGGCGCGCTATCGGTGCGTCACCCTCATCCTAGCCTTCCCCCATTGATGGGGGAAGGGACATTAGGAAGGGCAAAATAAAAGGGCTGGTTATCATTGAAACCGGCCCCGCTGCGCGCTCTCGCCAGAGCACCTTAACCGCTGGATAGTGGAAGGGAACAAAGTTTAGCAATGTTTGTTTGCAAATATATGTACAGTAGGTTGTCTTAGGGAGGTGTTCCGGGTTTTCGAGGAGCTCCCTTCAGTTGCCTGAAGTCCGGCTCCACTCTCCGTCCTTCGCACCCCGTCTACTGACCGACCTAGGATATTCCGTCCCGGGCGGCCTGAACCGCGTCGGGGGGAATTCTCCCTAGAAAGGAGGTGATCCAGCCGCACCTTCCGGTACAGCTACCTTGTTACGACTTCGTCCCAGTCACCAGTCCCACCCTCGGCGCCTGCCTCCTTGCGGTTAGCCCAGCGACTTCAAGTGTTACCGACTTCCATGACGTGACGGGCGGTGTGTACAATCCCCGGGAACGTATTCACCGCAGTGTGCTGACCTGCGATTACTAGCGACTCCGCGTTCATGCAGGCGGGTTTCAGCCTGCAATTCCAACTGGGGCCGAATTTTTGGGATTAGCTCCGGCTCGCGCCATCGCGGCCCTCTGTTCCGACCATTGTAGCGTGTGTGTAGCCCTGGGCGTAAGAGCCGTGCCGACTTGACCTCGTCCCCACCTTCCTCTCCCCTTTTAGGAGCAGTCTCGCTAGACATAGTAACTAACGACGAGGGTTGCGCTCGTTGCGGGACTTAACCCAACACCTCACGGCACGAGCTGACGACAGCCATGCAACATCTGTGCACTTGTCTCGAAAGAAGACCCGCTTTCACGGGCTGGCAAATGCATGTCAAGCCCAGGTAAGGTTCTTCGCTTATCATCGAATTAAACCACACGCTCCGCCGCTTGTGCGGGGACCCGTCAATTCCTTTGAGTTTTAGCCTTGCGGCCGTACTCCCCAGGCGGGATACTTATCGCGTTAACTCCGACACAGGAGGGGTCGATACCCCCTATATCTAGTATCCATCGTTTAGGGCGTGGACTACCCGGGTATCTAATCCGGTTTGCTCCCCACGCTTTCGTGTCTCAGCGTCAGGTACAGCCCAGAAAGCCGCCTTCGCCTCTGGTGTTCCTCCGGGTATCTACGCATTCCACCACTACTCCCGGAATTCCGCTTTCCTCTGCTGCCCTCCAGCTTGGCAGTTTCCCATGACCCCTCCCAGTTGAGCCGGGAGATTTCACATGAGACTTACCATGCCGCCTACACACCCTTTACGCCCAGTAAATCCGGACAACGCTTGCATCCTACGTATTACCGCGGCTGCTGGCACGTAGTTAGCCGATGCTTATTCCTGAGGTACCGTCCTATCTCTTCCCCCAGAAAAGGGGTTTACAACCCTGAGGCCTTCTTCCCCCACGCGGTGTCGCTGCGTCAGGCTTTCGCCCATTGCGCAAGATTCCCTGCTGCTGCCTCCCGTAGGAGTGGGGGCCGTGTCTCAGTCCCCCTCTGACCGATCATGCTCTCACA
>DAOUKP010000006.1:0-160595 GCA_034421195.1 Dehalococcoidia bacterium
TGTGCCTTTCGTCTTTCCCGCGAAGGCGGGAAACCAGAAATTGGTTGCTCAAAGGGTGCTGAAACTACCCTTCTGCATATTTCGTAGCGTTTCCTCCTAGGTAACAAAGTCCCTTCCCCCTTGACGGGGGAAGGTTAGGATGGGGGTGAATTCGCTATTCACCCACTTGAAGTGAAACGCTATCTATACCAATCCCCCTTGACAACCCAAACACCCGTACGTATTATAGACACCAAGAATAAAGAACAATCATTCGTCTATGTGGACTCTGTGCCTTCTGTGGCTATCACCCTGGCAACTCAAAACTCATAACCCAAAACTCACTCCAATGTGCATCCAGACCAAGCTGCAACAGAAAATAGCCGAACTCACCAACGACGGTGAAGACATCCTGCGCTTCCTGACAGAAACCGTGCAGGGCAAAACCCCGGACGTCAAAACCTGCCACCAGATGGAAGCCGCCAGGCACCTGATACGCCTGGGCATCCTAAACAACCACGCAGCCGAAACCACCAACACCGTAGAGGCAACCCCCAGGGTTGCCCATCCCGACGATAATACTCCCTCCCCATTGATGGGGGAGGGCTGGGGTGGGGGTGAATCCTCCCATAACCCCGATCGCCCCGAGCCTGTCCTGAGCGCAATCGAAGGGGCTGTCGAAGGACAAGACCACGCAGGCGCCGACAAACCACTCACCGACAACTCTGAACTGATAACTGATAACTCTAAACTGACTCCCACCCTCTACGACATCGTAGCCTACCCCATAGCACGCTACATCCGCGATCGCACCAACGAAGGCGAGACCCTGATAGAAGCCCTCCGCGATGTAATGCACGACAATGGCGAATACGACACCCAAGCCGCGCAAGGCTTCCGCCCGGGCGCTGCCCGCCCGCCTGCAAAGCCCCACCACAAGCTCGCCGCAGCCACTGAAATCCTGCGCCGCGCACTCGGAGAATCCTCCCGACGCCGCGCCGCATCTGTCGCTCCCTCCCCCTTGATGGAAGACGGCAACCATACAGTCCCTGCCCCCTCTGGGGGAAGGTTAGGAAGGGGGCAATACCCCAATCAGCCTGTCATCTGTCATATAGACGACTCCGACCCCATCAACGGACACCTGGCGAAACTGGTCCGCGACAAGACTGCCGACGGCACCGAAGCCGCCGAGCTGATGATACGCATCGCCGAAAACGACCGTAGCGAAGGCGATTGGACACCCGCCCACCGAGTCAGCGCGGCAAAGGAGCTTATCCACCGCGCCTACGACCTGAACTACGACGCCGTAACCTGGGAGCACGTCGAGGCATACAAGCGCGCCACCGACTTCGCCGACGACGGTGAGAAACTGGCGCGCACTCGCATCCTAAACGGACGCCACGCGCTTCTCCGCGAGTTCAAAGAGGCTTACGAGTCCGGCGACGAAGAGGCGGCGCAAAGAGCCGAGGACAAGTACAACGCCTACAACCGCTACATCAAAGAAGGCAAAGACCCCGAAGAGGCGATGAAATACGCCAACTACGGCCCCAACGACCCCGACCCCGAAGACGAGCAAGACAAACTCGACGGCAAGCTGTTCCACTACCGTCCCAACACCGGGCAGGACGAAGCATCAGACAACCGCACCGTCGCCGCAACCATCCGCGCCCCCAAGCTAACTATCCCCCTACACAAAAAATCCCTTCCCCCTTGATGGGGGAAGGCTAGAGTCTGCCCTCGCGGAAGCGGGAGATGGGGTGAAATTGCTATGCACCACCTGAATGGAAACGCTACCGATGAAGATAAAAGAGCGTTGCCTAGCTATCGCCGGTGCTATAATAGTTGCCTACGTCAAGACTAAGCGAGATAGGTTCTGAAAATAGTCACCGAAACGCAAAACCGCACCGATGGAGAGCGGCTGACGGGAATTGAAGTCACCTTGCCGCACTTGGCAACGCGCGCTGACTTAGAGAGAGGCTTGCGCGGCGTAGAGAACAAGATTTCAGCCTTAGAGCGGCGTATGCTCTGGGCGGCACTCGGCTTCGCCGTCGGGATCGCTACGAATATCATAGTAAGCCTACTCACCTAACCCACCCCCAATCACAAGCCCAGTCCCCATTCCCAACGTCCGCCAACATCCGACATCTGATAACCACACTTGAGCCTTCTGTGCCTCTTGTGGCTATCCATCTCTCTCCTGACGCTCGACACCTGAACCCTGTCACCCTCACTTGGTAAAATCCCTTCCCCCTTGATGGGGGAAGGCTAGGATGGGGGTGAAATCGCTGTTCATTTACTTGAATAGAAACGTCATCCTCACACTCCCTATCCTTGACCGCCCCCCGCGCTAATGTTACGATTGCCTCACAGGCAGCAGCGTCTGCATGCCTGCATAATGCGGCATTATCGCCCGGAGGTGCAACGGTGACAACTACTCCTCTTATCGAGGTTTCCGACTTGGCTTCTCAGAAGCTTGAAGAGATACTGACCGAGCAGGGCGAAACCGGCGCTCTGCTGCGAATGATGGTAGTTCCGGGACCACACGGCAGTTTTCAGTACATGCTCGGCATGGAGCGTGAAGCGAAGGTGGATGACCTCGTTATCGACGCCCCCGGCGTACAGGTCCTCGTTGACCCTGAAAGCGCCCCCCTTGTGGAAGGCGCGCAGATTGACTACGTGGACGGCCTCATGAGAAGCGGCTTCGTCATCAGCAACCCCAATTTCCAGGTTGGCAGCGGCGGTGGCGGCTGTGCCTGCGGTGGCGGCGGTTGCGGATGCGGCGGCGGCGGTGGTGGTGGCTGTGGCGGCGGCGGATGCGGCGGTCACTAAGCCTCAATTGACCCTGAAACCTCGCGCGGCGGGATGATGCCTTCGTCCCGCCGCGCTGTCGCGTCTCCATGAATTAGTTGGCAAAAACTCCTTCCCCCATCAAGGGGGAAGGTTGGGATGGGGGTGAAAGTGCAAATGCAAGCACAGCTAGTTTCAGCTTCCATCCACGCCGGCCTTTGATCGGCAAAGGTCTTTACTAGGCACGAAAATTGCTATTCCGTCTTCTCGACCAATTTCAGATTGACCCTATCGGCGCACTCATCACTCTCGCCGCCTTCGCCGTCGCGCTCATCGTCGGAATCACCGTGCATGAATTCAGCCATGCATGGTCCGCCGCCCAGCTCGGCGACTACACCGCTCGCGGGCAGGGCAGGCTCACACTCAACCCCCTCGCGCACCTCGATCCCCTCGGCACCCTTCTCATACTCGTCGCCGGCTTTGGCTGGGGCAGACCCACTCCCGTTACGCCCTCGAACATTCGCATCGGCGAGCGCCCCGGCATGGCGGTGGTAGCCCTCGCTGGCCCCATCTCAAACATGATAGTAGCCACCTTGGCCGCTCTGCCCTTCAGACTGGGCACCGTCTCGAGTGGCGGCGGCATAGACTCCCTGTTCCTGCAAAACCTCGTGCTATGGAACATCGTCCTGGCCGTCTTCAACCTACTGCCGATAGCCCCACTCGACGGCTTCAAGGTCGTGCTGGGCATTCTGCCGCGCTCGCTCGCCGCCGTATTCGCCCGCACCGAACGCGTCGGCATGCTCATCTTGATGGTCATAGTGCTTGTGGACGTCTTCACCCCCATCGGCATACTCAGCCGAGTCCTGATACCCGCGATTAGCCTCATCAGACAGCTTCTTTTAGGTGCATGACGGCGCGCATGACGGCGCACTTGCCTTATGTGATAGACTTTCCTCAGTGAGCAAAACAAATAGAAAGCGACAGCCCACAGCAGGAGGTGTCCCTTTGGAGCGCATTACGATCATAGGCACAAGCCCGTTGGGTGTTTCCATCGGCCTCGCCCTCAAGCGAGCAAACCTTCGCAATACTGAGATTGTCGGCAGTTCCAGTGACAGGGACGCGCTGAAAATCGCGTTCAAGGCCGGCGCGTATGACGAAGAAACCGCAAACCTGCGTAACGCCGTGCGCGGCGCGCAGATGATTATCCTCGACTCGCCGTTCACTCAGACCCGCGAGCTTATGGACGCCATCGCCCCCATCGTCGAGGACGGCTGCGTCATCACCGACACAGGCACCGCGAAGGTCAGGGCAATGGAATGGGCCGAGCAGCTCCTCCCCTCCAACGTCAGCTTCGTCGGAGGTCGCCCCCTCATCCGCAGACCCTACACCCAGCTCGAAGACGCCTCGGCAGACCTTTTCCAAGACGCCAAATACTGCGTGTCGCCCTCACGCTCCGCAGACGAAACATCGGTGAAGACCGTAGTGGGCATGATCGAACTCATAGGCGCAAAGCCCCTCTTCCTCGACCCGCACGAGCACGATAGCTACGCGGTTGCCATGGAAGTGCTGCCCACCGTCCTATCGTCCGCGTTCGTAACCACCACCGCCGGCAGCGAATCCTGGCGTGAAATGCACCAGGTCGCCGCCGCAACCTTCGCCGAATACTCGCGCCTCGCCTCCGAAGACCCAATAGACAACGAAGCCGCCTGCTACACCAATATCGAAGCCCTTGTTCACTGGCTCGACGAGTACATCTCAGAACTCTACTCATACCGCAACATGATTAAGGACTCGAACGACGAACTCGTTGACATCTTCATCAAGGCGTGGGAAGGTCGCGCAAGGTGGGACGCCGGCGCAGTCGTTGATACCGGCGAGAACGCCCTCCCCACTGCGGGCATGTCGATGGCAACCGCATTCTTCGGCGAGAAGCTAACTCAGCGATACCAGCAGATGACCGGCGGCGAAGACAGCAAGAAAAAGTCCTGGACCTACCTCCGCAACCGCTGATGACAACGCAAATCAGGCCCAACCCGCTGCTTCTCGTGCTCTCCGGACCTTCCGGCGTGGGCAAGGACCTGCTGCTCTCCCGCTTGAGAGAAGCCGGCAGGCCCTACCATTTCACCGTGACAGCCACCACCCGCCCTATTCGCAGCGGTGAGCATGACGGCGTGGACTACCACTTCGTCAGCAAGCAGGATTTCGAGGCGATGATTGCCAATGACGAGTTGCTGGAGTGGGCGACCGTACACGGCAACTACTACGG
This sequence comes from Dehalococcoidia bacterium, assembly GCA_034421195.1. GTDB lineage: Bacteria > Chloroflexota > Dehalococcoidia > Lucifugimonadales > JADFKI01 > Bin90. Next base: position 5,033 of record DAOUKP010000006.1, read on the forward strand.
CGTGCCCAAGGCGCAGGTGATGGACGCATTGGGGCGGGGGCAGGATGTCATCCTCAAGATTGATGTGCAAGGCGCAGCGACCGTGCGCCGGTTAGCGCCGGAAGCCCTGTTCATATTCCTCTCATCCCCCAGCGACTCTGAACTCGAACGCAGGCTGCGCGGGCGCAGATCCGAGTCAGAGGAATCCCTAGCTACCCGCATTGAGCAGGCGCAATACGAACTTCAGGAAGCCGAGAAATTCGATTACACCGTCGTCCACCACACCGACGCCACCGATGAAGCCGCGCTCAAGATAGAAGACATCATCCGCCGCGAACGCCACCGCGACCCGCCCCGCAGAGTAGTATTGTGATGGATGCTTGGCTGGGAAATAGTTCCGCTATTCCTGAGCGTGTCCCGAGCAGCGCCGAAGGGCCTGTCGAAAAACACTTCCCTTCGTAGAATCTTGCATAAGTCCCTTCCTCCTCGATGGGGGAAGGTTAGGATGGGGGTGAAAATACCTGCTACCATCTCCAAAACTAAACTTATGCAATTTTCTTCCTTCGCTGCGACTCCTCAGCTAGCTCGCCTGCAACCGCGCAATCATATCCTTCAGAGTCTCCTCATCCTCACCGGAGTTCACCGGAATCGAGAAGCTCAACGAACTCGCGAATGGCCCGTAGGTATCCTTTATCTTGTCAACCACATCGTCGTAGCTTCCCACGATGGCGAACTCGTCCAGCATCTCATCGGTGATTAGCGCGCCCATTTCGCCCCACCTGTTGTCCACCGACATGCGATACAGTTGCTGTGCCGTGTCGTTCCAGCCGTGATGGTTCATCACGGGCGCGTAGCTCCGAGTCGAGGCGTAGAACGATATAGCATTCTTGACCTCTTGCCTGCTGCGCTCGATATGCTCTTCACTTGGGCCTGTGATGATATATCCACCGCCGTTGACATCAATATCCGTGAGCGATCTGCCCGCCTTCTCGGCGCCCTTCTGCAAGTTGGGCATCACCACTTCGTTGATGTACTTGAATGTCCCGAACGAGTGCAGCAGCACCCCATCGCACACCTCACCCGCCACTTGGAGCATCCGCTCGTTGACTGCAGCGATGTATATCTTAATGTCCGGGTGTTCGATCGGATCGGGCGTGAAGAACGGAGGCATCAGGTTGAAGTTGTAGAAGTCCCCCTGAAAGTTCAACCGCGTGCCATCTTGCCAGCTCCCCCAGATGTGGCGCAGCGCCTGAATGTACTCGCGCATCCGCGCAGCGGGTCTCCCCCACGGCATGTTGAATCGCCTGACAATATGACCCCGCACCTGGCTTCCCATCCCCAGCTGGAACTTCCCGTCGGACAGCGACTGCAAGTCCCAGGCATTGTAAGCCGTATCCATAGGACTGCGCGCGAACGCCAGCGCAATCGATGTTCGCACCTGCGCCCGCTCCACATGTTCCGCGGCAAGCGCCGCCGTAACGAACGGGTTGTGCTTAGTCTCGCTGGTAGAAAAGAAGTCGTATCCGAGTTCCTCTGCCTTCCGCACTCTCTGCGGAATATCCGCCACCAGTCCGCCCTGCATTCCTGTACCAACCTTCATCTGCGTTGCCTCCATCAATCTCGTTTCTTGCCGCGCCTATCTTATCAGAGCGCAGTTCCACCCGCACACAAAGCGGCAGCCCGATACGATATAATCTCCCCTGAAATACCTACGAATACAGGAGTATAAGATGACTGACGAAATTGGCATGTTCGAAGCTATGCACACCCAGCGCGCAATCCGTTACTTCAAGCCCGACCCTGTGCCCCGAGAGGCGATCGACAAGATACTCGAAGCCGCATCGAAGGCACCCAGCGGCACCAACCGCCAGATGTGGCACTTTGTTATCGTGCAGGATGCCGACCTGCGCGCCAAACTCGCCGACATCTACCGCCGCGCCGGCCGCAACGCATTGCCAAATCTTCAATGGCTTCAGGACGCCAACCCGCGTATCCTACGCTCTGCAACGCACCTCATCGAACACATGGACGACGCACCTGTCCTGCTACTCGCCTGCATCGAGCACGGCGGCTCCACAAACTTGACCACCGGCTCATCCATCTATCCCGCCGTGCAGAACATCCTGCTCGCCGCCCGTGGCCTCGGACTGGGCAGCGTGCTGACGACCTTCCATAAGCAATTTGAAGATGAAGTGCGCGAAATCTTTGGCATCCCCGACAATGTGGAAACTGCCGCGCTACTCCCCATCGGCTATCCCGCCGACGGTGTGCGCTATGGGCCCACGCGCCGCAAGCCAATGGAAGAAGTTACCCACTGGGACGGCTGGGGCAAGGCTAACTAGCCATTGTGAAACTGGTATAATTGCGCCTGCAATCCAGACGCCACGAATTAGGAGAATCCCATGAGCTACGAATTCATCACCTACGAAAAGAAAGGTCGCATCGCCTACGTGACCATCACAAGGCCCGAACGCTTGAACGCTCTTCACCCGCCCGCGAACGCCGAACTTTACCAAGCCTTCTGCGACTTCCGTGACGACCCGGACGTGTGGGTGGCGATACTCACAGGCACAGGTGAGCGGGCATTCAGCGCCGGAAACGACCTCAGATATACGGCAGAGCGCGGCAGACGCGACCGCTCAGGCGAAATTGCCCGCTTTGGCGGCATCACTTCCAACTTTGAGTGCTGGAAGCCCATCATAGCCGCAGTCAACGGCTACGCCCTGGGCGGCGGCCTCGAACTGGCAATGGCTTGCGACATCATCATCGCCGCCGACCACGCCGAAGTCGGCCTGCCTGAACCCCGCGTCGGCCTCATAGCAGGCGCCGGCGGCGTCCACAGGCTGCCCCGGCACGTACCCTATAAGATTGCGATGGGCATGCTTCTCACCGCGCGCCGCATACCTGTGCAGGAAGCATACCGCCTCGGTCTCGTGAACGAGATAGTTCCGCTGAAGGATCTGATGGCAACCGCCGAGCGCTGGGCAAACGAAATCCTCGAAGTCGCTCCCCTCTCCGCGCGCGCCAGCAAGCAGATGGCAACGTCCGGCTACGACTGGCCCCTCGACATCGCCCTCAACCGCACCTACTCCGAGCAACTGAAGGCAGCTGCATCCGACGACTTCGTCGAAGGCCCCCTCGCATTCTCCGAAAAGCGCAAGCCGAACTGGACCGCAAGCTGATGTAGTAGATCATCTTCGGACAACATCGAAAGAAAGGGGTTTGACCCATGAAGATTGACATCAGCCCGGAACTCGCAGAGCGTATCCAACTCAAAGTCGAATCAGGAGAATACCCCTCTGCTGACGCCGTTCTCAGCAAAGCGTTGCAAGCGCTGGAAGAACACGATGACGGCACGGCCGCTATCCGCGTTATGGTGCAGGAAGGCGTAGATGCCCTGGAAAGAGGCGATTTCAGAGTGTACACCAAAGAGAATTTGCATGAGTTGTTCGATGAGGTGAAGCGCGAGGGACGGCTGATGCGTAAAAGGCGCGAGGAGCGCAATGCGCGCCTAGCCGAAAGTAAGGTTGTCGGCGATTGATGTCAGATTATACCCTAACCGGCCCTGCGCTAAGCGACCTCTACCAGATATGGAGTTACTATGACAGCGTAGCGGACGAACACATTGCCAACAGACAGATTCACCAAATATATCAAAGATTTGAGCTTCTGAGTGAACACCCCTACATAGGCATAGATCAATCTGATTTTGCTCCTTATTTGCGTAGCCACTCCGTGCCTAGAAGTCATTACATCATCTTCTATTTTCCACGACATTATGGCGTGGAGATTGTGCGTGTCATAGATGGCAGGCGTGATCCTTCGCGCTGGTTTGAGTAAATCGACGTCACAGAGAGGAACCAATGACAACATCAAACGCAGTCCTGCTCCCAACCAATGTCAAGCCAATAAGCTACGACATCACTCTGGAGCCGGACTTCAGCACATTCACATTCAAGGGCAGCGAAACGATTAGGGTAGATGTGTTGTCCCCGACAAGCTCGATTACCCTGAACTCCATCGAGATTGAAATCCACTCTTGCGCCGCAACACCCTCCGGCGGGCCAGAGTTGGCAGCACAGAACATATCCTTCGATGAAGACGCAGAGAGTGCCACCTTCGAGTTTGGCGTGGAACTGCCAGCCGGAGAAGCAACACTCGCCATCGAATTCACCGGCGAGTTGAACGACAAGCTGCGCGGCTTCTACCGCAGCACCTACACCGACATAGACGGCAACGAGCGCTACATGGCGACGACCCAGCTTGAAGCCACCGACGCGCGCCGGGCATTCCCCTGCTGGGACGAACCTGCGCTCAAGGCAACCTTCACGCTTACGCTCGTCGTTCCTTCTGAGATGACCGCAGTCTCCAATATGCCGGTTGTGAGCGAGGAAGATGTGCGCCCCGGCGTCAAGTCAGTCAGATATGACGAAACGCCCATCATGTCCACCTACCTGCTTGCCTTTATCGTAGGCGACCTCTCCTACATCGAGGAAGTCGGAGACAACGGCACGCTAATGCGCGTCTTCACTACAAGGGGACGCGAAGAGCAGGGACGGTTCGCGTTGGAGACTTCGATTCGTCTTCTAAAGTATTTCAACGACTACTTCGGCATCCCTTACCCACTGCCCAAGCTCGACCACTTCGCCATTCCCGACTTTGCTGCGGGCGCGATGGAAAACTGGGGCGCGATAACATACCGTGAGACCGCGCTGCTCGTTGACCCTGAGAACACATCTGTCGGAACGCGCCAGATTGTCGCCGCCATCATCGCACACGAGATGGCGCACATGTGGTTCGGTGACCTCGTAACCATGGCGTGGTGGAACGACCTGTGGCTCAACGAGAGCTTCGCATCCTGGATGGGAGACAAGGCGACCGACAACCTCTTCCCCGACTGGGAAGTCTGGACGCAATTCGTGTCAAGCGACACCAACCGCGCTCTTAGCCTCGACGGTCTGCGTAATTCGCACCCAATCGAGCAAGAAGTCAGCAACCCCGCGCAGATTGGCGAGCTTTTCGACGCCATCAGCTACAGCAAGGGCGGCTCCATCCTGCGTATGCTGGAGAGCTTCCTCGGCGAAGAGACCTTCAGGCAGGGGTTGAACAAGTATCTGACAACGCACCAGTACGCAAATGCCGAACGCACCGACCTGTGGAACGCGCTCGCTGATGTGTCCGGCGAGCCGGTCGCAGAAATCATGGACAGCTGGGTGTTGCAGACCGGCTACCCGATGCTCGATGTCGGCATCGAGCGCAGCAACGGCAACATCAGCCTCCACATGATGCAGCGCAGGTTCACGTATGACGCGATATTGGAAGACAGCGCAGAAGATGAGACGCTGTGGAAAGCGCCTATCGGCGTTTACACCGCTAACGGCGAGGCAAGCGCCTCCAGACTCATGGAGACAAGACAACTAGCGTGGGATGTCCCCGATTCCGGCGCTGCCGATGACGCTTGGACAAAGGTTAATCCTGAGCAGACTGGGTTCTACCGCGTCAGGTATTCCAGCGCCGACTTGCAACGATTGGTTGAGCCAATCAGATCGAAGACTCTGACACCAATCGACCGGCTCGGCATCCAGAATGACGCCTTCGCCCTAAGCCGCGCCGGCATCATTCCCGCCACCGACTTCCTGAGCATCGCAGAAGCGTATCATAACGAGGACAACGCGCCCGTATGCGCCGACCTGTCATCCAATCTCGGCGGTCTCGACAACCTGCTGTCCGACGAATCCTTCTACGGCAACTTCCAGGCATTTTCGCGCAGCATATTCCAGCAGGTGGCGGCGCAGGTCGGCTGGGACGCTAAGCCCGACGAGACAAACATGGACGCGCTTCTACGCAGCACTGTCTTGAACCATGTAGGAGCCAACGACGACGAAAACGCGCTGCGTGAAGCCGCGGCGCGCTTTGCGGCGTACTCGGACGATCCTGCAAGCGTCAGCCCGGACATTCGCGGCATCGTCTTCAGGCTCGCCGCCAAGCGAGGCGGCCGGCCGGAGTACGACACCATGTGGCAGCTCCGCGCAGACACTCCGCTTCAGGAGGAAAAAGTCCGCTTCCTGTACGGGCTAACCTCATTCGAGGACAAGGCGCTGCTTGAAGAGACGCTAAACCGCTCACTCGGCGACGAGGTGCGCGTACACGACACCGTCAGTGTCATCACACTCGTCGCGGGCAATACGCAAGGGCGCGACCTCGCGTGGCAGTTCCTCAAGGACAACTGGCCGGAACTCGACAGGCGCTACGGCGAAGGCGGCTTCGCAATCATGCGTCTGGTCGGCGTAGCTTCAGCATTCACCACGCTCGAAATGCACGACGACGTGGAGCACTTCTTCACCGACAATCCCGCCCCCGGCGCAGCGCGCACCATAAGCCAGTCGCTAGAGCGCATCCGCCTCAACGCCGCCTGGCTGGAGCGGAATAGGGATGAACTGGCGGGATGGTTCGTGGGGTAGGACAGATGCGATGGACGAACTTACCGACTACGAGAAGGCGCTCAGGGCGTGGGCAAAGTATGCCGTCATCGAGAATACATCAAACAGGGAGATGCCCAACATTGTGGATTGTGTGGGCAAGTTTTGGGTACGCAACCTCAAGCGTGAGGAAATCGCTACGTTAGCGCGAGATTCTAACAAAGAGGGCATTCCGAAAGAACATCTGAAAAGATACTATGCAGCGGACATCATAGCGGAGGCTGTTGAACCAGATGGCGTACCGTGCTATGTGGAAGTAGAGGTATGGTATAGACAGAGTAGCGCAGATACCAGCGGTATCCGTAACACCGCCACATTGCTGTCGCGCTTCACCGGCAAATCGGCGTATCCGGTAATCGCCGGCACCCGCGTGGACAACGCCACTCAGGAACTCATAGATGACGGGCAAATCCACTTCTACGAACTGGAAGAGATGCGCTAGGAGTTATGTGTGTCGAGCGCAATCACCCATGAAAAAACTCCGTCACCACCTCCGCAAACTCGCCTGCCTGCTCCACCATCATCATGTGCCCCGCGCCCGCCATCGTATGCACTGACGCGCCCTCGATACGACTTGCAAATTCGTTGCCGTAGGATGCCGGCACAACCTTGTCCTGCTCGCCTACGACGACTAGCGTCGGAGCCTTTATGCGTCCCATCCGCTTCTTCAGCCCCTTGTCCGGGATAGGCCAGAGGAACTTGCCCACCGTCGCAAGCGAGCGCACTCGCTCTATGATTTGCGTACCTCGTTCCAAATCATCCTGCGCTTCAGGCAAAATCGACTTCGCCGCATCGGAGTTGGCATCGGCGAACAGGACGCCACGTAGTTCCTCTATGGGCGTGGCGAAGTAGTCCACACCGGGGTCGTCTTCCAGCCAGATTCCGGCGGGCGCGGCGAGAACGAGCTTGCCCACACTCGCAGGGCGCAGCGCTGCCATCTCTGCTGCGACCATCCCACCGAGGAAGTGCCCCACGATATTCGGCGCGTCCAGCCCCAGCGCCTCCAGTAAATCGAAGTGATAGAGCGTCAGGTCAAGCATATCGTCTATGTCATCAGGTCCCGGCGCGCTGTCGATGAAGCCCGGCTGTATCGGCGCATACACCGTGAACTGTTCGGCGAGCGCGTCCATGAATGGGTGCCAGCCACGATAGCCGAATGCGCCATGCAAGTACACCAGCGGTTCGCCGCTGCCCTTGCTTGTGACTTCAATCTCCGCGCCGCTAACCGTTATCACTTGACTATCCTGCTGTGCGACCATCTGCCTAAACCTCTCAATTCGATATTCGTAACAAGGCGGCGTCAGCGCAAGACTAACGCCGCCTTCTGACGGCTGATTGCTGAACACTATGGGTTAGTCGCCTGCCGATGCCATCCCTGCAACTTCAGGCTCTTCGATGGGCTGCGGCCACCAGTGGTCTTCGTACTCGTCCCACATACCCTGAAGCTCCGGATACACCTCGGTTGCAAACATCTCTGTATTCTTCATGGTCAGGTCTTTGGGCATGCTGCCAATCTGAAGCAGGACCATCAGGTGTCCTACACGCAGACCCTCGACCGCGCCTCGTAGGTTCTCGATGACCGTCTTGGGACTGCCAGCGATTACATAACCCTGCTCCACGAAGTCGTCCCAGGTCATCGCCTGTCGTGTCTGATTCGCAGCTGCGCCCAACTGTGCCACCGCGCCTGCTTTCAATGTGCGGATTGTACGGTAGCCTGGCGCGTCCGCGAAGCCCTCATATACATGCAGGCACTTCTTATAGAAATACTCCACATGCTCAGCGTAAAGCTCCTTCGCCTTCTCATCCGTCTCGGCGACGCAAACCAACTGCAGGAATCCCGCGCGATATGGATTGTCGTCGGTGCCTAGCCGTTCCATCTCTTTCCAGTAGCCGTTCATCACCTGAATTCCGCGCTTGTAACCGGAGTAGCTCAGGTAGCAATAGACATAGTTCATGCGGCTGGTCCATTCCCACGTCTCCACGCTGCCGCCGCCCGGTATCCACACCGGAGGGTGAGGCTTCTGCAAGGGGCGCGGCCAGATATTAGCGTACCGCACCTGGTTGTACTTGCCGTTGAACGCGAACATATCCGGCTCGGTCCACGCCTTCATCACAAGGTCGTGCGCCTCGTAATACTTCTCGCGCAGAGTGGCAGGGTTGACGCCGTAAGCGAAGTTGGTGTCCATCGATGTACCCACCGGGAAGCCTGCGACGAGCCGTCCGCCGCTGATGCAGTCCAGCATTGCGAACTCTTCGGCGACACGCAGGGGCGGGTTGTACAGCGCGAGGCTGTTGCCGAGCACGATGATGGCGGCGTTGCTGGTGCGCCTCGTGAGCGTGGCCGCTGTGATATTCGGGCTTGGCATGATGCCGTAAGCGTTGTTGTGGTGCTCGTTGACACAGATGCCATCAAAGCCCACCTCGTCCGCGAACTCCAGCTCGTCAAGATACTCGTTGTAGAGCTGATGCGCCTTGTCCGCCTCGAACAGGTGGCTGGGCACATCCACCCAGACGCTCCGATACTTGTCCTCGAAATCCTTCGGCAAGAAGCGATAGGGCATCAGGTGGAACCAGCTAATTTTCATCTAAATCCTCCGTAGCGCTCACGATGAGCAATTTGGTGAACTAGGCTCACATTTTTCAAGATTGCGCGTAATGCAACGCAACCGCTCGCAGTTGGTTCGCATAGTTGGACATATCATCGACAGACCCGATTGGATGCAGCGTCTCTTCTCTCTGATTATCATCAAAGCCGAATATGACAATCTGTTTCCTTGAAGTGTCATTGAACAACAATCGGCAAATGGGCCTGCGGTTGTTGTTGTCGAACAATACTCCACAGTACGACTGTTGATCCCTCATGGCAATGCGGTCGGGATCTACGACACTACCGACGATAACCTTCACAAGTTCATATGCTTCAATCTCTTCGACCGTAGTTTCTATATTCTTACTGCGCGTAGCTGTCGATGATGGGGTTTCCCCAGTTACTGATTCGTCGTCTTCTGTGGATTCAGAATCGACAGGCTCCACATTAATCTCCTGTGCTCGCCTTAGCATGTTGTTAATTTGGTCTGCCACGAATCCATGAAATGCAGTCTTCACCAACTCGGTAAACTGATCAAGACGTTGCTGTGTAAGTCTGCTACCACTTGGAAGAACGTTACTCGCAAGTAACCGGACAAATTCAGTGTCGGGCTGACCATAGCAACTTCGGAGATAACCCTTTATGCCACGAATATACTTCATAGCTGACGCTGAAGATTTGATGTCCTCAGGGTCGAAGTCGTCTTTGGTAAATCGATTTAATTCGTCGAATTCTTTTGTGTCAGGTTTCGTGACGTCAATGACGAGAAATGGCACCGTGTCCATAATGTTTTCTCTGTCGAGGTCGCTGAAGAACTTATAAACGATTCCATTCGTCAGCACGCCAATTGCGGCAGGGGTGTTGTTGAAGTATCGAATTAACTGCGACACTCTATCGACATCAAGCGAGTCCGTAACCTGTTTACATTCAAACACGATGGCGGGCTCTCCATCAACCATGATGGCGTAGTCAACCTTCTCACCCTGCTTTGTGCCCACGTCCGCGGTGAACTCTGGTACGACCTCCGTCGGATCAAATATGTCGTATCCCAAAGCTTGGATAAACGGCAGGACAAGAGCGGTTTTTGCTGCTTCTTCGGTAGTCAAAATTTCCCGCTGCTCCATCGCGCGTTTTGACAAAATTTCCATGGCGTCGTTTCTTGATACCATTTCCTCGCCCTCCAGTTGATGCGAATGATTTTCTTGGAAGATAGACCAGACTAATCATCCTCAAGCGTGCTGGTGTCGCCCTCAGGCAGTCCAAGCTCGCGTGCCTTGAGCAGACGGCGCATAATCTTGCCGCTGCGCGTCTTGGGCAGCGTGGGCACGAAGTCCAGCTCACGAGGCGCCACCGCAGCGGCGAGCTTCTGCCGGCTGAAGCGCATAATGTCGCGGCGCAGTTCTGTGGATTCTTCAAAGCCGTCCTTCAGGGACACAAATGCCTTCACAACTTCCATCGCTATTGGGTCCGGCTTGCCGATGACGCCCGCTTCAGCAACCGCCGGATGCTCGATCAACGCGCTCTCCACCTCGAACGGTCCGACTAGATGCCCAGCCGTATTGATGACATCGTCCGCGCGTCCAACGAACCAGAAGTAGCCATCTTCATCGACTCGCGCCGTGTCGCCTGTGATGTACCAGCCCTTGCGGAAGCGCGAATTATACATCTCGGTATTGTTCCAGTATGCGTGGAACATCGAGGGCCAGTTCGGGCGCACGACCAAGTTGCCGTCCTGGCCGACCGGCACCGGCTCGAACTCGTCATCTACGATTCCTAGTTCAACGCCCGGAATCGGCCTGCCCATGGAACCGGGGTTGATGTCCTGGCAGGCATAGTTCGCGCACATAATCGCGCCCGTCTCCGTCTGCCACCAGTTGTCGTGGAACGGCATGCTGAAGACATCGTTGCCCCACACGACCGCTTCAGGGTTAAGCGGTTCGCCCACGCTCGCCATGAAGCGCAGCGAGGACATGTCGTATCGCCTGGGGACATCATCGCCCGCCTTCATCAGCATGCGTATAGCGGTTGGCGCCGTGTAGAAGACGGTTACGTTATAGTCCTGTATGAGCTGATACCACTTGCTCGCGCGGAATCCGCCTTCATATATTAGCTGCGTGACGCCGTTCGTCCACGGCGCGAGCATACCGTATGAAGTACCTGTAACCCAGCCGGGGTCTGCCGTACAGAAGTAAATATCATCCTCTTGCAGGTCGAGCGCCCACTTGCCGGTCGCGTATTGCTGCACCACCGCCTGATGCCTATGCACCGCGCCTTTGGGCTTGCCGGTCGTTCCGGACGTGTAGTGCATAATTGAATAGTCGTACTGGCTGGTAATGACCGTATCAAAGTTCGCCGTTGCCTTCGCCATCTCCTCTTCGTAGCTCAGGTCTCCGGACATCAGCGGCTGCGGGTCGCGGTTGTTCTTGTTGACAATGACCATGTGCTGAAGCTCGAACAACTCCGGGATGATGGGCGTAATCTTGCGGCGAAGGTCCGGCTGCGTTACCAGCACTTTCGCTTCGCTGTCCTGCATCCTGTCCTTCACCGGGTCTGGCCCGAATGCTGAGAACAGCGGTCCCGCAATCGCGCCGACTTTCAGGATCCCAAAGAAAGCGAAGTACAGTTCAGGAAGGCGCTCCATATAGATGAAAACGCGGTCGCCCTTCTCGATGCCGAGGCTTTTCAGCACATTGGCGAACTTGTTGGACTGCTCCTTCATCTGGCCGAAGGTATAAGTTTCCTTCTCGCCGTTCTTGCCCTCCCAGATCATCGCAATCTTGTCGCGGTTGCGCCCGTTCGCATGGCGGTCGATGGCTTCGTGCGCCTTGTTCAACCCGCCTCCGGGCTGCCAGTCCAGCTCGTCGTACATCTGCTGCCAATCGAAGTTGCCGCGCACCTTGTCATAATCGAGGTTTGGCTTCGTCTCCATGTCCTCAATGGCAGGCTTGCTTATGATTGGAAATGAAGAAGGGGTAGTCATCGTGGTGCCTCCGTGGAGTTAAATTTTGAGTTGACAGTTCAGAGTCTTCAGTGATCTGTTTTTCGGTTCGCAATGGGATTCGCGTAGCCTCTTGCACGCAAATACGCCGCAAACGAATACTGTTTTCGTTGCGGCGTATTATACACGAAAGTTCGGGGATTTGAAGGTTACGGCTACTGACCCCGTAGGCGCCGTAGCTCGGCTTCCAAGGCATCGGCACGGGCATGTTCACGGTCGGCGCGCGCTTCGGCGGCTAGTCTAGCGGTCTGCTCTTCTTCCTGATTCAGCAGCCACCGCCCCATCACAGGATCCCAGAAGCGCAGCCTGCCGTTATCCCACCACAAGTCGAGATTCAGTGTGGGACTGTGCGCCCATACCCTGTCGTCAGACTCACGGCGCATCTCAAAGCGTCGATACTCGCCATCGACCAGATATTCCCCAACAAGCGGCTCACCGTAGAAATCGCCACCCGTAGAGTCGTAGCGCCAGTACTCCGGTATCCCCAATTCCGCGTACAACTCGCGCTTGTATCCGGTATCTCCGGACCCGGTGCTTGGAGAGCCTATCTCAAGCGCGAAGTCCGGCGGCTTGCCCATCTCCCACAGCCGATAGGTATTATTGCTTAGCAGCAATTCCACATCCGAATCGTAAGCCACATAGCAGTCCGGCGACACCGAGCGGCGCGGGTTGCCCTCTTCATAGTAAATGAAGGTATTGCCGCTTACGACGGTATTGGGCTGGTTTTTGAAGTGTGTGTCAAGTGTGGATACGACTTCACGGAACAGCGGGTCTTGGAAAACTCCGTCGGGCAATGGCATACCGTCCGTTTCAGGATAGACGATTTCGGAGGTGGTCTTGGTTGTCATAGGCGCTTCCTCCTTCCGCGCTCATTCTAACATAGGCATTACCCTTCTTCCTCATCCACCATCTGCCGCAATTCTTCCTTCGCCCGCCGTATCTCCTGTATCTTCTCTCCGATCCGGTCGAACAATGGCTGCCTAGCCTTGATGCCCTCAGCAATGAGAAACGCCGCTGCCTCCGAGCGGCTGCCCATGATGCCCGCTTCCACCAGCTCGTCCAGCCGGTCCAAGCTCGCCTTGTCAACCCGCACCATTACCACATTGTCACGGCTGCCTCGCATGCCCTGTATCGTGTCCCGTATGTTCTCGCCAATGCTCTCAGCCGCATCCACGCCCTTGACTATGGCCACGCGCACCGTCTTGTTCACTTCGTCAACAATCTCGTCCACATTCTCGGACATCCTTCGCCTTTCGTCCCTCTCATTCTGCTTAGATTGATTTTCGCTCATTAGAAATCTCCTTATCATATTACTCGTAATTAAGTTACAAGTAATTATACGGCAATCGATTTGGCATTGCAACTGGAAAATCATGAGGCCGTATTGACCATCCAACGGCGGATTTGACTGAAGAATGCGATTTCGCATATCGTTGAACGCTGTTAGGGAAGATCGAAGGGACTCAATGAACGAAGACGATTCGCGGTCCAAAGCCTCCAGGCGTCCATCTCCGCGGATACTGCCACGCTCCCAGCCCTCAACCCCCCGCACTCGAAGGCGCTCAGCCCTTGCGCGCCGCGACCTGACCAAGGGCAGCATCCGCAACCACGTCTGGTATCTAGGCTGGCCGCAAGTCGCGGAGGGTTTCCTCGGAGTTGTCGATCAGGTGGCCGACCTCGTGTGGGCAGGACGGATTGGCTTCCATGCCATCGCCGGACTTGGCGCGGCACAGGCGTACCTCAGCACCATAATGATGGCGCGCATGGGCTTGGACTCCAGCATGCGTTCCATGATTGCTCGCTCGGTTGGCGCGCGTCGTACAGCACACGCCAACCATGTACTCGTCCAGTCGTTCACTCTCACATCCGTTCTCGCCCTTGTGATGATTGTCGCGGGCCTACTGCTTGCCGAGCCACTGCTCCGCATAATCGGAATGAGTGACGCGGCAGTCGAACAAGGAACCGGGTATATGCGCGTGCAACTTGTGGCGATGGCGTGCCTCAGCTACCACAGGTTGTTCGGGGGCGCGCTTCAGGCGTCCGGAGACAGCATCACACCGCTGAAGGCTGCGATGGTGTCCCGTGTTATGCACATCGTCCTCAGTCCAATCCTCATTTTCGGGTGGCTTGGACTTCCGGCAATGGGATTGACAGGGGCAGCGTTCGCCCGGCTGATCGCCGAGGTATTCGGCACTGGCATGACTTACTGGGCGCTGCGCTCGGGCAGGGGCCGAATCAGCCTGCGCTTCCGTGAGTTTCGCATCGACTTTCCACTCATCTGGAGTCTTGTGCGGCAGGGCACACCCGCATCCGTAACCAACATGCAACGCGGTGTCTCCCAGCTCGTAGTCGTGGGTGTGGCGGCGCAGTTCGGCGATGTTGCGCTCGCCGCATTCGCGCTCGCCCGGCGCGCCGAAAATGTCGTCAACCAGAGTTCGCGCGGCATGGGACGCGCGGCAGGCGCTCTGGCCGGGCAGAACCTCGGTGCGGAACTTACCGGACGCGCTCAAAGCGCAGTCAGATGGGGTATGCTCATTGGGGTCAGCATGGCTGCGCCATTTCTCCTGCTGCTCATCGCGTTCCCAGAGCCTGTCGCCGCCTTCTTCAACTCGGACGTAGAATTCGTTGCCATTGCCTCCACATGGCTCGTAATCGCGACTATCGGGTACATCTTCATGTGCCCGGTGCAGATTTTCACGCAGGCGTTCAATACATCCGGCTCCACCTTCGCGCCGATGGTCATTACCGTGGCAACCATGTGGGCATTCGAGATTCCGCTCACATTCATACTCGCGAACTTCAGCCCGCTGGAGCACCTCGGCATTCCAGCGGCAATTGTTGGCGGCATGGCGCTCAGGCTTGTTGCTTTCACTTGGTACTACTTCAGAGGCACATGGCTAAGGACAGGGTTGATGTAAGCAAGCGACGGGGTCTAACATGGATGGACAGGATAAGAAGGATTATTTGAACATAGCTATGGAAAAACGAACTACGATAGAACACCCAACATCCGAGCACTCCGAACGAGCGCCGCGCCTGTGGGCTTGGCAGAGAGACTGGATACTGCTCCTCACGATTGTTGCCGTGTTCGCCGCCGATCAGTTCACGAAATTCGTCATTAAGGGCACGCTGCGGCTCGGTGAGTCGTGGCCTGCTGAAGGGTTGATACGCATTACGCACGGCGCTAACACGGGCACGGCGTTCGGATTGCTGCCGAACCAGACGCTGTTTCTGATATTTGCGTCCATCATTGCCATCGGTTTTCTTGTCTATTTCTACCGAGCCTATGCGCTACCGCGTCCGATTCTTCGCCTCGCTATCGGGTTGCAGCTCGGAGGTGCGTTCGGCAACCTGTTCGATCGAGTGGCATTCGGCGCAGTAACCGACTTCATAGATGTGGGCTGGTGGCCTATATTCAACATAGCCGACTCATCTATATGTGTGGGGATGGCAACCTTGATCGTCGTGCTGCTGCTTTTCGACCGTAAGCCGGCAGATGATTCCGTAGCCGATCAGGCGTCGAACGAAGCCAATGCTCCCGAAAGCAAGTGAAGTGAACCGTGAAGCGCACTCTGACGTTTGAAGCGGACACCGACGGCGAGCGGCTCGATAAGTTCCTCGACAGCCGCTGCCCGGACCTGTCCCGCTCACGAATACAGGCGCTCATAACTGAGGGCAATGCAACCCTCGATGGCAGCGCCGCAAAGCCGTCCACGAAGGTTCATATCGGACAGGCGGTCACCCTGCATATGCCGGAACCGGAGGTAAGTCCCCTCCAGCCACAGCATATCCCTCTCAACATAGTGTACGAAGACAGCGACCTTATCGTAGTTGACAAGCCGGCAGGAATGACGGTCCATCCCGCGCCTGGCCACCCGGACGGCACTCTGGTCAACGCGGTGCTGGCGCACTGCCCGGACCTGCAGGGCATAGGCGGCACCGTGCGCCCCGGCATCGTGCATCGGCTGGACAAGGACACCTCCGGGCTGATGGTGGTAGCCAAGAACGACCGTGCCCACCGCTCCCTGAGCGACCGGTTGAAGGCTCGCGCATTCACAAAGGAATACATCGCGCTGACTCACGGCAGCGTAACGCCCCATGAGGCGATAATAGATGCGCCCATCGGACGCTCAAGGGCCAATCGCCAGCAGATGGCGGTTACGAATAGGGGGCGTCAGGCAATAACGCGCTATCGCGTAGTGCGGCACTACGCTGCACATACGCTTGTTGAAATCCGTCCCACCACCGGGCGCACGCACCAGATTCGCGTACACTTCGCATCGCTCGGCTATCCTCTCGCGGGCGATGCAACCTACGGAAGATCCGACAGCCGTCTCAACCGACACTTCCTGCACGCTTCAAAGTTAGGCTTCACACATCCCTCTAAGGGCGAGTATATGGAGTTCACGTCCTTACTGTCCTCAGAGTTAACGGAATTTCTGAAGTCAGTCCGCCCGGACGGGACAGAGTCATCAGCACCCTGAACGCCTCCTCTTACCCTCTATCACCTTGACGTAATCATTACAGTGTTGCTGCGCCGCATGTTAGAATAAATTGCAGCAGGAGGCGTCATACAACATGAGCAGCAACTTCCGGGTGCGCTTCGCGCCCAGCCCGACCGGCGAGCCACATGTCGGCAACATACGCACCGCAATCTTCGACTGGCTGCTGGCGCAACGGCATGGTGGCGAGTTTATCGTGCGAGTCGAGGACACGGACCGAGCCCGCGCTGTCGATGGCGCCATCGAGGGCATGATAGATGCGCTCAAGTGGCTTGGACTTGAGTGGGACGAAGGCCCCGACATAGGCGGTAAGTACGCACCATACATCCAGTCACAACGGCTGCGACTTTACTCGAAGCATGCCGGGCAGCTCGTAGAAGCGGGCTTCGCTTACAGATGCTACTGCTCTCCGGAGCGGCTCGACGCTGTGCGCAAGGCACGCTCCAAGCAGCAGAACGCCACAGGTTATGACCGCCATTGCCGCAACCTGAGCCATGAGGAACGCAGTCATCTCGAAGCCGAAACGGATGCGAAAGGCGAATCGCCCGTCATAAGATTCAAGATGCCGCTTGAAGGCACGACTACGGTGGACGACCTTGTGCGCGGCGAGGTCACATTCGAGAACCGCCTCGTGGACGACTTTGTAATGCTGAAGTCGGATGGCTACCCCACATATCATCTCGCACACCTGGTTGACGACCACGAGATGCAGATTACGCATGTCCTTCGAGGCGAAGAGTGGTTGCCCAGCGTTCCACGCCATCTTCAGCTTTACAAATCCCTCGGATGGCAGCCGCCTCTATTCGCGCACCTGCCTATTATTCTCGCGCCCGACCGGTCTAAGCTCAGCAAGCGGCACGGCGCGACGTCGCTCCTCGACTACTGCGAGATGGGCTACTTGCCCCACACGATGGTCAACTTCCTGACTTTGCTCGGCTGGTCACTGGATGACAAGACCGAACTGTTCTCCACGCGGGATCTCATCGAGAATTTCTCCATCGAGCGTGTATCAAAATCGAGTGCGATATTCAACAACGACAAGTTGGACTGGATGAACGGCCACTATATCCGCGAGATGAGCGCTGACGAGCTTGCAGACGCCCTGCTGGACTTCTGGGCAGCCTTCCCGCCGCCCGAAATTCCGAATTTGCCATCGCGTGAACTTGCGCTGAAAATCGTGCCGCTGGTGCAGGAGCGCCTTAAGACGCTGCGAGATGCCGCGCCTCTGGTCGCATTTCTGTTCAAGTGTGACATCGAGTACGATTCAGACGACCTTATACAGCGCAGGATGGACGCGGACTCCACGCGAGGCTGCCTCAATGCTGCACACGACGGACTCGCCGCGCTTGACACGTTCGACGCCGGGCCAATCGAGGCTCTGCTGCGCGGCATGGTGAAGGACCTCGACGTTAAGGCGGGCCAGCTCTTCGGCACGCTTCGCGTTGCGACCACGGGACAGCGCATTGCGCCACCATTGTTTGAGTCTCTTGAAGTGCTGGGGCGCGAGCGCAGTCTCAATCTGATTGCGAAAGCACGCGACCGGATATAAGCGCGAACCACAGTCACTGGCAACAAGCATTGAATTGATAGACAGGACAGCAAGATGGCGCTAAAAGAAACTCTCTCCAACGACCTGAAAGACGCTATGCGGCAGCGGGACACAGTAAAGCGCGACACAATCCGCCTGCTTCTCTCTGCCATTGGCTACGAAGAAAAGGCAAAGCGCACGGACGCTCTTGATGACGACGATGTAACGCAGGTGCTCAGCAAGCAGGCACAACAGCGCCGAGACAGCATCGAGGCATATCAAAAAGGTGACCGCCCCGACCTCGTCGCCAAAGAAGAAGCCGAGCTTGCCATCGTAGTCCAGTATCTACCGCAGCCTCTCAGCGCAGACGAAATCGAGACAATAGTGCAATCCGCGATCGCCGAAGTCAATGCTACCGGCCCACAAGACATGGGCAAGGTGATGGGCAGGGTCATGCCACAGGTGCGCGCCCGCGCGGACGGCAAGCAGGTCAGCGCGCTTGTCAACCAGACATTGCGGAGTCTTTAGGCATGAAGTTCGGCGTGGTCGTGTTCCCCGGCACATGGAGCGATGTCGATTGTTTCGACGTCCTCAACGATGTCTTCCATCAGCCTGTCGAATATGTCTGGCACAAGGACACCAACTTGTCGTCCTATGATTGCGTTATCCTTCCGGGCGGCTTCTCTTACGGCGACTACCTTCGCCCCGGTGCGATAGCCCGCTTCTCCCCAGCGATGCAGGCAGTTGCGGATTTCGCTGCTGATGGCAAACTGGTTATCGGCATCTGTAACGGCTTCCAGATACTTTGTGAGGCAGGCCTGCTCCCCGGCGTACTGCTGCCCAACGACCACCTGCAATTTCGCTGCCAGTGGACGACCCTGCGCGTGGAGAATGCGAACACCGCCTTCACGAGCGCGGCAGAGGCTGGCCAAACTTTGCGGATTCCAATATCGCACGGTGAAGGAAACTACTTCGCCGATTCTGCCGTCATTCAGCAACTTGAGGAGCAGAACCGCGTGGTGTTCAGATACTGCGACCCCGACGGCAACATTATCCGCGAAGCCAACCCGAACGGTTCGCTGCGCAACATCGCCGGTATCATCAATGAGCAGGGCAATGTCCTCGGCATGATGCCCCATCCTGAGCGCTGCTGCGATGAGCTTCTCGGCGGTGAGGACGGCAAGTTCATCTTCCAGTCGATGATTGACGCGCTGTCAGCCCCAACCCCGAGCGGGGTGTCCGCCGGGGCGTCGGTATAATGCTCGGCGCTGCGCTCGCCCTGTCAGCCGCCCTGGGTTTCGGCGCAAGCGCAGTATTCGTCCGCGTGGGCATTCAATATGTCCGCCCAACCACCGGCACATTCATCTCGCTGCTGGTCGGAATCGCCATCACCCTAACACTCGCGCTTGTGTTCCACTTCGATGACATCCTGGCTTTAAGCGGCATGGCCTTCGCTTGGTTTCTACTCACCGGAACGCTCAATTTCCCATTGGGACGCCTTCTCAATTTCACGAGCGTCGGTAAGCTTGGAGCGGCTCGCTCAGCTCCGATAGTCGGCGCATCTCCGCTCTTCGCCGCAATACTCGGGGTTACTGTCGGCGGAGAGAGCATGAACCTGTTTATCTTTGCGGGTACGCTCGCCATTATTGGCGGCATCGCCCTGATTGTGGGGCAACGATGACACTACTGGCAAATATTCAGCGCGAGACAGCTCTGGGATACGCCGCAGCGTTAGGCGCGGCGGCATGTTATGGCACGTTAGCTGTCTTGGGGCGCAAAATTGCCACCGATATAGCGCCGCCGCTAGTCGCCAACTCGTTCTCCATGATTCTCGGAACGATAGTGCTGACTCTTATCTTCCAGAGCCATATTCGCAGGGACTTTAAGGTACGCCCGCAAAAGAGGGGCTGGGTGTTCGTCGCTCTTGCCGGCTGCGCGTCGACTTGGGGTGTAACCTGCTGGTTTCTGGCTCTTGGCGAAGCGCCGGCGATACTTGTCGCGCCACTCGCGGCCGTGCATCCTCTCTTCACAGTCCTACTCGCTCTGGTTTTCTTGCGCGGAGTGGAGCGAGTAACCGCGCGAACAATACTGGGAACGCTGCTCGTCATCGGTGGCGTCATACTGATCACGTTTGGCATACAATAACCGGAAATACATCCCTTCTCCCTCCGGGAAAAGGTTAGGATGGGGGTCAACTGCGTCATGGCAGTTTCAAAACAAGCGCTAGATGAACTCGCGCTCACTGAAGCCGAATACGAGGCAATAGTCGAGCGGCTCGGAAGAGAGCCAAACCATCTCGAGCTCGGTCTGTTCGGCTCCCTGTGGAGTGAACATTGCGGATACAAGCACTCCAAGCCTTTGCTGCGCCTGCTTCCCAGCGATAGCCCCCGCCTGCTCGTAACGCCCGGCAGCGAAAACGCAGGTGTCGTGGACATCGGCGACGGACTTGCTATCGTGATGAAGATTGAGTCGCATAACCATCCATCTGCCATCGAGCCGTACCAGGGCGCAGCCACCGGCGTGGGTGGCATAGTCCGAGACATATTTGCAATGGGCGCGCGGCCCATTGCCCTTATGAACTCGTTGCGGTTTGGCTCTCTCGACGATCCGCGAAACCGCTACTTATTGGGCGGAGTGGTCGCAGGCATATCAGGGTACGGCAACTGCATCGGCATACCGAATGTCGGCGGCGAAGTGTGCTTTTCAGATTCATACGCGGGAAATCCACTCGTCAACGCAATGTGCGTTGGCATCTTGTCCGTCGATGAACTCGTCCGCGCAACCACCGAAGGGCCGGGTAATGTCCTGATGCTTGTCGGCTCGGACACAGGACGCGACGGCATACATGGCGCGTCCGGCCTTGCTTCCCGCACATTCGAGGAAGAGCGCGAGCTTCGTCCAACCGTCCAGGTCGGCAATCCGTTCATGGAGAAGTCGTTGATAGAGGCATGTCTTGAGGTAGGCAAGACAGAGCACATAATCGGCATTCAAGACCTGGGCGCGGCAGGCTTGACCAGCGCCTCCGTGGAAGCCGCATCCAACGGCAATAGCGGACTTGAAATCGATGTATCTTTAGTGCCGCGCCGTGAGACGGAAATGACTCCCTACGAAGTGATGCTCTCGGAATCTCAGGAGCGCATGCTGGTTGTCGTCAAGCCCGGACACGAGGCCGCAGTCAAGGCCGTCTTTGACAAGTGGGATTTGCAGTCAACCGTCATCGGCAGATCAACGGACGACGGATTGGCGCGGATTATCGATAGCGACAGCGATGGCGACAAATTGCAGGGCGCACCGCCTGTTAACACGCTCACGGACGCACCGCAGTACAGATTGCAGGGCGTCAAGGCTCAATGGCTCACCGAACTGCAAGAGTACGACTTGACCACCCTGCCCCTTCCCGACCAATCGCCGTCAGAAGTCTTGCTACAACTACTGGCGTCCCCCAACATCACCAGCAAGGAGTGGGTCTATCGCCAATACGACCATCAGGTACAGACGAACACCGTGGCTGCGCCGGGTGCGGACGCCGCCGTATTGCGCGTAAAGGGAACCGACAAAGGCATCGCATTATCCACTGACGGAAACGGACGCCTTTGCTACCTCGACCCGTTCACAGGCGGCATGATTGCCGTCGCGGAGGCATGCCGCAATGTGTCCTGCGCGGGAGCGGAGCCGATAGCTTTGACCGACTGCCTGAACTTCGGTAACCCCGAAAAACCGGAGACATACTACCAGCTCGAACAGTGCATAATGGGAATGGCCGAGGCTTGCCGCGCGCTGGATGTTCCAGTCATCAGCGGCAACGTCAGCCTGTACAACGAGACGCAGGGCGTGGGCATATATCCAACACCGGTAATCGGCTGTCTCGGACTGCTTGAGGACGTGCGTAAGCACGTGGGAATGGGATTTCGTAAGCCCGGCGACATCATAGCGCTCCTAGGTGCCGCAGGACCAAGCGACGACGCATCTTCACTGGCTGGCAGCGAATACCTTGAAGTAGTGCATGGGCTGGTGGCGGGCAAGCCCGCTCTCAACATTCAAGCCGAGGCAGCTTTGCAGCGCGCTTGCCGGCGGCTTGCGACTGAAGGCGTCGTCGAATCGGCGCACGACTGCTCCGATGGCGGCTTGGCCGTCGCTCTTGCCGAGTCCTGCATCGCGGGCGGGCTGGGCGTGAAGTGCGGCGCAGGCACGGTGCTGGGCGCGACACTCGCCGCGCCAGGCACGCGCTGGGACGCCATCCTGTTCGGCGAGGCGCAATCTCGCATAGTAGTCTCACTTCGGCCGGAGCGGCTGAGTGCGCTCGAAAGCATCTGCGCCGAGGAAGGCGTGAACTGGTACGAGTTGGGCGCCGTCTCAGATTCCGGGTTCGCCATCGGCAGCGCGATTGACCTACCAATGTCAGAGATTGAGAGTACATGGCGAAACGCATTGGAGGCTAGACTCTAGCCGCCTGTCCGTCCTCCACGTCTCACCGGCCGCAGTTCACTGAAACCTAATCTCCGATACCCGATACCCGCGTCACTAATTTGACACTATTTCGGCGTAGTGCTACATTTAGTAGTGCTGGCAGTCGCAGATTGCCTCTGCTAACTTTGCATCAGATGGGAGTGTCTATCTTGCCTGCATACGACTACAAGTGTGACAGTTGCGGTCATCGCTTCGAGGAGCGCCAGAGCTTCTACGCCGACCCGGTGGCAACATGCCCGGAGTGCGACAGCCGGGCCAGCCGACAATTCGTAGCCGTGCCCATCGTCTTCAAGGGCAGCGGCTTTTATGTGAACGATTACGGTAAAAGCAGCAGCTACACCAGCACCAAGTCCGAGACGAACGGCGCTTCCGCCGACTCGGGCAAGAGCGATGAGTCCTCATCCAAGGCTAAGGCTAAGAGCGGCTCGTCCGAATCTGACGAGTAAAGTTGCTCGCCCTAGTTCAGCGCGTATCTCAAGCGGCGGTTTCGGTTGAAGGCGAAACCACCGGCAGCATAGATACGGGCTTGGTCGTCTTCATTGGCATCCACGAAGACGACGATAGCGAAGACGCCTCATACATCGTCAACAAGACTGTTAATCTCCGTATTTTCAGTGACGACGCGGGCAGATTTGACCTGTCCGCCCTCGACATAGCCGCCGACCTTCTCGTAATCAGCCAGTTCACGCTATACGGCGACACGCGCCGGGGTCGCCGCCCCAGCTTCAGCCACGCCATGCATCCGGAGCCTGCCGCCGACCTATTCGATCGCACGCTGCACCTCTTCCAGCAGTCCGGGCTGAGAGTGCAGACTGGGCAGTTTCAAGCGCATATGCTGGTCTCCATCCACAACGATGGCCCCGTAACTATCATGATAGACTCAGCCGACAGACACCGACCGAGACGAGGATAATTCAGCGCGGCGACCAGAATCCCATAATACCTTCAGCGATTACATGAGCCTCAGCCACCGGCTCCACATCTACCACAACGATGTGGAAAGAGGCATGTCCCGGATGTTTCCCTGCGGAAGCCGTCACCGAATCCGTCAGCAGGTCTCCCGCGAACACGATACTCGCGCTGTCAGGGGACCAGATGGAATGTGAGTATGCATACTGGTCGAAGAACTGGAACATCGTCAACTGCTCTGCCGAAGGCACAAAGTCCACAAGCCTCATACGTTCGCTAGTCTCCACGTCATACAGCGCCCATCTAAGCGCATTCTGTCTCTCGGAGAGAGTTACGAACGCAATCTTCGTACCGTCCGGCGACCAGAAAAACGCCAGCACCGGCAGGTCAAGTTCGACAACATCTTGAGTCGAATCCGCCGGCACGACCGCGACTCCGTTATAGGCAGGCAGTGCGGTATCTCGATACCTGAAATACTGCGATGCCTCAGCCACCGCCAGATATTCGCCATCGCGCGACCACAAGAATGCCGCTTCTCCTTCCACGCTTCGCAGCGGCGTGATGGACTTCACTTTTGCGCCATCCAGAAGGACGCTGGAAACGCTGGCGCTCAGCGCAGACGGCTGATTTCTGAGCGTAAGCGTGCCATCTGAAGGATTGAACGCCGGAACACGGTAGCCTATCGCTCTGATTTCAATCGGCTGTTCTTTTGGTTCATCATCGACGTCAATCAGAAAATGGTCCGGGCCGCGGTGAATGGCAAGCAAAGATGTACCGCTCGACCAAGACATCCATAAAGGACCATCGTCAAGCAGGTGTTGAGCCTCCGGATCGTCACTCAAGTCATCTATGAACAAGCTTAAGCCGCCGTCCTTTATGGCTATGAACGCCAGTTGTTCCCCTAGGGGCGACCAAAGCGGATAGTGGACGACTCCTTGTGCCAGAAGTCCGACCTCACCCGGGTCGCTGGCATACAGCACACGGCTCGCGCCTCCGGACACATTCGAGGCGTATAGGTTCAGTTGTAGTTCTTCGTCTTGCTGCACAACTCCGGAATACACAAGCGTGTTTCCATCCGGCGACCAGGTAGGCCAAGTGAAGAAGCCTTCGACATCAGGAGTAATCCGGTTAACCAACAACCCGTCGGGACTCATAGTCATGACTTCGCCGTCCGCACTGACGAACGCGATTAGATTGACACCGGGGTCGGCAGCCGGACGCAGCAAGGAGATGATGGCGGCGCTCATGAGCATGAGGACAAGAACGATTACGCCCAGAAGGAGTCTAGCCAAATTCAGACGCTCACGAAGTGAAGTTGAGGCTGATGTCGAGGTCTTTCGCAGAATGTGTCAGCGCGCCCACGGATATCAGATCAACCCCTGACGCAGCAGCAGCACGGACGGTCCTCAGCGTGATATTGCCGGATGCCTCTGTCACCGCTTTGCCCTCAGCCATTCGCACCGCGACTGCCATGTCCTCCGGATCCATGTTGTCGAGCAGCAAGATTTTCGCTCCCGCATCCAGCGCTTCTTCTACCTGTGAGAGGTCTTCAACCTCGACTTCTACATTGATAGTATGCGACTTCTCGCTGTTCGCCTTGCGGACGACATCACCGAGCGTCATCCCCGCATCTTTCAGCGCATTGATGTGATTGTCTTTGATTAAGATGCCGTCTCCGAGGTTCTGGCGATGATTAAATCCGCCCCCGACCCTGACCGCATACTTTTCGAGAGCGCGCAGGCCGGGGGTCGTCTTGCGAGTATCCACAATCCGTACTTCATAGCCATCGACCTCGCGCACATAGGCAGCAGTCTCGCTGGCTATGCCCGACATCCTGCGAATGAAGTTTAGCGCCGTGCGTTCAGCCTTTAGCAGCGGATTCATCCTGCCGCTCACTTTCGCTATAAGGTCTCCGTTTCTGATTCCTTGACCGTCTTCGATATAGGATTCTGCCATCAGTGAGCTGTCGAGGCGCTGGAACACGGCGAGCGCCATATCCAGCCCTGCAAGAATACCCTCTTCCTTAGCTAAGAAAGATGCGCTCCCCGACAAGTCGGCAGGTATCAAGATGTCCGTGGTTGGGTCTCCTATCGAGAGGTCTTCGGCAAGCGCTCTGTCTATTAGAGCTTCTGTCTCCAAGGTCATCTGAAACGAACTCAATTCACTCACCTATGATTAGACCCATCTTGGCGTAGCAAACACATCCAAGATGGGCCTCGATTACATATCAATCCCAACAAGCCGGCTAGACGACGGCAAGCATCCTGTCCAGTGAAATCCGCGCCTGCTCTGCGGTATCTTCGTCAACTGTGATGCGGTTGACCACAACACCTTCAGTCAGCCCGTCGAGCACCCAGCTCAGGTACGCCGGATGAATGCGATACATCGTGGAACAGGGGCATACAACGGAATCAAGGCAGAATATCTTCTTGTCCGGATTCTCGGCTGCGAGCCGGTTCACCATACTGATCTCCGTGCCGACGCCGATGACGCTGCCAGGCGCTGCGTCCGCGACCACGCGCTTGATGTACTCGGTCGAGCCGTTTGAGTCGGCAGCCTGAACCACATCCATCGTGCATTCAGGATGTACCACGACATGCACATCGGGATAAGCGGCGCGAGCCTGCTCAATCTGCTGCACGGTGAATCGGGTATGCACCGAGCAGTGCCCCTGCCAGAGGATAAGCCTGGAATTTCGCAGTTCCTCTTCAGTATTTCCGCCGAGCGGCTTGAACGGGTTCCACACGACCATCTCGTCGAGGCCAATACCCATCTTAAGGCCCGTGTTTCTGCCGAGATGCTGGTCCGGCAGGAACAGGATGCGCTTGCCCCGCTCCAGCGCCCACTCGAATGTGGCGGGCGCGTTCGAGGACGTGCAGACGATGCCGCCGTTGCGCCCGCAGTGCGCCTTGATAGCCGCAGTTGAGTTCATATAGGTGATGGGTATGACCTCGCCGTCGTCGCCTATCGTGTCCTGCAGGTCGTCCCAGCAGTCCAGAACGTCGTCGATTCGCGCCATGTCCGCCATAGAGCAGCCTGCTGTCAGATTTGGCAGTATGACGCTCTGATACGGAGCGCTGAGGATGTCGGCGGTCTCAGCCATGAAGTGAACTCCGCAGAAAATAATGCTCTGCGCGTTCTTCTGCGATGCGGCGAACTGCGATAGGTTAAATGAGTCGCCACGGTAGTCGGCGTACTTGATAATCTCGTCGCGCTGGTAGTGATGTCCGAGAATCACGGCGTTGTCCCCGAGCTTTGCCCTTGCTTCGCCAATGCGCTCGTCAAGCTCCTCCGGCGACGTCCGCATGTAACTGACCGGCAATTTCTGCCAGCGAACTCCGGCGCTGAATTCGTCCTGAAGCGTCTTCGCTTTGAGCTCGTCATCAGTCTGGCAGAATGCTGACTGCTCGATCTCGGTTATGGGTATAGTTGGAATACGCTGCTCGACAACCATAACGATATTCCCTCCAGACACGCCTGATGAATCGTAAGTGCATCAGCGCGCTATCGTCCCCTGCAATGACCAAGGAGCTGTCTTCTCTATCTTCACATTGACCATCGTCCCGGCGAGTTCGGCATCTGCCAACTCGTCGTTTATGAATACTAGCTTGTCGTTGCGATTGCGTCCAAACCACTTGCCGCGCTTGCGTCCCTCCACAAGCACATCGAAGTCACGGCCCATTAGCTCGGAGTTGATTTCGGTCGCAATCCGCTCCTGCAAAATCTCGATCGCCTTCAATCGCAATTTCTTCTCGTCTTGCGGCACATCGTCAACAAGCCTGCGCTCGGCAATCGTCCCGGGTCTGTTCGAGTACGCCGCCGCGTGAACCTTGTCAAACTTGACATCTTCGATCAGTGCCAGAGTCTCCTCGAACTGAGCATCCGTCTCTCCACAGAAGCCGACAACCACGTCTGTGCTGAGCGATACATTCGGTATGCGCTCGCGAATTTTATCTATCAGACGGCGATAGTCGTCGTTTGTGTACCCGCGCCGCATGTCCTCAAGGACCCTGTCATCGCCCGCTTGAAACGGCAGATTGATATGCTCGCACACCTTGTCAAGTTCGGCTACGGAATCAATGATGTGGTCGCTCATGTCGTTCGGATGCGAAGTGAGAAACCGTACGCGCTCCAGTCCCGACACATCGTTGACGGCAGTAAGCAGGTCGCCGAGATCGTGGTCGTCAGACAGGTCGTGTCCGTAGGAGTCAACATTTTGTCCCAGCAGCGTAACTTCCTTGACGCCGCGCTTCACCAGCATTTCCGCCTCTCGCACAATCTCCGCAACCGGGCGGCTGACCTCTCTGCCTCGCCTGTACGGGATTATGCAGAATGTGCAGAACTTGTCGCAGCCATGAATTATAGGAATGTATGTCGCCACATCGGGACGCGCAACCAACGGTCCCACACAGCCCTCGGTATCAATGTCCATGCGCTCGCCGAGCAGGTCAATAAGCGGCTGATACTGCTGTGGCTGCATGAACACATCGACATAAGGAAAGCGCTTTTCCAGTTCGTCCGTCTTGGGGCCGACCATGCATCCCATCAGGGCAAGCACTTTGTCCTGACTGCGCTGCTTGAGCGGCTTCAGGCTCGTCATCATGCCAACAACGCGGTCCTCGGCGCTCTGTCTCACCACGCAACTGTTGAGAACGATGACATCTGCCTCTTTCGGCGATGTGCGAGGCTCAAGGCCCATCTGCCCCAGCGCGCTTTCGAGGCGTTCGGAGTCTGCCTTGTTCATTTGGCAGCCAACTGTCCAGATATAGTATCCGTTCATTTGTGAAAGTTTTCTCAATAATAGGATAAAAAAATAAATAAATGGCGGAGGGAATGGGATTCGAACCCATGAGGGCCTTTTCAACCCTAACCGCTTAGCAGGCGGCCGCACTAGACCTCTATGCGATCCCTCCTTGCCAGATTGATAAACCAATATAACAGACGCCACATACTATTCGCAACTATGATGATTGTGATTTTCATAACAATTGCCGCCATATTCACGCAATCCAGCGATATGGGATCGCCAATTGGCAATTGTCATGCATCACATCATTATGATGGCAGGGCTTCGCAATTTTACCCGGCGGGTGCATGTACGCTCGATCGTCAGGCGAGCCGATCCGGCTACAAACCGCCAACCGCAACCGTACCGCCCTGCTTGGCGCATTCGTCCTCCTGGCTGCCGACCCAAACCTCGCCGCCCTCGAAGAACTCCTTCTTCCAGATAGGCACAATCTCTTTGATGCGATCAATCGCGTAAGCGCTCGCCTCGAACGCCTCCTTGCGGTGTGGAGACGCTATTGCAACCACCAGGCTGAGGTCGCCAATCTCCAGTCTTCCAAGACGGTGAGCTATGGCAACGTCCGATATGCCCCATCGCTCCCAAATCTCGTCCGCAATCCGGGCCAGTTGGTTGTCCGCCATGGGCCTGTACGCCTCGTATTCGAGGTAAAGCACCTTACGCTCCGCAGTGGAGTCGCGAGTCGATCCCAGGAATGTAACAACCGCGCCGTTGCTGTCTTGCTTCACGCTGTCGGTTATTGCTTCGGGACAGAGTGACTCGTTCGTTATCGTAATCGTCGCCATCACGCGCACATCCTATCTATCCTGTCAGCCCTCTCAGCCTCCACTTACCGGCGGGATGAACGCCACTTCATCGTTGTCAGCGAGAGGATAGTCATGCTCCTGATACTCTTCGTTCACCGCAATCATCAACCGCGATGTATCGCCTGAAATAGAAGGATACAGACGCAACAACTCCGATGCAGCATCCAACACGGTTGCCTCATCCGGCAGGCTCATCTCGATGTCCGACGTACCCGCCTTCTCTTTGTAGCTGGCAAACAGCTTCACTCTGACTTTCAACCTGCAACCTTCCACATTGACGGTTACACTTAATTATACCACGCCGCTCTTCTCGCTCCCTAGTACGCGAGAGCGCCTCCGTTCACATGAAATGTCTGACCGGTAATGAAAGAGGCATCATCCGACGCTAGAAAAGCGCAGGTAGTCGCAATCTCTTCCGGAAGTCCGAGTCTTCCCACCGGGATGCCTGTGGCGCGAGCTGCGGGTGGCGCCGCAAAAGCGTCCGACTGGCCCGGCGGGGGCGTCGTATCGAACGCGCCGGGCACGATATGGTTCACTAGGATGTTATGTTCCGCAAGCTCGGCTGCGAGCGCGCGCGTAAGCCCCAGAGCGCCCATCTTCGACGCGCACACATGCGCCCAGTCCGCCCTGCCCTTGAACGCGTTAAGCCCGGACACATTGACGATTCGTCCCCAGCCGCGCTCGATCATTCCCGGTATGACCGCCTGAGAGCAGTAGAATGGACCGTCCAGGTTGACCGCGAGCACGCTGCGCCACTGCTCCAGCGTCATCTCGGTAATCGGGTCGGCGGCGCGCAGTCCGGCGTTGTTGACGAGAATATCTACATGACCGAACGCAGCCATCGCATCCGACATCATCGCGTCCACCTGCTCTTGTACGCCTACATCTGCTATGGTCGCGATTGCTCTGCTGCCCAAGGATTCTATCTCCGCAACGACCGAATCGGCCTCCGCCTGATTGCTGCGCGCATTCACTACCACATTCGCGCCACGCCGCGCCAATTCGATTGCAGTCGCGCGCCCTATGTTTCTTCCTGAGCCGGTTACCATCGCCACTTTGCCTTGAAGGGTCATTGCACTACCTCCTTTGCCATACATATATCCTATTCATCCTGTAATCCTGTTAGCCCGCGTTCACTCTCCCGTGATACAATACGCCGCATGAAATCAACCATCCTGCCCTTCCTTCTGCTGTCGTTTCTACTGGCAGCCTGCCTTGAACTTACCCCCAATGTGTCCACTGAATTTTCCGAGATAGAGGCACGCGCCGTCTTCGAGTCAAAGGTGCGGAGCATGTGCGATCATAAGAAGTCTCGCATTCCCGCGATACTCCGCAGTATCGAAGATTCGGAGGCTATGCCCACAATCGACCACTGGATATTCACCCTCGATGACATGGAAGCGCAGGTCTTCCCTTCCGGTCTGGTTACCGGCGAATATCACAACCACATCCAAGAAAACCTCTGCCGCTAAACCCCATACATCCTGTCTATCGATGTCGGTCCTTGTCAGAAAATCTCCCCCGTCAGAGGGTCCATAACCAGCACAATCTGGTTCACCTGCAAGCCAAGCGAGTCTCGCACGCCCACAAGCGAATGCAGTGCCTTCTCGCGTGTGCCCCAGCCCACTTCGTTCATTATCGCCGTCATTTCTTCACCCAGTCGCGCCACTTGGGGACTGCGCTCCGTGAACACAACCTGCAACTGAGTCCACTCGTCCCTATCGAGTACGATTTGCAGCTCACAATACCTGATTGCCCAAGTCGTGAACCACGGCGTGCCATACTCCGGCGCTGGACTGTTGGCAACCCCATGAAGCGCTCCTCGAAGCATTCGCTCCCGAATGAAGTCATTCTTGAAGCCCAATTCCCCGCGTAGCAACTCCTCCAGCGGCGGATGCAATATCATCTCTTCGAGGTCGGCTCCAATGCGCGCCTCCACCGAGTTCGGCGGATACTGCCGTCCTCTGACGGTCTTCGGATAGCCGCGCTGTCTCTGCACGATGTGAAACAGCTCGTGCGCCACATGATACGCAAGATCGTCGCCCGGAAGCTCTGCCCAGGCCGGCAGGTTCGGCGCGCTTAAGTCTGCCCCCTGGTCGCCGAACACAACGCTATGCCCCGTTTCTATATGTTCAGCAGAAACCGGGATTTCCGCTTCAAACCGCTCCCAGAACTCGTCGAATGGCGGCGGCAATTTTCGCCCTAGGACCTCCATATCCTCTCCATCCTGTGCATCCTGTTAGTTCTCCACTTGTGGACGCTTGACGGTAAGCATTAGAAACGCGCCAAGCACATTGAGCAAGCCAAAGAACGCGAACGGTATGAAGTATGTACCTGTAGTATCGAACATGAAGCCCGCGAACAGCGGCGCGAATATCATGCATATATTGTTCGGCATCTGCGAGAGCCCCATGATGGTGGCAAACGCTTTGCGTCCGAAGTATTCTCCTCGAATAGAAGTCAGCAGCGGAATTCGGCCGCCGAACCCGATGCCATACATTATGGCGAAAATAAGCGCCATGAATATCTGGTCCGTAACAGCCACCAGCATTATTGCGACACCTTGCAAGAATATGAAGAAGAAGATTAGTGGTGGCTTGGGCATTCTGTCGGCGAGCCATCCGGCGACGAACTGAGTCGGCAGCGCGAGAATCGTGTAAATCAGAACGATACTGCCCGCGCCGCTGAGCGACATCCCCATGTCCGTCAGTTTAGGCGCGAGATGCAGCGCCAGAGTAACAATCGAGACACTGGATGACATGTGAACAATCGTAAGGATCCAGAATGCTCGCGTCCTCAGCGCCTGCATCGCCGTGAATTCAGGCTCGTCATCATCGGCTGATGCAGGCTGTGCCGCGCTTCTCTCGGTAGGATGCCTCGGACTGGCGCGACCGCCGTCGGGCAGCAGTCCCATATCTTCAGGTTTGTCGCGCAGTAAGGTGAAAACCGGCAGAATCAAGGCGACCAGGAAGATGGCAATGCCAAAGGTCGTCAAGCGAAACCCGTACAACTCGATTCCAAGCGCAAGCACCGGCACCAGCAGCCCGCCCAAGTGAATGCCTGACATCGAAGTAGCGATTGCAAGCGAACGCTGCCGCACGAACCAGTTGTTCAGAAGCGCCATGATCGCCAGCCAGCCGCCCACGCCGGAACCCAGGCTGATTGTGATGAACGCGATATAAAATTGCCAGACGCCGCTCTCCAGCCTGAACACTCCTATGTCCCAGAACTTATTGTTGCCCACCTGGGAGAACATCAGGAATCCGAACGCCATCAGCAGGTAGCCGAACAGTATCATGCGGCGATTGCCCACCTTGTCGATGAGCCAGCCCTCAATCGGGCCGATTACCGCGCCCTGCGCGCGCGAGAGCGAGAACGCACCCGATAGCACCGTGCGGCTCCAACCGAACTCCCTCTGCAAGGCGACCAGAAATGTGCCAAGCCCCTGAAACACCGACAGCGCCATCAGCGTCAGCAGCACAACCGAGATGCCGACTAGCCACCAGCCGTAGAACACGCCACGCACCATGCCCGCGACATCGGACGGCGAGCGTATGGTGTCAACAGGAATTCGCATGGCGCAAGTGTACAGACCTTGCAGTGGTCAACACAAGCATGAGTCAGGGCAGCGGTACAAAGGGCAGAGACGCCTGAGCCGCATCAATGCAGCAGCACCCCCCGCGCGCCACCCCGTTTGATGCGCCCGTACTCCGAGCTTAGCTCGGCTCCCAGAATCAGGATAAGCCCGCTTAAGTACGTCCAAAACATCAGAGCTATGACCGGGGCAAGCGCACCGTACAGGGACTTGAAGTTGGCGAAGCTATGAAGGTACACGATGAACAGGTTCTTGGTTATTTCGAAAAGCACGGCGGCTACAAGTGCGCCAACCCAGATATACTGCCAGTAAGTCTTTGTGTTTGGCACATACTTGTACAGCAGCAGAAACACCGCAAACACAAGCGCGAACGAACTTGCTTGCAGTATTGCTACGCTATTTGTATCGAGGAACATGCTCGCAAAGGGGAAGTCCTCAGTTGCGAAGCGTTCGTATGCCCTGAGAAATGTGGTAATAGTTGTGGATGATAGGAACAGGAACCCGGTCAGCAGGGCCATTAGCAACTGACGCGCCTTGCTGATGTGAAGTGGTCTGTCTTGATGCACATCCCAAGCACGGTTGATCGAGCGAGTGATTCCGCCGAACACCGCGCTCCCCGACCATAGCAGGCTGACGATGGCGAACGCTCCTATCGTGCCGCGTAAGCTCAGCAAGCTCTCTATCTGCTGATTAACGAACTCCTCGGAACCGGGAAGGAAGCTCGTCACCCACTCCGTAATTTGCTTGTGCGTGGCTGCGTCGTCTATCAGGAATGACGCGATGGCGATAAGGCCCAGAATGAGCGGGAACAAAGAGATCAGCGCATAGTACGAGATAGCCGCCGCCATGTGTGTAGCGTCGTCGTCTGACATCTCCTGCACCGTGCGCGCAATGAGCCTGAGAGCGGTGACGCGCCGCAACTTGTTTACGAAATTGCGCGTGCGGTAACGGCCAATTGTCTTGAGCCGCCTGAGCATTTGGTTAATTTGGTTAATTCGTGCAGTGTCGATCATGGCTTCAATGTGCAATTATACCAAACGGCATCGCTTGCGACCGACATCCTCTGAACACACGAGACAATTACACAAATCCCTTCCCCCTTGATGGGGGAAGGTTAGGATGGGGGTGAAAATGCCTGCACCATCGCTATAACTGCACTTATGCAAGATTCTTGAACACCAGACGCAATACATTGACAGCACCGCATCACACGACTAGCATCACTTAACTTCAATCAGGAACACTCGGGCACCAAAGCGGGGTAATCTACATTGTCTCACATCAGTCTCCAATGCTCGGAATGCGGCGCTCACCATGAAGCAGACATGTCCACGCTCTATTGTGTTGAATGCGAAGCCGTTCTCGATGTGGCGTATAGCGACAGTGCATCCGCCATTCTCTCTCCGTTAAGACGGCCGGAAAATGCCATTACGCTGGGCGAAGGCAACACGCCTTCCGTATTGCTCCAAAATGTAGCCACGCATCTGGGTGTCGAAATCATCTACACCAAGCTGGAGGCGATGAACCCAACAGGCTCCTTCAAGGACAGAGGGACAGCCGTAATGATAAGCGTCGCAGCTGAGTTGGGAGTCACGGAGGTAGTCGAGGATTCATCCGGCAATGCGGGCGCGTCCGTAGCTGCCTACGCCGCGCGCGCCGGCATACGAGCGCACATATTCGCGCCCGCAAGTGCGCCGGCCGCCAAGCTAGAACAGATTGCCGTCTATGGCGCGCGGGCACATCTCATCGAGGGCGACCGCCAAGCTGTAACAGACGCGGCTACTGAGTTCGCCGAGCGCAATTCCCTAGTCTATGCCTCGCACAATCTCAGCCCATTCTTCACGGAAGGCACCAAGACCTTCGCCTATGAAATCGCAGAGCAGTTTGACGGAGACCCGCCACGGCACATAGTCATCCCCGTCGGCAACGGTTCGCTGCTCATAGGCGCGCATCGAGGATTCCGAGAATTGCTGCAAGAAGGACGTACAACTGCCATCCCCAAGCTGCACGCGATTCAAGCGCGCTCCGTAATGCCGTTAGTGTCAGCCTTCATCGATAATAGCCAACCCGCGCCAGCCGCTCAAAGCACCATAGCCGGAGGCATCGCCGTCGCTAATCCGCCCAGGCTGCGCCAGTGTCTCCGAGTGCTGCGCGACACCGGCGGCTCCGCAGTCGCAGTCGAGGAACAAGACATTCTGCGCTGGCAGCGCCTGCTCGCGCAGCGGGAAGGCGTCTTCGTCGAACCGACATCCGCGGCAGCATTCGCGGGCGTGGAGGCACTCATTACAGAGGGCAAAATCCCGCGCGAAGACCCAATTCTGGTCGCGGCTACGGGCTTCGGCCTGAAAGACGCCATTCCGCCCGCGCAAATCTAACGATAAGCCTCTATCGCTGCCTCGAATCCCGGAAGCGCGCCCTCCAGAGTGTCGTCGTCCAAGCAGTAGGAGATGCGGAAGTAGCCCGGCAGCCCGAATCCCCTCCCAGGCACCACAAGCACTTTGTGTTCCTGAAGCGCCGCAACGAACTCCACATCGTCCGGCGTGGGAGAAGCCGGGAACATGTAGAACGCACCCTGCGGCTTCACTAGGCTGTATCCCATCTGAGTGAGGCTATCGTACAGGAAATCGCGCTTTCGCTGGTACTCCGCCACATCCACGCTCGCCGATTGCAGCGCCCTGACGATATGCTGCATCAGCGCCGGGGCATTCACGAAGCCAAGCGTCCGGTTGCAAAACACAAGGCCGTCCATCAACTCAACCTTGTCGCCATACTCAGGATGAGCTGCGATGTAGCCGATGCGCTCGCCGGGGAGCGCCAGGTCCTTGGAGTGCGATGTGGCTACGATGCTGCGCTCGTGATGATGGAAAATGTGCGGGTACTCCAGTCTGTCGAACAGCAGCCTTCTGTACGGCTCGTCGCTCACAAGAAAAATCTCGCGCCCATGTTGAGCTTCCGCCTCCCTGATAAGGCCACACATCTCGTCAAGCAATTCGGCACTGTACAGCACCCCCGTCGGGTTGTTCGGCGAGTTGATTAGCACAACCTTCGTTCGCTCGTTGAAGGCATCTCGAAGAGCGTCCATGTCCGGCAGAAAGTTCTCGTCGGGAGGCACGACGCGACACGAGCCGCCATGATTATCCGCGTAGAAGTGATACTCCACGAAGAACGGCGCGAAGATGATAACCTCGTCGCCGGGATCGAGCAGAGTCTTCAACACGACATTGAGCGCGCCACCAGCGCCGCAAGTCATCACAATATCATCCGCCCCGAATCCCAGTCCCGTCTCACTCGACAGCTGCGCCGCTACAGCGCCGCGTGTCTCCGCATAACCGGCGTTCGGCATGTAGCGGTGTATGCCGGGTGCGGGATCATTCGCGATACGCCTCAGTTCCTCAAAGAATTCCGAAGGCGGCTGCATCACAGGATTCCCAAGCGAAAGGTCGAAGACATTCTCTTCACCGTATTGCCGCTTTAGCTCAATGCCCTCCTCGAACATCCTGCGAATCCACGATCCCTGTTCCATAAAGCTGCGAATTTTCTGCGATACTGCCATGGCTCAACTTTCATACTGCAATGATAACGGTGAGGGCGTCCGCTCGCCCAAAAGACGCTTGGATTTTGCCGCATCAGCGCGGTTGTGTCAATTTCGACTCCCCATCAGGATTTCTCCACGCTTCATAATGCCAAACTTCACTGCAAATGGTATCCTACGGAATGACATTATCCGTACTCAAGGATTAAGAACTGTTAAGGCAGGAGGCGGTAGTTGGACAAGGTAAGAATGGCAATCGTGGGATGCGGCACCATATCCCAGCTCAACGCGCCCGGCTATCTAGCACACGAAAATTGCGAAGTTACCGCACTTTTCGACCCGCAGACCGAGCGCGCCGAGCAGCGCGCGCGCCAGTGGGGTATAACCCCTCGGATCCATGAGAGCTTTGAAGACCTGCTGAACGACTCCAACGTAGATGCAGTCGAGTTGCTCACTCCAACCCACCTGCATCCGCAGCAGATTATTGATGGCCTGAGTGCAGGCAAGCATGTATCCTGCCAGAAGCCCATATCATCGACCGTCGCCGAAATCGCCGCCATCGAGGCTGCACTTCAAGGAGCGTCCACCAAATACCGCACCACTGAGAACTTTCTGTACTATCCGCCAATTGTGAAGGCGAAGGAACTCTTGGATGCCGGTGTGATCGGCGAGCCATCTATGGTTCGCATAAGGACGGTGCGCGGCAAGCTGGCAAACCAGTCGCAGATTGAAACGATGCCCGGTGCCTATGTTTGGCGGCGCGACCCGACCCTGCACGCCGGCGGCATGCTATACGACGACGGCTGGCACAAGTACGCTACCGCCATAAGCTGGATCGGTGAAGTCGAAAGCGTTCAGAGTATAGTGTCCCGCTCTGACGACTATCTTGACGAAACTCCCAGCGCCGCAATATGGAGGTTCAAGGATAGGAACTGCCTAGGCGTGCTGGAATACTCCTCGGCGCCTGAGATGGAGATACGCGGCAGATACTATCCGGCCGATGAGTTCTTTGAAATACAGGGAAGCAAAGGCGCGATATGGGTAACTCGCTGCACCGGAGAGATGCTCGACCTGCCGCCGGTGATGGTCGTCAAGGGCACGGAGACGACCGGAATCCAGGTGCCTATGGACTGGATTGAAGGATTCAGCGGCGCAGCCCGGCAGTTCATAGACTGCATCCTGAACGATGAGCAGCCCGACATGGACATCGACTTCTCCCGTCACACCATGCAGATGGCAATGGCAGTCTATAAGGCAGCCGACGAAGAGCGCCCCATCAACCCATCATCCCTGACATAATCCTATCCTCCCTACCTTGTACGTCGATGTAAATTCGAGGACGAAAAATGCCGAACTTTGCAGCAAACTTGACGATGATGTTCAATGAGGTCGATTTTCTCGACCGCTTCTCAGCCGCCGCGAGTGCGGGATTCAGAGGAGTTGAATACTTGTTTCCCTATGACTACGAGCCGGATCAGCTCGCAGATAAATTGGAGCGGCACGGTCTGAAGCAAGTTCTCCATAACCTTCCGGCAGGAGACTGGGGGGCAGGAGAGCGCGGCATCGCATGCCACCCGGACCGTGTCGGCGAATTTCAGGAAGGCGTCGGCAAGGCAATCGAGTTTTCCACGGCGCTCAACTGTCCGCAGGTGAATTGCCTAGCCGGTATCGCTCCTGACGGCGTGACTCCGGAAGATGCAGACGCCACCCTTGTCGGCAACCTCGCTTTTGCTGCCGAACAACTCAAAGGCGCAGGCGTCACGCTGCTCATAGAGCCTATCAACACCATCGACATCCCCGGATTCGTACTCAATTATCCGGAGCAGGCGCGAGACCTGATAGAACGGGTCGGCTCTGACAACCTCTTCTTGCAGCACGACCTCTACCACATGCAGATAATGCAGGGCGACCTTGCACGCAATATCGAGCGCAACTGGGACATCATCCGACACATCCAGATTGCCGACAATCCGGGCCGCCACGAACCCGGGACAGGCGAGATAAACTACGGCTACCTGTTCGACTACCTTGACGACTTGAGCTATGACGGTTGGATTGGCTGCGAATATGTCCCAGCGACCACCACGAATGAAGGACTGAGCTGGATTAAGCCTTACCTGTAAACCTGAATCCTGACCGCTGACACCTGAAACCTATATGCGAGGTTAACGATGGCAACGGCAATTCGAGAACAGACGAACCCATATCAAGACCGCGATACCACGTTGCGGCAGATTCAAGACCGTGTGCTGTGGCTGTCC
This sequence comes from Dehalococcoidia bacterium, assembly GCA_034421195.1. GTDB lineage: Bacteria > Chloroflexota > Dehalococcoidia > Lucifugimonadales > JADFKI01 > Bin90. The sequence continues at coordinate 43,480 of DAOUKP010000006.1, forward strand.
ATGCAGATGGTCCACTACGCCAACAATGTGCGTCATTCGCCGGACGGAAAGGTCGGTGGCCATCAGGCATCGAGCGCTTCTGTCGTTACTATAATGACCTCGCTGTACTTCGACTACATGCGAGCGGGCGACAGAATTTCCGTCAAGCCCCACGCATCCCCTGTCTTTCACGCGATTCAGTATCTGCTGGGCAATCTCGACGGCAAATACCTCAAGACCCTGCGCGGCTTCCACGGATTGCAAGCCTACCCAAGCCAGACTAAAGACCCAGACTCCGTGGACTTCTCCACCGGCTCGGTAGGATTGGGACCGGTCGCGCCCAATTTCGCGGCAATTACCGAGGAGTACCTGCGCTCGCACCTGCACTACTACAACCGCACACGCCGGTATATCAGTCTGGTCGGGGACGCGGAGCTGGACGAAGGCTCCATCTGGGAAGCCATAGCTGAGCCGGAAATGTCCGCTCTCGACAACGTGCTCTGGGTCGTTGACCTCAACCGCCAGAGTCTTGACCGCATAATACCCGGCATCCGCGTACAGAGCTGGCGTGAGATGTTCGCGGCAAACGGCTGGAACTTCATCGACGTCAAGTACGGAAGACGATTGCAAAGCGCCTTTGCCGAACCGAACGGCGAACTGCTTCAGATGTGCATTGACGAGATGTCCAACGAAGCGTACCAGCGTCTTCTCCGCGTCGATCCGGCTACTCTGCGCGAGTGGCTGCCGCGCTCCAGCCGCTATCCCAGGGACTTGGCGCGATTCATAAGCAAGTGGGACGATGACGAATTCCACGGGCTATTCAGCAACTTGGGCGGGCACGACTTCTCCATGCTCAGGGATGCTTTCGCCCGCGCCGACGAACTGCAAGGGCCCACAGTAGTTTTCGCTTACACATTCAAGGGTTGGAGGCTGCCCTCGATTGGAGACCCTCGCAACCATTCCAATCTCCTCTCCACGCCACAAATGGAAGAGTTGCGCCGCTTTGTAGCCGTCCCGGAAGGCAAAGTCTGGGACACATTCTCGCCTGATACCCCCGCGGGGAGGGCGTGCAGGAACACTGCTGTAAGTCTGCGCCAGACAAGGCCGCGCTCGCCCGCTGCGCTTATACCTTCCCTCCCTGTTGACCTTGATCATGAATATCGAGGCAGCATTTCCTCGCTGCAAATCTACGGCTTGGTTCTAACCGATCTGTCGCGCAACCTTCCTGAAGTCGCCGATCGCATAGTTACGGTCAGCCCCGATGTCGCAAGTTCGACAGGGCTGGGCGGATGGATAAACAGGGCGGGTGTATGGAAGCGCACGGAGCCGGAAATTCTGCCGGAAGAAGAGATTGAAAGCGCGCTACGATGGACCGAATCATCACAAGGTCAGCACATCGAGCTTGGCATCTCCGAGAACAATCTATTCATGATGCTTGGTCAGCTTGGCCAGTCATTCGAGGCGAACGGCGAGCTTCTCTTCCCGATCGGCTCACTCTACGATCCGTTTGTCAGGCGTGGACTCGACGCCTTCGTGTACAGCATCTATGCGGGCGCTAAGTTCATTGTCGTTGGCACACCGTCGGGCGTCACGCTCGCTCCGGAGGGCGGCGCGCACCAGTCGCTCACCACTCCGTCTATTGGCACGGAAATGCCGGACCTGGACTTCTATGAGCCATGCTTTGGCAAGGAAGTCGAATGGATTATGCTCAGCGCGCTCGAACAGGTGCGGCAGCGGCAGCGATCAAGCTATCTCCGCCTTACCAGCAAGCGCATCGACCAGTCCCTGCTTGCGCTTCCCGAAGACGCGGACGAAAGGGAGAAATTGCGGCATAACGTACTCGGAGGCGCATACCGCCTTGTGTGCCGCGCGGACGAAGCGCACTATGCCCCCGGTGAAAATGTCGTGAACATCATGGCTTGTGGCGCTATGATTCCGGAAGCAGTCGAAGCAAGCGATGAACTTCTGCGCGAGGGAATCTTTGCCAATATCATCAACATCACCGGCCCCGGGCCCCTTTACAGGCGCTATCAGGACAGCGTGCGCTCCGCCATCGGTGGTAATTCAGCACCCCCATTTATGGCGGAAATCATCCCCGCAATCGAGCGCAGCTCTCCAATCGTTACGGTAGCCGACGGCCATCCTCATTCGCTGGCATGGCTTGGTGGAGCGCTCGGAACAAAGACGATACCACTTGGCGTTAGCGAGTTCGGCCAGTCTGGCAGCCGTGCCGAACTTTACCAGGAATACGGCATTGATGTTGACAGCATCGTCGCCGCCAGTTTCACCGCGCTAGGCATCTAGCATATCCTTACCAGTATCCTACCTATCCTGTTCATTGTTAACACCCGTTCAGTCAAGGAGATACGCGAAATGACAAAGGTGCTAGTCCTCCATGGACAAGGCATGGAATTGAGAGGCAAAGTCGATGTCGAGATCTTCGGCACGATGACGCTGCCCGAATACGACGAGCATATCAGGCAGTACGCCGCCGAAGTAGGCGTGGATGTGGAAATCTTCCACTCCAACGAGGAGGCAAAGGTCATCGCCAAGTTTAAGGCATCTGACGCGGACGCCGCACTCATAAATCCGGGAGGCTACACCACGGGTCATCCCAACTTAGCCGACACCATAAGGCAAGCCTCTATCCCAACCCTCGAAGTCCACATGTCCAACCCCGCCAGCAGAGGTCGCGTCTCCGAGATTGGCCCAGCGTGCAAGGGCGTCATCACCGGCATAGGCATAGTGGGCTACCATCTCGGCTTGCAGGCCGCCAAGAGTCTGGCAGAATAATAGTGTGCTAGGCATAGATTCGGCAGGAGTTGTCATTCTGGGATTCCTGCTTGGCAGCTTCCCTACCGCGTACCTCATGGGCAGATGGAGGCGGAACATAGACATACGCGGGGTGGGCAGCCGCAATCCCGGGGCAACCAATATCGGACGCGAGGTCGGCATAGTGGCAGGCATTTTCGTGCTTGCCGTCGATGCAGTCAAAGGCGCGATTGCGCTCATAGTAGGACAGCAGCTTGGCGTGCCTGCCACAGTCCTATACTTCACGGCGCTTGCGGCTGTGGTGGGGCATAATTTCTCGCCCTTCCTCAAGTTCCAGGGAGGCAAAGGCGCTGCCACCGTTTTGGGCATCTCCATGCTTATGCTCTGGCAGATAACGGCAATTTCGGGAGCTATCGGATTGCTGATACTCGCCGCGACACGCCACGTTGTCTGGGCGATGACAGCCATATTCCTTGCGCTCAATGCTCTAACAATCGCGACGGGACAGCCAATCGGCCAGATAGTCTTGTGCATCGTTCTATCGTTGCTTGTCGCCGGCACACACTTCGGGCGACAGCGCGCCGACCTGCTACCCGCCATAGTAAATCGAGACTGGCGGCGCCTCGTGGGCATAGACCGACTATGATGCTAAGTCCGGAATCGCTGGGAATCGTTCTGCTAGGATACCTGTTAGGCGGCTTCCCCACCGCATATCTAGTAAGCAAGTGGCGTCTCGGCAAAGACATTCGCAGTGTGGGCAATCGTAATCCCGGCGCGGGCAATGTCAGCAGGGAAGTCGGACTGACTTTCGGCGTCCTGGTGTTCGTCGTGGATGCCGCCAAGGGCATGGTGGCTATTGTCATCGGGCAGCGTCTGGGCGCGCCCGACGTTGCCGTGTACATCGCCGCTTTCGTAGCCGTGCTGGGCCATAACTTCTCGCCCTTCCTCAAGTTTCGCGGAGGCAAGGGCGCTGCGACCGCCATAGGCGTCTCCGCGCTGTTGATGTGGCAAGTTACGGCGGTTGCCGCGGCGATCGGCTTGGTCATGCTCGCGCTGACGCGGCACATTTTCTGGTCGGCGGGATTCACGCTATTCGCATTCAACGCCCTGGCGATCATCACAGGACAGCCGCTCGGACTGGTCGCGCTATCTATTGGGATGACCCTGCTAATAGGCGTAACCAATATCCTTCAGCATCGCTCATACCTGCTTGCCGCGCTCGCCGACCGCGACTGGCGACGCTTCTTCAATGCGGATTGATGATTGCCGTGCCCGAATCCCAACCTCCTCGCTTCCACAATCCTTGACAGTGCAAACCCCATTCGTTAGGCTAAATTGACATCAACACGGGCTTGTAGCTCAGCGGCAGAGCGGTCGGCTCATAACCGATTGGTCCCAGGTTCGATCCCTGGCAAGCCCACTTCCATCCATCCCTTAATCCCATCATCAGGCATTTCAATTGCCAACCCATCGCCCCGCCCTAATCACGCGCGACAAGGTGAGACCGGATTGCTCCTTCGAGTTATTGCCCTGATTCTGCTGAGCGTTTTCATCATGGGGCAGACGCCCGGCGAACGCGCCAACCCCTTCGACGCGCCGCTGCAACTCTACCGCGGCCCCGCCGGTCCCTACGAAATCATCATCACGATACAACCGCACAAGCCCAAGGTCGGCACTGTGCATTTCGGCGTCGTCATATTCGACCCGCAGACGCGAACCGCGGTCGAGGACGCCCGCGTTCGCATCGTCGCCCACCCGCCGAACCTCGATGACAGAGCGCTTCAGACGCCGGCTCTCAATGATCCGGCGACTCCGATTCACTACAAAGGCAACATCATCTTCCGCAGCGCCGGACAATGGAACCTGGTGGCGGAGATTCAGACTGACGAACATGGCGAAGTAACCGCAACCACGCCAATCAACATCGCCGAAGCCGCATCCACATCTAGCGTCGAAGGTCTGTTCATGCTGATATTGGTTACACTGGCTCTCGGCGGCGGTACGGCGTATGTCATTTTCAGCATCAGGCGAGCGCAGCGCTCAAGAGCGTCTAGTCGGTGATGCCCTCCAGAACAAGCGCATCACCTTCACGATAAAACGCTACCTCGACAGACTGCCCTAGTAGCTTGTGTTCATTCAGGTGCGAGGGCGTAAAGCCTGCGACGACCTTCCCCCTGCCCTCAAATATCCAGACCTTGCCTTCTCCGTCTTGAATTTCCAGCATCTTAAGGGAAATGAGAGACTCCTGCTCCACTTCCAGAACCAGGCCTCTGACTGACTCGATTATCCGTTCACCGTCTTTGCCTGAATTCGAGGTGCTATCCTCGCAAGCCACGGCAGACAATCCAATCGCCGTGGCTACTAAAGCCAACGCTGTCAGCCGTATCCCAGTCAAGACAGGCATAGAAAATTTCCGAAGCAACATCATGCATCAGGCTTTTCTTAATCTTTTTCTAATACTATGGATATGTTATATCTCAAAAATAGGACTAATTTTGCGTTGACGCAAATCCGCACCCTTCTATAACTTGGCTATGTGGAGGTGTGAGATGCCTAAACTCAAAATCGCATTGGTTCTAGCAGCAATACTATTACTTTCATGGTCAGTCAGCCAATCGGGACTGTTACGAGCAGGGGGCAACGAGCCACTCTATATCGTACTTGTCGATAGGCATGCTACCAGCATGTCCCAGGAGAATCGCAATCTGGCGGTCTCGTTCGTAGGCTTGCTTTCCGCTCTCCGCGAGGACCAGAGCATAGGATTCCTCACGGCTGACAGCGAAGGCGCGATCGGCCCCGCGGTTTCCGGCAGCGCGGAGCACAAGAGCGCTTACAAGGAAATCGTAGCGAAAATAGAGGACTCCGCATCAGTTAGGACAGCCGACCTTTCAGAGCCGCTGTCCTACGCTCATGAACTGATGAAGTTTGAGGGCGCTGGGGAAGGCTCGACCGTTTACGTCATATCCGGTGGAGAACTTGAGGGTGAATCGCCTGCGGAAGCATATCCGCTGGGCGAGACCATCAATGCCTTCAAGCGCGAAGGCTGGCAGATTGTCAGTATCGCCTTGCCAGGCTCTTCCACCTACGCGAAGGACTTCACGCGAACGGTGTCCGGCGGCACAGGCGGCGACATATTCCCGCTTTCTACGCCCGAGGAGCTGAAAGTCATCGCCGACAACATCCTCAGCGTGGACGCAAAAGGCTCCCTGTTTGAGATCGGTCAGGACGAACTCGCTCCCAACGATGTATTTACGGCATCACTCGATATTGCGCCCAGCACTACCGAGTCTTCACTGGTGTTCTTCAAGCAGGGTTCCGCAGGGTCACTTAGCCTGCAAAACCCCTCCGGCGTCAAGGCGTCCGAAGGCGACCGCGCTCTGTTCGGCGTCGTCGAAACCGCGCACGTCGTAATCTGGACGCTTATCGACCCTGCTCCAGGGGAATGGACGGTTGATGTTCGCGGCGGTGACGGCTTCATTTCTGCATGGCATTATCCTAAGAACAAGCTTGACTTAAATCTGGTTTCCTTCGATACCATCCCGTTCGATCAGAGCACAGAGTTCGTAGCCTATGTCTCGGACGGACACGAGCGCGTTCATGTTCCTGATGGAGAAATGCGCGCCACCATAATTGGTTCTGAAGGCAAGGCGTTCACCTATGAACTGAACGACAATGGTGAGCTCGGAGACGCCGTCGCCGGCGACGCCTACTACTCGACTACAGTTCCGCCGCTTGGCAGCGAAGGCGAGTACACGATCGATCTGGAACTGCATTGGCCGCAGCACGAGCACAGAATCTCCACTCAAAGGTCGGTGATGGCACAGGCATTCCCTGTGCTTGACGTCAACCTGGAGCATACCGAGGCGCTAGTGCCCGGCGACCGCGTAGTCATTGGGACCGCCGAGGTTAAGGTGAACGGGCAGCCGTACGCCATTCCTACCAGGATGCTATCAGCAGACATTTCGTCCGAAAGCGGCGAAGGCGTGATCGAGCTTATTCCGCAGGAACTGCTCAACACCGGCCACGCCTGGGCATTCGACATCGTATTCACGCCCGCCTCCAAGGAGCTTCACACCGTACTGTTCCAACTCAACATGGAGTACGCGGCGCGGGACTACAACTTCACCACCGATTCAGCCGTGCTGTCCTCGTTCGCTTCGCGGGTTGTACCGCAACCTCAGCAGCAAGTAATCACACAGGTGGAATATGTGGACAGAATAGTAGAGGTGCCCGTCGAGGTTGAGGTAGAGGTGCCGGTGCCCGTAGAAGTCGAGCGTCCCGCACCCGAAGAGGCATCCGACTTCCCTGTGATGCTTACCATTATCGCGGTAGCCGGCGTTGTGTCTATACTCGCAATAGCAGCCGTAATATACGCAATTTACGGGCTGACTCGCCCCACGCCTTATGGCTATCTGTACGATGACGAAGGCGACCTGCTGGTTGACTTCTCCAAGATTGAACGACCCTATATGACCTTGGTGACGCGCAAGAACCTCCTCCTCGGAGAAGAACTGGGCATACCGGAACTAAAGGGGCTGTCGTTCTACTACAGCGACGGTGAGGTGGATATACGCAGCACGCAGACAGAACCGAGCATTCGCATCAACAATCGTCCCCTAATCGACGGTCAGGAGACGCGCTCGCTCAGCCAGTCATGGATAGGAACGCAGGGCAAGCTGTTCAGCCTGCACCTGACAAAGCCTGAGGAAGATTCAGAGCCATTCATCGCGCCGGTCGTCGGCGACGACTAGACCCGAAGCTCCAAAGCACGAGCAACCAATAGAAGAGGCGCTGGCGGTAATACCGCCAGCGCCTCTGCCTTGTCACGTACATTTCCTTCTAGGCGACAAATGTTCCTTACCCCTTGATAGGCTTACAGAGGTAGGGAAGGATGGGATGGGGGTGAATGTGCCATTCACCAACCCGAAGGAAACGCTACCTGTTCAGTGCTAATCGGACTCCTCGATTCGGATAGTCTTCATTGCATCTCCGGGCGTCCTCTGCCGCATCGGGTCTCGCACGGATATGCCGTTAACCACATCCATGCCCGACACCACCTTGCCAAACACCGAGTGATGGTCGTCCAGGTGCGGCGTGGGCACGAAAGTTATGAAGAACTGGCTGCCGTTCGTGCCGCGTCCCCCTCTCACGCCTGCGTTTGCCATCGACAGGATTCCCGGCGAGTCGTGCCGTAGGCTGGGATGGAACTCGTCATCGAACTGATAGCCCGGCCCTCCGCTCCCGGAGCCTGTCGGGTCGCCGCCCTGCGCCATGAAACCCGGAATTACGCGATGGAAGGTTACGCCATCGTAGTAGCCTTCACGCGCAAGAAAAACGAAGTTGTTCACCGTATTCGGCGCTCCCGCTGCGAAAAGCTCTATCTCTATCTCTCCGCCCTTCTCCATCTCAATCGTCGCCGTGTATTTCTTGCTTTCATCTATCGCCATCGCTGGCGGTGTGCTATATTGCTTGCTTGCCACAATTCCTCCAATCGTACTGGTATTTCGGTTTGTCGGTATATCAGTTTTTCAGTTCGTCAGGGAGACGATTCCATAAACTCCTTCCCCCTTGACGGGGGAAGGTTGGGATGGGGGTGAAACAAATATGCCCACCACTAATTCTCTTCAATTCTGATTGTCTTGATAACGTCTCCCGGACCGGTCGCGGTATTTGGGTCTCTCAGGCTGATGTTCATTACTACATCCATGCTGCCCTCATCCACCTGCCCGAATACGGAGTGGCAGGATTCCGCCGCACAGTCTTTCTCCGAGCCGTCAAGATTATACCCGTCCAGGAAATGCGTCTCGCGGAATGTTATAAAGAACTGGCTGCCGTTAGTGCCTTGCCCGTTTCGCATTCCCGCATTCGCCATAGAGAGTACACCGGGCCCGTCATGCCGAAGATCAGGGCTGACTTCGTTGTCGAAGCGATAGCCGGGCCCCCCGCCACCTGTGCCTGTCGGGTCGCCGGTCTGCGCCATGAACCCCTCCAGTACGCGGTGGAAAGTTACACCATCATAGAAACCCTCATTGGCGAGGAACACAAAGTTGTTCACCGTCATTGGCGCACGCTTCTCGTACAAATCGATTACGATCTCGCCGCCCTTTTCCAGCTCTATGACGGCAGTGTAATCCTTGCTCGTGTCAATCGTCATGGCAGGCGGCGCGTCCCACTCCTTCATCGCAGGCTCAGCCGCCGGTGGCGCCGCTGTGGGCGCGGCAGGCGCAGCTTGCGCGGGGGTGGCAGCGGGCGTCTTCGGCGCGCCAAGCTCCGGCTCGCTCGAACACGCCGCCGTAGCAAACAGCGCAAGTCCCATAATGGCTACAAGTGCAATCTTTCTAACAATCATTGTATTATCCCCGCCTCCCATGAAAATGACAGTGGCATTATTCTACAATTCCAGCAAAGTAATCGCTACCCTGTCCTATACCTCACACGGGCGTCAGCCGGCGATACCTGCGAAGTGCATCGCCTGGTCAACGATGTCCACTCCCACCATCTCGCTGTGTGCGCTGATTAGCTGTCGGGTTATCGGCCCGGGGCATTCCTCGCCCACCGCTCGATTGTCCACCCGGCTCACCGGCACGATTCGCGGGCTTGTGCGCGAGAAGAACACCTCGTCAGCAGTGTACAGGTCGTATGGCTGAAGGTCCTCCTCGCTGAACGGAATCTCCAACCGCTCCGCGAGTTCGATGAGAACGCCGCGCGAAATCCCTTGCAGGATGCTGCGGTCAGTCGGAGTCTTCAGCACGCCATCCTTGACCAGAAACACATTGTAGCCGATGCCTTCACTCAAATTACCCGAGTCGTCCAGCAGAATCGGCTGTGCGTTCGGGTCAACATCCGCGACTTCCAGCTCAGCCTGCACGAAGTTCAGGCGGCTGTGGTGCTTCACCTTCGGGTCCATAAACTGGCTGCTATAGCTTCTTGTACGCGCAATGACCCCGTGCGCTCCCTCCGTGTAATAGTGCGCGAAGGAAGCGAATGCCACAGGCTTTATACTGATGCACACGGTCGCGGGACCTGCATCGCCGATGCGCCTTGCCTGCGCTCCCCGTGTCACGAACGGGTTTATGGAGAAATCCCCTACACTCTCCAGATGCTCTTCGTTGCGCCGCACTCCCTCCTCACACAAGGACATCATCTCGCCGGGAGTTAGGCCGCAGTCAATCCGAAGATACTTCATTGAGCGATACAACCTGTCGATGTGCCTGTCCAGAACGAACGGCACGCCGTTAAAAGTGCGCCCGATGTCGAAGACCACATCAGCCACCATGAATCCCCGGTCATCAGGCGAAATTCGCACTTCCTTGTACGGCACCCACTCGCCATTGAAATATGCCATATAGTCTCCATAGTCAGCCATCGCAAGCCTCCTTCGCAATGTTCAGCAAATACCGCCAGCCACCTCGCCATAATATACCACCCGAATAACACTACGCACATAAATGCCCTTCCATTGATAGCGATTCCATTTAGGTGGACATCTTCTTTCGTCATTCCTGCGAAAGCAGGAATCCAGTGCATTGGAGCGCTGAAACCATCTGAAAGAAAACGCCACAGCATCTATTACATTTACATATACATACCGCTTGCAGTCACTTGGTAGCCAAACCGAACAGTACCGCCTGCTGCCCGCGCTGTGCTATAAAGGAAGTTGAAAATATTCCTTTTCGTCGGCAAGAGACTGCGACATACAGAACTAGAGGCAGGAACGAACAATCGGTACAACCAACCCATCCGACAAGAATTCGCTCCACCACAGCGCGAGCGCCGTCAAGGGACAATTCCCTATGGTCGAAATGCGCGCCCTTACCAAGCGCTACGACGAGGGCAGTGAGTCTCGCCTAGTCGTTCAACAGGCAGACGCCGAGATTCATCGAGGCGAATTCGTCGCACTCGCAGGTCCAAGCGGCTCTGGCAAGACCACTCTGCTCAACCTCATCAGCGGCATCGACACGCCCACCAGTGGCGAGGTGCGAATTAATGCCACACCCGTAACTAAGCTCTCTGAAAAAGAGCGCACGCTCTTCAGGCGAAAGAACATCGGCTTCGTCTTCCAGTTCTTCAACCTGATCCCGACGCTAAGTGTACGGGATAACCTCCTGCTCCCGCTTCAGCTCAATTCCTTTCCCGCCGACGAGTCGCAGGGGCGTATCTCCAATCTGCTGGAACAGGTCGAAATGGCGGATAGGCTCGACAGCTACCCGGACAGGCTTTCCGGCGGTGAGAAGCAGCGAGTTGCCATCGCCCGCGCTCTGGTTCACGACCCGCCGCTCATTCTTGCCGATGAACCAACGGGCAACCTCGACGCCGACACCGGCACGGTCATAATGTCCCTCCTGAAAAGCATGATCGAGGGCAGCGGCAAGACGATGGTCGTCGTATCGCACAGCGACATGGTTGTCGGCATGGCAGACCGCGTGCTGGCAATGGAGGATGGCAGGCTAGTGGCCCGCACCAAGCAGTATGCTCAAACCAATTCGATTCGATAGTCCTCAGTATCGAGATAAACACACATCGGAGCGCGAAAATTGAGCGCGGTTCTCTGGCTGTCGAGCGCTCGCTACCTGATGCACCGCCCGTGGCAGATGGCGCTGTCAGTGTTGGGCATAACGCTTGGCGTCGCCGTGGTTGTGGCGATAGACTTGGGCAACCAAAGCGCCAAGCATGCATTCAATCTGTCCAGCAGCGCGATAACAGGCAAGGCGACCCATCAGATTGTGGGTGGACCGGCCGGACTGCCGGAAGATGTTTACCGCACGCTTCGGCTTGAATTGGGCGCTCGCAATTCCGCGCCGGTTGTCGAAGGCTACGCCAGGCTGGAAAACGGCAAAACGCTGCAACTGCTCGGCATAGACCCTCTTTCGGACGCGCAATTCAGACCCTACACGGGCACCGTGACATCCCCTGCTGGCATGAATAATCGATCCAACTCGCCAATCAACTTCACGACCTCGCTCCTCGCCTCCCCGAACACCGCCCTCGCCTCTGTTGAGACTGCGGGATCTTTGGGACTTAAGGCAGGTGACACTTTGGCGCTCGGCATCGCGGACAAAAGGCGATCGGTCGAGATTGTAGCCCTGATAGAGCCACAAAACAGTCTGAGCGCCGAGTCTCTGCGTAATCTCCTGATTACGGATATTTCGACCGCTCAGGAACTGCTGGGATTAGAGGGAAGGCTTAGCCGTATCGACCTCATCACGCAGCAGAATGAACAGGGCGAACGGCTTCTTGAGCACATATCCGCCTCGCTCCCACCCGAAGCCGCTCTGCAAAGCTCAACCACTCGCTCAGAAACCATCGCGCAGCTTACCCGTTCCTTCGACCAGAACCTGTTCATCATCAGCCTCTTGGGGCTGATAATCGGCGCGTTCCTGATATACAACACGATGACCTTCTCCATAGTGCAGCGCCGCCCGATAATCGGTTCCCTGCGCGCAATTGGCGTAACGAGGCGGCAGGTATTCGCCGTAGTGCTAGGCGAGGCGCTTGCCATCGGCGCCGTAAGCTCGATAATAGGAGTTCTGCTCGGCATACTTATCGGGCGCGGGCTTGTCCAAGTCATCACGCAAAACATCAACGACCTGTTCTTCGTCGTATCGGTGCAGGAACTCACCATTCCCGCCTGGTCTCTGGCAAAGGGCGTACTGCTGGGCATCCTTGCGACCTTGATCGCCGCATTCGTGCCCGCTTTAGAAGCGACGGGTATCCCTCCGAGGGAAGCACTCTCCCGCTCACACCTGGAGACGCGCTTGAAGAGCGCCGTGCCACTAGCCTCCGCCATCGGTGTCATCCTCATTGCTGTCGGAGTCACGCTAATCGTCCTTCCGGTCGATACGCTCATTTTCACATTCATCGGACTGGCGTCCCTCGTGATAGGCTGTGCGGCTCTCACACCTATCTGCCTCGTCTTGGTCAGCAAGTCAATTTCGCCCATGCTGGCAAGAATGTTTGGCGCATTGGGCGCGGCGCCGGCGCGAGGCATCGTATCATCGCTGAGCCGAACTGCGGTTGCAATCGCTGCGCTCGCCGTAGCAATCTCGATCACGATTTCAATCGACACAATGGTCAAGAGCTTCCGCACCACCGTCGAACAATGGCTGAACACCTCATTAAGTTCTGACATCTACGTCTCGCCCGCCTCTCTCCGGCTGGAACGGTCGGGAGCAGGTCTGGACCCCGCGATTTTGGAGAGCATCAGCGTTATAGAGGGCGTGGAAAGCGTAAGCACCGTCCGAAACGTGCGCGTCCACTCGCCGGATGGCGAAGTGGACTTGCTGGTTGTGGGCACAACCGCTGACAGGTTCGCCCGGTACAACACTTTCAAGGAGGGAGACCCGGCACGCTTCTGGGATGACCTGCGAGCAGGCAACGCGGTGGCTGTATCAGAGCCGTTCGCCAATCTCAACGACAAGGGTATTGGTTCGCTCGTGCGGCTCCACACTGCCGAGGGTGAAAGCGACTTTCGCATAGCGGGCATTTACTACGATTACAACTTCTCCGGCAGCGGCAGGGTATTGATGAGCCGCGATGCGTACCGGCGGTTTTACGACGACGATAATTTCTCCGGTATAGGGATAACCGCGTCAGAAGGAATCAGTCCTGGCGAACTGATCCCGGAGATTGAAAGCGCCATCGGCATGGGACAGCAGATTGTGATTCGCTCCAACGCCGAACTGAAGGCTGCCGCGATGGAAGTATTTGACCGCAGCTTCGCCATCACCTCGGTCGTCTATGTCCTTTCAATATCGGTAGCATTCATCGGCGTGCTCAGCGCGCTTATGGCAATGCAGATGGAGCGCACCCTTGAGTTCGGCACACTCCGCGTCATCGGCTTCACGCCAAGACAAGTGTGGCTGATGTTCACATCCCAGACGGCTCTGATGGGTGGCATCGCAGGGCTGCTATCGCTGCCGTTAGGACTTATCGAGGCAGCCGTGCTTATTTTCGTAGTCAATCGCAGGTCCTTCGGCTGGACCATGGACATGGAAATATACCCGCTCGTGCTTGTACAGGCAGTATTGATAGCCATAGCCGCGGCATTACTCGCGAGCATCTATCCCGCCATCAAGATGTCGCGCTCGTCGCCCGCGTCAGTCTTGCGCCGGGAGTAGTTGCGTCCTTCTAAGTGACAAAAGTCCCTTCCCTCTTGACGGGGGAAGGTTAGGATGGGGGTGATAGCAACTTCACCCACTTGAAAGGAACCGCTGCCGGAATAATCATGCGTATTGCAATCATCTTCCTGAGCGTCGTCTTGGTTCTCGCCATTTTAGGCGGGGGAATCTACGCCCTCGACCGCAACTCACGTCAGCCGGAGGTGAGCGCAAGGCTGTCCCTCTCGGATGCCCTCAACCCCGGTAGTCAGGGCTTCAAGAGCGTTACTGCACCGCGCAAGTTCGTCTTCCCGGACGATCACGGCCCGCACCCCGATTACGCCCTTGAATGGTGGTACTTCACCGGCAATCTGGAATCGCCGGACGGTAGGCACTTCGGATACGAGCTGACCTTCTTCAGAATAGGCTTAACTTCCGAAGAATTCGACCGCACTTCCGAATGGGCGGCGACACAGATGTACACAGCCCATTTCGCGCTAACCGACGTGGAAAACAACCGATTCCACTCATTTGAGCGATACGGCCGCGATGCCCTGGGCTTGTCTGGAGCGGTAGGTTCCTCATTCCGTGTATGGTTGGAGGACTGGTCAGCCGCTTCAATGGGAAGCGACACGTTACCCTTACGCCTCATTGCCAAGGGGGACAGCGTTGAAATCGACCTTCTCTTGAATAGTGAAAAAGGCATTGTTCTGAACGGCGAAGACGGCTTCAGTCGGAAGGGTAACAATAGTGGCGAAGCGTCTTACTACTACTCGCTCACACGCATGCCCACCGAGGGCACGATAACTATGAACGGACAGACCCACAGCGTGAAAGGCTTGAGCTGGCTGGACAGAGAATGGAGTTCCTCACAGCTCTCGGCAGAGCATGTCGGCTGGGACTGGTTCGCGCTTCAATTTTCGGACGGCCGCGACATCATGTACGGTGTCCTCCGCCCGCGCGATGAAATGGCAAGCGAGTTCCAACTCGGCACGATAGTCGAAGATGACGGCAGCCACCGCAGCATTGAGCCGGGCGAAGTCCAACTGGATGTGTTGGACGAATGGCAAAGTCCACGCGGCGGGACATACCCCTCACGCTGGCGACTCCGTATGCCCGAGGAAGGGCTGGACATCGAGATTACCCCCTACATTAGCGACCAGGAACTCGACGCCAGCGTCCGCTACTGGGAAGGCGCGGTGCGAATAGAAGGCACCGCCAGCGGAAGACCTATCACCGGCAACGGCTATGTCGAGCTGACCGGATACGCCCACTAGCCCTCGTTGAGGAACTGCACCGCCGCGTCCGCATCCAGCAGCGGGTATATCTCGAACTCCGCCGGTATCATCTCCGACCACTCCGTCAGCAACCGATGAAGCTCCTCGTTCGATTCGACATCGAACAGCGCAACCGCTCCCCTGCCCGTGCGCGCATAGAAGGCGCGCGCAAGCCCCCTGTCCAGCTTGTCCTGCGCCCAGGGCCAGTATTTCTTGCGAGTCTCCCTGACTTCAGATGGGCGCGTCGGATGTGGGCTGCTGATTGCGAGAAATAGCATGTACCAGTTCCTTCCTGTATCTTTCGAATGACGAACGATTGTCTCTCTAGCAGGATATTCTATACCAGAAACCCCATGCAGGAGAAAATTGCATAAGTCCCTTCCCCTTGATGGGGGAAGGTTAGGATGGGGGTGAAAATGCCTGCATCATCGCTATAGCTGCACTCAAGCAAGAGATCCTCGTGCTACGAAAGCGTTTGCAGTCAGAGGCAAGGCTATGATAATCTCGTACGCGGCGTCCAGACTGCATCTAAAGGAGCAGTGCAACCCATGAATATCAACTACACCTGCATAGTGCAGGAAGGCGTAGTGCCTGACGACACTCGCGATAAGCTCGCTGCCGAAATCAAGCGCATCAGCGCTTCTGTGCTGGACATCGACGAAGATGGAATTGGAGTCGAGTACTACGAAGTTCGGCACGGATTCGGCTTCCGCGGCGGCGAAGTATCCACAACTTCGACAGTGCGAGGACAACTCACCGAGGCGATAGATCAAGATACGCGCGTCGACTTGATGACCCAGATAATGAACATGTGGATGGCCGAGACCGGATGCGAGGTTGACGAGTTTCTAGTCTCTGTGCGAGACCCGCAGTAATTCAGCAGAATCGGCAGGAAAAAAGCAAATAGCGAATCAAGGAGAAAGGGAAAACTATGCCGTATTACAAGTGCATCGTACCGGAAGGCTCAGTAGAGTTCGAGAAGAGGCAGGCAGTCGCCAAGGCATTCACCGATATACACTGCGGCAGCACCGGCGCTCCACGAACTTTCGTGCATTGCGAGTTCATCGAGTATCCCGAAGGCGGAAGCACTGGCTACGAAAGCGGCGCACCGTACTATATGGATGGCGGCAACCGCGCAGGCAGGCCGGAAGAGGTCAAGAAGAAGCTCTTGGGCGACCTCATCGCGGCGTTCGTGGAGATTACCGGCGTCTCGCCCGACGACATCGACGGCAGGATAACCGAGGGCAAGGCATCCCAAACCATGGAAGGCGGCCACGTTCTGCCTGAACCCGGCGAAGAGGGCCCGGAGTGGTACGAGCACGCCGCAGCCGACTAGCTCTAATCTCATTCTTCCAACACCTGAATCCCTATGCGCCCAGTGAAAACTGGGCGCATCCTTTTTCCCCTTCCCACTTGAGGGGGGGGAGTGATAACCGTCGTAAGTCTCCATTTGAAATAACACGACACGCTGTATAACATATCCCTCACACAGACTGATGAACTCGGAGGACCACTAGATGAAAGTTACCGATGTCAAAGTAACGATGTTCAACTGGGAGCAGGAAGCTTGGGCAACGGGCATGGGCGGCGGCTCCGGTACGATGTTCGGTGGCGACATTCTGCTCGGTGTTCTAACCATTGAGACGGACGAAGGGGTCAACGGGAACGCCTTCTTGGGATCGCCTTACAAGGGAGCGGACGATTACGTTGGTCCATTGATGAAGTTTCTCAAGCCCATTGTGATGGGTAGGAACCCTATGGAAAGAGGGGCCATCTGGTGGGAGATGTGGCGTGAGAACCGCCGCGTAACCACCGAAGCTATTGGTGCAATCGATGTCGCGCTATGGGACATCGCGGGCAAGGCGGCAGGATTACCGATTCACCAGCTCATCGGCACCTGCCGCTACAACGTGCCCGCTTACTCCAGCACTGCTTGGCACGCGACCGCCGAGGAGTACGCTGAAGAAGCGAAATACTTCCAGTCCCTCGGCTGGACGGCTCACAAGATCCATCCACAGGCCGACCCAGTAGCAGACATTGAGATCTGTCAGGCAGTGCGCGAGGCAGTCGGTAACGATATGGTGCTGATGCTGGATTCCATGTGGGCATACAGCTACGAAGAAGCCGTGCGCGTAGGGCGGGCCATCGAAGAGCTTAACTTCTTCTGGTATGAGGACCCACTTATCGAAGAAGACATTTACAGCTATGTCAAGCTACGCCAGAAGCTAGACATTCCCATTATGTCCACCGAATTCGCCCCTGGGAGATTCTACGGCATGGCGCACTGGATTCAGAGCTACGCCACCGACATCCTGCGCGGCGATGTCGCCGTAACAGGCGGCATTACCCCTCTGATAAAGATAGCGCACCTTGCCGAGGGCTTCGGCATGAAGTTCGAGATTCACCACGGCGGCAATTCGCTCAACAATGTCGCCGATTTGCATGTCACCATGGCAATCCGCAACTGCGACTATTACGAGGTTTTCCCTTGTAGCGGTGCCGCCAAGTACGCCCTCGTCGAAGACATAGAAGTTGACGATAAGGGCCTGGTATATGCGCCAACCGAACCAGGACTCGGCTACGAAATCGACTGGGATCTTGTCAGGCGCAACTTCGTGCAAGAAGTTTCGTAGTAACCGGGCATATTAGCCCCTTCCCCTTCAATGGGGGAAGGTTAGGATGGGGGTGCCCCTCAATGAATGGAGCGAACGGGATGGACCTGCAAAAGAGAATGCATGACTCTCCCTACCACCGCTGGCTCGGCGTGGAACTCGTCCGTGCCGATGCGGGCGATGTCGAGGTGCGTATGCCCTTTCGCGAGGAGTTTCTCGCCTCAGACGACCGCTTGAACGTGCATGGCGGCATCATATCCACGCTTGCGGACCTCACCACATGCTTTGCTATGATGAGTAGCACAGGCAGGGATGCTCCCAACATGAACTTGCAGGTGGACTATCTGCGAATGGTTGGTCCTGACACCGACTTAATCGCTCACGGCAAGGCAGTCAAGACCGGACGCACCGTAGGCGTCGCAGATGTGGAGATACACACCACTGAAGGCAGACTCGTTGCCATCGGACGTTCCACGCTGGTCAATACCGCGCCGCCACGCCAGACACTCACCGGCAAGGGCTAGACATACATACGGCAACATGTATGACCATTATAGCCATGACACTTTGGATTTGGAGGCGTGACAATGGTAACGCACGGAGCGCGAATAAAATTCACTTACGAAGACTATCGCAGTACGCCCGAAGATAGGCGATACGAGCTTCTGGACGGAGAGTTGGTTATGGCAGCAGCGCCACGCAGAGCGCACCAGAGAACGGAGATGAATATAACGCTTCGACTCGGCAACTATGTCGAGAACAATGAGTTGGGTGAGATCTATCCCGCGCCCTTCGATGTGGTGTTGAGCGATACCGATGTAGTTCAGCCCGACTTGCTGTTCGTGTCCAAGGAGCGGCTGTACATCATAAACGACGACAATGTGCGCGGCGCGCCCGACCTTGTCATCGAAATCTTGTCCCCTTCCACGGCAAGCATCGACAGAAACTTTAAGCGGGCGTTGTACGCCAGACACGGCGTCAAAGAGTTCTGGCTCGTGGATACCGATGCAAGGAACATAACGGTCATGTTGCTCAGTGAGCAAGGTTACAAGATTATCGGCATCTACGGCGAAGGGCAAACGCTCACATCGCCCATCCTTGAAGGCTTTACACTCAACCTCAGCGAGATTTTCTAGGCAATACAGCAGGTGCATTCATGCGCGCAGTAGTCATACACGAACACGGTGGGCGCGACAAGCTCATACTGGAAGATGTTCCAGACCCAATTCCGGCATCCGGCGAAATTCTACTGCGCGTCAAGGCGGTCGGGCTGAACTACCTCGACATATTCGTGCGCCGCGGCATGCCGGGGCTGCCCATCGACCTGCCCCGCATATCCGGCGGCGACATTGCTGGAGAAGTCGTAGCGCTTGGCGACGGCGTGCAATCCGTCTCCACTGGTCAGCGAGTGCTAATAGACCCCGCCATCACCATGCCTGACGGAACCGGAGGCGCGCTTGGGGAAAGCGTTACGGGAGGTCTGTCTGAACTCTTCACCGTGTCTGCCGAAAACGCCATTCCCCTGCCCGACGATGTAACCTATGAGCAAGCCGCCGCACTGCCTATCGCCTATGGCACCGCGTGGCGCATGCTAATAACTCGCGGCAATCTCCAAGCGGGCGAGAGCATACTTATTCTCGGCGCAAGTGGCGGCGTCGGCACCGGCGCAGTGCAGATTGCCAAGATGCTCGGATGTGAGGTCTTCGCGGCCGCCAGCAGCCCCGACAAGCTCGCCCAGCTAAGGGATTTGGGCGCTGACCACCTCGTGAACTACATAGAGCAGCCGGAGTTCCATCGCTATGTACGCGGCAAGAGAGGCGGCGAAGGCGTGGATGTGGTCGTGAACTACACCGGCGGCGACAGCTGGGTTCGCAGCCTCAAGGCGGTCAAGCACGGTGGGCGCATTCTCACTTGCGGAGCGACCGCAGGCTTCGACCCACCCACCGACATCCGCTACATCTGGCGCAGGGAAATGGACATACTAGGCTCAGACGGCTGGCGCAGGCAAGACCTAATCGACCTGCTTGACGCCGTGCGACAGGGCAGTATCATACCAGTCATAGGAGCGGTGCTGCCGCTGGAGGACACCGCAGAAGGACATCGCCTGCTGGAAGACAGAGAGATATTCGGCAAGGTGATTATCACGCCATGAGCGACACCGCCCGAGCATCCAACCTTCGCTGCCGATAACACAAGAGACTTTGGAAAGGTGACAATCACGCCATGACTGTCGAAAAACATTCATCCGGCAACTTCGGAGAGCTATTCTGGCGTCCAGTGCTATTATACCCGGACAAGGTGGTCATCGAGCAGGGCGATGTCTCCCTGACCTACGCCGAATTGGAGGCGCGCACCCAGCAAGTGGCTGCCGCTCTGTCTCGTCTCGGCATCGGCAGAGACGACAAGGTAATGCTGCTGATGACCAACGACTATCGCTTCGTCGAGAGCCTGTTCGGCATCATACGCATTGGCGCGGTAGCCGTTCCCGCAAACATCAAGCTTGGCAACGACAACCTGATTTTCATCGCAGAGCACAGCGACTCGCGTATCCTTATTGCACATGAAGAGCTTGCGGATAAGGCGCAGGCGATTCAGAACGGCGCAGCGAACATCGAGCACACCCTGCTTGTCGATGGAGACATGCACGGCATGCTTGACTATGAGGCAACGCTCGCAGCGGAAAAAGACGGCTTCACCACCGCACAAGTCGAGGACGACGATGTTGCCATGATGATGTACACATCAGGCTCGACAGGTCGCCCCAAGGGCTGCCTTCTCAGTCACGCCAGCAAGTGGTGGACTGCCCGCTCCGGCGTGCGCGCGATGATGAATGTGCAGTCGGACCGCGCTCTCATCGTTGGCCCCCTCTACCACGCCAACGCTCTCTGGGGCAGCCTAATGCCGATGCTCTATGTCGGCGGCTCTGCCGCCATCCTGCCGGACTTCGCAGCCGTTCCTGTAATCGAGGCAATCGACCGGCATAGACCCACATTCATGTCCGGCACTCCCTCGATGTACAGCCTGATGCTCGCCGAGCGTGAGGCACTTGAAGCAAACAATGTAACTTCATTCGAGTACCTGTCCTGCGGCTCCGCGCCTGTTCCCGAAGAACTGATGCAGGAAATCAACCGCGTCTTCGGCTGCGAGGTCATCGAAAGCTACGGATTGACCGAAGCAGGCGCGAATGTCCTGTCTCCACGCTGGGGCATCAAGAAGCTTGGTAGCTGCGGCCTTCCCGTGATGGATGTCGAAGTCCGCATAGTTGACCCCGAGGACGAAACTCGCGATTGCGAACCTGGCGAAATCGGCGAACTCTGGAGCAAGGGGCCACCCAATCTGATCGGCTACTACAAGCAGCCCGATGTTACCGCCGAGAAGATGACGCCCGACGGCTTCGTCAAGTCCGGCGACCTCGTGTACGCCGACGAGCAGGGCTACATCTACTTCCAGGGTCGCGTGGACGACATGATTAACTGCGGCGGCGAGAATGTCTATCCCAAGGAGGTGGAGACAATAATCTTGCAGCACCCCTCAGTCGCCGACGTGAGCGTCGTATCGGCGCGCCATCAGGTAAAGGGCGAAGCGCCCATCGCATGGGTCGTGCTCCACAAGGGCGAGAACACCGACGAGATGCAACTGAAGCAGTTCTTCTTCGCCAATGGTCCCGCCTACGCGCACCCTAGGCGCGTCTTCTTCCTGGACGAGATTCCTGTCTCCGGCACCAACAAGATAGACCGCAAGTGGCTCACCGAAGAAGCCGCCCGCCGCATTCCTGAAGGCATCACCGGCGGCATGGGATAGACGCGCTATGACACAGACACTGCTCCTGAAGAACGCCCGCATCATCGAGGGCAACGGCGGTGCGCCGCTTGTCGGACAATCCGTCCTTGTCAGGGACGGGCGCATCGCGGAGATTGCTCCCACCGCCGCCTTGCCCACGCCTCCCGACGCCGATGAAATCGACCTTACCGGCAAGACACTGCTGCCCGGGTTCATCGACAGCCATGTGCATATCCTAGGCAACCCAGACCCACGCCTTTCTCCACGCCCGTCCAACGTACCGATAAGGGACGCTGCCTATCTCAAGGGACGCGCGCTGCTGCAATCTGTGCAAGCCTGCTACGAAACGCTTCATGCAGGCTTCACCACCATACGGGACCTCGGAGCGCCCAACGATGTCTTCGCCTTACGAGACAGCATCGCGGCGGGCGAAACCGTCGGACCCCGCCTGCTTTCGGCTGGCAAGGGCATTACGCACACGGGAGGACACGGCACAGAGTACAGCAATGACATGGCGCATGTCGCCGACGGTGCAGACGAAGTGCTGAAAGCAATTCGATATCAGGCTGTTGCGGGTGCAGATGCCATCAAGATAATCGGCGGCACTCGCCCCGCCCTCTCGCCGCCGTTCCGTGGACGCCCAGGATACACCACCGACGAACTCATCCCCGGAATCGAGGAAGCTCACCGCGCAGGGTTGAAGGTCGCGGCGCACGCCCACTCCCACACGGAGGGCATAAAGAACTGCATCCGAGCAGGCGTTGACTCCATTGAGCACGGATTTCCGCTCGACGAACAGGCGGCTGGCATGATGGCGGAGCGCGGCACATTTCTCTGCCCGACGCTTTCGGTCGTTCCCGCCGCCGCGCAAGCCATCGAAGAAGGCTTGTGGACATACCCCGGTTCAGAAGAACAAGTAAAGCGTATGGAGACCTATGCTCGCAATACAATCAGGTTGGCGAAGGAAGCTGGAGTGAAAATCGCCCTTGCGACTGACGCCGCTATGCCTCTAGTGTTCCACGGCGACAACGCCCACGAGTTCGAGCTGATGGTAGAGTATGGCCTAACCCCGATGGAAGCCATAGTAGCGGGCACTCGCAACGCCGCCGACAACATCGGCCTGCTGCACGAAACAGGCACAATCGAAGCGGGCAAGGCTGCGGATATGGTTGCGGCGGACGGCAATCCCCTAGAGGACATATCCATTCTGCGAGAAGCCAAGTGCATCGAAATGGTGGTGAAAGGTGGAGTAGTAATTAAGTATGGCCTTGGCACTCACTAGGAGCATTCTACAAGCGCTTTTTATCCGCTTATGCCTGAATGTCATGGCCATTAGCCGCGTCTCCTCGCTTTGCGAGCACCGCGTCGATGAATGGCTTGAGTACATGCTCAGCGCAGTCGATACGCACCGCCACCGCAGAAGAAGCCGCCGTGTCGCAGTCCTTGTCATAGAACACAACGACATCCTGCGCCATCTCTTCGGCTACTTCACTTCGTTGTCCATTTTCAATAATCAGCACTTGGGTTTCAGGGTTGTAAAATACCCTAGCCTGCGCCAGAGGCTCTAACTCCGTCTGATTTACTACCGGCTGAACCATGGTCGTCCTCCATACTTTCTTGCCAATCTTCCATCCCGGTATGCAGTCAGGAACTCCCCAGTCTCCGGATCGCCTATGAACACCACCTTTATCCATTGCCTCGATTGCGCTACGCGCCCGACGATGACCGTCCGCCGTTCTCCGCTTGATGTGTATTCCTCATATCGATCATAAGGGTTTTCTACGATTTGCATAATCCACTCTGGAAGAATGTCGCTGTGACGACTTAATATCTCCTCCCCGTGGTCAGGAGTTTTTCGCATTCGCTCAAACGCTTGGCGTAGCCGAAGAGTTTCTGCTGGGTCAGTAGGCATGCCGATATATTAGAGCACTCCATTTATCTGGGCAACGGAAACTCTAGCTCGTCTCATTATACGCCCACGACTTAATCAGATGATGCGCTATCGCCAGCGGTGCCGGCACCGTCAGCTTCTCGCTCTTGCCCTCCAGCGCGAGCAGGACTTCCGCACGGCTGAACCACTGCACATCCGTCATCTCTTCGGCGTCCATATTGATCTCGATGGTCGCGGCTTCGGCGATGCAGCCTATCATCAGCGACGACGGGAACGGCCACGGCTGAGACGAATGATAGCGCACATTTTTCACCTCAATGCCCGCCTCCTCCATAATCTCGCGCGCCACCGCCTCCTCGATCGCCTCGCCCTGGTCCATAAACCCCGCCAGCGCCGAGTACATTCGCATCCGCTGCAACCGACCGCGCGACTGCCCCAGAAGGCAGCGATCTCCCTCCCTGTCCTCGACAACCGTGATTACAACCGGGTCCGTGCGTGGGAAGTGCTGCGCCTTGCACGACGGGCAGAAGCGCATCTGACCGCCGCGCCGCTTCTCTGACGGCTGCCCGCATACCGAGCAAAAGCGATGCCGTTTGTGCCAATCCAGCTGCGCCCGCGCCTGCGCCACGATGCCGCCATCCGGACCTGGCAGAAGTTCGCCCGCTGCCCTGCAATCCTCGAACCGCATCCCGGTCCAATCCTCGATGAACGCGGCAGCATCCTCATTCACCTCAATGGCAAAATGCGTCGCCCCGTCCATCATGCCCAGCATAGTCGGCGTGCTCACCGTGCCGTCGGAAGGAATCCCATCCGGCGACAGCCAGCCCAGTATCGGCCCAGGATCATCACCAAGCAGCACATTCAGCTTGCTGAACGGCAGAAACTGGCTCTTCGAGTCTATTGCCTGCGCCGCAATCCAATCCTCATCGCGTCGCTCAACCTCCCCCCTGTCCATAGGATTGGCAGCGAAAACATGTGGTGGATACAACTGGATGCTCCTTTGGTTAGTGCGTGTGCCAGCCGGTCAGTTCGTCAGTCAGGGGGATTATACAGAACCGAGAAGGGCTTGTGCTATAATCCGCCCAACCAGCGGCGAAAGGAAACCCCCATGCCTCTAGAAAGCCTGCTTGAACTCGTAGAGACGCTGCGCGCTCGCATAGACCAACACGGCGCAGCCCTCAGACAGAACGAGATGAGGACTCGGTATGCTCTAATAGACCCTCTGTTGCAGAAACTTAGCTGGGACACATCCAATCCATCCGAAGTTATGATCGAAGATGGGTCAGGTGATGGACGGGCGGATTACTTGCTTCTTGATAATGATCAACCTGTGATGATAATTGAAGCCAAGCGGCTGGGCTTAGGCGTTACAGACGGCAGACAGCAAGCTGTGAATTACGCCATGGATCCGGGAAGGAGAGCTAGATACTTCAGTGTAACCGATGGTAATCATTGGGAGATTTACGATACGCATCAACCTGCCATCAGCATGTTGGTAATCTCATTTGCCATTAAGGATGATGTGTGCGCCGAGATATGCTTGAAGGCACTAGCGCTATGGAAATCAAGCGCCACTGAAGGCAAAGTAAGAGCCGCCGAAACACCCTTATTCGAAACTAATCCCCAGACTGGATATGAAGTACCCGAACAACATTCCACCTTCGATTCAGTCACTCCTAGTTCACATAAGAACGGCAAATGGATGCCACTTTCCGACTTCAGCGAAAATCTGACGCAACTCGCTCGCCAAGTGTCTGAGATAAAAAACGCTCACGGCGAAAAGCCTCTAAGGGAAGTCGAATTTCCCGATAACAGACGAGCGAGTCTTGAAGATTGGAAAGATTTGACAGTGGAGGTAGTACACTGGCTTACACAGCGGGGTTATCTTACCGATACCGATTGCCCTATCAATGTCAGCCAAAGTCCACGCTCACAGTCAATCGTAGCGACAAGACCCGTACATCAAAATGGCAACCGCTTCAAAGAAGGTGCGTATGAAAAGGTCACAGACGGTAATGGTGATGACGTTTACGTGTTTACTGGCTTTTCAGCGCATATCCAAATAAGAAGATGCGTACAGGTAATTGAGAGAGTTAGGAGCATTACAATTTCCCAATTCAAAGTCCGCCTCTCACCCTAAAGCCCAATATCCTCCCCATCCTGTATATCCTGTTAGCCCCCGTCCCGGCCAGAAGGAGCCACACCACTATGACTCAATTCAGAGGCAGCCACACCGTCCTCGCCTCCCCTTCACACCCGGCAAGACTCCGCAAGCTAATCGAGGAGTTCAAGGCAGAATCGGAAGTGACGGACGCGGCGCAAGCGGCTGACTAGATTTCCTTCCCGCCATTAGTCTCTTGGAGGCAAGAGCAAAAATTCCTTCCCCCTTGATGGGGGAAGGTTAGGATGGGGGTGAAATTCAACATTCCCGCTCTTGGGAAGGTAGGAATAACGAAAAAGGCACTCCGACTAGACCAAGCCGTCCGGCAAACTCACCGTCATCACGCCCGCATCGAGGTCAACACCCAGCACAACATCCGGCAGCGCGGGTATCAGGATGTCGCGCCGTCCTTCCT
This sequence comes from Dehalococcoidia bacterium, assembly GCA_034421195.1. GTDB lineage: Bacteria > Chloroflexota > Dehalococcoidia > Lucifugimonadales > JADFKI01 > Bin90. The sequence goes on from DAOUKP010000006.1 coordinate 69,463, forward strand.
CATGGACGACATACACGTCGTTGCCGCCCGTTACGATGATCTCGCTGACAGCGCCAAGTTGCTCGGCGTCCTCAGTAACAACGCGCATGTCGAGAATCTGGAAATGGTAGAAAATGCCTTCAGGCAGTGGCTCGACCTCGCCCGGCAGCACCGTCAGTTCCGACCCTCGCAACGCCTCAGCCTGCGTGCGGTCGCTCGCGGCGTCCAGCTTCACCACCAGTCCGCGCTTGCCCTTGCGTGAGCGCTCCACCCGCGTAGCTTTGCCTTTCAGGCGAAGTATGCTCCCCGGAGCGAACCGCATCGGCGCGTCTGACAGCACTTCCACGCTCACATCCCCGCGCAGCCCCCATGCGGAACGAATCCTGCCTACAATCACCGGGGTTTCACGAGAATTTGGCATTGGCAAGACAGGAGGAAGCGTTTCCTTTAATGTGGCAATAAATCTTTCCCCCTTGACGGAGGAACCTTAGGATGGGGGTGAAATACTGTTCATCCACCTGAATCTAAGCATCCTAGTCAATCTTGAGGATGACTCTTGTGCCGTCCTTGACGGCGGCGACACGCAGCAACGCTCGAATGGACTGCGCCACCCTGCCCTGACGACCGATGACCTTGCCCTTGTCGGAAGGAGCAACGTCCAGCCGGAGAATGATAAGCCCGTCTTCTTCCTCTTCTTCGGTAACCACGACCTCATCAGGATGCGAGACGATAGCTTTTGCGATGTACTCGACTATATCCTTCATTCGGCGCTGGTCGTCTCAGCTTCTGCCGACGTCTCAGCAGCCTCGGAAGCGTCCGACTCCGCCTCCGAACCGGCATCGGAAGTCGCCTCGGCAGTTGCTTCTTCTTGAGGCTCTCCCATCTTGTCTATGATGCGCTGCACGGCATCCGAAGGCTTTGCGCCCACGCTAAGCCACTTCCGCGCCTTCTCTTCGTCTATGACAACCGTGGGCGGCTCGGTGCGCGGATTGTAATGTCCAAGGTAATCTACAAAAGCGCCGTCTCGCGCCGCTCTCGAATCCGCAACCACTATCCGGTAGCTCGGCTGATTCTTTGCGCCGACCCGTCTCAATCTCATCCTGAGCATATTATCTCTTCCAATTCCTTCTATGGAACATCCCTTCCCCCTCGATGGGGGAAGGTTAGGATGGGGGCGAGAACATCCATCCCCTATCCTGTTCATCCATGTTAGTCTCGTTAGCTCGCGCTCTTCGCCTTCAGCAGCGCCTTCATGATGCGCGACTTCCGGCGCGATGCGTTGTTGGCATGCAGTGCGCCTTTTTGCGCCGCCTTGTCCAGGGCAACGAACGCCGACTTTACCGCCGCTTCAGCCCTGTCCAGGTCATTAGCGTCAATAAGCGCGCGCGCCTTCTTGATTTCCGTCTTCGCGCGAGTCCGCAGCGGCAGATTCCGGCTGCGCTTCCTCAACGATACTCGCGTTGACTTTGCACTTGGCACTTCTCTAGTCCTCCAGTTATCACTTCGTCATTCCCGCGAAAGCAGGAATCCAGAAAACGGTTGCCATTCGACAAGTAAAATTACACCTTTGCAGTTCTCTTGCCTGTCGGTATCAGAAGCAACCCTTGTCCATATCCAGTTCGCTTCCCCCATCGAGAGGGAAGCGGTTAGTCGTGTGCTACACTCTAGCTCTGCTCACTCCAATGACACCGCGCACGCTCTCCATCTTCGAGAACAGTCGGTTCAACTGGCTGATTCCGTCAACATAAACTGTCAAAGAAACGACGCTGATGTCCTTCTCTTCCTCCGACACACATGAGGCTATGTTAACACCTTCCTCCGAAACAAGGGAAGTAATATCTCGCAGCAGCCCTACTCGGTCCTGTGCCTCAAGTCGCACACGCACAGGGTAAAGCTCGTGCGCCTTGCTCCATCCGACAGGTATCAGTCGTTCCGTCTCGCGCTCCGCAACGATGTTGGGGCAGTTCTGCCGGTGTACCGTAACGCCTCTGGTGCGCGTGATGTAGCCGATGATATTGTCGCCGAGAATCGGCGTGCAGCAGTTCGCCATTCGGGTCAGCAGGTCGCCTACACCCAGCACCTCGATACCGGATGCGGGGCTGCTCGCCGGAACACTGTAAATCTTCTCGAAGTCCGAGTCCGGCGGAATCTCCTGATTTGCGATGCGGTCAACAATCTGTTCCACGGTTATCTCGCCGCCGCCCAGCGCGACCATGAACTCGTCGGTGCTGCTAAAGTTCAGGACATCGGCAAGCTCTCCGTCCGTCATCGCCATATTCAGGCGGCGCAACTGCCTGCGGAATATATCCTTGCCCCGCTCGATATTCGCCCGTCGCTCCTGCCTGTTGAACCACTGCCTGACCTTCGTGCGAGCGGAGTTCGTGCTCAGGTAACCAAGATTGGGATTCAGCCAGTCCAGGCTGGGCCCTCTGACCGCCTTGCTAGTCATAATCTCAACCGTGTCGCCGTTCTGAAGCTGATAGGTGAGCGCGACCAGCTTGCCGTTCACTTTAGCCCCGATGCAGCGGTGTCCCACGTCGGTGTGAATGCGAAACGCAAAGTCCAGAGGCGTCGCGCCCGCCGGCAGCTCTTTCAGGTCGCCACGCGGCGTATAGACGAATACCTGGTTCTTGAATATGTCCGTCTTGAACGACTCCACATATTCCTGCGGATTGCTCACATCGCGCTGCCAGTCGAGAAGCTGCCGAAGCCAGGTCATCTTCTCCTCGAACTCGACATCCGACGTCTTCCCCTCCTTGTACAGCCAGTGAGCGGCGACGCCATATTCAGCCAGATGGTGCATCTCCTGGGTGCGTATCTGAACTTCGACCGGATGCGCGTCAATGCACAGCACCGTAGTATGCAGGGACTTGTACAGGTTGTCCTTGGGATTGGCAATATAGTCGTCGAACTGCCCCGGCAGAGGTCGCCAGTTGGAATGAACCACACCGAGCGCCAGGTAGCAGTCCTTCTCCGAGGCCACAAGTATCCGCAGCGCGAACAGGTCGTGAATATCATCCACGCCAAGATTCTGCCTGCGATACTTCTCGGTCTTCTTGTGTATGCTGTAAATGTGCTTGGGACGCCCCGTAACCTCAGCATCGATGCCCGCTTTGTCCAGTTCGGCCTGCAGCAGCGAGCGCACGCTTTCTATGTATTCTTCGCGCTCCTGCCTCTTCGCATTCAGCATGCTGGAAATTTCCTGGTACGCGCCATTGTTCAGATGCTGAAACGCCAAATCCTCCAGACGCCACTTCACCTCCCATATCCCAAGCCGGTGCGCCAGCGGAGCGAATATCTCCAGTGTCTCTCTCGCAATGGCGCGCCGCCTGTTCGGCGACAGAGCATGCAACGTTCGCATGTTGTGCAGCCTATCCGCCAGCTTGATGAGCACCACGCGGATATCCTCAGCCATCGTAACAAGCATCTTCCGAAGACTTGCTGCCTGTTCCAGGTCAACCTCAGAGCCATTCAGCAAAAAGCGGTTCCTGCCCTCCTCCGCGTCAACCTCTGCCTTGGTCAGCTTGGTTACGCCATCAACCATGCCCGCGATTTCCTTGCCGAACTCCGTCTCAATCTCCTCAAGGCACACGTCGCAGTCCTCGACAACGTCGTGCAGAAGAGCAGCAGCAAGGGCATTGGCATCAAGCCGCAGGTCGGCGAGGTACAGCGCAGTCTGAAGCGGGTGCTCGATAAAAGGCTCACCGGAGCGTCGCACCTGTCCTTCGTGCGCCTGCGCCGCAAAACTGTAGGCTTGACCGATAATGCCGATCCTATCCGCAGGTAGATAAGATTTCGCTTTGTCGAGAAGAGCGTCAACCATATTTATTAGTGCCTAAGGCGTACCGTAGATGGACGTTTGCTTTCACTTACAGTATATCCCAGCCTACCCTATCCTACAATCGGCAGCGACCAATGTAAGACTGGGCATAATTACCATTCCTCTTGCCCCTTCCCCCTCGATGGGCTGATAGATAAAGGTAAGCAAAGTTCCTTCCCCCTTGACGGGGGAAGACTAGGATGGGGGTGAAAATGCCTGAATAATCGCTGTAACCGCACTTATGCGAGATTCGTCCCTAGCCGCGACTCCGGCTTGCCCTCCTCGCGACAGCGTATGATTCCCAGCTATATGCCGCTGCCCCGGCGCACAGCAACGCGACCCCAAGTATCAGTCCGCGCCCCGGATCCTCTCCAAGTATGAGCCAGGCAAGAACTACCCCCGCTATTGGCTGTGCGAAATAGAAGAAGGCTATCGAAGACGGCAGGTAGCGTTTCATCAGCCACGCATTTCCCAAAAACCCGAAACCTGCAATCACTATCCCCTGATACGCCAACGCCATCCAGAATCCCGCGTCGGTCGTGTACACAGGACTCTCGAAAACATAACTCCCGGCGAGCAGCAGAACGGTCCCAATCACGAGCTGTCCCAGCATCAGCTTGCCTTCAGACACATTCTGCGCGAAGTTGGACAGCAGAATCATGCGAAGCCCCAGCAAGCCGGCCGCAATCAGGCTCAGGACATCCCCGAGTATCGTCACCTCTTCTTGCCCGACGCCTGTGTCTCCCAGCACGACCACAAGCACACCCGCGTATGACAGCAGCAGCGCGAACCCCTTCCAGAGAGTAAGCCTGTCCGACGGTATAAAGAACCTGGCAAGCGTCGCCGTCCATATAGGCAAGGTGGAGTTCAGAGCCACGCCATGCCCTGCGGAAGTGAGGTCCTGTCCCACATTCATTATGATGAGTTGGACAGAGAAGAGTGCGCCCAGCGCAAGCAAAGGTCTGACTTCATGCCGGGACACCGATAGCGATTCTCGCCTCGCGAGCATGTACGCGAGTGTTACGGCTCCCCCCAGCACGAACCGCATCCACCCGACCTGCATCGGTTCCCCGTGGCCAAGCGATGCCTTAAGGCTGACGTTGTTGCCGCCCCACAGCGTCGCCAGAAGCAGCGCGAATCCGCTGGGAATCAGCCCTGCGGGGCGGCGTATCTCCTCGCCGGAATTACTCAACTAAAATGCCGCTCCCTCATCCAACGGACGGGCAGCGCGTCTTGAACGGAAGGAGCGCACTCTCATATTTCCGACGAACAAAGTCATAACCTGCGCGTACACGCTTTGAATCCAACGGTGATCGCTACCGGCCATCGCAAGCGGCACCGCAACAGGATGCCCCTACTAATGACAACAGGCATTAAGCTAAAGGTGAGCATAACTGCCATTCATCTTGTCCCTGCTCCCCTTGGGGAAGGTGCCGTTCATCTTGTCCCTGTCCCCCTTGGGGGAAGGCGCCGTTCATCTTGTCCCTGCCCCCTTAGGGGAAGGTTAGGAAGGGGGTTTTACGAATTATACCCAAGCCCAATTAGAGCATATAAGAGCAGCTTCAGTAAAGCGAATATGCCCATTCGCCCTCGACCTGCCGCCAGAAGATACCAGCCCCTGTGTTACAATTCATTTGCAGAATACGCAGCAAAACTTCTCCCTGCGAAGGAGCGACAACACGCATGTGCGCTGATCGCATCAACAGAATAACACCATCGCCAATTAGCGGCTTCCCCGAATGGACGCCTGCCGAGCGCCTCGTCGAGCAGAATATGCTAGATAGCATTCGCGCTTCCTTTGAGCGCTTCGGCTTCTCACCAATCGAGACGCCCGCAGTCGAGCGCAACGCGGTCCTCACAGCGAAGGGTGGCGAGGAAACCGAGCGCCAGATTTACAGTCTCACCGGACTACACCCGCAGTCCGGAGGAGACGCCCGCGACTACTCCCTGCACTTCGACCTTACCGTGCCGCTCGCAAGATACGTCGCGCAGCACAACAATGATATCGTCTTCCCCTTCCGCCGCTACCAGATTCAGAAGGTATGGCGTGGCGAAAGACCTCAGCATGGCAGGTTCCGCGAGTTCACCCAGTGTGACATCGACATCGTGGGCGACGGCAGACTAAGCCTTATGGCTGACGCGGAAATCCCGGCCGTAATATCCACCGTATTCAACAGCCTTGACATCGGAGACTTCACCATACGCATCAGCAATCGCAAGATTCTGACCGGATACCTGGAACACCTTGGATTCGACGAGAGCGACGCTTCAGCAATACTGCGCGAAGCCGACAAAATTGAACGCCAGGGCACCGGCCCCCTGCTCCGGACTCTCGAAGACCTGCCCAACGGCAAAGCCGCTCAGGACGACATCCTCTCGCTGGTGAAGCTGAGCGGCAACCCGGCAGACATCCTGCGCGACCTCAATTCCATCGATGGCGGCGAGCGCTTCCGGACAGGCGTTGACGAACTGAGCGCCGTCTTCGAGCACGCTACAGCTTTCGGCATTTCGGCTGAAAACATCTCTGCGGACATCGGCATAGTGCGCGGACTAGACTACTACACAGGCACCATCTATGAGACCCGCCTCGATGACCACCCCCAGCTTGGCAGCATCTGTTCCGGCGGACGATACGATGACCTTACCAGCTACTTCATTCGCAGAGCGATGCCCGGTGTAGGCATATCCATCGGCCTGACGCGCCTATTCTCACAGCTGCTGCAAGCAGGCATAGTGAAAACGGGCAGTGCCTCCGCCGCGCAGGTTCTTGTAACCATTCCCGACGACAGCCTGACGGGAACCGCGATTGAAATAGCCAGCGCACTTCGCGCGGCGAATGTCAACACCGAGGTATTCTTCGAGCAGACCCGGCTCGGCAGGCAACTGAGATACGCCTCGCGCAAGGGCTTCAAATTTGCCGTGATACCGCTGCCGGAGGACATCGAGCGCAACCACATCAAGTACCGCGACATGGATGCCGGCGAGGAGTTCGTCGTACCCACAGCGGAACTGCCCCAAAGCATCGCGGAGTGCCTGGAATAGCTTATATGGTAATATGACCATGACCGTCTGCACCAAGTAGTTAGGAGATGTGGATGACCATTGAAACACCGTCAGCATTAAATGCTTCCTCTCAAACGCTTGGAGAGCGCATGGCTAGAATCGAGGGACAGCAAGAGATTCTCATCGAGATGGTCAGCAGACTGGATGCCAAGATTGACAAATTACTCTATGTAATCATCGGAGCATTGATAACAATGTTCGTGATGCTTGCCATCGCTATAGTGGCAGGTCTGTTCAACTAGCCAAGCGACAAACATTAACTCACTGAAAGCGCAAAACTCTAATGACCATGCAAGAAAGACTTGAAGCCATCGAGCGCCGCTACGACGAACTCGACAGCCTCATGGCTGACCCCAAAGTCTCTATCGACTACACTCACATCCAGGCCCTTGCCAAGGAGCAGGCCGGCATAAGAACAATCGTAGAGCTTTCGCGCGAATTCCGCAGCGCGCAGACTCAGATTGACGAAGTTCGTGCGATTATCCGCGAAGAGTCCGACGCCGAAATGATCGCCCTCGCCAGAGAAGAAGAGACCGAATTGCAGGCTGACATAGAGCGCATCGAAGCGGACCTCCGCATCGAGCTTATACCCAAGGACCCCAACGACGAAAAGAACGTTATCCTTGAGATTCGCGCAGGCACGGGCGGCGACGAAGCAGGGCTGTTCGCATCCGACCTTTACCGCATGTACACCCGCTTCGCCCAGCGCAACGGCTGGCAGACTGAGGTCATCGACATCAACCAGACAGGTCTCGGCGCAATCAAAGAAATTGTGTTCGAGTTGCGCGGAAACGGCGCATACAGCCGCCTCAAGCACGAGAGCGGTGGACATCGCGTTCAGCGTGTCCCTGTAACCGAGTCTAGCGGGCGCATACACACATCAGCCGCTACCGTGGCCGTGCTCCCCGAAGCCGAAGAAGTGGACATTGACATCAAGCCTGATGACCTCGACATCGACATCTTCCGCGCCGGAGGTCACGGCGGGCAGAATGTGCAGAAAGTCGAAACCGCCGTCCGCATCACCCATGTGCCGACCGGCATCGTAGCCACCTGTCAGGACGAGCGCTCCCAGCTCAAAAACCGCGAAAAGGCAATGTCCGTCCTGCGCTCTCGCCTCTACGCGCGCGAGATTGAACGCCAGCACGCGGAAATTTCAGCCAATCGACGCTCCCAAGTCGGCAGCGGAGACCGCTCTCAGCGCGTCCGCACCTACAACTTCCCCCAGGGTCGCGTAACCGACCACCGCGTCAACATCTCCAGCTACAACCTGGAGAACGTCCTCGACGGCGACATCGACCAGTTCATAGACGCTCTCGTTCAGCAAGAGCAGGCGGAAGCCCTCGCAGCCGGCGCCTGATTGCCAGAACCCCTTCCCCTTGACCGGCTGACAACGGTAGGCAAAGTTCCTTCCCCCTCGATGGGGGAAGGTTAGGATGGGGGTGAAATCGCATATGCAGGCGCGATTATTTTCAATACCTACCTACCCTATAGACCCTTGATGGAGGAAAGGCGGGATGGAGGTGATGAAATAATGAACGATCAGCCAATCCCCTTAACCCTCCAGCAGATTGCTCTCCGAATCGCTGACACATTGGCTACGCGCGGCATCCCGGACAGCAATCTGGAAGCCGAGGTCCTGCTCAGGCATATCCTGAAGTACGACCGCGCCCGTTTCTACGCCTCGCTCGGCGAAACCATAAGCGCCGAGAACATAGAATGTGCTCTATCACTCGCTGAGCGCCGAATTGGCCATGAGCCACTTGCCTACATCACCCAACACAGAGAATTCTACGGCTTGGACTTCTGTGTAGCGCCGGCTGTCCTGATTCCCCGTCAGGAAACAGAACTGCTCGTTGATGAAGCGCTGAAGTTCGCCGCTGAGAGCAAACACGGCAACATATCAATCGCCGACATCGGCACCGGCAGCGGCGCAATCGCCGTGTCGGTCGCCGTCCATCTGCCCCATGCGAAGGTGTACGCAACGGACTGCTCCACAGAAGCATTAGAAATAGCGGATCTCAACCGCCGCAAGCACGGAGTCGCCGACAGAATCACGCTTCTCCAAGGCGACCTACTTGCGCCGCTGCCGCTGCCTGTTGACCTGATAGTCTCCAACCCGCCCTACATCGCAAGCGACCTGCTGCCCGGTCTGTCTTCGGAAGTTCAAAGCGAACCGCAGCTCGCGCTTGACGGCGGCAAGGAAGGCTTGGAAGTCATTAGCCGCCTGTTAAAGCAAGCCCCGCCGAATCTGAATGCAGGCGGCAGCATTCTAATCGAAATTTCCCCTGAGCAACTGGATGCCGTTAGCGATTTGGCGCGCGCGCACTTTCCCGACGCCGTATTCGGACACCACAGCGACTTAGCTGGCTTGCCCCGCTGCGTAACAATATCAACAAAGAAATAGAGGCGACATCACTGCCGCCTCTATCCTTATTTATCCTGTCTATCGATGTTAGTCTCCGCCCGCTACCATCCCCAACTGGAAGTGCTTCCCTTCGGTCTTGATTGACGGCGCAACCACCACCTCGGCCTCGTGCATCTCTTGTATCGTCTGCGCTCCTATCATCCCCATGCACACCTGCAATGCGCCCATCAGGTTCTGCGTCCCGTCCGTAACCGAAGTGGGCCCGTACAGAATCTCTTCGAGACTGCCGTTGATGCCAACCTTCACGCGCGTCCCTCTCGGTAGCGCCGGGTGCGGGTTCGCCATGCCCCAGTTGTAGCCCTTGCCCGGCGCTTCCTCTGACTGGGCAAGAGGCGTGCCAAGCATCACCGCGTCTGCGCCGCATGCGAATGCTTTGCACAGGTCGCCGCCCGTCCGTATGCCGCCATCCGTGATTATCGGCACATACCGCCCCGTCTGCTCGTAGAATTCATCCCTGGCAGCAGCGCAGTCTATCGTAGCGCTCACCTGCGGAACGCCCACGCCGGTAACCTCGCGCGTGGTGCAAGCAGCGCCTGGCCCCACACCCACCAGCACGCCGTGAATGCCGGTCTCCATAAGTTCCAGCGCCACATCGTACCCCACGCAGTTGCCCACGATTACTGGCACATTCAGCATTTCCAGCAACTCAGGGAAACGCAGCCCGCGCGCGCTATTCGAGATGTGCCTGGCGGTGGTAACCGTGGACTGCACCACGATCATATCCGCGCCCGCCTCTGCCGCGACAGGAGCAAGTTCCTTCGTCTTGGCAGGTGTAATGGAAACGGCGCACGCGGCGCCGTTTTTCTTAACTTCTTCTACTCGTTCCCCCACAAGCTCGTGCCGTATGGGGGCAGAGTAGAGCTTTTGCAGCAGGCCTGTTACTTCGTCCTGCGGTGTGGTTACAATCTGGTTGAGAATCTCATCCGGGTCGTCGTACCTCGCCTGTACTCCCTCCAGATTCATCACCCCTAATCCGCCTAGTTCGCTCATCTTCCCTGCGAACTTCGGTGAGCCGACCGCGTCCATCGCCGATGCAAGCACCGGAGTCTTCAGTGTTATGCCGTCAATCGGAAAGTCGGTGCTGACCAGTTCGGGATTTACGGTTAATTCTCCCGGTACGATTGCGACTTCATCGAATCCATAGACTCGTCGTAATTCTTTGATGCGCGGTGTTGCCAAGATACGACCCCCTAAAAAATATGGATTGTCTGAATATAACAAAGCAAGGCTGCTTAAATCAAGGAAATCTGTACGCTTCTCAGGGTCATTCGGTTGTCGCATTCCCAGTCAGATTATTTCTAGGGTGTGTTGACATTTCAATGTTTGAACTCGTCATTCCCGCGCAGGCGGGAATCCAGTAGCTTTCAGACAGTGCAATCGATACGAAATCGGCTATATTTTACTACCTTGGATTCCCGTTTTCACAGGAATGACGCAAAGGTCAACAGAACCTAGCCCTTCACCCCGTCATTTCGAGCAAAGCGAGAAATCTACAATTGCTGACCCTGGCTACCCTGTTCCCACACAGAGATTCAGGGATTTCACCTCGTTCAGAAAGACCTTAGCAGGATTCTAACAATCAGCACACCAATTCGGCACTATCGGGTTGGATACTAGAAGTGATGATATAATGCTGCGACAACGGCGGTCAACGATGTTGCGTCAATTTACTTTATCGCGTGATGCGATGTTATTCCTCAAATAAGCATTGGGCTAGGTAATAGTGTGAAGAAGGCAGAAGATGACCTGAAACAGTCGATCAGGCAACTCGGCATAGATTCCGGCTTCGACATCGTGCGCTTCACCACCGCCGACGCCTTCACCCGCGACGAATCAGCCGCTCTGCAACGCATCCGAGACGGCCACATGGACGGCTTCTCTTGGTACACCGAGGAGCGGGTGCGCCGCGCGAACCGCCCGAAAGAACTTCTCGAAGGCGCAAAATCGGTCATTTCCCTTGCCCTCAGCTACAACACCGGCGAGCCACACCCACCTGAAGGTCCGCCGCGCGGGAAAATCGCCCGTTATGCATGGGGCGACGACTATCATGACGTCATCAAAAAGCGCCTGCGCGAGTTCGCCGCCAAGTTGCCCGAAATAACCGGACGCCCGGTCAGGACTCGCATATTCGTTGACGACGGCCCAATGAACGACCGTGCCGCCGCCGCCCGGGCTGGCATCGGCTGGTTCGGCAAGAACACCAATATCCTCACGCAAACCCATGGCTCTTGGGTATTCCTCGCGCAGGTCATCACCGACATCCCTTTAGAACCTGACACTCCTCTGAAGAAGACCTGTGGGCAGTGTTCCCTGTGCATTCCCGCCTGCCCCACCGGCGCAATCGTCGCTCCCTATGTCATCGACAACAAGCGCTGCATCTCCTACCTGACCATCGAACTTCGCGGCGCAATCCCGCGAGACTTACGCCCGCTCATAGGCGACTGGGTATTCGGCTGCGACATCTGCCAGGATGTCTGCCCCGTCAACCGGAAGGCGCAGAGCAGTCTCGAACCCGCATTCCAACAGAGACACGACTTCGCCGCGCCTGCGCTCATTCCCCTGCTCGACCTAGACCAGGCAGCCTTCAGCGCGCGCTTCCGCCGCAGCCCCGTCAAGCGCGCCAAGCGCATCGGCCTCCAGCGCAACGTATGCGTCGCCCTCGGCAACATCGGCGATCCGGTAGCCGTCCCTGCGCTGGCAAAGGCGCTCCTCCACGACAGCAGCCTCGTTCGCCGGCACGCGGCCTGGGCGCTAGGACGCATCGGCGGCAGCGAAGCATCGGAGGCCTTGCAATCCGTCCTTGACACCGAAACCCATAATGAAGTCATCGCAGAAATTCGCCTTGCCCTTGAAGAAACCAGAGGTGAACATAATTGCCGTTAATTTGTCCCTTCCCCTTTGATGGGGGAAGGTTAGGATGGGGGTGTGAGGAATGGAGTCGATCACTCAAATAAATGGAGGCGGCATGACCGACGGCTGGGCCCACTTCTCCCACGACAAAAAGTATCGCTACTTGCTTGGCAGGCGTATCGGTGCTTCGGATCGTCGTCTTCTCTTCATTATGCTGAACCCCGGAACTGCCGACGAATCCCACGACGACCCCACAATCCGCCGCTGCATCGGCTTTGCCGAGCGCTGGAACTTTGGCGTAATGGAAGTCGCCAACCTCTTCGCCTTCCGGACTTCCTATGTCGCGGAACTGCGCGCCGCCAAAGAGCCGATAGGCCCCGACAACGACAAATGGATTAGCGATGCGCTGGTAGCGGCGGACAGGGTGATACTTGCATGGGGAAACCATGGTGCATACTTGGACAGATCGCGCAAGGTAACTCGGATAGTATCGGATGTGGCGCAACCATACCAACTCGGCTTGAACAAGACCGGCGAACCCACGCATCCACTCTACCTACCTGCATCTACATTACCTACTCTGATGCATGTTGATATACTGACACACTAACCGACCAATCAGCCACAAGGTGAACTATGTCCAGCGAGAAACTCTTCATCACCCGCTCCCACATCATCCCCGAAGCCATCTCCTACCTCGACGGCATCTACGACATTGAAGTGTGGCAGCAGAATTCACCGCCTCCACGCGAATTGCTGCTGGAAAAGGCGCAGGAATTCGACGCCCTGCTGACGGAAGTAACCGACATCATCGACGCCGAACTGCTCGACCAGGCCGCTAATCTCAAGGTAGTCGCGAACAGAGCCGTCGGCTTGGACAACATCGACATTCCTGCCGCAACCCGCAACGGCATCCTCATCGGCAACACGCCCGGCGTCCTCCACGAATCCTGCGCCGATTTCACATTCGGCCTGATTCTCGCACTCGCCCGCAATATCGCTTACGGCGAGCGCAGGATCCGTGCCGGAGAGTGGACCGTCTTCGACCAGATACCCTATCTCGGCGCCGATGTGTACGGTGCTACGCTCGGCATCATAGGCATGGGCTTGATAGGCACGGCTGTCGCCCGACGCGCCCGTGCCTTCGACATGCGCATCATATATTCCTCCCGCTCACGCAAGCCGGAAATCGAGGCAGAACTTGGCGCGGAATGGCGCGAAGACATGGACGCCGTATTGTCGGAAGCAGACTATGTGAGCCTGCACATGCCCCTCACACCTGACACCGAGTACATGATTGGCAAGCGCGAACTCGACCTGATGCAGCCCACCGCATTCCTGATAAACACAACGCGCGGCAGAACGGTCAACCCAAGAGACCTTTACCAAGCACTGTCTAGCAATTCCATTGCAGGCGCGGCAATAGACGTAACCGACCCGGAACCAATCCCCTTCGACGATCCGCTGCTTTCGCTCGACAACCTTCTCATCACACCGCACATCGCCAGCGCAAGCCGCCAGACCGTCCGTCGCATGGGGCAGATGTCAGCCGACAACATCATCGCCGCACTGCGAGGCGAGCCAATGCCGTCCTGCGTCAACCCGGAAGCATTGAAATAGAGGTTAAGGCGGTTCAAAAGTCCCTTCCCCCTCGATGGGGGAAGGTTAGGATGGGGGTGAAGCCTTCATCAAAGAGCAGTGCCGAATCCTATACACTAACACCTACTGGGAATACCACCCTAATCCTCCCTGAACGCATTCATACCCGTAACAAGCGCCGGCAGCCCTCCCATCCAGAACGCCACGCGAATCGTTTCGGCAATCTCTTCCTCAGTCGCGCCCATGCCGCGCGCTCTGTCCGCAATTGCCTTCACGCCGTCCTCATGCGCCAGCAGCGCATCGCACATCATCGTCATCAGCGTCTTCACCTTCGCCGACAGCGCACCGTCCTGAATGATGAAATCCCTGTTCGCCGTCAAAATCTCCGCCATCTTCGGGTCGTTCTCGACTAGCGCCGCCATATACGGCGGCATCTGCTGCTGAGTCATCATGTCCTCCCAACTTATAAGACTGATCAACTAACAAACTAAAAACCGACCGACTACACTACGCCGCCCCCGCTTCTGCCGACGTGTCCCTCATATAAGTTGGCCGTATTATCAACTCAGGTATACAAGCCCTCTGCGGCAGGTTCGCTATCAGAAATATCGCTTCCGCGGCATCCTCAGCCGTAACCATCGTATCCCTTGCATCATCCGACGGCACAATCGGCCTGTTGTCCAGAATCGGCGTATCAACCTCGCCCGGAATCACCACGCTCGACCGTATCCCGGTATTCTTCAGTTCGTTGTTCAGGAATTGCGTGAAGTTGATGACCGCCGCCTTCGCCGCGCTGTACGCCATCCCCGCGAGCAGGCTTCCGCTCAATCCCGCCATCGACGACACATTGATGATAGTCCCTTCGCCGCGCTCCCTCATGTGCGGCACGACCGCCTGCGAGCAATAGACGCTGCCCGACACGTTCGACTCCAGCACGGCCTGAAGTTCCTCAGGCGTGGTCGTCATCAAGCGCCTGTGGTGCGAGCTGTGCCCCGCATTGTTCACCAGCACGTCAATCTGCCCGTAAGCGTCCAGAACATCCTGCGCCATTCGCATCACGCCCTCGTGGTCTCCCACATCCAGACCCAGCGCCATAGCCGTGCCACCGGCGGATTCGATCTCATCCCTCACGTCCTCGACCTTGGATGCCGTTCTCCCGACAAGCACCACCTTCGCGCCAGCTTCCGCCATCATCAGCGCGGCGCTCCGACCGATGCCGCTGCCGCCGCCCGTTATAATGCACACCTTGTTCTTCAGTCCCATTGTTCACCTCTTTCAGACTTACAAATCCCTTCCCCCTTGATGGTGGAAGATTAGAGCTTGTCCCTGCGAAAGCAGGGGATGGGGCGATGATTCACATCGTCATTCCTCAATCCACATAGACCTAGCGTCCCCACGCACATTCCGTAAACGTGCCACACGCCTTTTGCCGCGTCAGAGTATATCACGAGGCAAGTGCCAGCACTAAAAGCCCGGCAAGCGCAATGCACAGTCCGACCCACTGGCTGACGGCAAGACGCTCCCCAAAAGCGATGATGCCGCCGAGCATCGGTATCAGTGGGTACGATATGGACGCCGCTGCCACTATCGATATTACGCCGACTTCCGCGCCTCGCGCGTATGCGAACAGCCCGCCCATCTCAACGATTCCTGCAAGTGCGACGGCAAAGGCAAGCGGAATCGTAACGCCTCTCAGATTCCACTGGCGCATCGCTGTTGTAAGGGGGATGAACAATCCCAGTGTCATAGTGCGGCTGATGTAAACCGGCAGAAACCATCCGAGTTCACGAGACAAGACACCGATTGCGTAGCTCAGCGCCCCGATGCCAAGCATCGTTGCGATGGCGAGCCACACGCCAAGCCCAACTACCTTGCCGCCATCTGACAGCCCGCGTGGATCGAATGACGCCATCGCAACGCCGCCTATGCTGCACGCTGCCCCAACCAACTGCCATCCACTCAGTCTCTCGCCCGAAAACGCAACAGCAAGGGCTATTAGCACAATCGCGTATGACGAGACGATAGGGCTTACTACGGCAACCGGCCCCTCGCTCAGCGCGCGATAGAATACGATATAAACCAGCACTCCAAGCACGGAGATGCCCGCAAGCGCCGCCCAGTGCAGCCACGTCAGAAGGCCCGGCTCAAAGACAAAGAAGAAATACCCTGCCAGTGCGACCGAAGAAGAAAGATGAACCCCTGTCGCGGTGCGAAGCACGCCTAACCGCTTAGACGCCGCAGCCGCCACAAAATCGGCTACTCCCCACCCGACGGCCGCGACAATTCCAAAGACTACACTGAGCGCAATGACACTCATTCCACCCTGCGCTTATAAACGGTGCAATTTATCCCCTCTCCCTCCGGATGAGGGCTAAAGTCCCTTCCCCCTTGACGGGGGAAGGTTAGGATGGGGGTGAAGTCGCAAATTACAGGCACGGTTACTTCCAATACATACCCCTGCCAACCCTCGAAGGGGGAATGCTGAGATGGGGATGAAATCGCACTTGCAAACCTGATTATTCTCGACACCTACCCCTAATAGTAGCTACGCCAACTCAGCAAGCCTGGCGCGAATCTCCTTCAGCCTGTCGAGGTTAGGCTTGTCAGGTCCCTTCTTGTCGGTCCCCGGCACTTCCAGCAAGAACGGCACATCCGCAAACGCTGCATGCCCCATGATCGTCTCGAACCCCTCGATGCCGATGTACCCCTCGCCAATGTTCTCGTGCCGGTCAATGCCCGACCCGAACTCCACCTTTGCGTCGTTCGCATGCACCACTACCAGCCTGTCAAGTCCAATTTCAGTATCGAACTCCACCATCGCCTTCTCAATCCCCTCCGGGTCCGCGATATTGTAGCCAGCGGCAAAGGCATGCTCCGTGTCGAGGCAGATTGTCAGGCGCGGCGAATCGACAGCCTTTATCATCCGACCCAACTCAGCGAATGAAGCGCCGATCTGCGCGCCCATGCCCGCGCAGTTCTCGATTATCAGCTGCACATCGTCGTCTGTGCTCTCCAGCACTTCGACAAGCGCGTTCGTAGCCTGATCGAAAACCGCGTCGAAGCCCACGCCCTTGTGACTGCCGGAGTGGAATATGACGCCCCTCGCGCCAATCTGCGCTGCCGCGTTCATGTGGTTGATGAGCGAGCCTATCGACTTCTCCACAAGGTCCGGCTTACCCCCTATATTAACCAGGTACGATCCATGCAGAAAGGTCGAACCTATCCCCTCCAATGCGGCTTTCTCCCTGTACGATTCGGCTTTATCATCCGGAATCGGCCTGAACTTCCAGCCACGCGGTGAAGACGCGAAAAGCTGAATCGCCTCAGCCCCTATGTCTGCGGCGCGTCCAACCGCCTTATCAACTCCGCCCGCCGCCGAAACATGCGCTCCCAATTCCATTCTGAACCTCCCACCAAAGGCCTGTCGCCTTAAATTATCTTGTGTTTCATCTCTACCGGATGCAGTCTGCCGTCAATTCATCCAAACCGGATTTCAACTCACTCTGGCAGCCGCAATCAACACCGACCATCAAATCTTATCACCTGAGCAATTCTCAAGACAGCGGACACGGAATCTGTTATTCTGCAATTACTTGTCCTAGCAAGAGAAAACTGCATAAGTCCCTTCCCCCTTGATGGGGGAGGTTAGGATTGGGGTGAAAATGCCTGCATAATCACTTATGCAAAATTCTCCCTAGTGTTTTCTTACTTTCTGATAAGACTTGAGCTGAAGGCTCGATTTTCGACCAATTCTCGGAAGGAGTGGTGTCCACGATGCCCGTAAATACCGTAGCTATCCTCAGTCCCGGCGACATGGGTTCAGGCGTAGGCTACGCGCTTGGACAAAACGACATTGACATAGTTACTTGTCTGCGAGGGCGCAGCAGCCGCACTCGCGAACTTGCCGCCAAAGGCCACTTCCGTGACATCCCAACTCTCGGACTTCTCGTCGAGCAGGCAGACCTCATTCTGTCCATCCTAGTTCCCGACCAGGCGGTTTCCGTCGCCGAACAGGTCGCGGCAGCCATGCGCCTGACCGGCAAGCATGCCGTGTACGCCGACTGCAACGCCGTTTCCCCCCAGACAACGCGCCGCATGGAAGCCATTATCACTGAGGCAGGCGGGCAGTACGTGGACGGAGGCATCATCGGTGGTTCGCCTGCGAGCGGCACGCCTCCTCGCTTCTATGTATCCGGCGAGCATGCTCATTTCGTTGCCGAATTGGACGGCAAGGGCATCACGGTCAAGCCCATCGGAGATGAAATTGGCAGAGCTTCGGGCATCAAGATGTGCTACGCCGCGCTCACTAAGGGCACTTCCACCCTGCAAACTGCGCTCCTCTCCGCCGCTGAATCGATGAATCTGACCGATGAGCTTATCGCGGAGTTCGAGTTCAGCCAGCCGGCGGCACTCAAGCAGATGAGCGGCGGCATATCCCGCCTTCCACCCAACGCGCACCGCTGGATAGGCGAGATGGAAGAGATTGCCTCCACCTTTGAACACTTGGGCGTAACGCCGAACTTCCACAAAGGCGCCGCGGAAATGTATCACCTGCTCAGCAGGACACCCTACGCCGAGGAGTCGCCTGAAAGCGCGGACAAGGACCGACCTACAGCCGATACCATACGCGCAGTCGTTGACCTGTTGCAGCCGCATAGCGCTGCCGACGAGCAGGCGGCAGACTAACTCTGAGCGACCTGAAACATCGTCAGCCATCTGAGCGTTGAAGGTCAATGATGAAAGCGCTTGTCCTGAAATCGGGCGCCGAAAAGCCACTCCTGGAACTGCGCGATGTCGCCATCCCAGAGCCAGGTGAGAACGACGTCCTTCTGCGAGTAGCCGCCTGCGGCATCTGCTACCACGACGTCGCGGTAGTTGAGGGCACTCTACGCCGAGGCATCAAGCCCGATGTCATCTTGGGGCATGAAATTTCCGGAGTCGTCTCCGCAATCGGCGACGCCGTAACATCCGTGCAGCCCGGTGATAAAGTAGTCGCCGCCCTCACCGTATTCTGCGGAGAATGTATCCGTTGCAACGCGGGCAATGAATACCGCTGCCTGTACGGACGCGGATTTGGCCACGCCCTCGACGGCGGCTTCGCACAATATATGAGCGTACCTCAGTCAGCCGTCATCGCCGTTCCCGATTCGCTCGACCTTATCCAGGCATCGCTTCTCGCCTGCCCAATCGGAGTGGCAATCAGCGCCATCGAGGACTCGGCGCGCCTCCGAAGCGGCGAGACGGCTCTCGTTGTCGGCGCGGGCGGCGGGCTTGGCGCTCACCTTGCCCAGGTCGCGGCCGCATTGGGCGCGCGCGTCCTCGCCGTCACCACCTCACCGGAAAAACTGAGCGCCCTCGAATCTCTGCCGGGAGTAGATACTATCCTGGCAGACAGCGAGCTTGACTTCTCCGAGATTGTCCTCGCTCTCACGGAAGATAGCGGCGCGGACGCGGTGTTAAACCCCGTAGGCTCCGCGCTCTTCGGTTCGTGTGTCGCAAGCATGGCGCAGTTCGGCAGAATGGTCGTGCTTGGAGAGATTGCGGGACGCGCGGCGCGCTTCAACCTTGCAGAACTGCTATTCCGCGATGCGACCGTAACAGGCTCAACCGGAGCCTCCCCACGCCACATCCGCGGAGCGATAGACCTTGTAGCAAGTGGGGCAATCAAGCCCATACTGTCGCAGCAGTTCGCGTTCGACGAAGCGCAGGAAGCCATCGAGCGAATGCGCGACGGCAACACATTCGGGCGCGTCGCGCTCATCCCGCCGAGTTAGTCCCTTCCCCCTTGATGGGGGAAGGCTAGGATGGGGGTGATAAATCCACTCCATCCCGTCAGACTAAGCCGCAGCCGACCTGCGGAACGGCAGCATCCTGCCGAAGTCGCCGCTCTCCCACGCTACCAGCACCTGGCTAGCCACCGCAATCGAGCTGTAAGTGCCGGCAATCACGCCAATTACCAACACCAGCAGGAATGTGCGTATCGTCGCGCCGCCGAACAGCAGCAGCGCCAGCAGAACTATCAGCACGGTCAGGCTGGTATTCAGCGAACGACCGATAGTCTCCGATATGCTCACATTCACATTCTGCGCGAATCCGCGATTGCCGTAGTTCAGCACATTCTCGCGCAGCCTGTCGAATACCACAATCGTGTCGTTCACGCTATACCCGATGACCGTCAGCACTGCTACGAGGAACATCGTATTCACTTCCAGTCCCAGCAGGTTGCCCAAAATCGCGAATATCCCTATCACGATTACAAGGTCATGCACCAGCGCTATGATCGCCGCTATGCCATACCGGAATGGACGCGGCACACTGCGGAATGCCCACCACAGATAGATGAATATGCCAACCGAAGCCGCGACGACCGCGTATATGCCGTTCAGTATCGTGTCGCGCGCCACAACCGGAGACACGAAGTCAGAAGATACAGGGTCATCTTCTCCATCCGGAGAAAGGCTCGCCGTAAGTTGGTTCGTTAGAGCATCTTTCTCCTGGTCCGAAAGCTGCCGCGTGCGTATGAAGTATGTGTTGTCCCCGAAGCTCTGCACCGTTGCGTCCACCTGCCCGATGCGCGTCAGTTCCGTCCTCAATTCATCCTGAGAAACCGCGCTGGAGAAATTGATGGTCATCGTGGAGCCGCCCGTGAAGTCGATGCCCATGCGCAAACCCGGATTAATGATGAGAAACACCACACCCGGCAATATGATCAAAAACGAACACAGGAAGAACCAGTTTCTCTTACCTACGAAATCCAATTTCTAGCTCCTGGCGGACAACGCCAAAACAATTCTATTCATTCCGTTAGTTCCTTCCCCCTCGATAGAGGAAGGTTAGAGCCTGCCCTCGCGGAAGCAGGGGATGGGGGTGAAGTCGCAACTACAGGCACGGTTATTCTCAATGCCTATCAATCTCAGCCCCTTAATGGTGAAGGCTAGGATGGGGGTGAAAACCCATCAAATGCCAACCGCTGTCGAGAACGCCTAGCTCCTCTGCACAGCCGCCGGTGCAGACTGCTGCGGCAGCTCCGATCCTCCTGTCGGCACGAACGCGCCCAGCAGCCTCGAAAGCCCCGTGGAGGCGATCACGCGCAGTATCGTCCTGCTGACCACAATCGCCGAGAACATGCTGAGCATCACGCCAATAGCCAGTGTTGCCGCGAAGCCCTGCACTATCGTCGTTCCCAGCTGATTCGAGAAGTAGTACAGAATCGCGCAGGTAATCAGCGTGGACACATTGCTGTCCCTGATTGCGGGCCACGCTCTGTTGAATCCGATATTGATTGCGCTGATGAGTGTGCGCCCGTTCCGAAGCTCGTCCTTCATGCGCTCGAATATCAGCACATTCGCGTCCACTGCCATGCCCACCGACAGTATGGTCGCCGCAACGCCCGAAAGCGTCAGCGTAACCGGCATCAGCTTGAACACGGCAAGCACGAGCAGCGTGTATATCAGCAGCGCGAGCGAGGCGACAAGCCCCGGCACCCGGTAATACAGTGTCATGAACAGGAAGACCAATACAAGCCCCACAACTCCGGCGACTACGCTCTTCGCAAGCGAGTCCGAACCGAGAATCGCATCCACGCTTCGTTCCTGTATCAGCGTTATGTCGAACGGCAGGCGACCGCCCTCGAGCAGCAGCGATATGTCCTGCGCCCGCTCCAGGGTAAAGCCGCCCTCGATGATGGCTGTTCCAGTTGTAATCGGCTGGCGCACCACCGGAGCTATCAGCTCTTCTTCATCGAGGAATATCGCTATCGAATCCGTAGGGCTTCCGGCAATATCCGTCGTCTTCTCCCCGAACAGCCGCGTCCCCAGCGAATCGAATTCTAGGTTGATGATGGGCTGATCGCTTGTTGCGTGCAGGCTCGCATAAGCTCTCGCCAGATTGTCGCCGCCTAGCCCGAAGTCCTCGTCAATACGCCCCGGTTGCTCGATGAATATAATAGTCGCGCCATCGCCCACCAAGCCCTGCGCCGTCGCAAGGTCGTGAGGTTCCACCGGCGCCGGTATCTCATCCGGCTGCGTAGGTGCCGCCGGCTGCGGCTGCGGATAAGGCAGAGCGTATCTGTTCGTCCCTTCCAATTTCCTGATTGCCGGTGGCGCAAGCACTCCACTTAACGATTCGTTGCCGTTTATCGTAACGTTCAGACTCGGCAGGTAACCCGCTTGTAGCTGGCTCTGGAAGGTGAACACATTCGCTGTCGCGGCAGCCACATTGAACTCGTTCGACAGTCTCACAAGCACCTCGTCGAACCTGGCCGCGCCTTGAGGCGTCATCTCCACGATTATGACAGGAATCGGCTCGGCTTCTGGTTCGGCTTCCTCGGAAGACTCCTCGGTCCCCGCTTCAGTTTCCGGTACCAGCTCTTCAGGTATGGGTTCCACGCTGACGCTCACCACATCCGCGTCCGTAATGACCCCTTCAGTGGCGAGGTTGCGCGGAATGCCAAGTTGTCGGTGCTTGAATTCAAGCCGCGCGGTCTCGCCAATGAGAGCCTTTGCCCTCTCAGGATCGTCCACGCCCGGCAGCTGAATCAACAGCCGGTCCTCGCCTAGAATCTGTACGATTGGCTCGCCAAGACCGGACGAGTTCACACGCCGCTCGATTATGAGCTTCAGGCTTTCCATGTCCTCGGCAGTCGGAGGCTGTGGCTCGCCCCCGTCACTCATGATTGGCTCGCCCTGATAGACCAGGTGGCTGCCGCCCTGCAAGTCCAGCCCTAGGCTCAGACCAAGTAGGGTATCCCCGCCGCGTCCGAAATTACCCAGCTCGATAGTCTGGAAGCTGAGCGTCAACACCGCTCCCACAACCAGCAAGACAATCGCAATTAACGCTCTTGCGTTCCTACGCACCGTCACCTCCACGCTCGAGGCTGGCCCTTACCAGCTCCAGCGCCTGCTCTCTTGTATCTACTTCTCCGCTCGCCTGCGCCTCCCGCACTTCCTCCAGCAACTTGCCTATCTTCGGGCTTGGCGCAAGCGCGAACCCGTCTATTATATCGTATCCATCCACCAATTTAGGAAGAGATTTCAAAGAATCCCTATGTCGGTCTCCTTCAAATCGCCCTTCCTCCAGGATATATCGCACCAGATCGCAGTGTTCGGTCCAATCTTCGCGTTCCAGCATAGGCCCTCGCGCCGCCAGATAGTCCGCAGTGTTCAGGTACAGCGTATCAAGCGCCACATCCCCCACATCGCGGTAATATCTGTACAGCGCTCTCCTGGTCGGCATATCACCTTTCTGAGCCATCTGCCTGGGGCGCAGGTGGTAACGCACCATTCGGGCGACATGCTCGACGCCCCGCCTGCTAAATCGCAGTCTTGTCAGAATCTCGCGCGCGACATCAGCGCCCTGCGTGTGATGCCCAAGAAACCGAATTCTCCCCGAAGCCTCAACCGTCTTGGTCGCGGGCTTGGCTACATCGTGCAGGAGAGCCGCCAGTTTCAGGAAAGTCAGCCTGTCGAACCCGTCGCTCACCTCACCGTCATAGTATTCGCGCATTCCATCGAAGTGCGGCAAAATGTCAAGCGGATACTCATCACAATCCACATCGCCGAACATCGCGTCAACCCATCCCACAGCCTCCACTAGATGATCGAACACATCCCAGTAATGTTCTTTCGGCTGGACAACCCCCTTAGCCTGCGCCAGTTCGGGCACAACGCTGCACAGCAACCCCAGGCTGTCCAGCAGCCTCACCCCGTCTCGCGCATTACTAGAGCCAAGCAGCCGCATCAACTCGTCCCGCGCCCTTTCCTGCGAAACGCCCGATATAAGCGAAGAGCGCTGCCTAATGGCAAATGCCGTCTCAGATTCAAGAGAGAAGCCGAACTGAGCCGCCAGTCTCGCGCCACGCATCAGCCGAACAGGGTCGTCCTCCAGCGCATCGGACGATACCATCCGCACCACACCGTCCTCCAAGTCGCGCACTCCTCCGAAGGGATCCAGCAGTGTACCGCGCACATCATCATCGAGCGCGGCGCTCATCGGCGCTGCCATAGCGTTCATGGTGAAGTCCCGCCTGCGTAGGTCCCGCTCTATGTCGCCCTCGAAAGTCGCAATGTCGATGAAAAAAAGCCTGCCCTCCTCAGGAATCGCGACACGCGCCACCTGCCAGTCGTCATGCAGCCGCGCGCAGCTTCCGTTGAGAGCATCCGCAATCTCCACCGCGGTCGAATAGGCGTCAGCGTTCACCGCGACATCGATATCCTCTGCTTCGCGGCACATCAGCGCATCACGAATCGCGCCGCCCACAAGATAGGCTTCGACGTCTCTGGCGGCAAAGAACTCGACGAGTCTCCCCGCCACCGGCGGCAGGCGCATGGGGTAAGACAAGGCAGTATAGGGGGAAATCACGGGTGCTTCGTTCATGGGTTCAGTTTGAAAGGACCGCCGCGGCGATGGAATAGGGATATAGCTTGCTCTCTGTCCCTTCCCCATCAAGGGGGAAGGTGAGGATGGGGGTGAAATCGCCATCGCCATTCCTGAGTAGGCGAGAAACGCATACTCAAAACTACTTGAGCTTCAGTGTAGCCGGCGTGTTGCGCGAATCCTCGTCAGGCAGCCACAGCCCGCTTTCCGAATGGTTAGACCCATTCGTCGTGTCATCGGAATGGCCGTTATGATTGTGGCTATTATGATTACGACCGTCGTGATTATCCTCGCCATCCTCGGAGTCTTCTGGAGTTTCACCCTCGGCCTCCACCTTCACGAGCTTCTCGTGCGCCTCCATGTGGTCGGTGTAAAGGATGCCGTTCAGGTGGTCAACCTCGTGCTCCAGCGCCTGCGAAAGCATACATTCAGCCCTCAGCTTCACCACCTTGGAAGTATGATCCAGAGCGCGGAACCGAATCCAGACCGAGCGTGTTACCATGCCCTTATATCCTGCGATGCTCAGGCAGCCTTCCTCGACGCGCCGCTCGCCCTCCCTGATAGTAATCTCAGGGTTGACATAAATGCGCGCCTCTTCCTCTTCCGGCAACTGAATCACAATCACGCGCCACAATTCGCCGACTTGATTAGCCGCAAGGCCAACGCCATTGGCATCCCGCATCGTGTCAACCATATCGTATGCAAGACGTAGCACATCGTCATTTAAGGCGCGCACCTTCCGCGCCCTCTGCCTCAACACAGGATGCGGAATCTGCAATATCTCCCTGATAGCCAATTTAGTGCCTCGCACGCCTACCATTGCGCTACAATTAAAAAACAACGCTCGTCAACCTATGCAACCTCGCACAAGTTCAACACCTGATTATAGTCCCACCGCCCTTTTTGTGTAAAGTTTCGCCCATCTCTGAGCGATATGCAGAAGTCCCTTCCCCCTTTGGGGGAAGGCTAGGATGGGGGTGAAATCGCTATTCATCCACCCGAATGGAAACGCTATCCCTTTCCCGAAAGATATACAAAAGCCCCGTATCCTGCCCTTTCGTCTTTCCCGCGCAGGCGGGAAACCAGAAATCGCTTGCTCAAAAGGGGGTTAGATTATCTTTCTGCATACCTCCTGTCCAGCGATACTTCTCCGAATTCATCATTCTCCAAATATGCAAGACACTCGATAGCCATAGGGAGTGCATAAATGAAAATCCTCATCGCGGGCTCGTCCGGTCTCATAGGCAGCGCCCTGATTAGCCGCCTCAAGCAGGAAGACCACCAAGTCTCCAGACTCGTCCGACGCGCCCCCGCCTCAGCCGATGAAGTCCAATGGGACCCGGCTACAGGCGCCATAGACGAAGCGCGCTTGGAGGGAATCGAAGCCGTCATCCACCTCGGCGGCGCAAGCATCGCCGGCAAGCGATGGAACGACGCCTACAAGCGGGAAATTCGTGACAGCCGCGTCAACAGCACCCGCCTGCTGAGCGAAGCCCTCGCCCGTATGCCACAAAAGCCCGAAGTATTCCTGTGCGCCTCCGCGCTCGGCTACTACGGCGAAAGAGGCGACGAGCTGCTGACCGAGAATTCCCCCAAGGGGAACGGCTTCCTCCCGGACATAACCGCCGAGTGGGAGGCAGCCACGGCGCCCGCCTCAGATAACGGCATCCGCGTCTGCAACATGCGAATCGGAGTGGTGCTCAGCAAGACAGGCGAATTGCCGCGCAGCATGTTGCTCCCGTTCAAGCTGGGGCTAGGCGGCAAGCTCGGAAATGGCAGACAGTACATGAGCTGGATCCACCTCGAAGACGTAGCCGCTGCCTTCGCTCACGCACTCAACACCCCGTCTATGCGCGGTCCCGTCAACCTGTCCGCACCCAATCCCGCAACCAACGCAGAGTTCACGCGAGCGCTGGCAAGGGTCTTGTCACGCCCCGCGTTCTTCACGGTGCCCCGCCTTGCGCTCCGTATCGCGATGGGCGAACTGGCTGAATTCGCGCTCGCATCGTCCCGAATGCAGCCCGAACGCCTCACGGAAAACGGCTTCAAGTTCAAGTGGGATAATATCGAATCGGCGCTGCGCGACATCCTGTCTAATTAGCGCTTGGGGCAAAGTTTCCTTCCCCCTCGACGGGGGAAGGCTAGGATGGGGGTGATAATCATCCCTATCGCCCGCTCACCGCAGCCCCTGCACCCCGAACACCAGCCGCTGCGCCGATTGAGCGCTCGCCTCCGCAAAAGTCCGCGCGTCCCTGACCATATCCGCCTGAATCGGAAACTCGTCCACATCCCGTAGCGTCCCAACCCCGTATCGCTCCGCGTATGCGCGGGGTATCTCAGCCGACAACTGCTGCTCGGACATCACCGCGAAGTCGAACGCCCACGCCCTTGCAACCGCCTGCAAGTCGTAGCCTCCACCCCCAAGCGCAAGCCACTTGCTCGCGCCAATCGACGCCAGTTCCTCCACCGCCGCTGCGTGCCCCTGCACCGACAGCGCAAGATGCGTTATCGGGTCTCTGAAGTGCGAATCTATTCCGAGTTGCGTTACCAGCGCATCGGGGCGAAATCTACGCAGCAGCGGCATCGCGACCTCCCGCAGCGCCCACAAATAGACCTCATCCGTCGTGTACGGGTAAAGCGGCAGGTTCACCGAGTAACCTCTGCCCCTGCCCGCTCCGATCTCCTGCGTGTGTCCCGTCCCCGGAAACAGGAACGCCCCCGACTCATGCAGCGAAATCGTCAGCACCGCATCCGTGTCGTAGAACGCATGCTGCACACCGTCCCCATGGTGACAATCAATATCGACATACGCCACCCGCATGCCCTCTGCCAGCATCCTCTTGATGCCAATCACAGGATCATTGAACACGCAGAACCCGTATGCGTATGAAGGCATCGCGTGATGAAGCCCACCCGATATGCTGAACGCCGCATCCGCTTCGTCCGACAGCAGCATCTCCACAGCACTCATAGTTGCGCCCGTGGACAGCGCCGATGCCTCGTATATGCCCTGATATGCGGGATTGTCCCCCGGCCCGAAGTTGAATCTCAGCTGGTCAACCGTCGCGTCCCCCGCACCCAGCCTCCGCACGGCGTCTATGTACTCTGTCGTGTGATACCATCCAATCTCGTCATCCAGTGCCGCTCTTGGAGACACAACGGACACATTCGGCGCATCGAAAGCGCCATAGGCATCCAGCAGTTCGTTTGTGTAACGCAGCCGCACCGGCTTCATCGGGTGCGTGTCGCTCAGCGTATGCCGCGAAAGCGCATCAGAATATATGAACGCTGTCCTTCTTGTCATCCAATTCCGTCCTACTTATCCTTAGTGGTGGGCATAATTGCCGTTCATCTCGTCCCTTCCCCCTTTGACGGGGGAAGGTTAGGATGGGGGTGAAGTGATTATTCCCACCAGCAATAGCCTATCTATCCTGTTAGCTCCCGCAAGTCGATGCTCATATCCGCGTCCGCAACAACGAACTCTTGCCCCGTCGCCGCCGTAATCTCTGCAAGCTCACTCCGCACCGCATCTTCCCATGCCGGATTGATATGCGACACAATCACCTGCGGCAATCGGTCATGAGCCACCCGGAATCTGCCCAGCTCATCCATCAGTAAGTCCGGCGTCAGGTGACCCGCAGCCCTTGCGCCCGCCTCATTCTCATTTCCGAAAGTTACCTCGGTCAGCAGCGCATCCGGCGCGACATGCTCCCAAGACGCGCTCAGTCCCCTGCCCGTGTCGCCCGTGTAAAACAGTCTGACGCTGCCGTCGGAAACCTGAAACCCTGCGGCAGGAACCGAGTGCGGCACAGGCACGGCAACAGCCTCATACCCCAATACACTGAACGGCTCATAGAAATCAACGCTATGCATCCTGAAGGTCGGCGCGTCATCACTCGGTGACTCCAGGAAATTCGGAAATAGCCTGCCGTTCATCAGCGTCTCCGTTACGGCGTCCACAGTATCCGAAATCGCGTACACGTCGATCGTCACTCCCGCGTTGCGAACGGCGATTCCTAGTGGCAGCAGGTCCTTCACATGGTCGAAGTGCCTGTGCGACAGGATGATCGCCCGTATATCCTCCAACTCGTCTTGCGTCAGAGAGCGCGTCAGCGAACCGGCGTCCAATGCAAGCTCACCATTGACCAGATGGCTCTCCATCCGCGTGTGCCGACTCTCCACATTATGCGCCCCAAGCACCCTGAGTTTCATCATCCCTCCCACAAATAATCCGTTCACCCCAAGATAGTCGATAAAAGCCCCGTTCGTCCTGAGCCTGTCGAAGAACGATTGCACTGCAAATCAATCCACTGACATACTGACTAACTGACCCGCTAACAACCTAAATCCCCACAATCCTTATCATCGAATGCGCCTTGTAGATTCTGTTGATGTTAAGCAGCAGCGCCGTCAGGTCCTCGCAATACCGCGCGTTCTCCAGCCCTCCACCGTCAACGCCCCGCGCCCCCTTTATCGTCTCCGCGA
Organism: Dehalococcoidia bacterium; assembly: GCA_034421195.1. Lineage (GTDB taxonomy): Bacteria > Chloroflexota > Dehalococcoidia > Lucifugimonadales > JADFKI01 > Bin90. The sequence goes on from DAOUKP010000006.1 coordinate 98,058, forward strand.
GAGCCATCACCTTCCGCTTCGCCTCCGCCTCGTCCCCGAACACCACGATGTCCGTATCCAGTGCCCTGTCAGGCGCTAGCAGCTCCTGCGCGCTCACATTATGAAACGCGGCAGTGTGAATCGCGTCCGGCACTATCTCGCGCGCCTCCAGAGCGGCCGACCCAGCCTCCACGCGAATCGCGCTCGCCACTCCCTTGCTGAACGCCAGTGGCGCGACCACATTCACCACCAGTTTGCCCCGCAGCTCGTCCCGCAGCCCCTCCAGCGTAGGACGCTGCGCCGAATACGGCACCGCAATCACAACCGTATCCGACTGCCCTGCGACATCTGCGTTCATTCCGCCGCCAATCGATATCGATGGCGCAATCTCGCGCACGCTCTCCGCGGCGTCCTGCGCCCTCCCGGCATCCCGCGAGCCAATCAGTACATCCTCTCCCGCAAGCGCAAATCGCAGCGCAAGCCCGCGTCCCTCCGGTCCGGTCCCGCCAATAAATCCGATCATTCAATCTCACCTTCCTAGGAAATGCCGCCATTAGGCAGCCGCGCACATTATATCCTATCGCTCCTCTACTTCCACTTGTCCTTTCCCCCATGGGCTGACAGGGGTAAGTAAATGGTGAAATCGATGCTAAAACGACGCCTTTGCAGGAGAATTGCGGAATTTCGCTCCGCATTTTCATCGTCATTCCCGCGAAGGCGGGAATCCAGATGGCGCTTCCTCAGGCGCTTCGGAGGCTTTCGCCAGACATTTTAGTCCTGAAGTCAACATTCTGACTGAAACGCTGCTAAAGTCTCAAAACAAAATACATACCCCTTTCAGCCCCACAAGGGAGAGGTTGGGAAGGGGGATATCAAGAATAAAGACCGGCATTTAAGAAGTCGTAGCGTTTCCTTCTAGGTGACAAAGTCCCTTCCCCCTTGATGGGGGAAGGTTAGAGCCTGCCCTCGCGGAAGCGGGGGATGAGGGTGAAATTGCTATTCACCCACCTGAAAGGAAACGCTATCCCAAGAAATCCCCCTATTGCACGATTTTCAACCTTTGACTAAAATTGGAGGAATACAAACTATGGATAAACACTATAGCCGAAGGGAATAGCAGTATGCCGAAGTTCACAACTGACAAATTGCGTAATGTAGTTCTGCTGTCACACGGAGGCGCAGGCAAGACTATACTCGCAGAGGCAATGCTGCACACGGCTGGCCACACCACCCGCCTTGGCAGAGTCGAAGATGGCACCACCGTCTCAGACTTCGAGCCGGAGGAAATTCGCAGGCAGTCCAGTTCTCAGATGTCCCTGCTCGCCTGCCCTTGGCGCGACAGCAAGATAAACATCCTCGACACGCCCGGATACGCCGACTTCCGCGGCGAGGTCATATCCGCCTCTCGTGTTGCCGACTCTGCGATTATTGTCGTCTCGGCTGCCGCAGGCGTAGAGGTCGGAACCAACCAAATGTGGATGCTCGCCGACGACCGCAGCTTGCCCCGCTTGGTTTTCATCAGCAAGATGGACCGCGAAAACGCCGACTTTGATCGCATCATGGCCGAAATCACAGACCGTTTCGGCAGGGAATGCGTCCCGGTACAAATCCCCATCGGCGCAGAGTCTGACTTCTCCGGCGTCGTAAATCTGCTCGACCCCAACGCCGACGTCCCGGCCGGCATCGAGGATGCGGTCGAGGAAGCGCGCGAGCGCCTCATCGAAGCCGTTGCCGAAGCAGACGACGAACTCGCCGACAAGTACCTCGAAGGCGAGGAAATCACGCAGGCGGAGATGATTGCCGGACTCAAGCAAGGCATCTCCGACAGCTCCATAATCCCCGTGCTCGTTGGAGCATCCCCGTCCCAGACCGGCACGAGCGAACTGCTGGACGCCATAGTGGACTTCCTGCCTTCACCCGCCGATGTAGGCAGCGTAGAAGCCGACACCGCGGACGGCAAAGTAACCATGAACCCCGATAGCAGCGGCCCCCTCGCCGCGCTCGTCTTCAAGACATCCGCCGACCCGTTCGTCGGCAAGCTCTCGTACTTCCGTGTTTACAGCGGCACTTTCTCCAGCGATAACCAGCTCTGGAACGCCAACGAAGGACAGCAGGAGCGCGTGGGTCAGGTCTTCGAGGTCTGCGGCAAGGAGCAGACCGCCGTTCCCGACCTAGCCTGCGGAGACATCGGCGCGACCCCGAAGCTCAACTCCGTGCTCACCGGACACACCATCTGCACACGCGACAACCAGTTCACGCTGGAAGGAATGGAGTTCCCCAGTCCAGTGTACCTCATGGCTGTCTTCCCCAAGTCGCAGGCAGACGTGGACAAAATGTCCAGTTCACTATCACGCATCACCGAGGAAGACCCCAGCCTCACAGTTACCCGCGAGCCGGACACACTCGAAGTCCTGCTTGGCGGGCTTGGCGACACCCATGTGGACCTCGCCATCGAAAAGATGCGTAACAAGTTCGGCGCCGAAATGATCCTCCAGGTCCCGAAGGTCGCGTACAAGGAGACCATCAGCGGCAGAACCAGAGTCGAGTACCGCCACAAGAAGCAGTCCGGCGGACACGGCCAGTTCGGTCATGTCTGGCTCGAACTCGAACCTCTGCCCAGGGGCGGTGGCTTCGAGTTCGCCGAAACCGTAGTCGGCGGCAATGTCCCACGCGAGTACATCCCATCGGTTGAAAAGGGCGTGGCAAAGGCAATGGATGGCGGCGCAATCGCCGGCTACCCCATCGTGGACGTCAAGGCAACGCTGTTCGACGGCAGCTACCACACCGTTGACTCGTCCGGCATCTGCTTCGAGATTGCCGGCGGGCAGGCACTCACAAAAGGTGTGCAGCTCGCATCGCCCACGCTGCTTGAGCCGATAATGCACGTACAGATTACCGTGCCGGACGACTTCACCGGCGACATCATAGGCGACATGAACTCCAGGCGCGGCAGAATCCACGGCATGAACCCGGAGGGCAACGGCACCACCACCATCGAAGGCGAGACCCCGCAAGCGGAAATGCTACGCTACGCCACCGAACTCCGCTCGATGACCCAGGGACAAGGTGGATTCACCATGGAATTCGACCACTATGAAGAAGTCCCAGCGCACCTGGTTGACCGCCTAGTCCAGCAGCTCAGAGAGCAAGAAGAAGCCCGCGCCTAGCCCAATTCAAGGCAGAAAACGAAGGAAGCATCTCATTTGCCAAGATGCTTCCTTTTTTGTCGTACCTTTCCTGCCTATCCTGTTAGCTACTCCCGCTCCGCCGACCATATCGTATGGTAATTCCGCCCCACGATAGCGTTCACATGTTCCGCCCGCTCCATTTCCCGCAGCTCCCTAAGCGACCGTTCGCACTCCCTTATCGCCTCCTCCTCCCCTGCACTCTCCAGCCGGTCTATGAGCTTGTCCCAAAGCCCCAGACTGACGAGGCTGTCCACATAGCGCGTCCAGGGAATCACCGCAAGATTCCTCACTCGCGGCAGACCCGGACGCTGCCGGCGAATCAATCGCAGCCTTTCCTGCGGGGACGCCGCCATCGGCGCTATTTGCACCATCGCGCTATGCCGCTCATTGCTGCGTGGATCAACCACCAGCGCCTTGCGAAACGAAGGGAAGAATATGGAAATCACATCCGCCGTATCGATTGACTTCAGCATTCCGTCTATATCGAACATGAAATCGCTGTTCATAATGACGACTCCTTGCTCATCTGACCTTAGCCGCATCCGTAGTCGAATAGGATGAAAGGTTCATTAAGATTCGCGGTATCGCATACACATGTTGAAATGAGGCATTTTATCCCTTCCCCCTTGATGGGGGAAGGCTAGAGCCTGCCCTCGCGAAAGCGGGGGATGGGGGTGAAGTCCGTATCAAAGGAAATGTCATGTCTGACACCAACACCTATGAGTAATACCAGCTTCACTGCTCGCTCGACAGAACCCTATCCTGTTCATCCTGTCCAGCGATGTTAGTATTCTAAGAGTCAACGAGTTCGCGCACCGTCTCGATAAACGACGGCAGCACATTCTTCCAGTCCCCAACCACACCGAAGCTCGCGGTCTTGAAGATATTCGCGTCCGCGTCCCGGTTGATTGCCACAATGTTCTTAGAAGCCGAGCAGCCCGCCATGTGCTGACTCGCCCCGGATATTCCCACCGTGATATACAGGTCAGGAGTAATCGTCTTGCCCGTAAGCCCAACCTGATAGCTGTGGTCAAGCCACCCCGCGTCGCACACCGCCCGCGAAGCGCCAACCGCGCCGCCAAGCAGTCTTGCCAAGTCTTCGAGCTGGTCGAATGGCTCAGGTCCGCCTAGCCCTCTGCCGCCGCCTATGACTACGCCCGCATCCTCAAGCCTTACGCCCTCGGATTCCTGCGTTACCGTCTCCACAAGCCGGGCCTTCACAACCGAAGCGTCCAGGCCCGGGTTGATGACCACCACATCACCGCTGCGCGACTCATCCGCTTCCAGTGGCTCATACGCTTTGGCGCGCAGCACCACCATCTGCGGATTCGCATCCGGGAATGTAACCTTCGCCAGCGCGTTCCCGCCATAAACCGGCCGCACCGCTGAAACCCTACCGCCATCCCCTTCCGCGCTCACCTGAAGGCAGTCCTGTGCCAGTCCTACGCCCATCCTGAACGCGAGCCTGGGCCCCACGTCGCGCCCGGCAAGCGTGCGTCCGATCAGCACCACTGAAGGCTCCACCTCGGCGCACACACTGGCAAGAGCGGCAACCTGCGCGTCCAACTGCATATCCGCAAGCACATCGTCCTGCACCAGGTACGCCTTATCAGCCCCCAGCGCAACCGCGGCCTGTCCGGCAGCATCACTCCCGTTCAGCAGCGCCACACTGACCTCTTCGCCGGCAGCATCTCCGATACCGCGCGCCGCCGCCAACAATTCGCCCGTGATGCTCTGCAAGGCATCACCACTCAATTCACCTACAACAAGAACCCCTGCCATATCTCATATCTCCGTCGAAAGTTTGTCGGTTCATCAGTCATTCAGTTCGTCAGTAAATCACTATTCTCAACACACGCCGATTACCAAATTGTGATTCCCGCTTTCTCAGTAATCCAGCCCCGATGTGGGTATGTCTGATCTATGTTTTCAGCGCCTGTAAAGAACGCCGATGAGGAGCCTACGATAGCATTTCCATTTAGGTGGACATCTCTTTCGTCATTCCCGCTTTCGCGGGAATCCAGTGCATTGGAGCGCAGAAACCATCTGAAAGTAAACGCTACCGAAGCCAACTGAAATACTGAGAAACTCCTAAATCAATTTCTCTTCGCGCAGCCGCAGAGCCAGCTTTCTCCCCGCGTCCGCATCATCCTCGCCCTCGACTACCTCAACCTGGTTGTCACTCACCGGTATGTACAGCTCACTAAGCGTCAACTTGGGCTCGAGCGCTCCGCCGTCCAGCCCCACATCGGCAGTGCTCCAGTTCGTAGGCTGTTTCCTGCTCGCCTGCATGATACCTCGCAGCGTCGGATAGCGTGGCTCGCCAAGCTCATTCGTTACCGTAACCAGCGCGGGCAGCGGCGCCTCCACAACTTCGTAGCCGTCCGTCAGTGCGCGCTGCACCACTATGCCGTCATCCGCGACCTCGATGTTCTGCGCCAGCGTAACGCACGGCAGCCCCAGCATCTCCGCGATTCCCAGCGGCACATGCGCCTGGTCCCAGTCGGACGCCTGCCGGCCACACAGCACGAGATCATACTCGCCGACCTTCTTGATAGCCTCAGTCAGCACCGTAGCAGTCGCAAAGGCATCTAGGTCATCCAACGCCTCGTCATCGATGAGAACAAGCTCATCCGCGCCCATCGACAGCGGCTTCTTCATCACATCCATCACGAAGCCGCTCCCAATAGAGATAACCGTTATTTTCGCCGCATCTCCATTGTCCTTCAGGCGCAAAGCGGCTTCAACCGCATTCTCGTCGAACCCGTTCACCACTGGCGGAATCCCCGGAGCGGGCACCACCCTCTTCGCATCCGAATCTATGTTGAACGCGGACGCAGGCGTCTCCGGATCCATAACCTGCTTCACGCACACAATTATGTTTATCGCCATTCTCTCTATCCTATCTTCAATTCGTCATTCCTGTGCAATCAGAAGTCCGGAACTCAAGGAATCCTGTCCATCCTGTTCCTCGACGTTAGCCTCTCTTTTCGCCAAAATCGCATCAACGAAAGGCTTCAGTAGCGCCTCAGCATCGCTCCAGATGAGAAATCCGGCAAGATTGCCCTTCGCATCATAATACCCTGTCAGACCTTCGGATACCGTTTCGCCATCAGAAGTTCCCAAGCCGTTGTGTATATGCAATGTTTGAGTGTCTGGATAATACTCCACCTGAATAGGCGGCAGCGGCTCATAAACCCCATTCGGTACAGTCGGGTTCACATTTATATCTGCCATGGTCGCCCTCCATATCGGTCTTCCAAGCGCCTGTCCGCATAAGCCGTGAACAGACTCAGTTCCGCGCCTTCACTGATAAGAACCACTTTAATCCATTGACTGAATTGAGGCACTCGTCCCGTGAGCACGGTTACGTTCTGCAGCCCTCGTAGTTCGGAAATCACTTCATAAGGGTCGTCTATTACCGCCACAATCCACTCAGGACGAATATCGCTGTGCCGACTGACGCTATCGTATATCCAATGCTCAGTCTTAGGCAGCGCCTCATATCGACGCAGCAACCGCTCCCTTTCGGCATCTCCCCCGTTCTGTGCATCCATATCAGACACTGCTTACAGCCGAAACTCCAGGCGGTGTTCACACATTACTCCGAATCATCGTTCAAATGTTATTAGGCTGTCGTTAGAGTGTCAAATATATGACAATCCCGTAGGGGTGGGCATAATGCTCACAACAGCCCCCACCCTTTGTACGGAAGATCAGGTCCAGTCCGTCCTTAGCCTAAGGATGTCAAAATCGTCCCATAGTTCTCCCTGATCCATCACAAATTGAAAGCCGTCCTCGATGTCAGTCGTTCATTGTCGATCTACACCATTATCCTGAACATTGCTATGATCATTATGGTCGCAAGTCACATATACTTACTATTATACGAAGAGCTATCCCCATTATTGATAAGCGCATAGATTAAATGTGCGATTACTATGTGAAATCTGTCCCAATCATTCGAAAATTGCGACTGGAATTCCGGCGCTGAATCGCCATGAATCAGCCTAATTCCAGACTCTAAGCAACAATCCTCCAGTCTCAATTAGCGCAGGGCGAATTACTCGCTCTAAACGCCTGTATTAACAGGATAATTATTCTGCGCACCGTATTACAGGCGCGCAGAATCTATCTCGAAATCAGCCGAAAATTCAGTGTTTTCACCTTGACAGTCTATTTAGCAAAGTTTTAGCCTTTGTTTAACACTTTTTCTATAGGAATTTCATTCGCCGTGTGAACGTGTGAAATCTGCGCTAAAGGTCAAGTGCTGAAACGGTATCAGTCCAGCCCTTGCGGGCTTTCTGCAAGAGAAGTTAAGGGACTTCTTTTCACCGGCGAAGAGTCGCTGACCCGGCTCTAGTCCATAGGGTGCAAGCTTACCCATCCGGTAAGCGAAAATTTTTAAGTGGCGTCTTGTCAGGGGGACTTTTGCGCCAATTTTTCGGGCGAGTTTCCGGCAAGGTACACAGCAAATCATAGGATGCCGTCAGGCGGTTTGAGGAGGATGTGATGGTCGTTCAAGCTCACGAATTTGAGGCTTTCAAGCAGGATGATTACGGGCAGGAGATTGCCACGAAACCACGGGTAGTTGAGGTCGCGCGCCCCAAAGGCGACCTGCTCTGCCCACGATGCGATTCTCAGCTTCGCATCAATTACGACGAACCCCAGTGCCTCCAATGCGGTTACGTGGACTACACATACACACCGCCTAACGCGCATAAGCGAAAGAGAAGTCTGATGAGCAAAGGAACTCAGTACGTTCTCAGATACACCGGCGCTTCCGATATACTCTCGGACACGCTCACCCATGTTCAGCTTCGCCGCTTCCGCAACAGGGCGATCTACCTTGTCAGCTGCCCGTTCTGCAGCAAGGAAATGACCCAGTCTTCACTGTCGGGCAAGCGCCGCGAAGTTCGCGAAGAGCGATACAAGTGCGACGATGGCCATCGCATATCGTTGCTGCCGTCCAAGAACGGCTCGCTCGGCTGGAAATAACTTAGCCCCTAACCCCCCTTTCGCACCGGGTTGCCGGCGACACAATGGATTAACCCTCCAGGCTCGCCGGCAGCCTGACAGCACCCAGTTCCACCGGCTCGCGAGATAGGCTGCGCCATGACCAAGATCGCCGACCTACACGCCCGGCGCAGCGGCGAACCCGCATTCATCTGCGACTATTCCCCTCCCAGGGGCGCGTCATACAGCAGCATCGATTCGGCACTCTCTCTGAACGCCCACTGTCTGTCCGTACCCTATAACCCCGGCAAGTCCGTGTACGCCAATCCCGCGTTTGCGGCGCGCGCCGTCAACTCCCACACCGGCAAGAATGTCGCCTTCACCGTCGCCACCAGGGACATGAACATCCTAGCCGCCCAGAGTCTGCTCCTAGGCGCGGCACTGCTCGGCTTGCGGAACGTCATTGTCGTGCGCGGAGACGACTTCACCCCCACCGAACTGCGCCGCGCTAAGCCAGTCCACGACCGCACCCCCACCGCCCTCATCCGCTCAGTCCGCGACATGAACGACGGCATCGACTTCAGAGGACGACCCCTCAGCGACCCGACCGACTTCTGCATCGGCGCAGCCATCGACACCAACCGAGACACCGAATCCGAAGCAGCCCTCACCCATCGCAAAATCGAATCCGGCGCGCACTTCCTCATATCCCAGCCCGGCTTCACCACCCAAGCGCCACTCCAGTTCATGCAAGCCTACGAACAGTCTTACGGCGCGCCTCTCGCCATCCCGCTATTCTTCGGCATCCAGATGATAGCCCCCGGCAGTCGCGCATTCAGCCCTGTGCCACAATCGATACGCGACAGCCTCCACGCGGGAGCCAGCCCTGCCGACATCGCCATACAGACCGTCAGCAATTTCATTGAAGCAGGCATCACCGCCTTCTACCTCATGCCTCCCATCTTCCCCGGCGGCGCGCGCGACTACCACTCCGCCGCCCAAGTCCTAGACCATTTCATAACCACTCCCCTTGTTAAAGGGTCAGGCTGAGCGCACACCCAAAGAAAAAGCCGCCCATTAGGGCGGCCCTCATAATTCCATCCATCCTGTATATCCTGTTGGCTCCCGTCCCTAGTCTGAAGACGGCAACTTCCGCGGCTGCTGAACCTCCATCGGAGCGCCGTTATAGCGCAGGTCGCACTGCCCCGCCTTCGTAACCAGCACCGTAACCCCCTCATCATCCGACTGGTATCTGCGACCAAGGTTAATAGTCATTGCGTCCGCGCTCGTAATCGCGCCGTCGAACCCGTTGCTCGAATCCTTCTCCTGGAGCGGCACATCGCCATCCGTTAGCAAGCCATCGCCGCCCTTGGTAACAACAAGCTCTGCGCCTGAAGGAGTAACATATCTCGATCCCGCCTTAATCATTCCTTCTCTACCTCGCCTTGGAATAATTCTGGTATAGACACCACTTAGGAAGGGCAAACCATTCCCGGCCGCACTCGGCTATTAGATTATTCTACTCTCATTTCCAAAAATCTTCAAATCCCCGCGTAGCGTCATTTCCTTCTAGGTGCCAAAAGTCCCTTCCCCCTTGACGGGGGAAGGCTGGGATGGGGGTGAAATTGCTATTCATCCACCTGAATGGAAACGCTACCAGTCCCCGGAAGGCACTAACATTTCGTTCACCATCGATCGAATCGCTCATCCAACTCAGACCACGCCTGCCCCACTCGCCGCCGCATGCTGCTCATCCGCGTGATACGAACTCCGAACCAGCGGCCCCGACGCCACATGGCGGAATCCCAGCATCTCACCCTCGCGCCGAAGTTCATCAAACTCGCCCGGCGTGTACCACCGCGCCAGCGGAGCGTGCTTCCCCGAAGGCCGCAGATACTGCCCGATTGTAAGCAGGTCGCAATCGACAGATCGCAAGTCCCGCATCGTCTCGATAATCTCCTCCCAGCTCTCGCCAAGCCCCACCATCATCCCTGACTTCGTTACCGCGTCCGCGTCCAGCCGCTTGGCATTCTCCAGAAGTTCGAGCGACAGGTCGTAGTCCCCTTTGGGACGCACCCGCCCGAACACACGCCTCACCGTCTCGATATTATGGTTGAGCGTATCCGGCTTCGCCTCCATCACCTTTGCCAGCGCATCCACATCCCCTTGAAAGTCCGGTATCAGCACCTCAACCTTGCAAGACGGCAGCCGCTTCCGTATCTGCCGTATGCACTGCGCGAATATGAACGCCCCTCCGTCCGGCAGGTCGTCCCTGTCCACTGACGTGATAACCGCATACCGCAGCCCGAGACGCTCCACAGTCTCCGCCAGCCTCACCGGCTCCTGCAAGTCAAGAGTCGTCGGCATCCCGGTATTCACAGCGCAGTACGAGCACGCCCGTGTGCAGATGTCGCCCAGCACCATGAATGTAGCAGTCCCCCGGTCCCAGCACTCCCCGATATTCGGGCAATGCGCCTCCTCGCAGACCGTGTTCAGCCCCTCCGACCGCACGACCTGCCTGAGTTCAAGATAGCCTGCGCTCCCCGGCGCCTTCACCTTCAGCCACTCCGGTAGCCTTCTAGCAGTAGTCATGTCGCCTCCAATTCGGAACTGCCGCCATGATACCAGATAACGCCACAGCCGCCACCTTAACACCACAATCGCATAAGTCCCTTCCCCCTTGATGGGCTGACAAGGGTAGGTAAATGGTGAAATCGATGCTAAAACGGCGCCTTTGCAGGAGAATTGTGGAATTTCGCTCCGCATTTTCATCGTCATTCCCGCGAAGGCGGGAATCCAGATGGCGCTTCCTCAGGCGCTTCGGAGGCTTTCGCCAGGCATTTTCGTCCTGAAGTCAACATTCTGACTGAAACGCTGCTAAAGTCTCAAAACAAAATACATACCCCTGTCAGCCCTTGATGGGGGAAGGTTAGAGCCTGCCCTCCCGGAAGCGGGGGATGGGGGTGAGAGCCGCTGCATACAATCCTGAGATTACCCTCTTGCATATTTCTCCATCCATAGCAGATTGCATGCTTTCGCGCTATGATATGGCGAAACCAATTCAGGAGGTACGACACTCTTATGGCAGAATACATACCGTCCCCCGCAGACTGGGTGCGCGAACAGGTCGAGCTTTACGAAGGCAGCGGAGGCACCGAAGGCACGACCCTCCGCGAGACCGGCTTGCCCGTCATCATCGTTACCAACACCGGCAACCGCACCGGCGCAGTCCGCAAGACGCCCCTCATGCGCGTCAAGGACGGCGACAACTACATCCTCGTCGGCTCACGCGGCGGAGCGCCAACAAATCCCCAGTGGGTGTACAACCTGCGCTCCCACGCTGATGTCGAGATTCGAGACGAGACCAATGTGTACGATATGCGCGTCCGCGAAATCGATGACGCCGGCGAGCGAGCGCGCATCTGGGAACTCTGCGTGGCCGCCTTCCCGCCCTACGCCGAATACCAGGAACGCGCCCCGCGCACCATCCCCGTCTTCGTCGCCGAACCCGCCTGACGCAGATATGCTCAGATTGACTTAATTATCGGCCGCAAAGAAAAGCCCCCACAAGTTCACACAAACTCGTGGGGGCTGCTAATGCTAAGTTCGGTCTCAAAGTTCCTTCCCCCTTGATGGGGGAAGGTTAGGATGGGGGTGAACTGCTTTCAGCCAAGACTTGAAACTGGTTGCGTCTCTCCACCTAGAACGAATAGTACCGCACTCCCGGCGAAACCATCCTGAAATACCATCCGCCGTTTCTCGTCTGCTTCTTCGCCCTCGCTCGCTCCGAATCCTCCAGCAACTCCTCGATCTCCCTGGTCGCCTTCGCGTTCAGCCTCTCATCCACCGCTACATTATCTTGCCGCTCAAGAATCGCTGCTTCTGCCATTAGAACCACCTCCTTCAAGAGTGTACAAACCGAATGTAGCACTTGATACGGATTGTGTCAACATAGTGCTATATTTCACATAAACTTTGACACATATTTCACAATGTCCGCCTACCTATATCTCTGTCTCTCTCACAATAAGCTAGACTCAAGGCAGAGTATTCTCTACAGGTGTTGATGTGAGCCATTTAGTCCCTTCCCCCTTTGACGGGGGAAGGTTAGGATGGGGGTGATGACTGCTCAACCGCCGACAATATCGCTTCCTGTAAGCACTCTCCATCTAAATACCTACCCCTGCGAACCCATCGTTAGTATGGAGGTGCGGCCTGCATTGAGCACGATGCCAAACGCAATTTCAGCATCTATCAACATCAACTGAAGTAGAGTATTACCTAAACGTGTCGGGGTAGGTCATTTTGTCCCTTCCCCCTCTGGGGGAAGGTTAGGAAGGGGGATAACGCGAATTGCGTCCCCCCATCAAAGCGCAAGCGCCTCGACTACACCAGCTCTGCCTTATCCACCAAAGTCTCCGCCTTCGCTCGGTCGTCCGCAGACAGCGCCACCACGCTGTAACCGTCCCTGCGCTCCACGATGTGAAGGCTCTGTATATTCACTCCCGCGTCCTTGAACTTCTCCGCCACCTTAGCCAGAGCGCCCGGCTCGTCCCGCAGCCGTAACACCAGCGACTCGTCAGACACCGTCTTGAAGCCCGCTTGCGTCAGCGCCCGGATCGCCTCGTCGTGCGCGTCAGCGGTAAGCGTTATGACCCCCTTTTCGTCCAGCGCCTCCGCGCTAATCGTCTCGATGTTGATGCCCTCATCGGCAAGCGCCCTGCTTATATCCGCGATAACGCCAACTTCATTCTTCGCCATTACGATTATTCTGCTCATACTCTTTCTTGCTCTCCTACTGCTTGGTTCATTTTGGCACTTATGATTGCCCACCCGTCATTCCCGTGAAAACGGGAATCCAGAGGGGGCCGGGGGGTGCCGAAGTACGCAGAGTACGCACAACCTCGGCCCCAGATTTACGCGAACCGCCTTGAAGTCCGAAATGCAACATCATCTGTTTCTCAGTCTAGCTTTCCAGACAATCATCCACTACCATATCCACTTTTTCACGCGTAACGTGCGGCATCGTTATCAGATGCGCTATATCCTCGTATGGCGCGAGTTGCCACTTCCGCACCACCTCATCCGACGGCCTCGGAAATACCACCGTAACCGAGTTCTTATTCCTCCACGCCGGAATGCCGCTGTCATTGAAACGCGACACCGCATACTTCGCCACATCCACGCACTCGCGTACCATATCCCCGATGCCGTCCAAGCCACGCTGCCGCAAGGCATACCACATCATCAGCGGAGTGATCGCATTCCGCGAGCCTGTCAGCGTCGTGTCCAGCACACCCACATACTCTATCGACCTCGAGACCCGCCCCACATACTCGCGCCTAGTCAGCGCCACGCCGCACGGCATCGGCGACCCTATCATCTTATGCCCGCTCACGGCAACGCTGTCGAAGCCCGCATCGAACCCGTAAGGCTGCGGCTCATCCACAAACGGCAATATCATCCCGCTCAGCGCGGCATCCGCATGTATGTAGTAGCTCGTTATCGCCAGGTCCTCCACAATGCCCCGCATCCTATCCACATCGTCAACCGCCCCCTTCATCGTCGTCCCGATGTTCGCAATGAATATGACCGGCGCGTCCCTGTTGATTCTCACAGTCTCATACAGGTCGTCGTAATCTATCTCGCCGTTATCCTGGCTCTTTATCATGATGTTACGCATCTTGAGCAGCCGAAGAATCTTCACCACGCTGTAATGCGTGTCCTGCGAGAAGTACACAATCCCGCCGGGGAACGCCTCCCGCCCCATATACAGCCCGTACATGTTGCCCTCGGTCCCGCCCGAAGTAACATACCCCCACGCATCTTCTCTCGGCAGCCGCATCAGGTCCGCGAAGATGTCGATAACCTCGCGCTCCATCTCATGCGTATTGCTCTGGAAGTTGCTGTCATGGAACGGGTCCCCCACATTGTTCGCACAGTATGCCATGAACGGCAGCAGCGCCGAGTAGTCGAAGTCTTGGTTGCACGGATACCCTACATTGCGGGAACCAAGCCCCTCGAATTCGCGCAGCAATGCGTCAAGACGCTCCTGTGTATCAGTCCTCACTTGAACCGCCTCCTTCCCTAAACATAATTCGCGCAAGTCACCTTTCGATTTAACAGTATCCTCTGCCTCCATGCTAACATGCCACACCCCCGTCGCGTCCCATCTACTTCAGCCAATTGCGTACTTGTCTCGCCGGAACGGCACAGGCACATTGCGTTGTATTCACTCCCTCGTCTTGCTACCATTCAGTCATGACTGGAAAACAGACCACACCTAAAAGCGACCTCGCACCCGAAATCACCATCCTCGACCTCCACGCATGGGGCGACCTCGGCGACACCCTCGCCCACTTCGAGGACGGCGTAATTAACGTCTTCGGCGGCATCCCCGGCGAGCGCGTGAACGCCCGCATCATCCGCTACCGTCGCAGGCGTCGCCAGCACGTATCCGCCATCGTAACCGAAGTCTTAGCGCCCTCGTCTCACCGCATATCGCCCCCCTGTGCCTACTTCACCGCCTGCACAGGCTGTCAGTGGCAGCACATCGCCTACGACCGCCAGCTCGAACTCAAGCGCGACCGCGTATCCAACGCCCTCGCCGAATACCCCGAACTGAGCGGCATCCCCGTATCTCCCACCATCCCAAGCCCGCAGATGTTCGGCTACCGCAACCACGCGCGCTTCACCGTCCGCGAATCAGGCATGCTCGGCTTCATCAACCGCATCACGCGCCGCTTCGTCAAGGTAGATGACTGCGCCCTTATGCACCCCTGGATTAACAAGGCGCTGCGTAAATTGCAAGGCAACGCCGCCGAAACCACCCAGCTCTCCGTCCGATACGGCGTCAACACCGGCGACTGGCTCATCCAGCCCACCATGCACAACCCCGACATCCCCCTGCCAACCGGCCAGACCCACTACTGGGAGCAGATGCACGACCGCCGCCTACGCATCGCATCGCCGTCCTTCGCGCAGGTCAACACCCCGCAGGCGGAGCGCCTCGCCACTCTAGTCGCCGAGCGCCTCCAACTCAGCGGCGCAGAGCTTCTCGTTGACGCCTACGCCGGCGTCGGCACATTCGCCGTCCTGCTCGCCGACCACGCCCGCCGGGTCATCGCCATAGAAGAGTCATCCGCAGCCGTCAATGACGCGGCGGTGAACATCGAAGGCATCGACAATCTCGAATTCGTATGCAGCAGAACCGAGGACTACCTCGACTCTCTCACCGAGCCGCCCGACGCCGTAATCCTCGACCCGCCCCGCGTAGGCTGTCACCCTGCCACGCTCGACGCGCTCATTCGCCGAAAGCCCGCGCGCACCGTCTATGTATCCTGCGATCCCGACACCCTCGCCCGCGACCTCGCACACCTGACGAAAGGCGGCTTCACCGTAACCTCCGTCGAGCCGATGGACATGTTCCCCCAGACCTACCACACCGAATGCGTCGCAACCCTCGTCCCAGCCTGAGCGCAAATCATTAGCTCCATCCCTCTGTTTGAATCTTGGCATAAATGGTTCCTCTTGTTCCTTCCCCCTTGACGGGGGAAGGCTAGAGCCTGTCCTGAGCTTGCCGAAGGGATGGGGGTGAAATTGTTAATTATTCACTTGAAAGAGAACGCTATCGTTCTCGCCCGTAGCGTCTCATACTAGATGACAAAGTTCCTTCCCCCTTGACGGGGGAAGGTTAGGATGGGGGTGAAATTGCTATTAACTCACCTAAACGGAAAAGCTACTGCTCTCGCCCATCCTGTCGAACCGCCACTCCGATTGGTGTAAAATAGACGCATGCCGCATCACTATCCCAAAGGTAGCCCTCCACGCCGCAGGCGCCTCATACTGGCGTCGGGTTCGCCTCGCCGCAGAAATCTCATCAAGGCGATCCAGATACCCATACGCATCGTCGGCAGCGGCGACAGCGAGCCGGACCCCGACCAGGGCGAATCCCCGCGTCTCTACGTCCAGCGCCTCGCGCTCTACAAGGCAAAGCGCGCTCTCAATCTCACCGAGAACGACATCATTCTGGGCGCGGACACTTCCGTAGTTATCGACGACGACATACTCGGCAAGCCCGCGAATGCACGGGAAGCCGTCACAATGCTCGACCGCCTCAGAGGACGCCCTCACGAGGTCATCACCGGCATCGCCATGATGGACACCGCCACCGGCATCTGCTCCACCTCCGCGAAGGCGAGCAAGGTCTATATGCGCGACTACTCCGACGACGAGATTGCCGCCTACGTCGAATCCGGCGAACCCTTCGACAAGGCAGGCGCATACGCCGCGCAGGATGAAACCTTCCGGCCCGCAACCCAGATAGAAGGCTGCTATCCCAATGTCATCGGTCTCCCGATCTGCGACGTCCTGACCCTGCTGCATCGCATTGGCGTCCCCACCATCTTCAGGCAAAGTTGGCGCATCCCTCCCGGCTGTCCCGATTGCGACTACTGGTCTGAAATAACCGCCGGCCTTAAAGGGGTCAACAAGGGGGTCAATCGCCGATGAACTTCCTCGGCATGGGCACGTTCGAAATCCTTGTCATCCTGCTCGTCGCCTTCATCTTCCTGGGCCCGGAGCGCATGATTGACGCCGCGCGAATACTCGGCAAGTGGACCGGCGAACTCCGGCGCATGGGTTCCACCGTCCAGGCGGAAATGGAAGACCTCACCAACGTCGGCGATCCACTGGCATCAAGACGCCCGCCAACTCAGAACAGTACGCAGGACGACGCATCCGAGACGCCACTCGACCAGGACCATCCCGCGGACACATCCGACTCCGCTGAGCCTGTCCAACACGTCGCGGGCAACCATCAACCCGTTCGTCCTGAGGACTCTCCTGAGCTTGCCGAAGGGCCTGTCGAAGGACAGCCCTCACACCACGACCCGAACTCCGCGCGCAAAGAGGAAAGCGCATGAGTTCGGATAACGGCATGTCCTTCCAGGACCACATCTCCGAGCTTCGCCGCCGACTGATTTACTCGGTTATCGCCGTGGTCATCACCACAGTCATCGCGTTCATTTTCTGGGAGCAAATCACTGAGATACTCAAGCGGCCCGCTCCGGCAGAGACGGTTTTCATACAAACCGAGCCGACCGAAGCACTGAGCGCGTCCTTCAGAGTTTCGCTCATTGCGGGCATATTTACGGCTATGCCTTTCATCCTCTACCAGTTCGTGCTGTTCGTATCGCCCGGACTCAACGCGACCGAGCGCCGCTACCTGTACGCGCTGCTGCCAACAGGCATATTGGTCTTCGCGCTAGGCGCGGCATTCGGATATTTCGTTCTGTTTCCGCCCGCCATCCACTTCCTCTTCGACTTCGGCAGCGAAGTCGCCGTAGCGCAAATCCGCATCGGAAGCTATTTGCGCCTGCTAATCTCTCTTCTCCTATGGATGGGCATAGTATTCGAGACGCCCATAATCCTCTTCTTCCTATCCCGCATCGGGGTCGTAACGCCACAGCAGCTCGGCAGGCAGCGCCGCTACGCCGTCGTCGTCGCATTCATCCTAGGCGCGCTGATTACGCCCACCTTCGACCCCGTGAACCAGACCCTCGTAGCCCTGCCAATCATCGTCCTCTACGAAGTCGGCATCTGGCTCGCCAAATTCGGCGCAAGGCAGCGCAACCGCCAGCGCGCCAACGAGTTTGGGTAGGTCAACTGCCACATATCCGAAGATGCTCAAATGAGCTATCTAGCATGCGAAGTAAGTGAAATCAATGAACGTTCGATTTTATATCGACCCTGAAACAGGGTATCCACACATATACAGACACGGCGTAGAGGAGTACGAAGTTTGGGATGTTTTGGTATCCTCGGATGAGGATGGTAGAGCGCGAGAAGGATCGCGCATTGCAATTGGGCAAACTCGCGGCGGTCGTTATATTCGTGTCATATACACGCCCGACCCTGATTGTATAATGTCTTTGTCATTACCGCTTATGAACTCAGAGGAAAGTCCCTTGCCGCTTTTAGGCGGCGCGCTGAGAAGGAGAGGACGATGAATCATACGAATGATTTCCCCAAAGGCTGGAACGAAGAACGAGTGCGGAAGGTTATCGATCACTATGAGGCGCTGTCCGAAGACGAAGAACTGTCCGAAGACGAAGCGGCTTACGAGGATACGAACTACACCATAATGCAGGTTCCGAAGGAACTGGTCGGCTCCGTCAGAGCGCTAATCGCAAAGCACACCCAATGACCGCCGCCAGTTTTCCGACCCACGGCAAGCACACAAAAGAGCCTGAGACATCCGCCTCAGGCTCTCTTCATTCCAGTTCTTGGGTTCAAACTGCGCGAACCATCTATCCGGATTTGCCGGTCTTCACCTTTTCATCCTCAGCGGAATCCCGCTCGAAACTCGATTCCTGAGTCTTCCGGAACTGCCGCACAGCCTTGCCCATCGCCTCTCCGACCTGCGGCAACTTGCCGACACCGAATATCAGCAGGACGATAACAAGAATAAGTACCAACTCAAGCGGCCCAATCCCTCTTGCAAATGGCATAGCCCACTCTCCAATTCACTTAAGTACTGCTTCAGCCCTGTTCTTCATCACCAATCATAGCCACACTCACCACCCTAGTCAACACAAACACCCTTCCGCTCAGAGTCTTTCAGTTATTTCCTTCCTCCCCTGTGTCATTCCGAGTGTCCTCTTAATACTGTCATTTCGAGCGAAGCGAGAAATCTAAAACCGCTAACTATAGGCAGCCCTGTCTTCGCACAAAGATTTTACCCTTCCCTTCATTCAGAACGACAACCAAACTCCCCACCGCCTACAAGTCAAAAACCCATCCTGTGCCCTCTGCACCTTCTGCGCCTAATTCCCTTGACAACCCAAACATCCGTCTGCATAATAGATACCACACTAAAAAGAACAAACAATCTCTTTTGTGGCATTCTGTGCCTCTTGTGGCTATTCAAACATGTGCAACCAAAACACCATACAACGACACATCGCCAAGTTCACCAACAACGGTGAAGACATCGCGCGCTTCCTAGCCGAAACCGTGCGCGGCGAAACACCGGGCGTCAAAGCCTGCCACCGCATGGAAGCCATGAAATACATCGTGCGCCTAGGCTCCACAGACCAACCCGACAGCGAATACAGAGAAGACGACAAGTTCTGGGGCCTAATCCCCACACCCGAAGAACTCGCCACCACCCCCACCCGTCATTCCCGCGCAGAGCCTGTCCCTAGCAAAGGCAAGAACTCAACCACTCTTAATCGTCATTCCCGCGAAGCATGTCCTCGACCCCGATCGGGGAGCGGGAATCCAGAGGGGCAGACCGAGGGCGGCATCAACACCCCTTCCCCCTCGACGGGGGAAGGCCGGGATGGGGGTGAAAATCCCGCACATCCTGTTAGTTACTTGGACATCCTCAACTTCAACCTGGCCCAGCTAGTCAGAAGCGAGACAGCCGAAGGACACACCATAGCAGAGTTCCTCTATCAGGTGATGACAGGCAGAGACAAGCCATTCACGCCCGACAAGCTCAAGATAAAACCCTCAGACAGAATGGCAGCATCAAGAGAGATACTGCGTAGAGGCTACGGACACTTCGGACGCAGGCGTAAGCTCATAGACGATGCAGAAGATACCAACGACTACGACACCCTGCACACAGACCTCGCCAAGAGGCTGCGTCAGTACGGAGAGCAAGGCAGCCACGCCATCCTCTTTCTGCACGATGTGATGAGAAACGCATACCCTGAAGAGGAGTACACAGTGCGCCACCGTGTATCGGCAGCGCAAGAACTTCTGCGTCGAGGCTGGGACACCAACTACGACAGCATCAAGCAAGAGCACCTGCTCGCATACTGGAGAGACCAGCAGGACGCTCGCCTGTCAGTAGGACAGAAAAAGCAGTTAGCGGGCCTCCACGCCTACGCCGACGAATACGACACCTACGACACCACCGACTACAACTCCATAGCCCAACAACTAAGGCAAGCAGAAGACCGCAAAGCCACCCCCACCCGTCATTCCCGCGCGGGCGGAAATCCAGAGGGGCGTGGCAAGGGCAGCATCAACACCCCTTCCCCCTCGACGGGGGAAGGCCGGGATGGGGGTGGGAAATCCCTTTCATCCCCTCCATCCATGTCAATTCCCACTCAGGAAGACAAAAACACCTACAACTACACCAAGACCGACCCCGACCCTGAGCAAGACTGCTACTACGAACCCCTGAGTCCAGAAGACCAGGCAATCTTCGACTACCAGACCCTAATCGACTCCGGCGAATACAAAGAAGGCGAAATAGAAGTACAGCCGCCAACCGAAGCCGCCAACCATGAATACGAAGCCACCCTAAAGTGGATACGCCAAGCCGCCAAAGCCGAAGGCATCCCCCTCCTCCCCAACCCCCTATCCGGCACCCTCACCCACCCAAACATCCGCAGCCCCTAAACACACACACCCTTCTGTGTCCCTTTGTGCCTTCTGTGGCTATCCCGTCCCCGTCCCCTGACACCTGGACACCCAACAACCCACTACACAACACGCCCGCCCCGTGATAGCCTTGTGCCGCGCAATCCCACGCGCCAAAACTCACATGGAGGCACTAGATATGGACCTCGGAATACAAGGCAAAGTCGCGCTCGTAACCGGCGGAAGCCGCGGACTGGGCAAGGTGGCAGCCCTCTCGCTCGCCCGCGAAGGCGTCAACGTAGCAATATGCGGCCGCACCCAATCCACGCTGGACGGCACAGTCGCCGAACTCGAAGTGCTCGGAGTGCGCGCGCAAGGCATCGTCGCCGACGTTACTGACGCCGAAGCAATGCCCGCCCTCAATCAAGCCGTAGCTGACGGCATCGGCAATATAGACATCCTCGTCAACAACGCGGGCGGCTCGCGGGCGCGGGAGCCAATCGCCGACCTGCCCCTAGAAGACTTCAAGGCAGCCTTCGATCTCAACCTCTTCGGCGGCTACCAGCTCATGCGCGAGGTCATCCCCCACATGCAGCAGCAGCAGTGGGGCCGCATCATCAACATCGCCTCCATCTACGGCAGGGAATACGGCGGCAACCTGTCCTACATGGCAGCAAAGTCGGCGCTCATCAGCGCAACCAAGCACGCCGCCATCAGCCTTGTTACCGACGGCATCTGCGTCAACAGCATCGCGCCCGGCTCTATCTCCCATCCCGAAGGCTCGTGGGAGCGATTCCAAAACGAGAACCCGCCCGAAGTCGTCGAAGACTTCATATCCCGCAATCTGCCGATGGGCAGGTTCGGCTGGCCCGAACCCGTCGGAGACCTCGTCGCCTTCCTCGCATCCCAGCGCGCCGACCTGATCACCGGCTCCTGCATCGTCGTTGACGGCGGACAGAGCTACTCCATGATCTAATTGCGAAGCAGACAAAGTTCCTTCCCCCTTGAAGGGGGAAGGCTAGGATGGGGGTGATAAATCCTATCCATCCTGTAAATCCTGTCAGCCCCTGTTGATTGCTAGGTCAGCTGCCTCAGCCTGGGGTCGAAGCGATCTCGTGCCCAGTCGCCCAGGAAGTTCAGTGACATCACCACCAGGAATATCCCCACCCCCGGGAACGCCGTCTGCCACCAAGCGGTCGAGATATACTCACGTCCCTCGGAGATGAGCACGCCCCACGCCGGAGTCGGCGGCGGTATCCCCGCTCCCAGGAAGCTGAGAGTCGCCTCAGCGAGAATCAGGTTGCCCACATTCAGCGTCGCTATCACGATCGCGGAGTTGATGACGCCCGGCAATACGTGCCGGAATATGATTCGCACGGGGTGCGCGCCCGCTATGCGCGCTAGTGCAACATAGTCCATCTCCTTGAGCTGCAAGGTCTGCGCCCGCACCACCCTCACGAATCCCACCCACGACAGCACCGCCAACAGCAAGAACACCACGCCAATGCTCTGCCCGAATATCAGCACGACGAGCAGCGCCACCATGAGGAACGGCAGCGCAAGCCATATATCCACGATGCGCGTTATGATCTCGTCGAATACGCCGCCCAAGTACCCGCTTATCATGCCGATGCTAGTCCCCACTATCAGCCCTACCACGAGCGAAAGCGCCGCGACGATGAGCGATATGCGCGAACCAACTATGATGCGGCTGAGCACGTCCCGCCCCACATGGTCCGTACCGAGCGGATGCGTCCAACTACCTGTCTTGCACTTCGTACCGATGCAGGACTCGAATCCAACAGGCGGGATGTGCCTGTCAAGGATATTCGTGATAATCACCGGGTCGTGTGGGGCGATATAGGGACCGAACGCTCCCATAACTATTAGCATGACGATGACGATGGCGGGTATGACCGGCCATCTTCTGATGAAAGTCCAGAATCCCGCTAACTGTCTTATTACAGGAGGATGCGACGTTGTAGTCAGTTCCATTTTGCTAGTCCCAGCAGCCTACGAGTAGCGGATGCGCGGGTCTATCACCGCGTACAAAATATCAGCCAAGAGAGCGAAGAACAGGTAGAACAGTATGAAAGTAAAGACCGTTCCCTGCAATAGAGGAAAATCATTGTCATAGACGGCGCGGTTGAGTGCAAGCCATCCGATGCCGGGCCACGAAAACACCGTCTCCACGACCAGAGCGCCATTGAGATAGCCGGCCATGAGCAGCAGCGCCGATGTCAGCGGCGGTATCAGCGCGTTCTTGAGTGCATGCTTCCAGATGACCTGAAAGCCGCCGACTCCCTTGGCGCGCGCCAGCTTGACGAACTCGGAATCGAGCACTTCAAGCATGGCGGAGCGTGTCAGGCGCATGATTCCGGCCGCCGCGGGCCAGCCAAGGACGACGCACGGCAGTATGTAGTACCTGATGTCGAAGCCGTGCTCGTCGCCCCGTGTCCCGGCGGGAAGCCACTGGAGCAGCACCGCGAATATCAGGATTGCCATGATACCCGTCCAGAACTGGGGCAGCGCTTGCCCGAAAAGTGCGAACCCCCGGCTGAGATAGTCCCAGACCGTGCCACGGGTGGATGCTGCGGCAACACCAAGAGGTACGCCAACAAGTATGGCGAACACCCATCCGCCGATTGCGAGCTGAATTGTCGCGCCCATCTTACTGAAAATTATGTCGCGGACCTGCAACTCTTGGTGTATGGACTTTCCGAATTCACCGCGCAGCAGGTTGCCAAACCATGTGAGGTACTGTATCGGAATGGGCTTGTTGAAACCCATCCTATCGCCCAGAGCCTCCCACTGCTCTTCAGACATGCCGTAGCCCGTGTCCGGTACGAAGAGTTCACGCGGATCGTGAGCGAGGCGTGTCATTGCGAAAATGACCATGCTGGCGCCAACCAGAGATATGGCTATTGAGATTGCGCGGCGTATGAGGAATCGCTGCATGGGAGTTTGTCAGTGTCTCAGTCTGTCAGTTCGTCGGTAAATCGACCGCTTAGTGTCCACCTGTCATTCCAGAGAAAGCGGGAAGCCACTTTGAAGAAGAGCCTGCGCTGAAATCTCATGCAGGCCCTTCTATTATTCAGTTATTAACGAGAAACTTGCATTAGTGCGGTTATAGCGATGGTGCGGGCATTTTCACCCCCATCCTAACCTTCCCCCATCAAGGGGGAAGGGACTTATGCAATTCTCTCTTATTAACCTAAGTTGTGGAAAATGTGGATACGGTTTACTGCGCCGGCACGATGAACCATGGCTCAGCGCCGCCCCAGTGCGCCTGAGTCGAGCGTCCAACCCACTCGGAGACTTTCTCCGGGTTGACGCCGTATCCCTTGGGCACTTCCACCACACCTGAGTACAGGTGCCAGTAAATCGTCCAGTCAACTACGTCCATGTGCTGCTCGATAGCGGCTGCCCTGTCCGGCTCCAGCTTGGTCATGTTGTGCATGTCTGCGAGGAAGCGGGACTCGAAGCCTGCGCCCCAGCCGGGACGCGACAGGCTGGAGTCAACCAGAGGCAATGGCCAGTGAGCGGGCCAGGTTGCGTCGTCAACGGCACCGTTCTTGAGCGTGGGCCAGATTTGCGTGCGGAGGCGGAAGCGCGTGGCGACGACTGAGCCGTAGTCCTCGTTGAGGATGGTGGTCTTCACGCCTATCGCTTCCCACAGACCAGCGGTAAGGTCTCCAATGTCGAAGGATACGTCACCAATCTCCGCGCGATAGATGTTCGTGGAAATCTCGAAGCGAGTTCCGTCCGGCCCACGCGGGTAGCCCGCGATGTCAAGAATTTCTTCAGCGAAGGACGGCTGGTATGGGATGTCCCACGGCCAGGGGAAGTTCGCCATAGGACTGGCGACATTGTAAGACGGATACATCTCATTATCGCCGAAGCCGTACTTCTCCATTATGGCGTCGGACTGGGTGTTGGTAATCTTCCTGTTCGGGTCCCAACCGCCGAAATTAGGTCCCATATATTCGGTGGGCATGCCCGCGCCGTATCCGTTGAGAATACCGTCAACGATTCCCTGTCTGTCGATTGCATAAGACAGCGCCCAGCGCACCAGCCTAGCCTGCTCCATGTCGCTCATGCCGGGTGGGTTGTCGGTATCCTCGTAGTGGCAGGCTTCGCCCCTTTCGCACCAAGGATTTCCTATCCACGGATAGTCAACGATATTAGAAGGAGCGTCCCAAGGCGCGGGGTCGAGCACTTCGCCCGTGCGCGCGTGCGTCTGCTCCCAGAGGTTGCCGGACCACATGTAAGAAGCGGTAATCCACTTGGGTTGAGGCACCATGTATCGGAATCCTTCAGCCTCAACCTGATCGGCAAATACGGGGTCAAGTTCAACTATGTCCGCCTGCTTGGACTGGAGCATCGCAATACGGCTTGCGGTCTCAGGCACATGCAATCTTGTGAAAGTCGCTATGTGCGCCGGATGCTTGTGGTGCTCAGGCAGCGCCTGTAGCTCGGCGCGGTTCTGAGGCACCCATTCCTTGACGATGAAGGGGCCTGTGCTCACGAGGTTCTGCTTCATCCACTCGGGCCCTTTCGTGTCGAAAGCATTCTTGCTATACACGCCGGGGCCCTTGCCGTACTCGCTGATGGTGTCTTCGAGGTTGAATGCGCCTATGACCACACCGTCCGCAGCGTCCATCGTAAAGGTGTAGTCGTCAACCACTTTCGCCTCTCCGAATGCGGCAGCAAGGTCGCCGCCAATTCGGAACGTGGACTCGACGTTGAATGTCGGGTTAGCGTCGTTCAGGAACCATACCCAGTCGTGCGCGGTCATCTCCCCGAAGTCCTCGGACACTCCGACGGGGGAGTTAAATGGGATGCCTTGCTTCAGCTTGAAGGTAACCTGCTTCAGGTCAGGAGCGAGCTGGAACGACTCCGCTGTCTGCGGAGCCATCAGGTTGTCCCCCTCCCTGACGAAGAGGCACTCGGCAAGACCCAGGCTTATGTTGACCCACTGCGGACCATAAGCGGCCTGGTTGGGGTAACCTGCTACCGGATCAATCTGGCTAGCCGCAAGATTGATGTGCGCGGTCTGCCCTCTGGACTTGCCCGGCGCTGCCTTTGTAACCTGGGCTACTTCCTGCGGCACTATTGTGGCAACGGCGGCGGGAACTGCCGCTGCGGGCGCAGCAGGCGCGGCAGCCGCAGGCGCTCTGGGAGCTTGCGGCGCTTGCGCAGCCTGTGGCGCGGGGGCTTGCGGTGCGGGAGCTGCCTGCTGCTGTGCTTGCGGCGCCGCAGGTGCCGCCGTCGGCGCCGAACTGCAAGCAAGAGCGAATGCAACAACTGCTATCAGACTTAGCCATATCAAATGCTTCATTTCGCACCTCCGCGCCTAGGGCGTTGCTCACTTATCGCCGAAGAGTCAACAAATACCAGAGGGTACACCCCTACTATTACGAGGCTCAATGTACTTTATTTATGTTTAATATGTCAACTAGGCTTGTCCAGAAGAGACGATACTCGATGGTAGTCGGGCACATGCTTTACGAATGCATGCGCCGGTTATTCCTTTGGCGAAACGCATTGCGATACACACACACACACGCTAATCTATTTGGTGTAACTAATTCGGTCGGACACTTGGCATCAGGTAGATTGCATTTCTTCACACGAACCTATGAATAACGAGGTCGCTCAACAATCCGCTCCGTCTCCTCTCTCCGAACCGGGATTGACGTGGATCGGAAAATTCACACAGAGATTCAAGGCCATCGTCGGCTCATACGCGAGCGGGCGATTGGGTGCGTGGGAACTCATCGCCTATGGAACGCTGCTCATAGCGGCTGCCACCATGCGCCTTTGGGACCTCGGTCACCGCGCCGTTCACCATGACGAAAGCCTTCACTCTTTCTATTCCTGGCAGCTCTCTGAAGGACAGGGCTTCACGCATGATCCATTGATGCACGGCCCGCTTCAATTCGAGCTGAATGCGGCGATATTCTTCATTTTCGGCGACAGCGACTACACTTCGCGGCTGCTCTACGCGGTCGCCGGAACTGTGCTCGTCGCGTTGCCGTTCTTCTTCCGCGACAGACTTGGCAGGCTTGGCGCGCTATTCACCTCAATTCTGCTCGCCTTTTCTCCGGCGCTGCTTTACTTCAGTCGCTTTTCGCGAAACGACATTCTGATGGCAGTTTGGGTGCTGGGACTGGTTATCTGTATGTGGCGATACATTGACGAGGGGAAGAATCGCTATATCTATTTCGCCGCCGGACTGCTCGCGCTCGCCTTTGCCAGCAAGGAAACCGCCTACCTAATCACCGCGATGCTCGGACTATTTCTTGTATTGTGGGTCATATATCGCAATGTGCCTCGCGTTCTGGAGAAAGCGAATATACGAATAGGGGAAACTAAGACTGTCGATGCGGTCGGCAGCTTGACAACCGCGTCGCTGAGCCAAGTGGCCAGCCTATCATCACTTCGCGGACCTGCGGCTTTTCTACTTATCCTGATTACTCTTACCCTTCCATTATGGTCGGCAGCAATCGGCCTCTTTCAGGATACGGCTCTGTTGAGTTGGTCGAACCTGACTTTCGTAACCGAAGACGGAGGCAGTGAAGTCGGATCTTCGTCCGGAGGAGCGATACTGATTGCTCGGCTGGTCATGATTACTCTCATGGGAGCGTCTGTGGCTATCGGCTTCCAATGTTTTGGAATCAGGTGGCTGATTGCGGCAGGCATCTTTTACTGCATCTGGGCGCTCTCATACACTACATTCTTCACTAATCTGGGAGGGGTCGAGTCAGGAATGTGGCGCGGACTCGGCTACTGGATCGCGCAGCAGGACGTAGCCAGAGGCAACCAGCCTTGGTACTACTACTTCGTCATAACACCACTGTATGAGTTCTTGCCAATGGTGCTGGCGGTCGCGGCTGCTCTGTACTATTGGGCAAAGCGAAGGGCGGATGCGTTCACGCTCTTTCTGCTGTATTGGTGCGGCATGACGCTGCTCCTGTTTACAATTGCGAGCGAGAAGATGCCATGGCTTCTGGTCAATATAACGCTTCCTCTAATAGTGCTCGGAGGTAAGTTTCTGGGCGACTTGGCATCAGGCATTGACTGGCGCAAAGTAATATCTCCCGAGGGCGGGCTAGTAATCCTCAGTGTGCCAGCATTGATGGCGGCAATTTACGTGCTGGCGTTAGCCGGAACCGATGGCGACAGGAACGGCATGCTAGTTGCTGGTGTCGCAGGTGCAACGGTCATAGCGCTGGCAGCGTTAGGCATATATTTGGCACGCCGCATCGGAACTGCTCAGTTGGCAAAGATTGCCACAATTCCGGCGGTCGTGGTCCTCCTGCTATTGACGGTGCGAGCATCCACTATGGCAGCATACAATCATGGAGATATTCCAGTTGAGATGCTGGTTTACACGCAGACCTCGCCGGACATACGCTCTCTGGCTGATGAATTCAGGCGCGCGGACGGCTATGAGGGCGAGGATAACGGAATTTCGATTGATGTGGATGATACAAGCGGCTTCACCTGGCCCTGGGCGTGGTATCTGCGCGACAGTACCAGATATTACGCCAATTACAGAAACATCGACGGCGAAGCGCTTGCGAACAGAGTGCCGACAGCGGAAGCCCTTCTCGTGCATTCCAGCAATCAAGAAGATGTGGCGCCCTCGCTTCAAGGCATTTACACAGGCGGTCAAAGAATTCGGCATCGCTGGTGGTTTCCGGAGAGCACATACCGCAACCTTACGCCTGATAGAATCGTAAACGGACTCATTGATCGCGAGGCTTGGCGCACAGTAATGGATTACTGGCTGTTCCGGGAAGGTGTGCGCCATAACATAGGCAGCGAAGACGCCTATATCTATTTCTCGCCTGATTTTCCTCAGAACTTCAGGCCGATTGCATCGACCGAGTAACTTGGCGCGGCACAAGCATAAGTACATAGGATGGAGTGTGAAGAAATGAATTCAAATCCAGTCGAGGGATGGGCGGAAGTACGAGACCTCCGAATGAGATACCTTGACTGGGGCGGAGAAGGCGCGCCGGTACTTGCCCTTCACGGTCTGGCTTCGTCGGCGCACTGGTACGACATTGTCGCACCACTCCTGAGAGACCGATTCCGTATCATTGCCCCTGACCAGCGCGGGCATGGACAAACGACGCAGGCAAATGACGGTTACGATTGGCACTCCGTTGCGTCGGATGCGGTAGGGTTACTGGATGTGCTTGAAATCGAAAAGGCTATCGTGTTCGGACACTCCTGGGGAGGGAATGTGGCGGTCGGCACGGCGGCTCACTACCCTGAACGGGTCAATGCTCTCGTAATGATTGACGGCGGATTCTTCAGTCCGCAGATGCTTCCCGGCGCGTCATGGGAAGCCTTCAGCCAGCGACTCGCGCCACGCAATGTATCCGGGACGCGCGCCGAGTTTCTGGCACGAATAAGCGGGCAGCTTGCCATGTGCTGGAACAACGAGGTGGAACGCATCGTGCAGACGATGGTCTATGAGCGGGATGGGCAGATATACGACATCCTGCGCCCGGAAAATCAGGCTCAAGTCATTCGAGCTATGTGGGACGATCCCGCTTCAAATGCTTGGCCGCGCGTCAAATGCCCGTCGCTGATTGTTCCGGCGGGCCCACCGGCTGACCGCGCCAATTCCGAATTTGCGCTCAATCGGAAGCGAATGGTCAATCTCGCCGCGGAGGGTATCCCAAATTGCCGTGTCAATTGGATACCGGAGACAATTCATGATATTGGATATCACAAGCCACAAGAGTTAGCACAGGTGATTCTCAGGTTCTTAGAGGATGAGGCCGCCGGCAACGGGTAGAGCGGCGTCTTACCACACGAGATTAGGCGGCGTTCCCGTTGCATGAAACTCACGGATAATCCGTACCGTTTCGTCGGCGATTGCGCGTTGCGCTTCCGATGTCTGGCCACCAATGTGGTGTGTGCCAATCACGCCTTCCAGCGAAAATAGTGGGTTGTCAATTACGCCGGTTCCTGAAGGAGGCTCGCCCTCGAACACGTCGAGGCCGGCTCTGATGCCCCGCTCCTGCACCGCCCATGCCAGCGCAGCCTCGTCCACAACTTCGGCGCGGGACGTGTTGATGAAGATCGATCCCTCGCGCATAGCGTCAAAGAATGCGCGTCCGGCAAGCTCACGGGTGTCTTCGGTCAATGCCACATGCAGGCTCACCACATCTGCGGCTTTGGCGACTTCGATTGCTGAACTCTTGCGGTCAATCTCCAGTGTCGTTGCTTTGGAGTCGGTAAGAGAGCGACTCCAACCGACGACCGACATTCCAAATGCCCTGGCTCTTGGAATCATGGCGCGCCCAATCCTGCCTACACCGACAAGACCGAGCGTGCTACCGGCTAGTCCTCGCGCACTGCTGTATGATGCTTTGCGCCAGATTCCATTCCGCAGGTCTAAGACATTTGCCGTTATCTGCCTGTCCAACGCGATTATGAGACCGAAGGCGATTTCGGCAACGGCGTTCGAGTTCTTACCGGGACAGTTGGAGACAGCGATGTCGAGCGACTTAGCCGTCTCTACATCGATGGT
Source organism: Dehalococcoidia bacterium (assembly GCA_034421195.1). GTDB lineage: Bacteria > Chloroflexota > Dehalococcoidia > Lucifugimonadales > JADFKI01 > Bin90. The sequence goes on from DAOUKP010000006.1 coordinate 128,115, forward strand.
ATTGAATCCCGCGCCTGCGCGTATTACCAGTCTGAGCCGTTCCGCTTCGAGCATGCCGGCAGTAACGCGCGTGCTTCTGACGACCAGAACTTCGGTTTTCGTTCGATCGATTGCGTCCGCCAGTGTATCGCCACTCGCATCCGGCTCATAGCATACGTCGAAGCCGACTTCAGCCAGATCTGCGCGAGCCGTCTCCGAAAATCGATCGGCAATCAGCACTCGCATTAGAAGCCCGCCCGCTTGTCGCATACATACAGAAATGGCTCATTGCCAAGGAAACGGCGCATATTTTCGCGGAAAATCTGCCTCCTGCCTTCGTACATCTGGGGAGTCAGCGCGGATGCATGCGGCGAAAGCACCACATTGTCCAGTCCCCAGAGCGGACTTTCCTGCGGGAGCGGCTCTATTTCGGTAGCGTCAATTCCGGCGCCTGCCAGCCTTCCATTTCGGAGAGCGTCCGCAAGCGCGTCCTCGTCAACAATGCCGCCACGCGAAATGACGATGAGGTATGCGGAATCCTTTAATAGACTGATGCGACGGCTGTCTATAAGCCCGCGAGATTCCGAAGTCAGAGGCGCCGTTACCACGAACCAGTCGCACATCTGCAAGAGCTCGTCCAGCCTCTCCATTCCCCAGACTTCCTTGACTTGCGGCGGAGGCGTAACAGGGTTGACGTCCACGGCGTACACGTCAATGTCAAACCCGTAGGCTCGCCTTGCGACCGCTTTGCCTATATCACCCAACGCCAGTATGCCCATGGTACTGCCCGACAGCTCCACAAATGCATGCGAATACTTGTCAGCGTCCCATTGGCCTAACCGCTGATCTTCTGCCATCTGCCTGCCCCTGTGAGACAGGGAAAGCATCATCCAAAGCACATGATCTGCCATCGGGTTGGCGTGCGGACCGCGCGCGTTTGTCAGCACGACGTCGCTGTCTGCCAAGGCGGGCAGTTCCGCCATAATCTTGTCGATTCCCGTGCCTGGGCAGTGTATCCAGCGCAAGCGCGACGCGGCTTCTACAACCTCCGGGCTGTCAGGCCAGCCGCATATCACATCGGCGTCTCCGGACGCGCTCAGTTGCTCTTCGACACTCATCGCAGTAACGAACTCGACCTCTGGAAATTCGGTTTGCAGTTGTTCTACAAATCCGTCTCCCAGGTGGGCGTTTGTCATCAAGACTTTCATTTCTTGCCTCTCACTTCGGTATTGCTGATAGGTATTGGGTTCAACATTCCTTCTAATGCAGACTTCACCCCCATCCTAACCTTCCCCCATCAAGGGGGAAGGGAGAAAATGCCTCACTTCAACACGTGCAAGCAATACCCTCATTTCAGCGCGCTTGAATTGGATACACGAAAGCCCCGCGCTGCTAGTCAGGCGGGGCATTTGTGTCGCAGGATATTTTACCGATCACCGAAGGCGCATCCCTTCTTGTCAAGAGCTATGCGTCTGTGCGATCTTTGGCCGGCGTGAAGATGGAGCCTTCCGGGAATTCAGGATATTGCGTCGAGTTGCGCCTGAATAGCCTACTGCCAACTGCGTTGAATGCCACTACTCCCGCGACTCCAACAGGGATACCCATGAGGAAACTCCTGCGTGAAATCCGCTTCCGCTCCTTGTTATCCATACCGTTAACACCCTCCGGAACTACAGACTTATTTTCCAGCAATCATTATACGCAACTAATTACATTAGGGGCAAGCGCGTGCTGGGATTCTAGAGGTGGGCGTAATCCATCATATCCCCCTTCCTAACCTTCCCCCAAAGGGGGCAGGGACAAGAGGAACGGCAATTATGCCCAGCTCTAATTTAGACGACAGGGCTGACTTCGATCCGGCGCGTAGGGTATTATTGCTAACGACCAGATGCCCCGTACAGGATTTACCAGCCTTGAAGTGAGGTGTGCCCGAATGACTATGCCCCTAAGCGGAATCAGAGTGCTTGACCTGTGCATCATACTCGCGGGCCCGACTTGCGGCAGAACACTCGCCGAGTACGGAGCTGAAGTCATCAAGATAGACAGCTGGTTTCGACCACCAACCGACAGGCAGCTTCACGATGTCGGAAGAGGCAAACGCAGCATTTGCCTCGACATCACTAAGCCGGCAGGTCTTGAAACTTTCTATCGTCTTGTGGATACAGCCGATGTAGTGCTGGGCGGATTTCGGAAAGGCGTAGCCGAACGACTCGGAATCGGATACGAGCAGCTACGCGAACGCAAACCTGACATCGTATATCTTGCAATCAATGCTTTCGGGCAGGATGGAGGATGGACAAACCGGCCGGGCTACGAACAGAATGCACAGGCGGCTACGGGGGTGCAGATTCGCAACGGCGGGCGGAGCGAAGTGCCGCTCCACTCTCCATATACCTTCAATGATTACGGCACCGGGCTGATGGGCGCTTACGCCGTTATGCTCGCGCTGCTGAAACGCCGTCAAACCGGCAAGGGGCAGTTCGTGCATACATCGCTGGCGCAGACCGGCTCCACTTTCTCATCGCCATTTCTCATCGACCATGACGGCTACGAACGCGACGAAGTGGAGGGACGACAGGCGCGACGATTTGACGCTCTCAACGGTCTGTACGAGACCGCGGACGGATGGTTGGCGCTAGCCGAGGCAAATTGGCAAGCACTAACGGAGATTGAGGCGTTCGCTCATCTATTGGAGCGCGAGGAGTTCGCCACAGATGAACTTCGCTATAAGAACGATTCCTTGTTATCAGATGCGATTAGCCAAGTGTTGATTCAAAGGAATGCAGAAGATTGGCTCTCCGAACTTCGTTTAGCCGGAATCCAAGCGGCGCGAAATAACGATATTGCAGGCATTCTGTCTGATGATTACACGCGAAAGCAGGAACTCATCGTGGGTGAGGATACTCTTGAATTGGGCGAGGTAATACACGCCGGAGTTGCGCCACGCCTGAGCGAGACGCAACCGGCTCTTGGCGCTACTCCCACTTTCGGCGAAGAGACCGAGGCGGTGCTGCTGGAACTCGGCTATGAAGTGGAGGAGGTTGACGCGCTGCGCGGTGAGGGCGTTATACCGCCGCTGGCGTAGCAGTGATTGACAGGGCCGTCAACACTATATACATTGAATATGTTTGAACGAGCTGGCGACAAGAGGCCAAGGGCCTCTTCCGAGTATCCTTCGGATAGCTAGCTCACTTCTTTTGCCTAATAGTAGAGACGATAACCAATCGTAGTCGGGCACATGCTTCACAAATGCAAATTAGCCCAATCTGTGAGCGACGGCTTCTGGATTCCTGCTTTCGCAGGAATGACGATTGAAAAATTGCAGCAAGATTCTTGCGATTGACTTCCTTTCAACAATTATTCCTCGTCGGGTGGAAAGTCCATGCCGATGTGTCCCAAGCGCTCCAGTTCGGCGTACTCTTGGTCGCTCACGCCCAGCACTTGCTTATACACATACTCGTTATCCTGCCCCAACTGAACGGGTCCCCTGCGTATCCTGATTGGAGTGTCGGACATCCGGTACGGCGCGCCCACATACAGGTGTGAGCCCTCCACATCTTCGTGGTAAACCTCTTCGAATACGCCGCGCTCCTGCAGGTGCGGGTCGTCGAAAGCGTCGCGCTGGTCCATTACGGGGCCTGCCGCCACACCCACATTCTGTAGGATGTGCATAACTTCATAGTGTCCATGCTTGCGCGTCCATTGGGAGATATGAGAGTCGAGCGCGCTCTGGTTTTCGTATCTGCCGGAGTTGGTCGAGAATCGTTCGTCCAGCGCCCAGTCCGGATTGCCGAGCGCGCCGCAGAACGCTACCCAATCACTGTCATCGAACAGGGTGATGTTCACCCAGCGGTCTTCACCCGCACACGGATAACAGCCCTGAATCGCGCTTGTGTGGCGATTTCCCAGCGTACTGCTGTCTCGACCGTTCATCGAGTAGTCCATGAAGTAGCGGCCGACGTAGGGCATCATATTCTCTGCCTGAGCCAGTTCGATCAGCTGTCCATTGCCGGTGCGTTTGCGGAAGTGCAGCGCCGCGAGCATGGCGAACGCCCCTTGAGCGCCACCGGCGGCGTCTGCGGCGTACACGTTTGTGCTAGACGACTGGTCCATATCTTCATAGCCGCGCACGACGGTATGACCGATTACGCCTTCCATATGCACTCCGAGCGAGCGGAAATTGCTGTACGCTCCACTATTGCCATACGCGGGCATCCGCAGCATGATGATGCGCGGGTTGATTTGGCGCATCATTTCGTAGGATATGCCGAGCTTGTCCATAGTTTCGGTAACATTGTTCTCGACAAATGCGTCACTTACGGCTATCAGTCGCTTGAAGATGTCCATTCCCGATGGCTGGGTCAAGTCCACGGTCATGCCCAATTTATTGCGCCCATGAGCGTTAAAGAGTGGATAGCGATTCCACGGACGCCTGCCGGGATCTCGTCCTGGCATCGCAGCCACAAATGCGGGCAGCCCTTCAATCACTTCTTTGGGCGGATAAGGAATGTATCCGCGTGTAATGGGAGGCAGTCGCTTGATGGATTCCAGACGTATAACTTCAGCGCCCAAGTCTGCGAGCAGGGTAGCACAGTAAGTTCCCGCCCAGACGACGGTCATATCCAGAATACGTAGGCCTTCGAGAGGCAGTCGCGCCATTGTGTTCGTCTCCGACAAGACTATATGCTGCCTTGCTCACGCAGCAATTCTATTTTCCCCTCTGTGTATCCCAGACTACACAGCACCTCATCGGTGTGCTGCCCAAGCAGCGGCGCCGGACGCCTGACACACCAAGGCGATTCGTTCATTATGAACGGCCTGCCTGGATATGTCAGATTTCCCGCAAAGGGATGTTCGATTTCGGCGAAAGCTCCACGCTTATGGAATTCACTATCGCCTGCGAAGTCTGACGCAGCGTTGATCGGAGCGCTCAGCACGCCCACTTCCTGCGCCACATGCCAGATTTCGCGCTTTGTTCGCTCCAGACACCAAGGGATGAAGTAAGTGTTGAACTCATCTTCAAGCTCCGGGTCGTATTGAGCTTCAGGAGTGTACCAACGCTCCTCCAGAAGCACGTCCGGCGCGCCCATCATCACGACCACGCGGTCGAAGTAGTTGCGCCCACCCGCAATCTGCACATAGCCGTCCTGACAGATAAAGACGCCATTCGGATAGCCACCCGCGGTTGCGGTCGCGCTGCGCTTTGAAATTTCGCCATTGTACTGGTATGCCAGAAGCATACTCATTCTTCGGTCTATCGATCCAAGCTGTGTCTCCATCAAGGACACATCGACATGCTGGCTACCATCCGCGAAGACAGCGCCTAAGGTGGCGGTAGCGGCGATCGCTCCGGCCTGGTATAGGACTACATGCTCGCCGAGCTTGAGAGGTTCACGGTCCTCCAGTCCGGTGGAGTACATTTCGCCACCCATGCCGTAGATGATTATGTCCGACGCCTTGAAGTCCTTATACGGACCAGTCTGCCCGAAGTTGGAGATGGAAGTCATCACAATCTGTGGGTTAATTGCGCGCAGTATCTCGTAGTCGAGGCCGTAAGAACGCATCTGACCGGGACGAAAACTCTCCACGACTACATCCGCATCCTCCACAAGCTGCTTGACGATATCCCGTCCCTCCGGGGACTTGAGATTCAAGGTAAGACTGCGCTTGTTGGTGTTGAGGTGCAGGAAAGTCCCGCTCTTTTCAGGATGTGGCATGTCTCCCGGAAACGGTCCTAACCGGCGCGAGGCATCCCCGCTTCCCGGCCGCTCCACTTTCAACACGTCCGCCCCATAGTCCGCCAGCAGCTTGGTGGCGTAAGGGCCCGCGATGTAGTGAGTGAAGTCCAGCACGCGCAGGTCGGAGAGCGCGCCTTCATGCTGCTGCTCGGCGAACACTTGCAAGTCATACCTCAATCGCGGGATTAAATCAGTCTGAGTGGATGCTAGACGCAATCGGAGAGCATCCGACGCTTAGAATTTCGGTCCGGAATGGTCAATAGTCTAACTCAAACTCTAGGCCAATGGAAACGGGGGAAGACTGAAGCTAGGGCTGGCTGTTACTCATCATATCCCCCTTCCTAACCTTCCCCCAAAGGGTGCAGGGACGATACTAATGGCAATTATGCCCGCCTCTATTGAAGTGAACTGTTGGGCGGGCCGAAAGCCACTGACAGACCCGGAGCCGGGCGGAGTGGATAGAAAATCCCCGCAATCGATGCAAATGGTCTCGCATGTATTGCGGGGAAAGAATTTCGGCACACTTCCAGGTTGAACAGAAGGTGAACTCTCCACTCTTAATAGGCGTGCGGTTGCACTGAGGCGGCAATGGACATCTCGATGTCTTGAATGCCTTTCGACAAAGCCTGCCCAATGAGGTCAAGCCGGCGGACTTGGTCGATGCGAGGAGCCACATTTTCCAGCTCTCGCCTCGACAGCAGGCTCTTGAAGATGCCGCAGGCGTCAGCGAGGCAAATGATAACCACATCCCGAGGCGTCGGAATTTCGTCGCTGAAAAGCACGCCCATAATGCGCAACTTCACCTCGCGCTCAGCCGTGCCGTCAATGGACGGGTAGCGCCGCGAACGGAATACCCATAGGAAGCGGTCATTCTCCACTTCCAGAATTCCCTGGTCAATCAGTCGCTTCAGCGCTTCCTCACGAATGGCGTCCGCCCTGTCCGCGGTATGTTCGAGCCAGTAGTTCGTGCTGCGCTCTTTACCCTGAGCTATCTCAGAAAGCGTTTGGTCCAGAAGATTGTCTCCGGTGGGAGTGTCATCAATCAGGATCATATTTTGCAGATCGGTGTCGATTCGGTTTTCGAGCGCAAGGTCCATCAGCACTCCACCGGCGAGCGCGTAATCCAGAGACCATTTTGGCACACGGGCGAATCGTCCATCGCCATCGTTTAGCAACAGTAGAATGATTTCTTCAGAGAATCTCAGCATAATAAATGTCTTACCTCCAGCTTAAATAAGGCTCGGCCCAGTAACGCACCAAATTTCAGATGTTTAGAGTTCACCATGTCTTACGAAAACCATAATAACATGATAGTATGCGCGATAAATACACTGAACTTTATACATGAAGCTGTTTAAGTCACTTCCACCTTTCCGGCTAATTCTATCTTATCCGAGTAACTGGTGGGAATTTGTCTATTCAGTGGATTCTCAAGCCACACAGTCCTTGCTCCTAATAGAGGCGCATAGGAACTTCCGCATAAACGACTATTATGAACTTTGACGCCTACAATCTGGATGACGCCATCTACGACGAGGTGTTCCTTGATGACGGAACGCCTCGCGAGCATTGTTCGCAACTCTACCACACATTGAGCGAGCTTTCTGCCGAAGAACTTGCCGCTGTGCAGGAACGGGTAACTCGTTCGTTCTCAAACGAGGGAATTACATTCACGGTTTATGGAGACGAAGAAGCTGAAGAGCGAATTATTCCCATAGACTGTGTGCCGCGCATCCTGCCTTTCTTAGACTGGAAGGAGATAGAAAGCGGGCTGATTCAACGCATCAAGGCGCTGAACCTATTTCTTGAGGATGTCTATGGTCAGTCCCAAGTCAAGGATCGCCAAGGAGTGCCCCGGATAGTTCACGACGGAGTAATGCCGAAGGACATGGTATTTGACTGCCCACAGTATCGACAGCAAATGCAGGGCTTTTCGGCGCCCTATGGCGCATGGGTTTCAATTTGCGGCAGCGATATTCTGCGCACCAACGACGGATTCGTCGTACTTGAGGACAACCTGCGCGTACCGTCCGGGGTTTCTTATATGATAGCCAACCGGAAGGCCGTGAAGTCGAGCTTCCGCCGTCTTTACCGAAGCGCCCGCGTGCTGGAAGTGGAGCACTACGGAAGCGTGCTATTGGAGACGTTGCGCGAACTTGCGCCTAACGGGACGACAGACCCTACCATCGCTCTGCTTACGCCGGGGGTTTATAACTCCGCATTTTACGAGCACATGTTTCTCGCGCACGAACTGGGGGCGGAACTGGTGGAGGGACGTGACCTTCTTGTGAGTGACGGGTTCGTTTATATGAGGACGACCAAAGGCCTGCGGCGCGTTGACATCATCTACCGGCGTGTTGACGACGACTTCATAGACCCTCTCGCCTTCAGACCCGACTCTCTACTTGGCGTTCCGGGCTTAGTCGAAGCGTACAAGCGAGGAAATGTGACGCTGGCGAACGCTCCGGGAACGGGCGTTGCCGACGACAAGAGCGTTTACGCTTATGTACCGGACATGATTCGCTATTATCTAAGCGAGGAGCCGATTCTCGCCAATGTAGAGACATACCTATGCCGCCGACCGGAGGACCTGGAATACACGCTCGATAACCTCCAAGAACTGGTGGTGAAGCGCGTCGGCGAGTCGGGCGGATATGGCATGCTTGTCGGCCCCCACGCCACGGCGCGAGAGCGCGAGGAGTACGCCGAGCAGGTGCGTGCCAACCCATCGGACTTCATCGCCCAGCCGACGCTGGCGCTGTCTCGCTCGCCCTGCTTCATCGACGGGCAGTTCGAGCCGCGCCATGTGGACCTGCGCCCGTTCGTGCTGCATGGACGAAAGACCCGCATCGTGCCGGGCGCGCTGTGTCGCGTCGCACTGAAACGAGGCAGCCTAGTGGTGAACTCCAGTCAGGGCGGCGGCGGCAAAGACATGTGGGTGCTGGAAGAGTAGCTGGCACAATATCGCTGAAACAGATTCGTTCGTACATTTTGGCTTCACAAGTGAACGGGGCGCGAAATGAAAGCTTTTTCGGCTACACTCTCAAATGTTTTCGCAAGCCGCATCCGCGCAATCGGTATAGCGGGTTCGGCGATCGTGGCGCTAGGCTTCCTCCTGGGCAGGCCCGGCATCGCGCAGGCTGCCGGGCCGGACGTGGAGACGGCGTTCATCTTCAACACATTCGCGTTTCTCATCTGGGGCGCGCTGGTGATGTGGATGGCAGCAGGATTCACCATGCTGGAGTCCGGCTCTGTCCGCACCAAAAACGCCTCCATGATATGCCTGAAGAACATCGGCATATACTCTATCGCCGGACTTGCCTTCTACTTCATCGGCTACAACCTGATGTATATCGACGTCGCCAACACTGGCGGTATCATCGGTTCGTTCAGGCTTCTCTACGGGCCTTCAACGGACGAAATCGCGCTGGTATCGGGCGACGGCAGCCTGACGCCCGCGCTGGCGGAACAGGGCTACTCCACTATGTCCGACTGGTTCTTCCAGATGGTCTTTGTGGCGACTACCGCGTCCATCGTCTCCGGCGCGCTCGCGGAGCGCGTCAAACTGTGGTCGTTCTTCCTGTTCATACTGATACTGACGGCATTCATTTATCCCATCGTGGGCGCATGGACATGGGGCGGAGGCTGGCTCTCTACGATGGGATTTCAGGACTTCGCAGGCTCCACAATCGTACACAGCACCGGCGGCTGGGCCGCGCTGGCAGGCGCGATAGTGGTGGGACCCAGGCTGGGCAAGTTCCGGCGAGACGGCAGCGTCAGGGCTACTCCCCCGTCCAACGTCCTTGTCGTAACTCTGGGCGTGTTCATCCTCTGGTTGGGCTGGTTCGGCTTCAACGGCGGGTCGCAGCTCGCGCTCGGAAGCGCCGCGGATGTGGTTGCAATGAGCCATATCTTCGTGAACACCAACCTCGCGGCGGCGGCAGGCGTCATGGCGGCATTCGCGCTCTCGCGCCCGCTGCTGGGGCGTATGGACTTGTTCGCCGGACTGAACGGCGCAATCGCGGGGCTGGTCGCCATCACGGCGGGGCCTGACATAACTGAACATTACTGGGCGGTCGTCATCGGCGCAATCGGAGGCGGCATCTGCACCGGCGGCATCAAGCTCCTCGAAGTCCTGAAGATAGACGACGTGGTCGGCGCGATACCCGCGCACCTAATGGTGGGCATCTGGGGGACATTGGCAGTCTCCATCGCGGCGGGCGGCAACATCCTGACGCAACTAATCGGTATCGTAGCTATAGGCGCGTTCGCGTTCATAAGCTCGTTCCTGCTGTGGCATCTGCTGCGCCTGACTGTCGGCGTCCGAGTCTCCACACGGGTTGAGCGGCTAGGACAGGACAGCGGCGAACTGGGGATGGAATCTTACCCCGAGTTCGTGCTGATGCCGGAAGAATACGACGGAGAGGACTAAACGGCATGCTCGCTCGCAGCGCACAAGGACTATACTGGATGAGCCGCTACCTGGAGCGCGCCCAACACCTTTGCGGCATGTTGAAAATGCAGTCGGAAGCTCTAGTTGACCGCCCGATTCCTGAAATTCACTCAGGCTGGAATCGAATCTATGTCAGCATCGGGAAGACGCCCCCCGCCGGAGGGAATGTGCTGACTGACAGCGATGACTATTTGCTGGCGGATTCATACACGCTAGCAGACGATCTGACTTTCGAGCGAACTAACCCGGATTCTGTTTGGAATTGTTTCGCTCAGGGGCGCGAAAATGCGCGTCAGATGCGCCAGTGCATCAGCGCGGAGATGTGGTCCTGCCTCAATATGGCATATCTGCAAGTACAGGGCATGAATATCCAGGAGATTTGGAGAGGATCACCAGAGGGCTTTTACACCTGGATGGTTGGCCAGTTAAACACCTTTGCGGGAATAGCCTCAGCGACCATGTACCGGGATGAGGGATGGCACTTCATGCAGCTCGGATACTTCATCGAGCGCGCTCAACTACTGTCCGGACTGCTCAATGCACAGCTCGAATTGGACGAGCTCGGCAGAGAACATTCGGACGACGACTGGATAAGCATGCTGCGTCTATACCATGCTCTTGATGCCCATAATCGCACCTATAGTATCGAAGTGAAGCCTGAGAGCGTGATTGAACTCTTGAGCACTGATATTCTTCTGCCTCATTCGCTGACTCGCTCCCTAGATATGGCGTTGTATGAAGTTTCGACCATCGGGAATGGGCCCCATAAGAGATCAAGTGACAATGTGAAGGAACTCGCAAGTCGCCTGGCCGCTACAATGCACGAGTGGGAGGAACAGCACGACAAACGGGCTTTGCTTGCACAAGTGAACGCGGACTGTCGGGAGCTTCATCAACTTGTACATGAGACTTACTTCGATTACTCTTCTGAGAACTCATTCACGAATTGATACAGACGACGCGGTACGGGGGGAGCGGGCGCATTGGAATGAGAGGAACAGGTCATTCCTGAAAGAAACGAGAGGCAAAATCAAAGACAGACGACCGGACACTGAGTGGCATCAGCCGTGCGGTGTCGATGAAAATTCATTGGTCATCAGGAAGAAGCTTGCATAAGTGCAATTATAGCGACGATATAGGCATTTTCACCCCATCCCCCGCTTCCGCGAGGGCAGGCTCTAACCTTCCCATTGATGGGGGAAGGGACTCATACAATTTTCTCTCATCAGGATAAAGTAGTATGATAAATGAAGCAGCTTGTGGTATGTTATTGGTAATCTAATTCAACATTGAACAATACGGTAGAGGCTCGATTTATTTTCATATCAGTCAGGGAAGCGAGCCTGCGGGATTTTTCAACATTAACTCTTTATTGTAGAATGTTCCCAACCAACTTGACCCTACTTCAGTTACCCTGCAAGGCAAGGAGACAGTATCAGTGAAAGTCACTATAGAGAGAGAAGGCGAAACTCTAGTTGCGATGGCGGAGGATCGAGTCGATGGAACTAATGCCAGCGAATTCCAACAGGCATTAGAGGCTGCGATCAGTGAAAGTGACAGGATTGTAATTCTTGATTGTGAGCAGTTGTCTTATATAAGCAGCGCAGGTCTTCGAGTAGTTCTGCTGACTGCTCGCGCCCTCCAAAGACAGAACTCCAAGTTTGCGGTTTGCTCGCTTTCGGAGCAGATTCGCGAGGTCTTTGAGATTAGCGGCTTCGACAAAATTATCCCCGTACATGCCAGTCGAGCGGACGCACTCGGAGCACTCGGCGGTTAGGGAGAGTGTAGGATACGCCCATTTCTCTGGGAGACACTCGGTTCAGGCGATCGGGTAGCCGATGCTTACTAAGAAAATGGGTTATGTTCACTAGATTTCCTTTCCCGAATGGTGTGATCGGAGGATGTTCGTGAGGCAAGCCACTTACAAAATTCTGGTCGTTGACGACGAACCCGATGTTGAACCATTGGTTCTTCAACGGATGCGGCGTGACATTCGCAGGCGCAAGTATGAGTTCGTGTTCGCCCAGAACGGCATTGAAGCTCTGGATGTGCTAGGCCGCGACGAAGACATCGACATGGTAATCTCAGACATCAACATGCCCCAGATGGACGGCCTTACGCTCTTGGGGCAGATAGCTGAGGTAAAGCCTGATATACGCTCCATAATCGTATCCGCCTACGGCGATATGCAAAACATACGCACCGCCATGAACAGGGGCGCTTTCGACTTCGTCACCAAGCCCCTGGACTTTGGAGACTTGCGACTTACCATCGAGCGAACGCTGCGCCATCTTGAAGAGTGGCGAGAGGCGCTCGCGTCCCGCGATAAGCTCGTGGCTCTGCAAAATGAGCTTGATGTCGCCAGCGGCATACAGCAGTCCATTCTCCCCACCGCATTTCCAGAAGGCGCAAGCTACCAAGTTTTCGCGAATATGGAGCCGGCGCGCAACGTGGGGGGCGATTTTTTCGATGTTGTGAACCTAGAGAACGACCGCGTCGGACTCGCCATCGCGGATGTATCCGATAAGGGCGTACCAGCCGCTCTTTTTATGATGTCCAGCCGCACCTGGATGAAGGGCGCCGCGATTGGCAACCCTGAGCCCGGATTGGTGCTCGGAGAGGTCAACTCTCTGCTCCACGAAGGCAATGAAACGCAGATGTTCGTTACGGCGCTCTACGCGGTGTATAATCCGGAAACCGGAGAGTTCACCTATGCAAGCGGAGGCCATGACGCTCCACTTCTGGTCCGAGCTGATGGAAGTTCGGAACTGCTACCTCTGACTGGCGGAATCGCTCTGGGCATTATTCCAGGGTTTGAATACGGACAGAACACGGTAACGCTCAATCCAGGGGAAACCATCCTCCTCTACACAGACGGCATTACCGAAGCTATGAACAACGAAGGCGAACAGTTTGGCGTTGAGAGAATGCGCGAAGTATTTGCAAATTCCGCACCGAAGGGATCGAGTGAAGCCACACGCACGATATTCGATGCAGTGAGCGAGTTCGCAGAGGGCGCGGCGCAATCCGACGACATTACCTGTTTAGCCCTTTGCCGAAGTGAGAATCCCGCTTGAGCGCAAAAGTATCTCTAAAGATTAAAGCCGCGCCCGACGCGCTAGATCGCATCAACGAAGCGATTGAATCCCTCAGCAGCCAGGAAGATTGGCCACCCGATCTGCTATTCACTGCGAATCTCGTAATTGAAGAGCTAGGTCTCAACATAGTCAATCATGCGTATCGTGGCGAGAGCGGCGAATTTGAAATCATCATTAAGTCCGAAGACCATGCTCTCACCATAGAGTTAATCGACAGTGGCCCTCCTTTCAATATGCTGACAGACGCGCCCGCACCTGATGTGGAAGCACCGATGGGAGATAGGCCCATTGGGGGCTTGGGCATTCATCTGGTAAAAACCATGATGGATGAACTGGAATACAGGCGCGAGAGCGAAAGGAATCATTTGACGATGGTGAAGCGGAGAGATACATGAGATTCCCGGCTCCACTGACCAGATTGGGGATTGGGGCCGCCTTTGTTCTCGTTACTCTGGTTGCCACTTTCTCCGCCGGCTGCTCTGAGACCAACTCCGAGCAAGTCGTCGATACATCGGACGCACAGAATCGTCCCACGGGCGCGCAGCGAGTTGCTGCGTCTGTTGAAACACCGCGCTCTCCGCAGGGATCAAACGGGGTGTCCGATGATCGCATTTTGTTTGGGCAGTCAGCGGCATTCAGCGGTCCCGCTCGGGAACTCGGCACCAACATGCGTCTCGGCATCGAAGCCGCATTCAGTGAGATCAACGAAGCCGGAGGAGTACATGGCAGAGTCCTGAAGCTCGTGACTCTCGACGATGCATACGAACCTGAAGCCGCCGTTGCCAACACCTTGCGGCTTATAGAGGAAGAGGACGTCTTTGCCCTTATTGGCGAAGTGGGCACTCCGACATCGCGCTCGGCAACTCCTGTCGCCGCCGACGTGGGCGTGCCTTTTATCGCACCATTTACGGGCGCTGAGTTTCTGCGCGACGACGAATGGGAAAACATAATTAACTTACGCGCGTCCTATTACCAAGAGACCGAAGAAATGGTCTCTCGCCTGACCGAAGACCTGGGAGTCACTCGCATTGGAGTTCTGTTTCAGGACGATTCCTACGGTCGAGCCGGCTATCGGGGCGTGCGGCTCGCACTTGATCGCCGAGACATGAAACCAGTGTCTATTGGACTTTACCCACGCAATACCACGGCAGTGAAGGCGGCGCTGCTGGACCTAAACCAGGGCGCTCCCGAAGCTGTAATCATGATTGGGGCATACGAGCCGGTCGCCGCGCTGGTATCGTGGGCGAGGCATATAGGAATCAATCCCATCTTTATGACCGTTTCATTCGTTGGAAGCAACGCCCTCGCAAGAGAACTCGGGCCGGACGGCGCCGGTGTATATGTAACACAAGTTGTGCCCTTCCCGACCGACAATTCGCGCCCTATCGTGTTTTCGTATCTGAACGCCCTTGAGGAATACGATCCGACAGCGACTCCGGGGTTTGTCTCCTTCGAGGGTTATCTCGCGGGGCGCTTGGCAATAGAAGGTCTGGAAAGATGCGGCCCACAAGTAGATCGCGAGTGCTTCCTCGATATTCTGAATAGCGCGGATTCTATTGATCTTGACGGCTTCAATCTACGGTACGGAGATGACAATCAGGGTTCGGACGAAGTATTTCTTACGGTAATCGGCAATGACGGCGAGTATTACCCTGTGGGAACTTTGACTCGCAGCAACTAGAGCAGGAGAATTCCAATTCTTACTGAGACGGGATTCACGCCCCTTAAGCGGATATTCGAAAGCCGCTACAGAATCTCTACGCAATTGTACTTGGCAATTGGCGCAGCGGTAGCGTTGACCGTTGCCGCGAGTCTTGTCGGGTGGTTTTCTTTCAACAGCGTTGGCGAGGCTCAAAGCCAGGTCAACGATAGCAGCATTCCGGAGGTGGTTGCCGCATTCGGAATTGCTCAGCACAGCGGAACGTTGGTGAACGCCGCTCCACGACTGACGGCTGCCACGACCCCGGATGAGCTTGCTGCCGTCGCTGCCGGTATTGACGAGGCACGGGAAGCTCTTGAAGGGCATCTACAGGTACTCGGAGTGAACGCCCAGGATTCCAACGGTGGGGATTTCGGGTCCCAACCCTTCAATATGCCAGGAATTGGCAGCGACATCGGGGCCCAGAGCTTCCAGTCCCTTTATGGTGACGACACCCGTTCCGAACGCATTCGTGCCCAGGTGGACACATTGACAGTCGGGATTGACGCCATAGAGAACGATATGTCGGAGATTTTCGAGCTGAACATACAAAAGGAAGCTCTAAGAGCCGAGTTAACAGAGTTACGGGTCCAGATAGACGACATCATGATTCCTGTCGTGGACGACCAGCTTTTCTACACTATGACCGGACACAGCAGCTTCACAGAGCCGCCTGCCGGGCGAGAAGAGCACTTCTCTGAGGCCGAACTTGCCCGTTACCGCAGTGTCGCCGGTCTGCATGCGGATGCTACCACGGCGAACCAGATATTGGAGAGCGCATTCTCCATTTCCTCTGCCCCGCTAATAGAGCCTTTGAGAGAACGGTTTGAATCTGCGTCAGGAAGTATAGACCGCAACCTTTCCGCGCTTGAAGACTCCGCTATACACGCCGAAGTCACTCCCTTAATCGGCCGCCTGCGCGAATTGGGCACGGGAGACGATAACGGCTTTGATTTGCTTGAACGACAGCTGCAAATAATTCAGCACCAGGAGGACCTGCTCACCCTGAACCGAGGAGTGGCTCTTGCGCTCGTCCAAGAGGTCGATGCCCTGGTGGATACCGCCCGTACCAGCGCGGACGACGCGACGGAGGCATCAACTCAGGCAATTCTTACAGGACGCACGCTGCTGCTTGCGATTAGCGCGCTTAGCGTCGTAGGCGCTCTACTCATTGCCTGGCTGTTTGTCGGTCGCATGTTGCTCAGGCGAATTCAGATGCTCTCGGACTGGATGCTCCGCATGGCGGCCGGGGACCTGGAATCCAGAGTAGAAATGAAAGGGCGTGATGAAGTCGCGGACATGGCACGCGCTTTGGAGATTTTCCGGCGCAATTCACTGGAGGCACAACGCCTGAACCTCGTGGAGCAGCTTGCCGAGGAACTACAAGGAAAGAATGAGGAGCTTGAGCGTGTACTTGGAGACCTGGAGCGCGCTCAGGATCAAATTGTCATGCGTGAAAAGCTGGCTGCTCTTGGTGAACTGACAGCAGGCGTCGCTCATGAAATAAGGAACCCCCTCAATTTTGTCAAGAACTTCTCGGAGGCATCGGAAGAGCTGCTCGAAGAACTAGACGAGATTCTTGTGGAAGTCGGCGATGATATAGGCGACGAGGACAAGGATTACATACAGGAAATCTCCGGGGACCTCACGAGCAACCTGGAACGTATCAGGACACATGGCGACCGCGCAAATCGCATCGTTAACGACATGCTCATGATGGGCAGGGACACAGGTGAGCAAAGACTGACAGACATTAACGGACTGCTGGACGAACATGCCCGTCTTGCCTATCACAGCGCGAGGGCGCTCGATTCTAACTTCCAACTCGACCTTCAGCATGACCTCGATCCGAGTATGGGGGAGATAAATGTCGTGCCCAGAGACCTTGGGCGCGTATTCCTCAACATGGTTGGAAACGCTTGCGACGCCACCGACGAAAGACGCCGGGCGCTGCAAGCAGAGTCTCAAGACGGCGAACCATACATGCCCACACTATGGATTTCGACTCGAAAAGGCGAAGAAAATGTCGAAATCCGCATCAAGGACAATGGCGGTGGTATGCCGCCCGACGTCATAGACAAGATATTCAATCCGTTTTTCACTACCAAACCGACTGACAAAGGCACAGGCCTCGGACTGGCAATTTCCAACGACATCGTCCGTCAGCATGGAGGAACGATTAGTGTAGATTCCAAGCAGGGCGAGTACACGGAAATGACAATCGAACTACCCCTCGATGCGCCTCTGATTGAGGCTGACGCCGAAAGCGAAGTGAATATACCCTATCTGTAACCCGAAAGCGTTCAGCGCGATTCGTCATTCCATCAAGCTACGGCTGATGTGAAAGGAAGAAATGAATCTACAAGAACACGAAGCATTCATGCGAATTGCGCTTGAGGAAGCGCAGCGTGCCGCCGACGAAGGAAATGTCGGAGTCGGCTCCGTGGTAGTGATGGACGACAATTTGGTTGCCCGAGGGCGAAATCTTGTGCCTACCACGTACGACCCTACGGCGCATGCAGAGACAGTTGCGCTCCGTGAAGCGTCTTCTGCGCTTGGCACGGATGATATGTCGGGAGCGGTACTCTACACTACTTTCGAGCCTTGCCCGATGTGCTGTGGTGCGCTGATGAACGCAAACATCGCCACTCTTGTCATGGGAGGCAGACCCGACACTGAGCAGACGCGCTGGGCATGTTACACATTGGAACGTCTTTTGGAAATGTGCGGCTGGTCAGGTCAGATGCAAGTTGTGACCGACGTTCTAGTTGAGGAGTGCCTGAGCATCAGGCAACCTTGACGTCAGGCTACCGTTACCGATTGGTCGAGTCATCCAAAATACGAAAGATAGGGCAATACAATTGCAATTCGGAGCTTTCTGGCAAGTCCCCGGGTATCTAGGTTCGTCAGTTACCCGCCGTCACTGGGAAACTGTCGAGCAGGTGGCACTGGCGGACAAACTCGGTTTCACAACGGCTTGGCTTGCAGAATCCGTTTTCTTTCCCGGGCGACCCATGTCCAATCCCCTTATGGTGGCAATCGCAGCAGCCCAGCACGCCCCTCGAATCCGCTTTGGAACGCTTGCGGCTCAGCTTCCTCTCCACCACCCCGTTCACATGGCGACGCAGGCCGCAACTTGTGACATACTGACCAATGGCAGGCTCGACCTCTGCTTAGGGGGGCGCTGGGGAGCGCCCGCCGGACAGGCATTTGGGCAGGCGAAAGACATCAGCAGCGAAGAGAGCCGTGAGCGCGTCTCTGAGGGAATAGAACTCCTTAAAGCGGCCTGGATGCAAGAGAAAGCGAACTTCAAAGGAAAATACTGGCAGATGAACGACCTGCTCGTCATGCCGAAGCCCCAGCAACAGCCGCACCCTCCGCTGCTGATCGCGGCGAACAGCGACGAGACCTTTCCCTACGCTGCGAGTCTTGGGTTGGGCGTCATCGGGACTACTTTGAGTCAGCCGATGCCACGCATGATCGATCGAATACGTGATTTCGAGGAAGCGAAGCCGTTGGGAGTGCCTTCCGGCTCTCTGCCGTTCCATGTGAACATATCGTTCTTCGTCGCGAAGACAAGGAAGAAAGCGCACGAACTCATGGCCCGAAACTGGCGAGACGAGGATGTGGTTAACACCGCCCCTGATGCAAGTGCATCTTCGATAGGCACATCGCGCCACAGCTTCACCAGCGGCGTTGGAGGATGGGCTACCTGGGATTTCCAAGAGGCGCTGAATTATTCAATCTATGATGACCCCGACGGCTGTATAGAACAGCTGCGAAGTCTGGACAGAGACCTTTCGGGGATGTCGCAGTGCATCCTGGAATTTAACAGAAGAGGTCGTTTGACCAACGAAGAGATAAAAGATTCAATGAAGCTCTTCGCTGAAGCGGTCATGCCAGAACTGGTATAACATTCCACACGGAGCTTGTCCTCACTACACTTCGGCGGCTTGGAATCGTGGTCAGGTTCGCTAAATTAATCCTTCTATTTCTGCCCTTAGCTTCGTCTAGGCCTAGAAGCCTTCGTTTGCATTGCTCAGTCGAGAGAGTTAAGCGCATAGCGGAACGAGATGTTGCGGCTTGGTTATCTACAGTTCACTTCGTTTGGCATGCCATGGTGATTGATGTAGAATACGGGCTATGATCAACAATGAACCTGCTACGGACGGATTGATAGAACACGAGGTGCCGCGAGCCAACCTGCCCACGATGCTCGTCGCATTCGCCGGCTGGCCTGACGCGGCGGAAGCAGCGACAAGGGCAATGCGCTTCCTCGTAAGGAAACTCCGCGCCACGAAGTTCGCCGAAATCGACCCGGAAGAATTCTACGATTTCACTCACGTCAGGCCGCAGTCACGCGTAAACCGGCGCGGTGAGCGCGTAACGCGATGGCCCCAGAACGACCTTTACTACTACACGCCGGAAGACGAGTCTCGCGCCCTGCTTCTGTTCATTGGAACCGAACCTAACCTGAAATGGCGCACATACTCCAGCATTTTGACTGCGATCGCGCAGCGGCATGACGTCCGTCTTATAGTGTCCCTTGGCGCTTTGCTCGACGCAGTGCCCCATACTCGTGAACCTCGTGTAACCGGCAGGGCAAGTTCGATCGAATTGACTCAGAAGGCAGAATGGCTCGGCATCAAGAACTCCGGCTATCAAGGACCTACCGGCATTCACACGGCTTTCTCCGACGCCTGCACTGAGGTTGGAATCGCGCAGGCGAGCATCTGGGGACATTGCCCTCATTATGTCAACACATCCCCGGACCCCAAAGTCAGCCACGCGCTGCTGACCCGCCTCCGCAGTCTAATCGATATTGATGTGGATCTTGAAGAGTTGCATATAGCGGGCAACGCCTACCAGGAAGAAGTTGACAAGGTAATCGCCAAGCAGCCGGATGTCAGCAATTACGTCAGACGCCTGGAAAGACGTTACGACGAAGCTCAGACTGCGACAGAAGATATACCCAGCCCGGAAACCATGGTGCAGGAACTAGAGAACTTCCTCAGAAGCCAAAACCAGAGCACCGACGATCAAACTTCTTAAGCCCAGATCGCTTACTCCTCCAGCCACACGCGCTCCCAGTGTGAATACTCTGTGCCCGCGAAGTTCGGCTCAAAACCCTGCACATGAGGCCACCAAGCCCATAGCGATACCGATGCGGCAGGCAAGAACCTGTAAGCGTTCTTCAATGCCTGACGTTGCACTTCAGCCACGAGTTCTCGCCTCTTAGCCGAATCGTACTCTCCGGCTTGCGCCAGTATCAGCGCATCCATCGTTTCATCCCTGTGCTCTGTGGTATTCCAGGCGCCGTCACTACTCAGCACCGTAAGCAAGTAGGCGTTCGGGGAGGCAACCGGCGCCGTCGGTCCCACAAACATCTGGTAGTATCCGCCTAGCCAGACCTTTTCTCCAAACTGCCGCTTGTCCACAAGTTCAAGTTGTGGCTCAAACCCTACGCTCTGCATTGCGCCGGCAACATCCTCCGCGTGAGCACGATATTCCGCGCCGAAGTCACCCACCTGTATGACGACAGGGACTGGCAGAAATTCCGCTGCTTCGGCAAGCAGCTCTCTTGCGGCAGCGTGGTCATCGAAGTACGCTCCCAGTTCTGCATCGTCTAACCGCCAGTCCGCATCTGCGAGCGGTACTCCCTGCGTCAAGTAAGCCGCGCCCTGCCATATCTCCTCGATAGCGCGATTCGGGCGCATACCTAGCATTGCGGCCTGTCGAACTCTCAGATCGTTGAAAGGCGGCTCCGTTGACTTGAACCCTACTTCCAATCCCCTGCCAATCTCCTTGAACGCCAGCATAGACGCATCCGGCTTCTGTTGGCTGAACTCCTTCCACTGATCCGGCCTGAGGCGATGTACGTCCACGTTGTTCACTCGAAAAGCCGCATACGCGGTGTCCTCATCAACTATCGTATGGACGCGAATCCTATCAAGCAGAGGCGCACCTTCGTCAAAATAATTCTCGTTTCTCCTGAAGCCGGATACAAGATCCGAATCTGTCTCCTCAATAACCCAGGCGCCGGAGCCGACAGTCGGTCCTTCGAGCAAGTCTCCATTCAGGTCAACGGCTTCACGCGCCACAATTTTGGTATGTCCGTTGGCAAGCACCATGAGAAAGTCGGCGTCGGGAGCGAGAAGCTTCACACGCAGCAAGTCATCGCCAGGCGCTTCCACATCGTCCACTGAGTGAAGTAGCGCACCGTTCGGCATACCGTCATATCTTTGGCGCTCATAACTGTACGCGATGTCGCTTGCCACGAGACGGCGGCCGTTCACCGGCCGCAAGTCTTGCCACATTACATCGTCGCGCAAACTGAACTCGAAAGTGGTAGCGTCAGGCATCTTCCACTCACGACAAATCTCACATTCGACGGAAAGGCTAGGCAACTCGACGCTTGCGCCGCCCTTGAAGCGCATCAGCCTACTGTAGGCAATTCCCGGCCCCCAAGCTGCCAGCGTTTCCGATACTTCCCTATGTACATCCTGATGCTCAACTACCTGACGGCTGACCAGATTAAGCGTGCCGCCACGCCTTCCGTCGCCTTCCGTTGCGGATGCGAGTGGCGGCTGCCTGATTGAGGCTGTTGGAATGGCCGTGGGACTTGCAACAGGCACGGAATTAGGTTCGGGCGTCCGTATTACAGCCGTTACCGCGGGCAAGGGTGAGAGCGTCGGCAATGGCGTGGCCGTCGGCGTAGAAACGGGGCGCGCCGGAGTCGCTGTTTCAAGAGGACGTGCAATAGCCACAGAATCGTTTGGAGGGGAGGTTGGTGTCAGCGGAAGCGCGGGGGTGTCTTCCGAACAAGCGCTGATTGACACGCCCAAGACAACGCAGGAGACTAGCACCAAAAGCCCATACCGGGCGTTCAACAAGAAATTCAATCTATGCTCAGAGGAATGCTGATTGCGATGGGAGGGAATAAGGACCAAATGAATGGACGTTCTGTATAATACCTTGCATACAAGGCTAACACATTCAGGACAGGGAAATAAGTGACGAAATGTTGATCGACTGCCATGTTCACCTCGATGCCTACAAGGATGACGAAATTTCGGAAGTGTTGGAACGCGGACGCAGCGTAGGCGTTGCGTTCGTCATATCCGCAGGAACCACTGTGCCTTCCTCGGAGCGCACCATCGCCCTCTCAGAGAGGTTTCCCGACTTCTTTTCCGGGGTTGGCATCCATCCAATGGACATCAGAGAGCCTTTCAACGAGAGAACCTACGCACATCTGAGGCGGCTCGCAACCACCGGGGAGAAGGTTCTCGTCATAAGCGAAATTGGGCTGGACTTTATGGAAGGCGCGCCTGACAGAGCTATTCAATACACGGCTTTCAGAGAGCAGATCAGGCTCGCGCGAGAGCTTGGTTACCCTATAGTCTTCCACAGCCGAGAGGCACACGATGAGGTGTTTCGTCTGCTCCGGGAGGAGCGTGCCTACGAGGTAGGCGGCGTAATGCACTATTTCCAAGGTGACCTGGATACCGCAAAGAATGCCATAGACCTAGGATTTTACATCTCGCTGGCACGGCCCCTGCTGCGCTACACCTACCTCCAGGAAGTCGCAGCGGCGCTACCGCTGGACAAGATAGTAATCGAGACGGATGCGGCGCCCCAACCATTTAAGGCTAAGCGGGAGAATTGGACAGAGCCGCGGCACACTCGCATCATTGCCGAGCGCCTCGCCGAATTGCAGGGCAGACCGGTGGAAGATATAGAAGCTGTAACTTCCCGCAACATTCGCAATCTTCTGGGCGACCGATGGCAAATCGTGAAGAAATACGTTGACGTCTGCGATTGACAGATTAAGGGCTTGGTTGTATCGGCAGAAAAAGCACCATCAGCCCGAAAATACCTGCCAGCCAGCCAAGAGCGGCACATATAAAGGCCCGTACCCAGTCGAACTGCTGCGTTTCACGAATTGCGACCATTCCAGCCGGAAAAAGCCACAGTGCGGACAATGACAGAAAGACGATGCCGACAGACGGGATTCCAGCGAATACGGCGAGTACTCCGGGACCAAATGTCAGGCCGAGGCTTCTGAGTATCGCACGAAATCCAGCCTTACCTCCCAGCAGCTTTGTACCTACAATATAGACAATGCCTGCCCACATGAACCAGCCCGCCAGCCGAGTGTAAGCGGAGAACAGTACGAGCAGCCAAGGAGGAGAACCCTCTAGCGTAATCGGTGGTTGACTTTGCAGGCCTAGGCCAAGAGCCAGACCCGATAGAACCACAATTCCCAGCGCGTAAAATATCTCTTGAGGCTCGTCTGAAAGCTGCCTGTACAGACTGCCATTCAGCAGAGCCGCTCTAATTCCTCTATTCAGCAATTCGCATACTCTCCCGTCAACTTTAATGTAGGCAAGATTGTAATTTGGCGAGGTGTCCGTGTTGTATATTAGCAGGCCAACGCGCCTATACAAGGCTACGATGACTAGGATCTGTTGAAATTTTGTCGATGACTTTAGTTATTTTTGTCGTTTCGAGCGAAGAGAAAATTCTAAAGTCGGGAAGAAGCCTGCATGCGGCAATTTGAGATTCCTCACTACGTTCGGAATGACAGGGGAAGGACGTTCGAACTGACAGCTGAGCGGGCTTTTCGAGATTGAAATGACTTGCGCTTCAAATGTCAACCTGCTTAGAAAGGGCTAAGGTGGAAACTCCGAACTCAAGGCTGTCGTCTTTATGCTCGTCATTCATCATGCGGGTGTAGCTTATGTACGATTAGCGCGATTTAGTATATCTTTGCGATTTACTCTATTCAAAACAGTGGAATTATTGTTTCACATGACATAAGATACATATGTGCCTGTACAACGGGCACGAAACTTGTCGATACGTGATGCAAGAAGTTCGTGTATAATAAACTACATAAGGGCTTATGAGAACTATAACCTTTGCCTTATGAATTCAACTAATTTTCACCAACTCTACATTTTCTATATGGTGGCACGGCTGCAAAGTTTCTCCAAGGCGGCGCAGGCGCTTTCCATCAGTCAGCCTGCCGTGTCGATTCAAGTACGTGAACTTGAGAACTCGCTTGGCACGTCCCTTCTGCACCGCATGCGACGAGAACTGCGCCTGACAGAAACGGGTGAAGCAGTGTTTAGCTACACTCAACGAATTTTCGCCCTTGCCGACGAGATGCACAGCGTTGTTCAAGACATTCAGGGGCTGCATACCGGCAGGCTCACCATCGGCTCTTCTACGACACCGGGGGAGTACATCCTACCGTGGCTCATTGGCAAATTCAGGCAGGAGCATTCCGGCATCCAAGTGTCCCTGACCATTGCGAATACGCAAGCGGTCATCGACCAGATATACGCGCACGAACTTGACATGGGCATGGCCGGATCGCCGGTCAACCTGAAAGGATTGGCGTCTTTTCCGTATGTTCAGGATAGGATTGTAGTTATTGCGGCCCCGGATCATCCATTGTCTCAGGAAGAAGAGGTCAGCATGAGGGAGTTGCGAAAGCATGATTTCATCATGCGAGAACCCGGCTCCGCAACTCGCAAAACAGCCGAAGCTGCTTTGAACTCCCGCAGGGTTGAGCCTCGCGTAACGATGGAACTCGGCAGCAACGAGGCAATTAAGAGAGCCGTAGCGGCAGGGCTGGGGCTGGGTGTGCTGTCAGAGTTCGCGATTACACCGGATTTGGCAGCAGGGCTTATCAAAGTTCTGCAAGTAAGCCGATGGGAGTGCAGCCGGCAGCTATCCGTATTCTATAGGGACGACAAATATCTGTCTGCCGCCCAGAATGCCTTCCTGGAGTTTCTGCGTATGGACGATTCGACATTTGGGTTGGACACCCCGGACGGGGCAGACTCCGTAGAGGCCATTGAGGGACAATAGCAGAACAACTCAACTCCGTCCGAAACTCCACACTGCATTTGGGACGGTTACCGGAAACGCTTTCAGTCCCCAATTTGCTCCAGTTGCGCTATAATTGTCGGTGCTCCATCACGACAATTACCCAGATAGGTGCTTCGCTTATGCCTCTACCAACCAGTTCCGAACTAGCTCTGAAAGAATGGGCCGTCGCAGTCAAGGCGCTTTCTAAGGGAAAGCAGATTCTCATCCTGCGAAAGGGCGGCATTGATAGATCGGATAAAGAATTCCGGGTGGTGCATCCGAGGTTTCTACTTTATCCCACTTACGAACACCAGCGGCAGGATCTAGTAACGGCGTCCAATCACGCTGACTTGCAGCAGAGTCTGTCAGAGAACGGGAATCCCGAAAAGGTCAAGTTGCAATACTGGTGCGAGGTTACAGACAGGTTCGAGGTCAGCGAGCAAGATGCTCTGGACAGAATAGCTCCGTACCATATCTGGACGACTGACTATGCGAACAAGCGCCTCCACTGGCGTCCAAAGCAACCCTTGACTGTGGCACTACTTCGTGTCTATTCGATTGAAATGCCTCAGACGATAGACGTGCTGGACGAGTACGGGGGCTGCAAATCCTGGGTAGAACTGGAGCAAGCTGTGAGACTTGGCGACTTGGGCGCTGTTTTAAGCGATGAAGCCTACGAGTCGCAAGCAAACTTGATACGCCAGGCTTTGGATTCAAAATCGCCCGCAGCGTAGCAAATCTGCACGCCGGGAATTGCACTTCATAATCTACTAAGCGTAAATAGAGGGCAACATTCCTTGAAATACAGACAACTTGGGGAAACCGATCTCAATGTATCCGAAGTAGGGTTTGGCGTATGGACAGTCGCCATGAACTGGTGGGGCAAAATCGAAGAGCCGCAGGGCATCAACCTACTCAGACAGGCACTTGACCTAGGCGTCAATTTCTTTGACACGGGCGACGCTTACGGCGACGGCTACGGCGAGGAGGTTTTAGCGAAAGCTCTGAAGCCGCAGCGCCACGACATCGTAATCGGCACCAAGTTCGGCTATGATTTCTACACACCTTTCGTACGCGAGGGACATCAAGAACGCCCGCAAAAATGGACTCCCGGGTTCATACGCTACGCCTGCGAGCAAAGCCTGAGAAGGTTGGATACCGACTACATCGACCTGTACCAATTGCATAATCCTAAGATGGACGCAATCGAGGACGATGAACTTTTCGGCACGCTTGACGAACTCGTAGCCGAAGGGAAAATTCTCCACTACGGCTTTGCGATCGGACCCGACATTGGATGGGAGGAAGAAGGAACCGCAGCCATACAGTACCGCGAAGCCCAGGCAATGCAGATAATTTACAGCATCCTGGAACAGGACCCGGCGCGTGCGTGGTTTCCGATGGCGGGGAAGCAGAAGACCGGACTGATAACGCGAGTGCCGCACGCATCCGGAATGCTTGACGGCACCTATACTAAGGATACGGTCTTTGATGCCAGCGACCATCGCAGCCATCGCAGACAGGAATGGTTGAACACCTCGCTCGCCAAGATAGCGCATCTGGATTTTCTTATGGAAAACTTAGACGCCACAATTGGCCAGATTGCCATAAAGTTCGCATTGTCCGGTGGAATGGTGGCTTCGGTTCTTCCGAACATCACCAACATGCATCAACTCAAAGAGTTTGCAGAAGCGTCGGAGACGGACGACATCCCACAAGAGTTTCTCGACCGCTTGAGTGAGCTGTACGATGAGAACTTCCTTGTCGAGCAGCCTGCCGAGTCCCTGGCAGACTAGGTTCTGTGGACATTTGCGTCATTCTCGTGAAAACGCGAATACAGAGTCGTAAATTAGCCGATTGCGTATCATTTGCGCCGTCTAAAAACTACTGGATTCCCGCGCAGGCGGGAATGACGGGAGAGGGCGCGGGAATGACGGGCTGAAATATCGGAATGTCAACACAACCTAGAGCCGGAGAATCTTGCATAAGTGCAGTTATAGCGATGATGCAGGCATTTTCACCCCCATCCTAACCTTCCCCCATCAAGGGGGAAGGGACTTATGCAATTTCCTCGGAACCGAGACTCTTTGTCGTTGAATGACAGTTTGATCTCACAGACGCCGTTGACTTGGCTATTTCTAACTACAGCCCTTTACTCGGCAACGGAGTTCCCTGATAGTCGGCAGAGCAATCGCCGGACGATTGAGCCTACTCAGAATCCTCGCTGGCGCAATTTGGAGCATCGTTTTGTCCAGCATCGCTCCGCGCCGCAACAGGCTCAAAGGCCGTTGCGTTGGTCTTGGGTTCGGACTTCCGAAGGTTGTGCCGCCGACTGTTCTTGGTGATGAGGCGCTTCATCTCGCCTTCAATAAGGCTGAAGTCTCTCTGCGGAATCAGGTGTAGGGTATCGAAGAACGCTAGAGGCCAGCTCTCAGGCAGCCAGCGCTTGAGGTATTCCATTCTCGGCGCAAGCACCAACGCATCTATGTAGTCTTCCTCCCGCAACACAATCTCAGGCTTGATCTTTACGCGATACGGATAGTTCTCTCCGCGCGTTCCAACGTTCCAGATAGGCGTTCGATCCTCGAAATACGACGATGTAACGCTGACAACCCCAGTCCATTTACGAAGCTGCCTCACGTACAGCAGCATCTTGTCATCCGGCTGCATGCGCTGCGCCCTGCGCCGATACTTCGAGCCCATTCCGAAAATGCTGTATCCTCTGTCTCGCGTGACCTGAAAATCGCCCAGTGTCGTTGAGACCATCCAGTAATTTCTGCCCATAGCGCCAAATTTCTCCATAGATTCCAATATATCAACAATATTACCATGCCTGATAAAAGGACACCTCATAGTTGGCGGTGGGCATAATTCACTTTGCTCCCATCCCCTGCCTTTGCAGGGATAGGTATTGAGAAAAATCGCGCCTGCATCTGCGATTTCACGCCCATCCTAGCCTTCCCCCATCAAGGGGGAAGGGACTTTGTTACCTTGAAGGAAACGCTACCGGGACAAGATGATCGGCAATTATGCCTAGCCCTAGTATAATGCCACGCTATTTTATTTTGACCTTGGAAGGAATTTGCGCTGATACGGCGTCAATTGAGTTCCCGCATAATCTTGTAAATGTGCAGGAATAGTTTCGCTCCTTCCCTTACGAGTTCGACATTGCCGACTCGCGTTGAGGGGTCGAGGTGCTCAAAGAATGAAAACTCCGTGTAATGCACATCCCCACGCGACTGCAAGGCATCCACGAGCCGCCGTGATTCCTCTGAAGGAACCAAGTTGTCCTGACGGTCATGCATGACAAGCGCCTTGGCTTTCAGACTGTCTATGTTGGCGCTGGGCGATATGCGACGCAGTGTTTCAAGAGAGTCTGAAGGCAATAGGTCTATGAGCCTGTGAGCCGTCTCAATATCGGGCGCATTGAGAATGTCGTACACGAGACGCGCATCGGGAGACAGATTGGAGGGCGCGGCGTTACTATCTATAATCTCCTCAAGCGCGGCACGCTCGACGGGATCATCGACTGATTCAAGAAGATGCGTCCTTACGACCTGAACGCTGAGCTTATCCGGCTCCCACGGTTCGCTGTCTTCGTTATAGAAGCGACTTGCGGTCACAACGGACGCTATCAGGTCTTCGGCTTCGTAGTACCCGGCAAATGAATTGACTACCTTCACGTCGTCTCTAATGCGCTCGTCCTGGGCAGCCACCATCATTAGGGAAGCGCCGACACAAAAGCCCGCCATTCCCACTTCATCCTCGTCAACCATATCCAGAGAGCGCAAGTGTTCGAATCCTCTTACCAGATCGCCTGCTTCTTGCCCTGTGACGCGCCTCTGCGCCATCCGCTCCGACCATGGAATCATCACGACAATGCCCGTCCGCGCCACTGCGTCGCCAAGATTTACGACGCGCTCGTCGTCTTTGCCCGCAGGATTCACACCGAGGAAAAATAGCAGGGCGCTATGCTTACCTCCGCCTGCCGGGATGTACAGGTCGGCAAATCCGGCGCCCCCATTGTCAAGCGGGTAAGAGATTTCTCTTCGTTCCGGCGTCTCGGTAAACCACTCCGAAGGCTTAACTGGAACCGTCGGCAACACTTGCGCGACAAAGCCAATAGAACGAAGCGTCGCTTTGACCTGTGGCGTCCAATAGAGTACGAATGCGGTCGCAACAATCGAGAGAACGATTACGCACACTTGGATAAGGCGAGGCGAGCCTAGAGCAAAGTACAGGATAGACTTCATGATATTCCGAATGCTATTCTTGTTGCACTTTCTGACTTTAGGATACCATCTATGAGCGAACACAACGAGGCAAAGGGTGATGTTCCCAGACTTGGCGCAGTCGTTGTCGCCGCAGGACAAAGCAGCCGAATGCGGGGAGTGGACAAGATTTTCTACCCGCTGGGCGGAATGCCTCTCGTATGGCACAGCCTATCGACCCTACTGAGCCACCCTTATATCAGTCGGACAGTCCTCGTAACCGCAAAGGACAATGTCGGTCGGGCAGATGAACTTATAGCCTCCCACGACCCGGGTGGAGAAGTCAGCGCCTGTGCGGGCGGAGAGCGCAGGCAAGACTCTGTTCTACGAGGCTTGGAGCGACTTGGAGATTGCGACTTGGTTGTCGTACACGACGGCGCGCGCCCGTTCATCACTACTGAACTCCTGGACAGGGGCATCGCAGCAGCTCTGGAAAATGGCGCAGCTGTCGCCGCCGTTCCGGTCAAAGACACCATAAAGCAATCTGACGATAGCGATGTCATAGAGCGTACACTTCCACGCGACAGGCTCTGGGCAGTGCAGACTCCTCAGATTTTCGATTCCTCACTCCTTAAAAAGGCACACGAGAAAGTACGTGAAACGGTTACCGATGATTCATCAATGGTCGAGGCCATTGGGCATCCGGTAAAAGTGTTCCTAGGCTCGTACTTTAACATCAAAGTTACCACGCCCGAAGACTTGACGATTGCGCGGGCGATTATCAGGGAAAACACTGCTGCCGCCAAGAGGGTTGTCCAATGACGACTCGCTCCGGCATTGGCTTCGACGTACATCCACTGGTCGAAAACCGTCCACTGATTCTTGGGGGAATCGAGATACCATACGAACGCGGCCTTGCCGGCCACAGCGACGGCGATGGCTTGATACACGCCGTAATTGACTCCATTCTGGGCGCAGCCGCTTTGGGAGACATAGGAACGCACTTTCCGCCTAACGACGACAGCTTCAAGGGAATCGCAAGCACAGAGTTGCTACTCCGAACCCTCGCAGTGGTTGAGCAAACTGATTGGCGCGTTACCTTCGTTGATGCTACAATACTCGCCGAGCGTCCAATTCTCGCGCCCCATGTAGGCGACATTTGCCGCTCGCTCGCAGCCGCACTGAACCTTCCCGCAGACGGAGTGAATGTCAAGGCGACTACGACAGACGGCTTGGGATTTCTAGGACGCGGCGAAGGTATCGGAGCATTGGCAATAGCAACAGTCGAACGAAAAACATGAAACTCTACAATACTCTTTCCGGCCGTAAGGAGGACTTTACCACTCCTGACGGCAATGTTCGGATGTACGTGTGTGGCATCACACCATACGCCCCTTCTCATATTGGACATGCCATGATGTCGGTCGTCTTCGATGTGGTGAGGCGCTATCTTGAATTCAAGGGGCACGCTGTTACTCACATCCAGAACTTTACGGATGTTGACGACAAGATAATCGTGGCGGCCAATGACCTTGGCATTCCTACGACCGAGCTCGCCGAATCGAACATCCAGCAGTATCTCGAAGAGATGGACGCCCTCAACGTGCTGCGCGCCCACACTTATCCTAAGGCAACGACCGAGATTCCCGCAATCGTTGACATGATTAAGTCCCTGGAAACGCAGGGCTATGCGTACAATGTCGATGGCGATGTCTATTTTCGTGTAAGGCGCAAGGACGACTATGGGAAACTCAGCCGCCGCAGTGCGGAAGACTTGCTGGCGGGCGCTCGCGTCGAGGTGGACGAAGCGAAGGAAGACCCCCGGGACTTCGCGCTCTGGAAGTCCCAGAAGCCTGGAGAACCCGCATGGAACAGCCCGTGGGGAGCCGGCAGGCCCGGCTGGCACATCGAGTGCAGCGCAATGTCCATGCGATACCTTGAAAAGGGTGTTGACATTCACGGTGGCGGCCAAGACCTTATCTTCCCTCACCACGAGAACGAGATCGCTCAGAGCGAATCCTACAGCCAGCAGAAGCCATTTGCCCGCTTCTGGCTTCACAACGGTCTTCTCAGCATCAACGAAGACAAAATGAGCAAATCTATTGGCAATGTCATAACGGTAGGAGAGGCTCTTAGCCGCTTTTCCGCGCCTGCTCTTCGCCTGTTTTTCCTCAGCTCACACTATCGCAACCCTCTGGTGTACAGTGACCAGAACATCTTGGCGCAGGAGCGCGCAATAGAGAGGATAAGGAACGCGGCGAACTCTGACGGAAAGCACGCCGACGGCGAGACCCTGGACGCCTCGGAATATAGACAGACGTTTGTCGAGGCGATGGACGATGATTTCAATACGCCACGAGCCTTGGCAGCCATATTCGACTTGTCGAGGGAAATCAACCGCTCTTCTGAACAAGGCAGCAATACGGCATTGGCGCAAAAGACCCTGAGAGAATTGGTTGGTGTGCTTGGGATAGACCTCGATGAATCCACATCGGGCGCAAGTGGAGACATCGCGCCTTTCGTGGACCTGCTCGTGGATATTCGCAGCGAACTTCGCGCAGCGAGGCAATTCGCTCTAGCCGACAGGATTCGTGACGAACTCGCCGAACGCGGAGTGAGCCTTGAAGACTCAAGCGGCGGCACCGATTGGCGGTTCAGACCGAATTAGTGAGACTCCTTCTTCCCATCCGGTAGATTCGCATGGCTAAGGGCATACTGGCAGATTTGCGGCGCATTGTCGGCTCCGAAGGCGCTACTGACCTGCCCTACCGCATGAGCCGATACACCGGCGACGCCCTTGGAACTTTCCGCGCATTCCAAGCCGCTGGCCGACTGAGCGCGCAGCCTCGTGCTGTGGTCTGGCCTCGAAGCGCCATCCAAGTCTCCCGTGTCCTGCGTTATGCGCAACTTCAGCGAGTGCCTGTCGTTCCCTACGGTGGAGGAACCGGCGTCTTCGGCGCTGCCGCCCCGATCGAAGATTGCATCATCTTGAGCCTCGACAAGATGAACGGAGTGCTAGGACTGTCAAGCCAAGATTTCACTGGGACATTCCAGCCAGGCGTAGTCCTTGCTGACGCCGCCTCCGCGTTGGGCAGCGCCGGTATGCTGTTGGGACACGACCCGTGGAGCCGCCCGATCGCTACCATCGGTGGTGCGATTTCAACTGACGGCGTGGGTTACACCGCCACCATGCACGGTTCGATGGGAGATCAAGTGCTCGGAATAGAGGCGGTATTGGCGGATGGTGACATCATACGCACCCGGGCGAGCGCCAAACCGACGAACGGACTTCCCCTCGACCGCCTTCTTATAGGAGCTAATATCAGATGTTGTGGAAATTGAGAAAGCGTGAGTAAAGGAAAGGGCGTATCCTTCCGGGTGACAAAACGTCGATGAGACGAAGAATTGGAGGGACACGCCGTGA
>DAOUKP010000007.1:0-55228 GCA_034421195.1 Dehalococcoidia bacterium
ACGGCCAGATGGAGAGCGGTGCAGAAGGCGAAACGCAAGGGACTGTCCATGCGTGGAATCGCCCGGGAACTGGGCATACACAGAGACACGGTGAAGAAGTACATCAACGCCGAAGGCCCACCTATGGCGCGCGGTCGCCCGACATCAACGACAGCGTAGTCTGATACTATGGCAAACTACACCAATGGACGGAATCGCTGCACACTTAGGCGGACAGAATCGCTGCACAACGACACCATAATCAGGCTGTCGAGCCGCCTACCTGGTACATTATTACTCCGCCGTTTACAGTTAGTCAGATGATAAGCGCGAAGCATCGCGCCTTTTATTCTAGTGTAGATGCCAGATTCTGCGCGACACAGAATGGTGCAACAAAAGTGCCCGCTTCCGCACTCAAGCTGGAAGCGGGCACTTACTCTTTTGCCACCAGATGATATTAGGTTGTGTTGATATTTCGATATTTCAGCCTGTCATTCCCGCCTGCGCGGGAATCCAGTGGCTTTCAGACGGTGTAAATGATACGAAATGGCTATCTTTTGCGTCATTCCCGTGAAAACGGGAATGACGCAAAAGACAACAGAGCCTAGTTGCGCGGCCACCAGTTCGTATCGGGGATGTCAACGATGCCGGGGTGGAGTTCATCCGTGGTGCTGCAGCCCACATAAGCGAGAGCGCGGTCGAATTCAACCTTGAGGATGTTGAGCATGTGTTCCACGCCGTCAGCGCCGCCGTAAGCCAGGCCCCAATAGAGTGGTCGCCCGACGAGAACGGCCCGCGCACCCAGGCAAAGCGCCTTCAGCACGTCCAAGCCACGCCGCACGCCTGAGTCGAGATAAATCTCCAGACGGTCTCCAACTGCCTCTGCAATAGGCGCAAGCGTCTCGATGCTGGAAGGCGTACCGTCAAGCTGCCTGCCACCGTGGTTGGATACGACAATACCGTCAACGCCATACTCAGCGCACTGAATGGCATCCTCAACGGTGCGGATGCCCTTGACGATGAGCGGCAAGCCTGTGAGGTCGCGCAGCCAGTCCAGTCTGTCCCATGTGAGACCCACGTAGCCCGGTGGCGCCCAGTCCGCAAGGTCCGGGACGCCCACGTTTCTACGATTGATGAGGTCGGGCCTGTCGCGAAGGCTGCCCCAGTGGAGACCGGGCTGCGCCATGTACAAGTTGCGGACATCGCGCTCCTTCGGGCTGCCAACGGGAGTGTCAACGGTGAGACAGATTGCCTTGTAGCCGGCTTGCTTGGCGCGCTTGACCAGAATCTCGGTTACTTCATCGTCCTGATGGTATAGCTGAAACCACAACGGCCCCGTGGCAACCTCAGCGACCTCCTCGATGCTGTAACCCGAACTTGTGGGGAGTGTATAGAGAGTGCCTGCGCGACCTGCGCCCGTGGCTGTGGCGCGTTCGCCTTCGGGGTGTGCCTGCCGTTGCCCGCCTGTGGGCGCGACCATCACGGGGAAGTCAATCTTCTCACCCAGCACTGTAGTGGAGATGTCGCGGTCGGAGACGTCCGCGAGGAATCGCGCGTTCACGAGAATGCGCTCGAAAGACTCCCTGTTTCTCCGCTTCGTTATCTCGTCATTAGACGCGGCATCGACAAATGTCCACATATTGTGGGGCATCGTCTGCTTCGCAAGGGCTTCCATATCGAACAGGTTGACGGGGTCCATCGGTGCGCTCCCTCCAAGAGTTATGTTAAGCCTTCTTTAACGCCACAGGGAATTATACTCTTGCTAGCCGTAATTTCAAGAGGATTTTAGCAGTCATTTGACAGGTTTAAGAGGAAGTCGTGAGGGATGGAAAGGACATGTGGATTGATTAGAGCGTTATCATCACTGTATTGTATTTGCTGAACGGAGTTGTCGGAAATATCAAGAGGAGAAAGCAATGACAACAAGCATCACGGAAATCGCGCCCGGTGTACATCAAATGGTTGTAGGCGAAGGCGCGCATGAGGGTGTGTATGCACCGAATGTGTATCTGGTGATGGGGAGGGATAGAGCGACGATTATCGATACGGCTTATGGAAAGGACGAGGAGGTGGGAGCTTACCTGGATTTCTGGCGGTCTGTCGGCTCGCCGGATGTCGCGGCGATTGTACTGACGCACAGACATGGCGACCATATTGGGGGCGCGGCACGGATGCGGGATGCGACGGGCGGTGTTATCGTGTGCAACGAGCATGAGAGGGACGCCATCGAAGAAGAACTCGGCATAGAGGTCGGTGGGGTGATCGGAGACGGCGATGTGCTGGAGTTGACGGACTTGCCAAGAGGCAATTCGGCTGGCGATGCGCCGGAGCAAGACGGAGCTACGCTGGAGGCAATCCACACGCCAGGGCATACGCTGGGCAGCCTGTGCGTTCTGCACAAGGAAGCGGGGGTACTGTTCAGCGGTGATATGATTTTGGGCACGGGAACGACGGTCATCAGCCCCGAACACGGGGATATGGCGGCGTACATCGAGTCTATGCGGAAGTTGCAAGGATACGACGCGCGGCTGATTGCACCAGGGCATGGGCCTGTGATAGACACACCGCAGGACAAGCTCAATGAACTCATCACGCACCGCTTGGCGCGCGAAGAGCAGATCGTGGGGCTGGTAAAGGCGGGCAACCGTAGCTTGGACGCGCTGCTGGACGCAATCTACGCGGGCAATATACATCCGCAGCTAATGGAGACGGCGCGCAGTCAGATTCGAGCGCACCTGATTAAGCTAGAGGCTGAAGGGCGCGTATCGAACATCGACGAGTAGGATGAAGAGCACAGGAAAGAGAGATGGGAATGCTGGATTTTGAGAAGTATGATGCGCTGACTTTCGATTGCTACGGAACTCTGATCGACTGGGAGTCCGGAATCGCAGATGCACTGCGGCCGGTCATGAGAGCGCATGGCATAAGAGTGAGCGATGGGGAACTGATGGACCTGTACTCCGAAATTGAGAGGGCGGGCAAGTCCGGAGAGTACAGGCGCTACCGAGAGGTACTGCGCGCGACAGTGAGGGGCATCTGCGCTCGTCTGGAATTCGTCCCCACCATGTCCGAGGTGGAATGTCTAGCCGAATCTCTGGGCAGCTGGCAGCCTTTCCCGGATACGATTGACGCATTGAGGCGCTTCCAAGGCAGATACAGGCTGTGTATAGTCTCGAATGTGGACGACGACCTGTTCGCAGGAACGGCGAGAACGCTGGATGTGGATTTCGACTATATCGTTACAGCGGAGCAGGCGGGATCATACAAGCCCTCGCACAACAACTTCGATTTAGCAATCGAGCGCATGGGCATCCCCAAGGAGCGTGTACTGCATGTGGCGGAGAGCGTCAAACTGGACATAGAGGCAGCGAAGAGCTTCGGGATGGACGCCGTGTGGGTGAACAGGCATAGCGGCATGGAGCGTGAGGGCAGCGCTTCCGGCAATCCGGCAGACGGCGATTCGGGTGCTGACCTCGAAGTGCCGGACCTTAAGACGCTCGCCGAGTTGATGGGACTGTGAAACAGGAGCCAACATCGATGAATAGGATGAGGGATGGTTCGGATATTCAGAGCGTCATTTTCGATTTTGACTACACGCTTGCAGACTCCTCCGAGGGCGTAATCGAGTGCGCGAACTATGCGCTTGGGCGGCTGGGCCTGCCCCCTGCTAAGGATGATGCCATTCGCCGCACAATTGGCTTGTCGCTGCCTCACACGCTGACTACGCTGGCGGGAGAAGAGCATGCGGAGCTTGGCGAGGATTTCACACATCTGTTCTTAGAGTTGGCGTTCGAGATAATGTCCGAAGCGTCCTTGGTTTACCAGTTTGTTCCATTGCTGCTAGATACACTGTCGAGTCAGGATATTAAGGTTGGTATCGTGTCTTCCGGACGGCGGCGGCGTATTAGTGCGACCTTACGCAGATACGGTCTGGACAGACGCTTTGGGGTCATAGTCGGCTGGGAGGATGTGGAAGAGTTGAAGCCCAATCCCACCGGGCTGCTGCGCGCAACGCAGGCATTGGCTACACCTAGAGAGCATTGCCTGTATGTCGGCGACAGCATAACGGACGCGGAGACGGCTCGACGAGCGGGTGTGCGCTTTGCCGCCGTGCTGTCGGGCGTCACAGAGCGTGAAGCACTCGCGGAGTATGAGCCTGTGATGATGCTGGGGAGCGCGGGTGAGCTTCCGGGGGTGCTGGGAGTTAGCGTGGATCACTAGGCATGATACTATCTTTCATGCCCCGTTCTAAAATTCGTTTAGCATTCCGCTAAAATTGCCCTTACATGCGCGCCATTCTTATGTTAGCATCGGCTGACTAGGCTATTCTTTATACCTGCGGTTTGGTTGGGAGACATTGAGATATGTCTGACTTCACCCTTCCCAAGCATGCCAGAGCCGTTATCGTTGGCGCGGGCATCGTAGGTTGTAGCGTCGCCTTCCATCTCACCAAGCTCGGATGGCGAGACATCGTCGTGGTTGAGCAAGGCCCCCTGTTCGAGACGGGCGGCTCAACCTCCCACGCGCCGGGCCTCGTCTTTCAGGTCAATCCTTCCAAAACTATGGCCGGCTTTGCCAAGTACACCGTTGACCTGTGGAGCGAATTGACGCTCGACGGCGAGCCGTGCGCGAAGAATGTGGGCAGCCTCGAAGTGGCGTGGACATCTGAACGCCTTGCGGACCTGAAACGCAAGGCGGGATACGGCATGAGCTGGGGCATCGAAGCGCATGTCATCAGCTCCAGCGAGGCGCGCGAGTTCATCCCGATGCTGTCCGAGCGCATCCTCGGCGCACTGTATGTGCCGTCCGACATCCAGACTAAAGCCACCCGACCCGCTGAGGCGATGGCACGGGAGGCAGAGCGGAACGGCGCTGCGTTCTACGGCGGCGTGAAGGTTACTGGTTTCAGCATCGACGGAGGCCTGCCCGGTGCTGGGAAGATAACCGCGGTTCATACCTCGCATGGCGACATCAAGGCAGACATCGTTGTTGCATGCGCGGGCATCTGGGCGCCTAAGCTTGGCGGATACGCGGGCGTGCCAATTCCGCTGTCGCCGATGGAGCATCAGTACGCGGTTACTACGCCTGTCGAGGGGCTTGCGGGCGCGACTGAGGAAATCAGCCAGCCGTTGTTGCGACACCAGGACGAGGCGATGTACTTCCGGCAAGAAGGCGAGTCCTACGGCATAGGCAACTACAATCACGAGCCTCTGCTCGTGGATGCCGAGGACATTCTCAGTCACGAAGACGCGCCCGTAATGCCCTCTGAGACGCCGTTCACACCGCAGCACTTCGAGCGGGCGATGTCGGCGGCGCATGAGCTTCTGCCGGACCTGAAGGGCGTGGGCTTGACGCGCAAGTTCAACGGCATGTTCTCGTTCACAACGGACGGCTTTCCGGTGCTTGGGGAATCGCCACAGGTGCGCGGCTTCTGGTCGGCACAGGCGGTGTGGGTCACGCAGGCGGGCGGCGTGGGCAAGGCGGTCGCGGAGTGGATGGTGAACGGCGAGCCGACAACCGATCTGCGCGAGTGCGACATCCGACGATTTCACCCGCATGCGTACACTCGCCCGTATGTGCGGGCGCGTGCGGCGCAGCAGTACCGCGAGGTGTATGACATCATCCATCCTCGCCAGCAGATGGAGAACCCGCGCAACCTGCGCCTAACGCCGTTCTTCGCGCGGCAGCAGGAACTGGGCGGCGTGTTCTTCGAGAACGCCGGATGGGAGCGTCCGCAGTGGTACGACGCAAACGAAGGGTTGCTGGATTCGCTGACTGTCACGGGCGAGACGCGCTCAGGATGGGAGGCGCGAGAGTGGTCGCCAACGGTGGCGGCGGAGCATGTCGCTACGCGGGAGCGGGTTGCGATGTTCGACATGACGCCATTCGCCAAGTTCGAGGTGAATGGTCCTGGCGCGCTGGACGCGCTTCAGTGGCTTGCGACTAATCAGATGAACAAGCCCGCCGGCAGCATCACCTACACCTCGATGCTCACGCCGGGCGGCGGAATCAAGTGCGACCTGACGATTACGCGATTGGCAGACGACAACTTCATGATAGTTACGGGCGGAGCGATGGGCTTGCACGACTTCGCCTGGATAGAGGCGCAGATGCCGCCGGACGGCTCTGCAAGCGCAACTGATGTGTCGGCTGCGCTGTGCTGCATCGGCTTGTGGGGACCTCGGGCGCGCGACCTGCTGAGCAGGGTTTGCGATGATGATCTGAGCAACGAGGGCTTTCCGTACATGGGTGCACGGCATATCACGATTGGCGAGGTGCCCGCGCTGGCGCTGCGGATTTCGTATGTGGGCGAACTCGGCTGGGAGATTTACGCTCCATCAGAACAGGGGTTGCGTCTGTGGGACATTCTCTGGGAGGCAGGGCAGCCGCTTGGCGTGATTGCGGCGGGCGGAGGCGCGTTCGATTCGCTGCGGCTGGAGAAGGGATATCGGCTGTGGGGCAACGACATTCACACCGAGTATAACCCTTACGAAGCGGGGATTGGGTTTGCGGTGAGGATGGGGAAGGGAGACTTCATCGGCAGGGATGCACTCAGGCAGGTTCGCACTGAGGGCGTAACGCGCAGGCTGTGCTGCATGACACTGGACGACGCGGACGCGGTGGTGATGGGCAAGGAGCCGATTGTCGATGGCGACAGGGCGCTGGGCTATGTGACGAGCGCGAACTACGGACATTCCATCGGCAGGGGCATAGTGTACGGCTACCTGCCCGTGGAGTACGCCGAGGTCGGGACGAAGGTGGATGTGCTGTACTTCGGGGAGCGGTTGGCGGCAACGGTTGCGCGTGAACCCCTGTACGACCCTGACGGAAGCAAGATGAGGGCGTAAGTCCCTCAGTGTTCTCTAGCTGATTCAAGGATAGCAACCGGTTCGAGGACAGGTTGCCGGAGGGAGGAATCAGATGGTCAAGCCGTTAAGCCATACAGTGAAGAGATCAGGCAGGCTCTCAGGAGACCCTGACATAGAAATTCCGATTGCCGAAGAACTTGCCACCGTGCCGGGGATTCCCCAGAATCCGGCGGATGTGGCCTTCTACAGCAGGGAGTATCCGCTGGAGACACAGGCAATCGAGAAGTCCGCGGACCGTAAGTGGGCGCTGGAAAACCAGTCGAGAGACTTCGACGACTTCAGGGAAGGGCACGACGAGCGCATGACCCCGATGTACGAGGCGGCGCTGGCTTCCGGCGAGGTCGAGCCGACGGGAACACCCGTGCCCGGCGAGGACCTCACCGACGACATCCGCCGACTGGCGCGCGGGATGGGCTTCGGCGAGGTGGGATTCACTCGCTACGACAGGCGCTATACCTTCGCCGGCAAGAAGCGCTGGGCGAAGTACGAACACGCCATCTGCCTTGCGATGGAGCAGGACTACGCCAAGACACAGGCGGGGCCGGCCCCGGACTCCGACATCGCGCGCTTCGAGACATACGAGGCGCAGCAGGAGTTGTGCCTGAAACTGTGCGACTACCTAAGGTCGAGAGGCTATCACGGGCAAGTTCACGATGGGAGCGATTGCAGTGGGCCGTACATACCGATGTTCGTTGCGGCGGGTCTGGGGCAACTAGGGGCGAATGGGCAGCTTCTATCGCCGCACTTCGGCTCGCGCTCGCGCCTGATGCTTGTTACGACCGATGCCCCTGTAACATACGACGAGCCGGCTGACTACGGCATCCACAAGTTCTGCCAGCAGTGCGAGGTGTGCGTCAATCGCTGTCCCGGTCGCGCGATTCCAAGAGACAAGGTCTGGTGGAGAGGGGTCGAGAGGAACAAGCTCATCTACGACCGCTGCCGCCCGGTGATGGTTACATACCACGGCTGCGCAGTCTGCATGATTGTCTGCCCCATCCAGAAGTATGGGATGAAGCCTGTTATGGAGCATTATGTGGAGACAGGTGAGGTGTTGGGAAAGGGCAGCGACAACCTCGAGGGATATTCGCTCAAGGGCAAGGGATACTTCGCTTCCGGCGAGTTGCCGCAGTTCGACCGCGGGTTCTTCGAGTTCCCGCATGGTCGTGAGGAAGACTGGCTATTCGAGAAGTTCAAGGAGAGGCTGAACGCGACGGGCGTTCCAAGCGAATCCGAGCTTGTGGGTTTTGCGAACGATGTCATGAAGGTGCTGGAGAAGGGTGAGACGACTTTCGATATAGCCTAATAAGAGGGACTAGGCTCTGCTGACATTTGGTTGCTGGCTACCATTATTCTTGTCATTTCAAGCAAAGCGAGAAATCTAAAATCGGAAACGGGCTTACATGCGACGATTTCAGATTCCTCACTGCGTTCGGAATGACATTGCGAGCGAACTTCGGATGAATACGCTTTTCTGAACAGAAGCCTACATAGCCTAATCAGTTGACAGGATTTCCAGCGTGAGTAAAGGAGGTAAGCGTAGAGTTTAGCGAAACATAATCTATATGCGTTGCGTGAAGTCGAATTGGCGTAAGAGCCAAATGCTGGAGGTATTAAGGTGGCGCAAACTCTGGTTATTGACGGTCTCAAGCGGCGTAAATTGCCTATCAACCTGCGACAGAGCGGGAACAGCGACGCTCGGATGCTGATTTCCACGCGCATCAGGAAGTCGCCCTGGTGGCATCTGTCGAAGGCTGCGGGCTGCTGGGCATACACGACATACAACCACATGTATCATCCGCGCGCGTACATCAAGCCGGAAGATGGAGGGCTTCTGGAAGAGTACAAGTTCCTGACGCAGCATGTGAGCATGTGGGATGTGGCGGTGGAGCGGCAGATTCAGGTGAATGGGCCTGATGCTGCCGCGTTCGTGGATTACATTATTACGCGAGATGTGCATACGCTTCTGCCCCCTATGCAGGCGCGGTATGTCATCCTGTGCAACCAGCACGGCGGGGTCATCAACGATCCTGTGCTGCTGCGCGTGGCAGAGGACGAGTTCTGGTTCAGCATCTCGGACTCGGACCTGCTGCTGTGGGCGCAGGGCGTGAACCACACGGGCAGGTTCAATGTGAGCATCAACGAGATTGATGTCTCGCCCGTGCAGATACAGGGTCCCAAGTCGGTGGACCTGATGGAGAAGATGTTCGGGGAGCAGGTCCGTGTCATCCCATACTATGGGCTGCTCAGGTCAACGCTGAACGGACGCGATGTTACGATTTCGCGCACCGGCTTCTCCGCCGAGGTGGGCTTCGAGATATACTTGCACGACGCCATGCTCTATGCGGATGATGTGTGGCCCCATATCCTGGAGCAGGGCGAGGAGTTCAACCTGCGGGTCATCGCACCCAGCCACATCAGGCGGCTTGAGGCGGGCATCCTGTCTTACGGGCAGGACATGGACATCGAGAACAACCCGTATGAGGTGCGGCTGGGCTGGCAGGTTGACCTGAACAAAGGCGACTTCGTTGGAAAGCAGGCACTGGCGAAAATCAAGAAAGAGGGAGTTCAGCAGCGACTCGTGGGCTTAAAGGTCGGCGGAGAGCCTATTAGCTGGTACAACGAGAGCTTTTATCTCGTAAAAGACTACGACTCCGGTGATGATGTGGGCTACTGCACGAGTGCGTTCTGGTCCCCCAATATGGGATCGAACATCGCGCTCGCGGTAATGCCACGCTCACATTGGAGACGTGGAACGCAAGTCAGGGTTGACCTGCCGGCCGACGGCATCGTGGACGCCGAAGTCGTACGCGTTCCCTTCTTCGACCCGAACAAGGAAATGCCGAAAACGGAGTTGTAAAATAGCGGTTCAATATGCCCTGACTCCAACAGCACAGGAACATAACGAGAAACGCCGCCCGCAGATGGGCGGCGTTTCTCGCGTGATACAATTATTGTCAGGAGGTAAAGAACTTCTTGGCGCGCTTTCAACGATGGTTAGTGGGGGGAATTCTGGGGGACGCTAGAGGCAATGGCTGACAGATATGAACTAGGTGGGTAGGATGTAAAGACGGTGTCCGCCTATAATCATGTCTTAAACAAGACGAACTTTTGGGGGAGGACAAATACAGATGACTGTTCAAGAGGAAATCGTTGAAAGGGTGCGATTCTTGCCGGAGGATAAGCAACGCGAGGTGCTGACATTTATAGAATCTCTTGCTTCGGAGCAAGAGGACATCCCCGAAGCTTGCCTGCGTCAGGACTGGGCAGGCGCACTGAGTGAATACAAGGACAGATTCACTTCGGTTGAACTTCAAAAGAAGTCACTGGAATGGCGGGGTGGATAGCGTGGCGCTTCTGATAGACAGCAATATATGGCTTGAGCGCCTGCTTGATCAGGAGAGGACATCAGAAGTAGAAAAGTTTCTTGCGGAAACCCCGTCCGACCTGCTATGCATTACGGATTTTGCCCTGCACTCAATCGGCCTTATCTTGCAAAGAGTCGATCGTCTGGATACTTTAGCTGTCTTTGTCAACGACCTTTTTTCGCATGGAAGGGTTAAGTTGATTCGCCTCGGTCCCTCTGACATCCATAATATCGTAGATGTTATCCGAAGGTTCGGATTGGATTTTGACGACGCTTATCAGTACGCCGCTGCCGAAAAATTTGGACTTACGATAGTAAGCTTCGACACCGACTTCGACAGAACGCAAAGAGGTCGTAAACTTCCCGGCGATGCATCGCAAAAATGACGTTCAGAATTTCAGGAGTAGGAAGACAATGAGCTTTGAAAATATCAGCCTCTTTCCATTTACGGCGGGGGTGAATGAGGACGACCATCTGGTTATTGGAGGGTGTGACGTGGTGGACCTGGCAGCGGAGTTCGGCACGCCGCTGTATGTGTTCGACGAGGATACGCTGCGAGGGATGTGCCGCGAGTTCAAGACCGAGTTCGGCACTCGCTACCCGAACAGCCGTGTGGCTTACGCATCAAAGGCGTTCGTGAATCCGGCAATCGCGCGTCTCGTTGCCGAAGAAGGGCTTGGGCTTGATGTGGTTTCCGGCGGCGAGCTTGCGGTAGCGCGCGCCGCGGAGGTGTCGCCGGAAGATGTCTATTTCCACGGGAACAACAAGACGCCGGACGAGCTTGAATTCGCGCTGGATTATGACATCGGGCAGATTGTGGTGGACAGCTTCCACGAGCTTGAGTCGCTGGACGCCATCGCGGGACGTCGGGGCGTTCGACAGGACATCATGCTGCGCGTATCGCCGGGCATCGACGCCCACACGCATGAGAAGACGACGACCGGAATTCTCGACAGCAAGTTTGGTTTTTCCATAGAGACCGGAGACGCCGCGAAAGCGATACGGCAGGCGATGGCGGCGGCGAACCTGGACCTCGTCGGCATACACTTCCACCTCGGGTCGCCGATTTTCGAGCTTGAACCTTATGAGTTTGCGATTGAAGTAGTGCTGAACTATTTGACGCAGTTCAAGGAGGAAGGCTTGGAGTTACAAGTGTTCAGCCCGGGCGGTGGTTTTGCCATCGGCTATGTGCGCGACGAGCCGCCGCCTCAGATTGCCGAATACGCCGAGTCCATCACGAAATACACCTCGCGCCTGTGCCACGAGCTTGGCTTCGGCACTCCGCAGCTTGTAATAGAGCCGGGGCGCTCCATCGTGGGGCGCGCGGGAGTCGCGCTGTACACGGTGGGCGGCATTAAAGACATCCCAAGTGTGCGAAAGTATGTGTCACTGGACGGCGGGATGGGCGACAACATCCGCCCAGCCATTTACGGTTCGGAGTACGAAGCTGTGCTGGCGAGCAGAATGTCCGCGCCTCCTGCGGAAGTGGTTACTCTTGCGGGTAAATACTGCGAATCGGGTGATGTGCTGATCAATGACATCAATATGCCTGTGGTGGAACCGGGCGACATCGTGGCGATTCCGTCATCCGGAGCTTATGCTCCCTCAATGGCGAGCAACTACAACCTGAACGGCAGGCCCGCAATCGTGATGGCGAAGGGCGGAGACGCGAAGCTGATACGGCGTCGGGAGACCTACGCTGACATGATGATGGCGGATGTGTTCTAGCGGGAGCTAACAGGATAAGCGGTATGAAAGGGATTAGATTAGGAGAGCAGCGCTCATGGAAGTGACGAAGGTTATGTACATGTTGTGGGTAAGCGACATGGATAAGTCG
The DNA here is from genome assembly GCA_034421195.1 of Dehalococcoidia bacterium. Taxonomy (GTDB): domain Bacteria; phylum Chloroflexota; class Dehalococcoidia; order Lucifugimonadales; family JADFKI01; genus Bin90. The sequence goes on from DAOUKP010000007.1 coordinate 12,050, forward strand.
GTTGGGTTCTATCGCGATGTCATCGGTCTCGAAGTGAAAGTGCAGTCGCCTGGCTGGTCAGAACTGGCTTTCGGGAACGCGACGGTCGCGTTGCACCTAGGTAGGGATGAGAATTACCGGATGACCGGCCTAAACTTCGAAGTCAGCGCGATAGACGATGCCTGTCAGGAAATCGAGGCAGCGGACGGGCGTGTGGTGGACGGTCCCTATAGCGGAGGAGTGCCGGGCCTACAGCTCGCGGATGTGGAAGACCTTGACGGCAACAGGTTTCAGTTCAGTTATCACGGCGAATGATGACACGGGCTGAGATTTCGCTCTGCGTTTACGCAGTGGACGGCTAATGGATAAAGATATCAATAAACTGGTTTAACGGAAATACTGATCAGCAGAGCAGATGGGAGGTTCGACACTATGACCGGCGCTAACGAGATTTCCTGCACATCTGCCAAGGTCATGGCACGGGCGAGCCGGAGGGATATGCAGATCAAGTGACAACATGATTATCGATATTCACACGCATATCCCCACACACACCGATACGGTGCCGGACGCGGACGCCCACTTCAACGAAGTGATGCGCCCCGATGCCACTGTGCGGCTGACCAATAGCTTCGATGATTACATCAAGGACATGGGCCCTGTGGACAGGGCAGTCGCGTTCGGAGTGGCGATAAACCCTCAAGGCAGCGAGGACGACATGGGGGTGATGAGATCGCAGTCCGAGATTAACGACACTGCATCGGCGCTGGCGAGGGCGTATCCGGACAAGGTGATAGGCTTTATGTCGGTGCATCCTGAAGCTCCAGATGTGATGGACGAGCTTGAGAGATGCGTCGATGACCTAGGGCTGAAAGGCATGAAACTGGCGCCAAACTACCAGAACTTCGACCCGCTTGGCAGCGACGCCCGTAGAGTGTACGAGTTCGCGCAACTAAGGGGGCTGCCGATTGTGTTCCACCAGGGAACGGCGCCGATGAGGGCAGCGCCCCTTATGTACGCGCATCCAATTGTGATGGATGAACTCGCGATGAACTTTCCCGACCTCAAGATTGTGATGGCGCATATGGGGCACCCTTGGCATGAGGACTGCATCACGGTGATTCGAAAGCACCCGAATGTGTATGCGGACGTGTCTGGGCAGTTCTACCGTCCGTGGCAGATGTACAACGGCATGCGGCTCGCCTTCGAGTGGAGCGTTATGCACAAGCTGCTGTTTGCCTCCGACTGGCCGCTGACGACACCGCAAGAAACGATAGACGCGCTCACGGGATTCAACGATTTCGCCTGGCGTTACAGCCTGCCGGAAGTGCCAATGGAATCTCTTGAGGGCATCATCCACAGAGATACCTTAGCGCTTCTTGGGCTGGAATAACCTCCCCGGTTGACAGGCTGACTACTTGAACGGAGCGATAGCCTCTGCTGCCGCGCTCCTCAGCAGATCGTACTCGGTCGTCCTGATTGGGCCGAAAATCTGGAATCCACGCGCTCTCAGGCGTCCATACTCGGCAGAGGTCGTAGGATAAACGGGTGCCTCAACCGCCTTGCCTTTGCTAAGCGCTATCTCAGCTACCCCTTCCATCGCCGCTATCAGGTCGGGGTGATCTTGCCGACCGTGCAAGCCCATGTCAGCCGCGAGGTCGCCAGGGCCGAATACCACTCCGTCCACCCACTCATTGGCGAGCATTGCCTCGGCGTTTTCCAGCCCCAGGCGCGATTCGATCTTCAGTATCAGCAGCGTCGCGGCATTGGCTTCGGCGCAGTAGGCGGAGGCATCTTCGATCAGATGAGCGGCATTTGGGCCGTGCGCCAAAGCGCGCTCGCCGACGGGGGCATACTTCATCCAGCGAACCAGTTCATCTACCTGCCCAACAGTCTCTGAGTGAGAAAGGCATATTCCGAGCGCTCCCGCATCAAGGGTGCAAGACACCAGTGTACGCGACACCTCCGGGATAGTCACAGCGGGACAGAGTCCGGCTTGACGAGCCATTACCAAAAATCCGGTCAGCGTTTCAGGATTGTGCAGGATGTGCTCAGTCTCGACAAGCACCATGTCATAGCCGGTCTGAGAGATGACACTGACCGTCGAGGGTCTGAGCGACTCGAACACGTTGAACGCCCGGACCGCCTCGCCGGACTTGAGCAGTTTCTTAGCGCGATTTTCATTGTATCTTTCGTACTGCGCCATTGTTGCTCCACTCCCTCAAGAGTTGATGTCCCTTGATACAATCGGCCGCCCTTATGTCGCGGATAAGCGAATGTACGGCGATAGAGTTCGCCTGCTACTGGGCTAAGTCCCTCCTAGGCTATTCTGCGGTCGCCGTGTACTCCCTCTTCACAAGCTCCCAATCTATCTGGTAGCCAAGGCCTGGTTCGTTAGGAGCGTGGACTACGCCGCCGGTCATGTCGATGTCCTCTACCAGTCCGTACATGTTCGCGCCCGTGCATGGGAAGAATTCGAAGAACTCGCAGTTAGGCACCGCCATGGTAATGTGCAGATTCGCCACATTGTTCAGCGAGTTGCCGCCGTGGTGGATTTCGCACTTCATGTTGAAGCCCTCTGCCAGGTGGCACAGCCGCACCATCGGCGTGATGCCGCCGGTAACCGCAACGTCGCCGCGCAGAATGTCTGTGGCGTACTGCGTAATCCATGAGGTCATGCCGTAGTAGCGGCCCGGAGCGTATTCGGTGGACATGATGGGAATGTCTAGCTTCTGGTGCAGCTTGACATAGTTGTAGATGTCCTCCTCGACCAGCGGGTCCTCGTACCAGTAGAAGTTCAGATCTTCTATGGCGCGCCCTACACGCATAGCGTCCTCGTACTGGTACGCCCACATAGAGTCAAGCATCAGCTTCATGTCATCGCCGACAGCTTCGCGCACCGCCTTGCAGATTTCGATGTCGTACATGGGGTTGCCGTGCGGGTGTATCTTGTGTGCTGTCCATCCCATGTCCTGGAAGCGGAGTGCCTCCTCCACATACTCTTCCTTAGTCTCCCAGTATGCTGTGGAAGAATATACCGGAACAGACTCCTTGCAAGTGCCGAGCAGCCTGTGTATGGGCTGACCGGCAATCTTGCCGTTGATGTCCCACAGGCAGATGTCTATTGCGCCGATCGCATTGGTCGAGACCGAGCGGTTCATCTTCCACATGTCCCACCAGATTGCGCCGATGTCCTGCGGGTTGCGGCCCATGACTAGCGGCTTGAGAAATTCTATCAGCCCAAGTGAATAATGGTCCGCGCCCATCCGGGACGATCCCAGAAAGGCATTGCCGCTGATTCCCTCATCGGTCTCCACTGTTACGATTCCGAGCTGCCGCGTTTGTCCGAAGCTAGTGCCAACGCCCGTCTGCCACTGCTCCGACTTCCAGTTGAACATCTCGACTTTTACATTCGTTATCTTCATTTGATGCACCTCAATGCTTCTGTTGTGGGCCGTCTCCAAAGCGCAGTCCGGAAGACAGCCAATTGCCGCGCACAAGATTATCACATCATGCTGTGAATGAGTAATGGGACAGGATGTACCCTATACTTCGCGTCCCTGCACGGTCAGGACAATCATCTCCACAACTTCGTGACTGGAGATGGAGCCAATGAACTCGCCGGTCTCGGAATCCGTCACGGGCAATACGGTTGTGGCGTTGTCCGTCATTCGCTGCAAAACATCCTCCACTAATTCGTCCGAAGAGGCTTCAGGCATCTCGATTCGCCGGGTTACGCTGCCGAGCGTGGTGTGCTCCCACTCGCTGTACGGCAGGTAGCGCAGCATGCCCACCGACACTATGCCCGCAAACTTGCCTTGGTCTTCTATTACATAGTCGTGCTGCTCCGGCAGCAGCCAGTTATCGGTAAAGGCTCTGATTGTCAGTGATTGCTCGGGGTGCCTTCGGGAAGTATCCAGGACATCCCGCACCCTCACACCATCCAGCGCGAAGCGCACGAACGAGGGCGGCACGGACTGTTTGCCCTTGACGCCGCTCGTGGGTCTCAATTTCCTTAGCGCGTAGATCATTCCCATCGGGGTCAGCAGAATGTAGCCGAACATAATCAGCAGCATCAGGGAAAAGACTGCATCGTCGATCGCATCGGCATGCAAGAGGAGAATGAGCAGCGCGATTTCTGCCACACCCTTCGCCATCAGACCCGTTGCCGTCGCGAAGGGAGATTCAAGCCGAGCCATGTATGCGCTGATGAAAGCCGCCGCGAATTTGCCGGCCATAGGAACGAATACGAGCGCGACAATCGTCAGGGGCGGCAGATCCAGGAAATCGAGGGTGAGGTGCAGGCCTGCCGACGCGAAGAACAATGGAACGAACAGCCCCTCCGCCGCGCTGCGCAGACCCGGCATTATGTCACGACGGACCTGATAGGGCAGTATCGAAAGCGCAGCGCCAAAAAGCAGAGCGCCAAGCGAGCCGTGCAAACCGACCTCTTCTGCCGCCACGACGACGAGGAACAGACCGCCCAGCAGCAGTCCGAACGAGAGTTGCGGCACTCGCAAGAAGCGATGCAGCAGGACGATTACCCTGGGAAGAATTCTTGTGGAGATGAACCACGTCGCTACCGCGAATGCGAGGATTTGACCGACAACGATCGCAACGCTGAGCAGATCCAGTGCGGGCGCGCCTTCCGCTCCTCCATCGAACTGCTCGCTTATAGCGAACCCTACGACGAAGAGGGCGAGGAGTTCCGCAATAACCACGGCAGTGAAGATTTGCACGCCCACCGCCTCCCTGAGCCGCCCTTCGTCCATCAGAACCTTGGCGACGACGCCCAGGCTTGACAGAGACAGCACTCCGGCCAGAGCAAGCGCCTCGGTGAAATTAAGACCTAGCCCCAAATGGAAGATGATGTCGGTAGTGACCGCGAGAGAAACAAGCAGCGATATTGTCACAGATAGCACAGCAGCGAGGAACAACCTGCCACGAACTGCCGACAAGAATCCCCGAATATCCAGCTCTTCAAGTCCGATCAGGAAGAAGAATATGAAGATGCCGATGCTCAAGACAATCTCAATGTCCCTTCCGGGCACTATCAGTCCGGTCACGGGACCTAGAACAATTCCTGTGGTGGCGTAGGCAAAGATGGAGTTAATACCAAAGCGCCTGAAGACGCCTTCAAGCAGCTTGGCAACTACAATCATTACTCCAATAGCAAATAGAGACTCCTGGAGTTCCAAGGCGAAGCATCCTCCATTAGCCTGCACTCATACGAAATTCTGCCGGTTAGGACGGCATTATATGCCGGCGCAAATTCATAACTCCATACATTTCCTACCTATCTGCAGAAGTTGTGGATGAGCTGTGACAGATTGCGGACGATAGTGGGAGATTTAGGGCAGCGCGCCCTCTTTCCTGAACACGTCCGCTAATCTCGCGACCCCCTCCCATATATCATCCACCGAAGGAAGCGCGAAGCACAGCCGAATGTAGTTGGAGGCAGCCTCCGGATCAGCGGACCAGTCGGGTCCCGGATTAAAGGCGATGCCTTCCTCCATTGCGGGTCCGACCAGATTACGCACATCAACCCCTTCGGGGAATTTCAGCCAGAGATACATGCCGCCCCTCGGCATCTCGAACTCGACATTCGGCCCAAAAGACTCGCGCAGCGCGCTGCCGAGCGCGTCTCGCTTCCGCTGCAACGCCGCCCGCAGGTCCTGAATATGCTCTTCGTAGTGGTTCGTGAAGAAGTCACCGACAATTAGCTGGTCCATCACCCCGCTGCCGGCGTCGGCCTTAGCCGTTATGAACCGGCTTAGAACCTCCCATGGCGCGACCATGTATCCAAGGCGCATCGCGGGGCCCAGATTCTTGGAGAACGAGCCAATATGCAGTACGCGGTTGGTGTCGTCCAGCGCCTTGATAGCAGGCTCGTACTCATCCTCGAATACAAGGTCCGCATAGCACTCGTCCTCGAAGATCGGCACTCCGTACTCCGCGCTCAGTTCCAGCATCCGGTGGCGGCGCTCCATGCTCATCACCGAGCCGTTGGGGTTTTGCAGCGTCGGGATAGTATAGATGTACTTGGGCTGCACTCCCCTGCCCCGCAAATCCTCAAGCACTTCCTCAAGGTGGTCCATCCGTATGCCGTCATTATCAATCTTGACGGCGACGAAGTTGACATTGCGCTTTCGCAGGAAGTTCAGCGCGCCGGAGAAGCTGAACTCCTCGACGATTACCGTATCGCCCTCCTCCAGCAGCACCTCGTTGACAATCTGGATGCCCTGTCCCGAGCCTGAAGTAATCAGCACTTCATCGGTCGTAATTTCGATGCCGCGATGCTCCCTGAGCTTATCGACCACGAACTGACGCAGCGGCAGGATGCCCTGCGGACCGTCGAGACTGTACATGGACATGTACTTCGGGTCGCCGCTGAACACATTCGTAGCAGCTTCGATAAACCCTTCCATAGGCACCGAATCCGGATCACTGTGTCCGCCGATGAAGTTGTACCTCGGATGTCCCTCCCACTGAGTTGCAGGAGCGGGCAGGTCCTTGTTGAAAAGCGTCGAATAGTCCAGGGCATTACTGGTCATGGGGTGGTCCTCCGATGGCATTAGTATATGTCTGTACGCTGGCAATCAGGTGCCGTTGCGATAGTAGCATTGTAGGCGTTGGTTGTCTAACGGAAAGCGATGTACCCATCGAGGCAGTTCCGTCACGTTTCAACATCCAAATTACCACCCCTTCAGCACTGGCAGCACTTCCTTCGCAAACAGCTTGAGGCTCCGCTCCGCGATGTCCAGTGGTATGCCGCCGAAGCGGAACGCGACATTCAGCTCGAAATCACCCACAATCCCCCTGCGCTCTTCAAGGCCTCTGAGAATCTTGTCTGGCGTGCCCCAACTGGCAGCCTTCATAAAGCCTTCAACTGCGCCTTCCAGCCCTGCCGCGCGCGCCATATCGGCCTTCTGCTGGTAGGCATTGTAGCCCTTTACATTCCGGAAGTGATCGCCAAGAAACTCGTAGTGGTAGAAGTTGCTCTCCACGAACTTGCCCTGGTACTGTCGCGCTTCCTCTTCGGTCTGCTTGAGATCGGTGCCACATATCGCGAACTCCGTGAGCAGCAGGTTAGGCGGCTCAGTGCCGTGAAACTCGCGGTGCAGCGCCCTGCCGCGCTCGATGCCCGGCATCCTCATCTCCCATGGACGGTCGGCGAACATGATGATGTGCGCTCCTAGCTTGGCAGCGGAGATAACGGACTCGTCGCTTGCGGCAACGGCGTAGATGCGCCCGTCGAATGAATGCTGCGGTCGGGGCCGTATCTCCGTCCGAGCCTGCGTGTAGTATTTCCCATCGCCCTCGATAAAGCCCGTGTTGAGCGCATCCACAATCATCGGCGCCGCTTCGTCGAATCGCTCCCGCGATTCGTCCATGCTCATGCCGAACGCCTCGAACTCGCGCCGCGCCAGACCTCGCCCGAACCCCAGTCGAAGGCGACCACCACTCAGCAAGTCCAGAACGGCGGCGTTTTCCGCCACCCGCAACGGGTTGTGCCACGGGAGTATGACAGCTGCCGTACCCACGTCGATGTCTGGATGCCTTGCAGCAAGGTGCGTCATCAGCTGGAGATTGTCCGGCACGAAGGAATAGTCGTTAAAGTGGTGCTCTGCCGACCAGAGGCAATCGAAGCCTGAGTCAGCCGCGATTTCGGCAAGCCGCAGCTCCTCTTCCCACATCTGGCCGTCCGAGCCATCCTCCCAGCCGTAGCTGGAATAGATCATCATCATTCCTACATCCATGCGGGCACTCCTTCCGGTTAGTTCAAGTTACTCGCTCCACTGGTCAAGCCCTAGAAGCTCGGCTTCACCGGATACGGCGTCAACTGCAACTCATGCGTCCAGCAGGACTTGTCCTGTGTGTAAAGATAGTAAAACGCCTCGGCTATCTTCACAGGGTTTATCAGCAATTCGGGGTTCTGCTGCGAGCGCGGCATCGCCCGTGTGCCCGGCGAGTCTATCGTGCCGTCTATGACAACATTCGCGACATGCACGCCGTACTCGGAATACTCCTCGGTCAGCGCCTGCGCCAGCGTCCGCATCATCACCCTCGGATAGTACAGCGACTGACCCGTATAGCGCTTCTTTCCCCGCAGCGACGACGAGTTGTTGGAGAACAGGATAGTGCCCTCGCCGCGCTCTCGCATCGCGGGCAGCACCTCTTTGGCGACGAGGAATGGCCCGCTGACGGAGATGTGCTGCGCGGTCTCAAGCATCTCGATTGGAATGTGTTCCAGCAGTTCCTTCTCCGGCGGCAGGTCGCGCCCTTCCAGGTATCCTGCGTTGTAAACCAGCACATCCGGCTCGCCAGCCTCTTCGCGTATCTGCGCGAACGCATTCGATATGGAGTCGTAGTCCGCGAGGTCAAGCTCGACGATTATGCTCTCACCGCCCTGCTCGCCTATCGCTGCCTGAAGAGCGGAGGCGTTGGAGGCAGTACGAGTAGTCAGCACGGTCAGGAATCCCTCCTGCGCGAACTTCTGCGAGATGGCGCCGCCCACACCCCAGCGCACACCGACCGGAATATCGCTGTCGTCGAGGTCCGCTCCATGGATGAGCCGCGTATTGCGCCCATCGGACTGCCACTTCGATGTCGCGCCTATAACAACTGCGACAGGTTTTTGTGTAGAGGTCATTGGGTAATTCCTTTCGTTTGTATTTCGATCGTGCAAAGCCAAGATTGTCGAGTTTTCCAGTCAGAGGTAAGTTTATCGCAAAGTGCATACGACTGGCAGTCGGCAGACTGCCCGCCATCAAGATATACGGATAGACAACACCATACAAGAGGCGCGGGCGTAGGCGCTGCCGCCCAACAAAAAGGGCAGGTCGCTTAACCTGCCCCGTCCGAAAGTTCCACTCCGCACATCCGATTAAGACTACCGGCTCGCCGGCTCCCTCCGCCCCACATACTCAGCCAGCGCGTTCACCATGTGCCCCATCTTCGGATATTCCGGCTGCGTATCTGTAGTCACTCCCACATCTGCCAGTGCAGCCGCGCAGGTCGGCCCCACCGCACATACGATAGTCCTTGTGTTCAGCGCATCCGACAGCTCATTCGCTGGCACATCGTTGTCCGCCGCAACCATATAGAGGTGACGAATCTGCACCTGACTTGTAAATGTGATTACATCTATGCGCCCGTCCAGCAGCTCATCTACCAGCAACACCATCGGTGCGGTGTCGTCCGGCAGTTGCCACTCGTACAGGCATAGCTCATCTACGCTCGCGCACTGCTCTCGTAGCGCAGCCATCAGCGCCGCGTTGCGCTCTCCGTACTGCAGCGCCATCAGCCGCTTTCCCTCCACCGGCAGCGCGGTAAGCGTATCCAACAATTCCTTAGTAGTGTAAGGTGATTCGATCCCGGCGGAGACTTGCACATCCACCTGCTTTAGCGCAGCGGTCGGCTTCGGCCCACGGCAAACGGTCGTGATTCCGCGCAGCGAATCCAGAAGAAAGTCCAGTCGCCCCTGCCTGTCCGCTTCCTTGAACAACGCCCTCGCGCCCACGCCCGTCTGGAACACCACCACATCCAGGCTGCCGCTCTCCAGCTTATCAAGCAGATAACGCACATCATCCGCGCAGTCCAGCGGAGCCTCGCGCAAGGCGGGCGCGCATACCGGCTCGCCACCCCGCTTGCTTATCATGCTCGCGAGCGCACCCGTCATCCGCGCTTCAAGCGTTGCTACGCGCATTCCATCCAGTTCTGCCATTGAGGAGCACCTATCCTATACGCTCTTATCCTGTCAATTCCCGCCTACGCCCGTCTCCGTATGATAACAGAATATCCTCGTCTCCACTTATGGATGATAGCGTTTCCTTTTAGGTGACAAAAGTCCCTTCCCTCTTGACGGGAGAAGGTTAGAGCCTGTCCTCGTGGAAGCGGGTGATGGGGATGAAAATGATATTCACCCACCTGAATAGAAACGCTATCTTCAGGACATCGCCACCTGACAAACCGAATGACGCATGATATACTCTTCGTGAAGGTGTGCATCCTCGTGCCGCCTATTTTTGAGTTGCAGTAAAACCCGGAGGAAACACACTTGGCATACGTTACCCTACGCGATGGCGAAGACCCCGAAGCCCTGCTAAGGCGCTTCCAGACTACTATGCAGCGTTCCGGCATTCTACGCGAACTGCGCAACCGGCGCTTCTTCCGCTCTAAGGGCGAGCAGACGCGCCTCGACAAGCAGCGCAGCCTCCGTCGCATCCGCCGTCGCCGCAACCGCTAGACGCGTATCCGCAACCATAATCCGAATGTTCAAGCCAGTTCCGCCTTGTGTTCCCTTACACAAGGCGGTTTGCATTACCGAAAAGTTCCTTCCCCCTCGATGGGGAAGGTTAGGATGAGGCTGATAGACTCTTATCCATTCCAACCTGCTAGATCTCGGAGAAAACGCCATGACTGACACACCCACCGACCACTATATCGAAGTCAACGGACTCACCATCCACTACCTCGACTGGGGCGGCGACTCCCCGCGTAACCTCCTGCTCGTCCACGGACAGGGCGGCAATGCCCACAACTGGGACCACATCGCCCGCGAACTCCGCGACGAGTTCCGCGTCATCGCGCTCGATCAGCGCGGGCACGGCGACTCCTCCCACACTCGCGAGGGATACGCCGTTACCGCATTCGCCGAAGACCTGGCAGCATTCGCGGAGGCAATCGGCATCGTCCCCTGCGACTATGTCGGCGCATCGCTCGGCGCGCGCAACGCCATCCCATACGCCGGTGACAACCCCACTCACCTGAAGCACCTCGTCTGTCTCGACTACGGCCCCGAAATGAGCATAGCCTCCGCGCAAAAGCAAATTGGCGGCATGAACCGCCGCCCGCTCGGCTGGCGCAGCATCGAAGAGTATGTTGAGATGAGCATGCAGGCAAACCGTCGCCCTTCCGCCGAGTATTATCGCAACACCGCCGAGCACGGCCTGCGCCTAAACTACGCCGGCAAGTATGTAGCAAAGCAGGACCCGGACATCTTCTGGATTAACGGCAGCTTCGGCGCGCGCGAGGTGCCATTGCTGTGGGAGAAGTGGGCGCAGATAAAATGCCCCATCCTCGAACTCAAAGGCGCGGAGAGCGACTTCCTGTCGCCGGAAATCGTGGCGCGCATGCGCGAGTTGCAGCCGTCCATGCAGTTCATCGAAGTCCCCGATTCCGGGCACCCCGTCGCATCCGACAACCCTAACTTCCTGCTAACCGAACTCCGCCGCTTCCTCGTGGACTGATTGGTAGCGAGCCGAGCAATTAAGCAGAAGCGAAAAATATGCCGCTTAACATTAGCCCAATGTGGGTTCAAGGATGTTGGGTTCTCGACTATCACACCGTATCAAGCGTCCGTGTCGGGACCGATGCGCGTGGCAATCCCCAATATGATACGAAGAGAACCGAAATAGGCGAGCTTCTGTATATCTTGAAATATAGACCGCATGAAACGACCGACAAGATAGTTACCGATATGGCTGATACTATTGCCAATTTCATAAGGAAGCGACCGTCAGACATTGATATTATTGTTCCCGTGCCACATTCAGAGGCTAGACCACGACTGCATGATTTGTTAGAATGTTTGAGCGAACGGCTTAAGGTTCCTGTGTCCTTCGACAGCGTTACTCGAACAAGAGACGTGCCCGCCATCAAGAGCATTGAAGACTATGACGAAAGAGTTCGTCTATTGCAAGATGCCCACAGAGTGAATCCGACGAGGATTGCCGGCAAAAGGGTTCTGCTTTTTGACGACCTTTATCGTTCGGGGGCAACTATGAACTCAGTTGCCCGAGCCTTGTACTTGGAAGGCAGCGCGAAAAGCGTATATCGCTTTGCAATTACTCGCACTCGAAGCAATCGCTGATTAAGGAGCGGCAAAATGGCATCATACAAAGAAAAAGTATTCATAGGCGGCTCAAGGCGGCTGACTAAGTTACATGGCGATGTAGTCAGCCAACTCGACCGGATTATCGAAAGCCGTCTGCACATACTTATCGGCGATGCCAATGGCGCGGACAAAGCCGTACAAAATTATTTGTACGAGCGCAATTATGCCAATGTAACGGTGTTCCACTCAGGCAAGAAATGTCGGAACAATCTCGGAAACTGGGATACGGAGCAAGTCGAACCGCCTACGAAAAGGCGAGACTACAATTACTATGCCGCAAAAGACAAACGAATGGCGGACGAGGCGAACTACGGATTCGCCATTTGGGATGGCAAAAGCAAGGGGACATTGCATCAGATTCAGCGTCTGCGAACTCAAGACAAGGGAGTCCGTGTGTATGCCTCAAATCGAAAGCGTTTGATGAAATCCGCCGAAGTGGATGCGTTTTTGAAAGAAATCTCCGCAGACGAATGCAATGCTGCCGAGCTGAGGACAACGGAATCAGCCAACAAATCACCCGAAGCGGTTGAGCAGGGAGTTCTAATAGAAGCTTCCTGCTAGTTTCTGCCGGTGCTTCCTAGTGGACTGACCTTCAGGCAGTTCCGAAATCAAATATGCTTGTCCAGTATGTCAGATTGAGGAAGATAAACGCGCCACCGCAAGCGTCGCCTCCGCGGACCGCACCTTCGGTACAACGATGTCACCCCCAGACGCCAGCAGCGCCGCTGGCTCCGCCACGCCCACAATGCCCAGCAGACGCTGCGACTCCGACGCCCCGGACGGCCCCGGCATAGAGTTCAGTTCGTCAGCTCGAAAGTATTGTACGGGCACGCCCAGGCGCTCCGCGAGTTGTCCTATCGCCGCTTCGTCGCGCTTCAGTTCTGCGGTAGCGATGCACCTTATGGCGTTTGTTGACAGGTCAAACGCCGCGAACGTGCGATGCAACAACAACTTCAACTCTTCCAATTCCACGCCCCGTCTGCTCCCAACGCCTAACACCAGACTGCGCGGTCTGTACACCACCAGCGTCCTGGGATTGAACGCCGCAATCCTATCGGATACATCCACGCGGTCGCTGATAAGCAGCACATTCGGAAACCCCGCCAGCGCACCAACCGACTCGCAGATGTTCAGATTCGGCGGCAGCGTGCTATCCGCATCCCACCAGTCGCGTTCGCCAGCATCCTGATAAACACCTACAGGTTCGCCGTTCACGACCGCCGCGCTAGCGCGCGTAATCATCGCCGAACTCGCCTCGATGCGCCATCCGTATTCACTGCCCAGCAGGTCAACCGCAAGCGTTCCCAGCACATGCGACGCCGATGTAATCACCGGGGTCGCGCCTATCGCGTCCGCAACCCCCGTCGCGAGCGCATCTGCCCCGCCCACATGCCCCGAAAGCACGCTCACGGCGAACCTCCCTGAATCGTCCACACATACCACAGCCGGGTCAGTGCGCTTGTCCTCAATGTGCGCCGCGAGCAGTCGAAACGCCACACCCACCGGCATCATCAGCACGAGTCGGTCACACTCACCAAACAGCCGCCCAACAATCGGACGAACGGGCAGGTCGAACGGAACAGCCCTTACGACATCATCGGCAAACCGCCGCTCCGCATACAGCAAAGTCCCATCGCCCAACCCATCACGAACCCGCGCACCTATCGCCGCGCCGCGCCGCGAGATGGCGACTATCGCTGTTGTGTTAGCCATCACTCGCGCCCTGATGTACCGCCTCGCTCTTTGCAAAGTCAACTGCGCGCCTGTACAGATGCGTGTAGTTGGAAGAGTATAGGTGCGACGATGCCGATTCCCCCGCCGCTTCTAGCCGCCGTATGTCCGGGTCGAACGCAGCCCCCACCAGTACCAGCGCTTGGAGCGTAATTCCGGCGCGCTTCACCTTCGGCGCAATGTCGCTCAGAGTGCCTGTTATGACTATCTCATCGGGCCAGCCCACGCGATATACCACGGCGACTGGCGTGTCGTCATCATAAGCGCCCGCCTTTAGTTCGCTCACCACCTTGTTGATGCGCGTGATGCTGAGGAACAGCACCAAAGTACAGCCATGCGCCGCGAGATCGCCCAGCTTCTCACCTGACGGCATTGCCACGCGCCCCTCCAGTCGCGTGAATATCACCGTCTGCGACACCTCCGGCACGGTGAACTCGGTCTTGAGCACCGCCGCCGCCGCGAATGCCGCACTCACCCCTGGCACTATCTCGTACTCCACGCCTGCCGCCTCAAGCAGCCGCATCTGCTCCAGCACCGCGCCGTATATCGACGGATCGCCGCTCTGCACCCGCGCGACCAGTTTGCCGTCACCTGCCGCGCCAATCATCAGGTCGGTGATTTCGTCCAATGTCATCGTCTTGCTTCCAACAATCTGCGCGCCTTCTTTTGCGCTATCGCACACGGACGGATGCACCAGCGAGTCCGCGTAGATAATCACATCCGCGGAGTCTATAATGCGCTTCGCCTTCAGAGTCAGCAGCTCCGGGTCTCCCGGACCTCCGCCGATGAAAAAGACCTTCCCCTTATTATTCATCCTATCCATCCTGTCCATCGATGTTAGATTTTCCCTTGCCGCTCAGTATCAGCATAGAGAAGTAGTCCGTATCCTCCGGTTTGACATCCCGCAGGCTGAACTCTACCCGCTCTCGAGGCGTGGTAGCGCGGCGCACGAAGACGCAGCGACTCAGCTCGCCGTCTGCCTCCATCTGCGACACGGCACGCATAGCGTTGCGGTTCACCTTCATCAATACTACCGTGTCGTTGCGCTCCAGCACATCGCGCAGGTCGTCAATACCGTACATCGCGGGCAGCACAGCCAGTCGCTCCGCATGCGATACCAGGGGCATCTTCGCCCTGGAAGCGGAAGCGGTTATTGACGTTACGCCGGGCACGACCTCTATCGGTATTTGTGGGTGCGCCGCCTGCACCTTCACCATCACATACATGAAAGAGCCGTACAGCAGTGGGTCCCCCTGCGTCAGGAAAGCCACGTCCTCGCCATTCAGCAGGTAGCCGGCGATGCGCTCTGCCGCCTCACTCCACACATCATCCGATGTCCCGCCCATCACGAATTGGGCATATATCAACCGCTGCCGCGATTCGTCAATATAGTTGCGCGCGACCGTGAGCGCAAGACTGTCTCTGCTGCCGGTAGCCTGCGGTGTGAAAACTATAGGCGACGCCTTCAGCACACGTACCGCCTTCAGCGTCAGCAACTCCGGATCACCCGGTCCGACGCCCACACCATACAGACATCCCGGTTCCGTACTACTCATTGCTCCCAGCCAACCTTGACCCCATTATGATGAACACTGGATTCTCCGCCGCAAGCCGCATCGTTCCATCGGGCAAAGCCCTGCCCCTTGACGCGCTAATCATCGTAAGTTCCACATCGAACCCCAGCGACTCAAGACATCCCTGCGCGTGCGCTACTCGTTCGATGGCCGCAAGATTTACCACGATGCGCCCATATTCGGGCATGCGATACGCGGCACACTCCAAGATTTCTGGGAGCCTGCCACCGCTGCCGCCCACGAATACGCACTGCGGCGCGGGCAATTCACTGAGAGCATCCGGCGCTTCACCATTAACCACAATTACATTGTCAGGACCGAGCTGTGCAACATTATGGCATAGCATCTCCACACACTCCGCATCGCGCTCAACAGCATACACCACGCCTTTGGACGCTATCACTGCTGCCTCCAGCGCAACCGACCCGCTGCCCGCGCCCACATCCCATACGACGCTGTTTCGGCGCAAGCCCAGCTTGTACAGGCTTACCGCCCGCACTTCCGACTTGGTGATAAGCCCTCTAAGCGGGCGCTTCTGTGCGAAAGCATCGTCCGGCAACCCAAGCGCTCTGCCACCCTTATCCATCCTGTCTATCCCGTATCTCGATGTTAGCCCCCGTTGTCGCCTTGCCCAGAATGCCGCCCTCAAAGTCAAAACATATCGCGTCCACCACCAGGTCGTCCGCCCTATCACCGAGATACACCTGTGCGGCATCGCACACCCGCTCACACATGAGATCAAAGACCGGCATCACATCATGCTCAAGCGCAATCTCTTGGAAGTGCCGTCCGCTCGCCGCGTTCCGCATCTCAGCCTGAACTTCCTCAGATGCCCCGCACTCCGCCGCAAGTGACGCGAGGAACACCGGGTCCACCTTGTTGCCGGCAACATGCGTAACGAAATACCCCATCGCAATCTTGGAGAACTTGCCGACCATCCCGACTAGCGTAGCGCGCGGAATGCCACGCTGAACACATCGCTTCAACGCCGCGCCCGTGAATATGCCGACATTTACATACGCCATGTCCTCCAGCCCAAGCCAGCGCTTGGCAAAGTTCTCGGACTGTGTGCCTGTGGTGATGACCATGTGCTGAAGGCTATTGGCGGCTGCTACATCGATGGAGACATTCACGCTCGCCCGCCACGCCGCCGTAGAAAACGGCTGCACCACTCCCGTCGTGCCGAGAATCGATATGCCGTTCACAATGCCGAGGCGTGGATTGTCGGTCTTCTTGGCGATTTCCTGCCCACCGGGAACGGATATTTCAACGAAAAACGAATCCGAACTGCCCATGATCTTGGCGGCATTCTGTACGGACTGCGTAATCATGCGGCGCGGCACGCGAGTAATCGATGGATCGCCCACGGGAATGCCGGTGCCAGGTTTGGTTACCGTGCCGACGCCCTCGCCGCCCAGCAGGATTATGTCGTCGCTATTAGAAGCCTTCCATACCCTCGCGCAAATCTCCGCGCCCGATGTAACATCCGGGTCGTCCCCGCCGTCCTTTATGACCGAACAGGTCGCAGTAGGCGCAGAAGCGCTCTTGTCAATCTCGCAGCGATGAATCTGAAAAGTAGCGTCCTCGCCTATGGGCAGGCGGATAGTTACTTCACTCACAGGCTCGCCGGTGAGCAGCGCGAGGGTAGCGGCTTTGGCGGCAGCGGCGGCACACGCCCCTGTCGTGTAACCGGTACGCATGCCACGACGCTTCACAGTCGGGCGGCTGTAATCGCTTTCTCGCCGTGCCATAAATTTCAGCCCCGTTCGTGGTGAACCGGTAGAGCCGCGTTATCCGTAAGATGCGTCGAGAATGCGGCGTGCCGTCAGCTCTACCAAGCCGTCTTCCACTCCCAAAGTCGGCGTAACATCGAAATCGACCCCAGGATATTTCTGCCCGAGCGTCTTCAGCCCGCCCATAATGTTCCGCGTCAATATGAGACCCGGGAAAAAGATGTACGGCACGCAGGTAACAGAAGACACCTTACGCTTTTCAACAAGCTCAAATGCCGCCTCTTCCATTGTCGGAGAGCCGAAGTGCGACTGCGCCACCGCAACGGCGTACCCTGCGCCAAGACGCTTTTCGAGCATCTGACCCATCTCAAACAACCATAGATGGTCTTCGGCGGCCGACCGTGTACCCGCCTTGACCAGCATGACGCCGGTGGGCGCTTCCGTCGATTTGCCGTTCAGCAGTAACTCCTGAGCCTGGACGCGCTTCAGGACAATCTCTACAAGTGCGGGGTCGGGGCCGAATACCTCGGATGCCTTGATCCGTGCCTGGGGATATGTTCCAAGCGACTTCTCTATTTCCTCTTCGAGGTCATCATTTGTATGGGTCCCCTGACCTAGCAGGAAAGGCATGACCGTGATGTTTGTGCGACCCTCTGATACAAGCCCACCGACAGCCTGTGGCAGGTCCGGCTGAATGAATTCCAGGCATGCCATCCTGACCATCGCGTTGTTCTCGGCTAGTCGTTCTTGCAGCCGACTTACCATCTCGTTCAGGCCGTCTATCGTGTGGTTGCCACGCTGACTGCCGTGCGCCAGCAACACCACGCCCCAGTCCGCGCCGGATGCACTGTCATTATTGACATAGCCATTTGTCGTAATCATACAGTCTCTTCCATAGCCAGTGATAGCAAAGCATTCAGTGTCGCCGCAGCCGCACTGCTTCCCCCACGATTGCCCAGAATCGTGATGTGCGCCGCCGTGCGCCGCGCAAGTTCGTCCTTAGCCTCTGCACACGCGACAAATCCCACAGGCATGCCGATAATCAGCGCGGGCAGCGCCTTACCCTCGTCCACGCTGTCCAGCAACGCAAGCAAGGCAGTCGGCGCGTTGCCCACCGCCACAATTGCGCCGTCAATCTGAGGTGTCAGCTCACGTATGGCTGCTGCGGATCGAGTTATGCCTTCCAGCTTCGCGCGCTCGGCGACACTCGGCGCATCGATCATAGTCGTAATCGGGTTGCCCGCACGCCTCAACAGAGCTTTCGATGTCCCAACCTCCACCATTCTTACATCCGTGACGATTGTGGCTCCTTTGAGAATCGCCGCAATCCCCTTTTCGACCGCGCCCTCACTGAAGCGAACCGAATCCACAATCTGCGGCTCGCCCTCGGCGCGCACGATGCGCCCAAGCACATACCGCTCATGCGCCGTCAGATGCGGCGTGGGAGGCATGGCATCTTCTACCATCTCAAGGCTGCGCCTCTCGATCTCTTCCGGCGTCAACCCATATCTTTGCAGCAGCGTCAAATCAGACCTACTCCGCCAGTCATCGTGAATTGCCGTACATAATAACACGCTTTGCCACGCATGGCATAAAGACGCTAGGCAAAGTGCCGAAATAACGAATAATACTATAACGCAGGACCGCGATATGGTGTATTATTATCGCTAGGGCTATCCAGGAGGCCGCTATGGTTACTCAGGCATCGCAATTGACGCCCGATACGGAGCTCGCTACCAAAGTTGACTTGGAACGAGTCGTTCAGACGCTCAGCGAGGAGTTTCGCTCAGAAATCGAAGCGTCGGAGCAACGATTCCTGAGCGCGTTAGAAGCGTCAGAACAACGCCTGCGCGACGACTTCAAGCAAGCGCTGAATAACAACAAAACCGAGATTCTACTTGAAATAGAGAAAGCAAAAATAACTACGCTGCGATGGACTTACGGCGGCACAATAGCAATCGCACTCGGAATGATAGCTGCCGTGGTAGCCTTAGCGTCATAGTCTGTAACCGTGCCGGGAACAGCATCCCATCGCCGAGGCTCTGACACCTTCCAGAGCCTCATTTGATTTACACCATGCTCAACCTATTCCAGTCCTTCCGCCGCAAACCCGCTCCGCGCAGAGAACCACCCGCCTTAGTTATTGTCGGACTAGGCAACCCCGGGCCCGAATACGTCGGCACCCGTCACAACGCAGGTTTCTGGTGCATAGACGCTCTCGCCGATAAGTACGCCGTCACCATGGAACGCAGGCACAGGTCCGCCGTCATCGGCGAGGGCAACATTGAGACCTACCCCGTCGTTCTGGTCAAGCCGCGCACCTACGTCAACCGCAGCGGCGCGACAATCAGCTATCTGAAAGCGCGTTATGCATTGCCCACCGACAAGCTTCTAATCGTCTGCGATGACATCAACCTGCCGCCCGGGAAGCTCCGGCTGCGACGCAAGGGCAGCGCAGGCGGGCACAACGGAATCAAGTCCGTCATAGAAGCTGCCGGCTCGCAGGATTTCCCGCGCCTGAGAATCGGCGTCGGTCGCCCGGCCGAGGGCACGGGACAGATCGAACACGTCATAGGCCCAATGGACCCGAAAGACCGCGAAGTCGTTGACGAAGCAGTCGAGCGCGCTGCCGAAGCCGTAGCTTGCCTCCTCTCCAAAGGAATGGACGAGACTATGAGCCGCTTCAACTGAATATAGTTCCTTCCCCCTCGATGGGAGAAGGTTAGGATGGGGGTAAAATCCTCCAATTCCACAAACTTGAAATCCTTGAGAATCACCAGTGTAAAGGACAAAAGAATTGAAATTCGGCTTGTTTCTTGAATGGCCCAACCCGACTCGGCGAAATTGGAAGACTCTCTTCGAGGAAGGCGTCCAGCAGGTGCAGTACTCGGAGGAGATGGGCTTCGACTACTGCCTCATCGCAGAGCACCACTTCACAAATTACGGCAACTCCCCCGCCCCTCTGATGCAGGCGCTGTACATCGGGCAGCGCACACGGCGCATCCGGATTGGAACCGCGTCCGTAATCCTGCCCGTCTGGCAGCCGCTCCGCCTCGCCGAAGAGATTGCCGTGCTGGACAACCTTATTGACGGCAGGCTCATGTGCGGCATAGGGCGCGGCTACCAGGGCTACGAGATGGCAGGCTTCGGCAGCGACCTCGCCGAGTCGCGCGGCAAGTTTCAGGAAACCTTTGAAGTGCTCCTCAAGGCGTGGACATCGGACGAATCCTTCACCTACGACGGCGAGCACATTCGGATAGAGCACCCCGTTACCGTATTCCCCAGGCCAAAGCAGAAGCCGCACCCGCCGCTCTGGATTTCAGGCACCAGCGTCGAATCCATGGAGCTCGCCGCCGAGCACGACATCCTACCACTGTCATCAAGTAATCTGGGTATGGACGGCGTGAAAAAGCAACTCGGCTCATACCTGCAGGCACGAGAAGCCCTTGCCAAACCGATGCTAAATCCCTCACTTGCGTTACAGTGCATGACACACGTCGCGCCCACAGACGAAGAAGCGCTGGAAGCGCTCCCCTACGTGCGCTGGCAGACTCGCGCCCAGCGCGGACTGAACCGTCACGATGTAATCGACGGCGCCGTAACCGCAACCCCGTTCGACGGCGAACTGGACGACGAAGCATTTCTCGACAGGCTCTACTTCGGCAGTCCGGAAACCGTCATCGAGAAATTCAGGCGCGCGGCGGACGCGGGCGCGACGCACATCAGCAACTGGATGATGTTTGGCGGCATTGAGCATGAGAAGCTGATGCGCTCCATTCGGCTGATGGGCGAGCAGGTAATACCTGCGTTGCGCGACATCGACCCGCCCAAGTCGCTCTACGACGAACTTCTCGCACAGCCTCCGGTCACCACTGAAGAATTGCAAAGAGCGCGGCTTGCGCCCACATCGCGGAGCACCGCAGGATAACCATCGAACACCACGCCCCTGGCCGGAAATAGCGCGCCTGCGCCGCCCTCATATTTTCCTTGCGGACGCAATAGCCGTCTGCTATATTTATGCGTACCTCTGGCGGGCCGTACATTCGGCTCGCGAGCGCAGGTGGGGCTGTAGCTCATCTGGGAGAGCGCTTCAATGGCATTGAAGAGGTAAGGGGTTCGAGTCCCCTCAGCTCCACCATCAAAACGGACATGCAGCGCATATTAGACAGGGAAACGACGACTTGCTTAAAGAGCTGAAACTCGTGGCAGAGCAGTTCAAACTAATGGGAGAACTGCTTTATCTGTACACCCTGAAGTTCTTTCTCGTTATCGCGAGAGACCTGCTCGGTGGGATCATCGCCATCGGTCTCACCAGGTCCGTCATGATTTTCCTGTTAGCTACGACAATGCTCGTCTGGTATCTGACTCTTCTGTCAAATGGATAGGAAGTGACGCTCAGTAAAGTTTAGTAAAACAACAGTCTGAGGTGATGTTCAGGGAGGGTCAAGTCCGTTCGTAAATTGCGGCAGAACAAGAAAAGGGAAGTCGTTAGGCAATTCGCCCATAAAGAAGCGACCTCGTGCAACGGGAGTTGAGTGAGGCGGAATTGGTGCAAACCGGGATTCTGGAAAGAATCCGGTATAAGAGGATCAAGGGCAATCAACCCAATGAGCGCCATCAGTGAGTCTGATAAGTTCACTTACTGCGGTTATCAGTGCTGGCGGTGGCTGGTCGGGTTATTCAGAAAGTTGTTTGCTCAACCTGTATTCCTCTATAACGACAGAGGCGCCAGCAACTGTTTGAGTTCCTTCTTTCCGTGCCATGATCCTAGAGCCAGAGTACATACCGAAGAGTTTGTAATCCGGTACGCTCCGCCCACTAGTCTGGACTCGACCTACTCATCGCCTCATTGCGAAGCGAAAGCGATCCATAGTATTCCTGATGGAATAATTTGCCGAGACTATTGCTCTTACGCTTTGACAACTCACTTTCACGGCAATACTATACGCCTCTGACTTCGCCTACAGTGTCGCCCCAAGTTACATGACCCTCGTACCAAGACTGACAGGTCAGTGCGTCATGACGCACAGTAACGAGAAGAAAGAAGATAACATTGACCTGCCCCCGATCCGTTGTGCCACCCGCGGCCGATCAACGACCACATGCTTATACTCGTCACGGCATCACGATTGAGGACCCATGGCATTGGCTACGTGACAGCGGCTACCCGACCGTCGAGGACGCCGACGTGCTGGAATATCTCCAGGCGGAGAACGAATACTTCCAGGAGATTATGTCGCCGTATCAGGCGCTGACCGACACCATCTTCGAGGAGATTAAGGCGCGAGCGCAGCCGGACCTGTCCAGCGTCCCGTGGAAGAGGGGCGACTGGTACTACCGGTGGAGCTACCATGAAGGCAGCCAGTACCGCGTGTGGCAGCGCTGGCCGGCCGGTGATCATGACGCTGGTGGCCCCGAAGCTAAGGAAGCGCCGCCCGCAAAACCCGAGACAATTCTCGACGAGCCTGCGCTGGCGAAAGAGTTCGAGTATTTCCGTCTCGGCGCCGTCTCGGTCAGTAACGACGGCTCGCTGCTCGCCTACAGCACCGACACGGATGGCTCTGAGCGGTACAGGCTATCCGTCAAGGACTTGGGCACCGGGGAGTTGCTGGCGGACGAAATCGAGGAGACCACCGGTAATGCCGTGTGGGCAGCCGACGACGCGTCATTCTTCTACACGGTCGTTGACGCCAACTGGCGCCCGTGGCAGGTACGCCGACATGTGCTCGGTGAACCCGTCGAGCAGGATACCGTGGTGTACGAAGAGACTGACTCCGGATTCTTCGTCCATGTTTCGTCCACCACATCCAGGGAATACATAGTCGTTAACACCGGCAGCATCGTAACTTCGGAGGTGCGGCTCATCCTAGCTTCGGAGCCGGACTCCACTCCCATTCTCGTATCTCCTCGTCGAGCCAGGCACGAGTATTGGGTGGACCACCAGGGAGACCGCTTCGTCATTCGCACGAACGACACTCACAGGAATTTCCGCCTGGCGACATCGCCCCCCGATGACCCCACCGAAGCCTCCTGGGAGCCGCTGGTGGAGCCATCAGATTCTCACTACATTCGGGGCTTAGCGGCATTTCAGGATTTCATCGCGGTGGAAGAGCGCGTCGATGGCCTGGACCACATTCGCCTGATAGACCCCGCCGGGAAGTCAACGTACGTCTCGTTCCCCGAGCAGGCGTACACGGTTCATCTGGACACTAACCCTGAGTTCCGGACCGACACGCTCCGCCTTGGGTACACATCGTTGGTAACACCTGCCACCGTGTTCGACTATCACGTCGATGTGGGTGAACTCGAAGTGCGACAGGTACAGCAGGTCCCTAGTGGTTACGACCCCTCCGAGTATGTCACGGAACGGTTTCGGGTTGTCGCCCGCGATGGGGCGCAAGTTCCGGTGTCAATCGTCCGGCGCGAGGACACCCCATTGGACGGCACTGCGCCTCTTCATCTTTATTCCTACGGCGCGTATGGCCATGCCATCACCCCGTCGTTCTCCCCACCAAGGCTTTCGCTTCTGGATCGCGGGTTCATATATGCGATAGCGCACATTCGCGGGGGTGACGACCTAGGATACCACTGGTACGAGGACGGCAAACTGGACAAGCGCACAAATACCTTCAACGACTTCGTGGATGTCGCGCTGCACCTGGTAGAGCGGGGATACGGGAAGGAAGGGCGAGTTGCGATCTCCGGCGCCAGCGCCGGGGGCGAACTGATGGGCGCCGCCCTGAACCAGGCTCCGGAGTTGTGGGGAGCTGTTGTCGCCCACGTTCCTTTCGTGGATGTACTGAACACGATGCTGGACGACACTCTGCCCCTTACGCCCGTCGAATGGCCTGAGTGGGGCAACCCCATCGCGGATAAGGCCGCTTTCGAGTTCATTCGGTCCTACTCCCCATACGACCAGTTGAAGCCGCGCAACTATCCTCCGATATTCGTTACGGCCGGCTTGAACGATCCCAGGGTGACATACTGGGAGCCTGCCAAGTACGTGGCAAAGTTGCGGTCGTTGAAAACGGACGACAATCTGTTGCTGCTGAAGACTAACATGGGAGCGGGCCACGGCGGCAGATCGGGCAGGTATGACAAGCTATACGAAATGGCGGAGGATTACACGTTCATACTCGTGAGCATGGGGCTGCTTGAGTAGCCGGAGGCTCTCACTGCATCGCCGAGAGCGGGTGGTGTTTGCAGATGACTCCAGCGCGAGTTGGTCCTGATGGGCTTGGCGCTGCACATCGAGCATCAATGCAATCGATTGCGGAGTCGCTTGACGAGACGACAGGAGGTCAGCATGCAGACGGTAGGCTTCATAGGGCTTGGTAACCTGGGAACGCCGATGGCGCGAAACATCCAGAGGGCTGGGTTTCCCATGGTCGTGTTCGACGTGGCGGAGGGTGCGACGAGGCCGCTGCTCGAGGGTGGCGCTCGGCTTGCGGCTTCCCCTGGAGAGGTCGCTGCCGCCAGCGAAGTGATTCTCAGCTCGGTGCCGGGGCCTCCTGAAGTGGAGCAGGTAGCACTCGGCCCCGAGGGAATCGTCAGCGGCATTGGTGAGGGGGACGTTTACGTGGACCTCTCCACCAGTCGGCCTTCCCTCATACGCGAGATCGCCGGCGTCTTCGAAGGGAAGGGCGCCCATGTGCTCGACGCTCCGGTACTGACCAGTCCGGCCGCCGCTGAGGACAGGGAAGTGATCGTCATGCCCAGCGGAGACAGGGAGGTGTTCGAGCGCCTTCTTCCGGTGTTCGAGTCCTTTGCTGACAAGGTCGTCTATCAGGGCGAGCTGGGCATGGGAAGTGCCTGCAAACTGGTCAACAACATGATTACCCTGGCCGTGAGGCAGGTGGTTGCGGAGGGGCTAACTCTGGGTATGAAGGCAGGGCTTGACTTAGATGCCCTCATGGAAGCTGGCAGCAGAATGATTCTGGGCACTCAGAGAGAGGGTCTGGAGAGGACCGTGTTCAGGGGGGAGTTCGAGCCTCCCTCCTTCAGGCAGGCTCTGGCTAGAAAAGATATTGGACTCGCGAACGAGCTGGCACGGGAACTGAGTGTTCCAATGCCTGTTGCGAACATTGTGGAGCAAGTCGCCATCCAGTGCGGTAACCGCGGCTGGGGAGACATGGACACCCACATCATTTACCGGCTGCAGGAGATCGCGGCGGGTGTGGAGATCAGGCAACGCTAGTCCTCTGGGTGATTCAAAGGTCTGATTCAAAGGTCAGCCTCCGACCCTCTGGTACACCTGGACCCGGTGCCTGGAGGACTCGGTGACATAGAGCCTGCCGTCAGCGTCCAGCGTAACGGAGGCCGGCCCCCAGAAGTACGGCTCCGTCTGCGTCGATACCAAGTAGGGCGTGTTGAAGTGGGAGGGTAGGTCGGGCACAAGGTTGGACCGGTCTCTCGTGGTGCTCTCGTCCGGGTTGACGTCGAGGAACTCCTGCGCCCACTTAGAGACCGTTGCCTCGCCGCGAAGACTCTGCAGGAATGCGCCGTCCGGCGCCAGCATCTGCACACGCTCGTTGCCCCAATCGGCGACGTAGATGTACCCTTCGGCGTCCACCGCCGGCTTAGCGGGCCTGTGGAACTGGCCTTCGCACTCTCCCGGCTCTCCAAAAGCGGCGAGAAAGCGGCCGTCGGCTGCGAACTTCTGGATGCGGTCATTGCGCCAGTCAGCGACATATACATTGCCCTGCGCGTCCAGAGTTATGCCCCAGGGAAGGTTGAACTGGCCCTCCTCTTCACCCTTCTCACCCCACTGCAGCAGGTGCCTACCGTCGGCCGTGAACTTGTGCACGCGACAGTTCTTCTGGTCCACGACGTACACGTTGTCGTCGGCGTCGAAGGCCAGGCCGGAGGGACCGTCCAGTTGTCCGTCGCCGCTGCCGTGCTCTCCCCAATTGTTCTTGAACGCTCCGGACCTGTCGAACACTGTGATGCTGTGATGGTACTCGTCGGCGACATAGACGTTCTCCCGGCTGTCCACAGCGATAGCCGTCGGCAGCCAGAACTGCCCGTCTTCGTGGCCGTAGGAGCCAAACTCACCCAGGTACTCTTCGTCGAGATTGCAGATGCCGACTCGGGCGAGCGCAGCGTGCCGATTCAGCACGTAGATGCGACCACCCTTGCCGACGGCGAGGTCCACAGGGTGACCGAAGCCTCTGCCGGTCGGGTTGTTGTTCATTACGCCAATGGTCTTGAGATAGCTCAGACCAGGGGCATTTGCTCGATTGACGCCGCTCAGTGGTCGCTCCTTGCCGTATGGCTGCCGTCGCCCGCTGCTTCAGCCCGTGAGGCTACGCTCGGTGGAACTCCTTTGTCGCCGCGATGAGGCCCAGCAGCTCTGCGACGCGACTGTCGGACTCGCTCCCTGCCGTCCGAGGTCTGAGGGATACATTGCCCTTCTTGCTTACATGACCAACCAGCGCGCTGCGGGTTGACTCCTCCACCTTTGTCAGCGGGCCCATGAGGCCCAGGCAGCTATCAACCAGCTCCTCGGGAGTGAAGGCGCTTCCATTCTCGTTTGCCAACCTGTCGATGATTTGCCGTACGCCGGGCTTTTCGACGTCGTTGAACTGCTTTGCCGCGAAGTTCACCCTCTCTACCAGCGCCCCGCTGTTGATCCACTCCGTGCCCTCGTGCCAGCCCTCCACCGACGGCGGCGCCAACAGGCTCTGCCCCATGTACCCAATTACCGCGTTGGCCTCGTTCATATCCAGCGTCGGCTCGGTAACACCGCCTCCAAGCCGCATTGCGCCCGCTACGAACTCGGCGGGGCACTTCACGCGCGCGAACTGAGCCTCCTTGAAGAAATCGGAGTTGAACAGGACTCGCAACATGGAGCGTATGTCGTGACCGCTGTCCACGTAAACATCCGCCAACGTCTCGATGGCGTCCGGGTCCAGCGGTGGAGTGTGGGGCCACTGAGGGACCGGTGCCTCGTCCGCGACAAAGAAGTCGTAGATGTGCCTGGCAATGAATCTGGTGGTCGCGGGCTGGCGAGCGATTATCTCGATTATATCCTCTCCGTTGAATGGCCCACTCTCCCCCAGGAACTCCTTTTCGTCGTGGTCGTGGTCATAGTCTCGGTAGTCGAAGTGCCAGGCGATTGCACCGTACGGCCAGATCGAGGCCTTCATTGCCCTCGCGGCCATGTACTCCGCGTTGCCCACAGTCCAGCCCGTGAATGCCCGCGCGCACTGCTTGATATCGTCCTCTGTGTAGTTTCCGATTCCCATCGAGAATAGTTCGAGCAGCTCGCGGCCGAAGTTCTCATTGATGGCTCCGTTGTGATTGTCCTGGTTGTCCAGCCACATGATCATTATCGGGTCTCTGGATATCTCTAGTAGAAGGGTGTCGAACCTGCCCAAGCCGAATCGCCGGAACTTGTCGATCTGGACCGCCAGCGACCGGGCCTGCTGGGTCTTGCTGAAGCTCGAGGCGAAGATGCCATGCCAGAAGAGGGCGATCTTCTCCTCAAGAGGACTGCTGCTGGTGACCATTCGGTATAGCCACTCCGTCGCCGGTGGATCGGGAATGCGGGACTCGTGAATGTCGGCGTGGTACCTTCGGATTACGTCGTCGCCGAGGCGCTGCGTGTCCCCAGGGTTAAGCAGCTCTTCCACAGTCTCCTCGTAGCCCCTGGCGACACGCTCCTCGATCTCATCCCTGGAGGCGCCGAATCCTGCGCGGCGCATCAGGTGCGCCATCAGCTCAATCTCTTGCCTGCTGGCCATTTCTTCACCGTCCAATGAAGTCGAACTGTTCGAAGGTGCCGTTGACGATCGGTACCGGATCCAGCCCCAGCCACCCCTCCAGTATCGTCGAGTAGGTGGAGCGGAAGTCGTTGTTGAAGTGCAGGTCGCCCTGAAGCTGGTCTGCCGACCTGAGTGAGGGGTACTCCCCGTACAGACCGCCCTCCACGGAGCCGCCGATGCAGAAGGCGACGCCGCCCGAGCCGTGGTCGGTGCCGGAACCGTTGTCCTTGATCCGGCGTCCGAACTCTGAGAAGACCAGAACCAGTGTGTCTTGGTCCCGGCCATGGTCCCTGAGATCGTCCATGAAGTCGCCAATAGCGGTGGAGACCTCGTGCCATAGCTTGTTGTGAACGGGAATCTCGCCTCCATGGGTGTCGAAGCTGCCGTGCTGGGCATAGTAGATGCGGGTTCCGAGGTCGGCGCAAATGACCTGGGCTGCGTCTCGAAGCCTCTGAGCGAACGGATTCGCCCCATACTCCACTTCTGAAACATAGCTCTCAGGCGCCGACCGGAGTATATCGGCTCCCTTCAGGGCGGCCTCGCCGGTCTGTCCGATGAATTCGGACACGATGTCCCTTCCATCGGCCCCGCCGTACATCTGCGAAAAGGTGTTGAGAGTGTCCAGTCGCGCCTGCTCGTCCTGAATTTCGGGGAACAGCCCGTAGGTCTCAAGGTTTCCCACGGACGCCACCGGCACCCCCACGCATGAAAGCGCCCTGGGCAGCCCTCGGCCGAGGTTTAGGCCTGTGAGTACGTTCTCACCTCCTGGGTCGAGGTCTCTGATCGCGCGTCCGAGCCAACCCTCTCCGATCACCTTCGTGGGTTCGGCGGTGTGCCAGATGTCCATGGCCCTGAAGTGGGAGCGGTTGGGTTCTGGGTAGCCAATGCCGTTTATAACGGCGACCTTACCATCGTCCCATAACCTCTTGATGGGGCCCATCTGTGGGCTTAGCCCCAGCCGGTCGTCGAGCTTCAGTACGTCCTCCTGCTTGTGGTGGACGGTGGGTCGGTTGTCGAAGTAGAGCTCGTCGTCGTACGGAACGACCGTGTTCAGGCAGTCGTTGCCGCCGGTGAGCTCAACGACCACCAGAGATCTATTTCTCTTATCGGAGACCATGAAGCCCTCCTCGGCGCATGGCGGGACGCATTTTCAGGCTCGGGACGTTGTTCCACATTCTAACCGCACTGCGACCCAGAGTACATATGCATTCAGGCAGCCCAAGTCACGGTCGAGCGTGAATGTCGATACCGCGCATATTAGTCTTCTGCGAACCGAAGGTCGATAACTGCCTTACCGCCGTTGCCTAGGGTGCCTAGCCAGAAAATCGTCCGCAATCTCCTCAAACGTTACAAAGCGCACACCGTCGTGAGAGCGGATGTATTCCGTGATGCGCTCCAGCATCAGCAGCACCTGCGGCCGTCCGCTCACGTCCGGATGAATAGTAATGGGAAACACTGCCTCGTCGTATTCCCGGTACACCCAATCGAACTGGTCCCGCCACATCGATTCAATGTCCCTGGGATTTACGAACCCGTGGCTATTGGGTGATTTCTTGATGAACATCATCGGCGGTAGGTCGTCCAGATACCAGTTTGCCGGTATCTCCACCAGGTCGGTCTCCTCGCCGCGCTCCATGGCGTGCATCCAATGGTCTGCCGGCATGTCATAATCAATCTTCGTCCAGCGGTCGCCCACGCGGACATAGTAGCACTCAAAATCGCGGTGCATCAGGCTGTGGTCATACTTGATGCCATGCTTCAGCAGCAGTTCGTTCGTAACGTGGCTGAACTCCCACCATGGCGCGACGTAGCCGCGTGGCCGTTGACCCGAAATCTCGGTAATTAGATCTATGCAGCGCAGCAGCACATCCTCTTCCTGCTTCGGCGACATGGCGATGGGATTCTCGTGGGAGTAACCGTGCATTCCGATCTCATGCCCTTGCTCCACAATCATCCGGCATTCCTCCGGAAAGGTCTCGATGGAGTGGCCAGGGATGAACCAGCTAGTCTTAATGTCCAGTCGTTCAAAGAGCTTAAGCAGCCGGGGCGTTCCCACTTCCCCGGCGAATATGCCGCGAGAAATGTCGTCAGGTGAGTCCTCCCCGCCGTAGGAACCCAGCCAACCGCCAACGGCGTCCAGGTCAACCCCAAACGCGCACAGAATCCGTTTGTTTGCCATCTCAAATCTCCTCGCGGCGTCCGGCTTCCAATGCTCGCCCCATCATACCCCGCGCTGTCAAGGAGTGTGGATGGAGACGAGACAATTGCATAAGTCCCTTCTCCCTTGATGGGGGAAGGTTAGGATGGGGGTGATCTACATCACCGACCGCACCAGCCCGCCGTCCACCAGCATTGTCGTGCCCGTGATGTAGCTCGACCGTGAAGACGCCAGGAACGCTACCAGATACGCCAGTTCCCGCGGCTCGCCGATGCGCTTCAATGCCGTCTGTTCCGCCCGCTGCGCCAGGGCGTCTTCAATGGAAATCCCCTGAGTTCGCGCCCGGTCCTCGACGTTTTCCATCATCCGCTCCGACATGATGCTGCCGGGGCACACGTTGTTGATGAGTATGTTCTCGTGTCCGATGTCGTCGGATAGGTTCTTCATAAACCCGATGACGCCCATCCGCGTTGCCGCCGACAGCGCCAGGTTCGGTATCGGCGTATAGACCGTGCTGGCAAGGATATTGATGATGCGCCCGCCGCCCTGTGCCCGCAGATGCGGCAGCGCCTCCCTCGTCATCCGCGCGAAGAAGAACAGCGAGCGATTAGCCGACACCTGCCACTGTTCTTCCGTGGAATCCACGGCGAAGGCTTGCGGCGGCCCCCCGGAGTTGTTCACCATGATGTCCAGCTGCCCGAAGCGTTCCACCGTGCTGGCCACCAACTCGGCGATGGTCTCCTCCTTGTCTAGGTCCCCGGCAAAGGTGAAAATCTCTGCCCCCGTAGCACCCCGTATTTCGTCCGCCGCCCGTTCCAGGTCTGCCGCCGTGCGCGCGCACATCGCCACCCGCGCACCCTCCTCTGCCAGCACCTCCGAGCACGCGCGCCCCAGCCCTTTGCTGGCGCCGCCCACAATCGCTACCTTGCCGTTCAATTCCAAGTCCATTATTGGTCCGGCCTCCTCAACTACTGCCGCCGATTATAGCAGGTTAAGCAGGAACCTTTTCAGTCGGATTTGTTGCCACTCAGCGATTATGTACGCCTGATGGAGCAACTGATGTCTAAAGCGACCTTATCTGATACCATCACCAATGAGTTAGCGGCATTTATACTGGTCATTCACACTGACATTTATCCTGAGCAACGACACCACGCTGGCACTTTCTTGTTCCGCTCTTGACACAGATGACGAACCTGTTGAGACACCGCTGGGCTATCATGGGCCTCTGGCTTCTATCGAGCGTCGCGGGTTTCATGATGGTCATAAGCGTCGGGCTGTTGTTGCCCTCGATCAGCGCCGACCTCGGTCTCACGCCCACACAGCAAGGATTCTACGGCTCCGCGGCGTTCCTCGGAAACCTGTTTCTGACGCTGCCCATAAGTTGGTGGGTCTCTAGGTACAAGCCCAAGATTCTTACCACGGTTACATTCACGCTGAGTTCTGCGCTGATGTTCGTGCAGGGCTGGGGCCCCAACTTCGCCATCGTGCTGCTCGGACGCCTGGGCTTCGGCATCTCGACACTCGCTCGTGAGCCTGCTCGCGTCCTGCTCATGCACCGGCTGTTCACGCCAAGAGAGTTCATTCTTGTCTCCGGCGTGTACAACCTGCTGTTCGGTCTTGTCGTCGGTGGCGGGTTGGTTTTGACACCAATCATCCTAAGTCGCGTCGGCGACGATTGGCGGCGCGTCCTGCTAACCTTCGCGGTGACTCTCGCAGTTCTTGCCGTGCTCTGGACGATCCTGGGAAGCGACGGGGAGGAAAATGGCGAATCTGAGCGACAGGAGGCAGATCCCGCCGACGGAAGGCTCGGAATCATCAAGCGCGTGCTGAGATACAAGGAGCTATGGATAGCGGGCACAGGATCAATGGGAACCACGATGGCATGGTCGTCTTTCGTGAACTTCTACCCCACCCTGATGCTGGACGTTTACGACGTGTCCCTCAACTGGACTGGGCTGCTACTGGCAATCGGCATCGGTGTGGGTGGGCCGTCGGGGATCGCGCTCAGCTGGGTCGTACCGAGGGTGAGCGGAAACAGGCGCAAAAACATACTCCAGGCGATTGGGGTCGCGATGGTGGTGACCTACCTGGGGATGACTCTCACAGACATGATCCCTCTGCTCATCGTCATAACGCTCGTCAGCGGTATGGCGCAGGGATACTGGCCGATCCTCAACTCGATACCGTTCTACCTGCCCGGCATAAGGCCACGGGAGTCCGCGGTTGCGCTATCCTTCATGATGACGCTAGGCACGTTCGGGGTAGCCACCGGACCGGCGCTGGTAGGCGCGCTCCAGGACAGGCTCGGCGATCTGAGACTTGCCATGATGATCGTCAGCTTCGCGCCAATCCTGCTCGTTATATGCTCGTCTCTGATCCATATACGCACCGACCACGGCAACGAGTGACTATAAGCAAGAAGCGACGAGCGTCCGCCATAGAATACGCAGACTTAGGGTTCTGTTGACATTTGAGATAATAGGCATATTTGTCTTGAAAACACTCTTAATCTGTCATTCCTCACTGCGTTCGGAATCTAAAATCGTTGCACAGAAGTCAATTTTCAACTTCGGATTTCTCGCTTCCGCTCGAAATGACAAACGAAATGAGGTTACTCGGCGAAATGTCAACACACCCTGGTAACTATCTCAAAACTCGGAAAGCAAAAAGCCCCTGCTGAGGCGGCTATGCCGTGATAGGATGTTCGCACAGGAGGGCATCCATAATGACCACGACCATTACAAATACAACCATTGTTACTTGCGACCCACAGCGGGCGGTGTACTACGGCGCAGCGATGGCTGTAGATGAGGGACGTATCGCGGCGATTGGGCACAGTGATGAGATCGAGGCGCGCTATCCTGACGCGGATCGTGTCGATGGGCGCGGGCGGGCGGTGTTTCCCGGTATGGTCAACTGCCATACTCACATGCTCGCCACTGCCGACCGGGGCATACTCGAGGACTTCGGGTTTCCCACGACGCTCAGGTTTCCGACAACCGGCCGGGGGCTGCTGGACCCGGAGGAGCGCAACGTGTTCGCCCTGCTTGCGGCGGCAGAGTCGATCCGTAGCGGGGGAACGACTCTGCTTGAGATCTCGGACCGCATTCCCCAGTATGCCGACAGCCTCGCCAACACGGGACTTCGGCTGTTCCTCGCCGAGAACTTCAACGACATAGACGACGAACAGTTCGGGGCAAGTCGCTACGAGTTCTCGGATGTCAAGCTGGAGGCAGGTCTTCAGCGGAGCGCCGACCTCATATCGTCATGGCATGGACAGCGCGATGGCCGTGTGCAGTGCTTCGTGGCTGCACACGCGCCGGAACTGTGCTCCCCTGCCCTGCTTCGGAGCGCGGTCGAGATGGCGGACCGGCACGATCTGAGGTACACCATCCATCTGTCCCAGAGCGCGCTGGAGGTGGAAGGCGTAATGAGGACGCGCGGGGTCAGGCCGACGCAGTACCTGTTCGCCAACGGCTTCCTGAGCGACAGGCTGGTGGTCGCGCACTGTCGCTACTTGGACGACTCGGAGATCGCGCTTCTCGGACAGCTTGGCGTGGCCGTCTCCAACAATCCGGCAATCGCAGCCCGGCGCGGAGCGGCGGCTCCGGCGTTCGAGTTGCAAGCCGCAGGCTGTCCCATCGGAATGGGGTCGGACAACATGGCAGAGGACATGGTGGAAGTGGTGCGGTCCGCGCTGTTCCATGAGCGTGTCAGGAGAAACGACGAGATGTGGCCTCAGCCGGAAGACGTACTCGACTGGGCAACCATCGGCGGCGCGAGGGCGCTGGGCGTAGCCGACGAGATCGGCAGCCTGGAAGTGGGCAAGAAGGCTGACCTGTTCATGGTCGATCTCAGACGGTCCCACCTGGTGCCGACGCTAAGGGTCGTCTCGGTGTTCGTCCATCAGGCACAGGGGGCAGACATCAGCGACGTCATGGTCGAAGGCAACTGGATAATGCGAGACAGCCGCATCCTGACGTTTGACGAGGACGATGTGATCGCTCGGGCAGAGGCGATTGGACACAAGGTCTGGAGCCGCCTTGTGGACGAAAACCCGGACGTGCCGTTCCCGGTGCGGCTTCCACCGGGACCTCTGGTGTGAGAGCGGGCCTGTATCAATTTAGACGGAAGCCCAACATCGTCCAGGACGAGTTCTTCACGGCGCTAATGAACAGCCAGCCGATAGGATTCTATCCGATGGAGGCACATCATCACCCTGCGCCGCGAGCATCACTGCCGTCAATAGCATTCACCCAGAGCCGTCCTCCGTCTCACCCGTGAACAAGCGGTATCCAACGCGAGGGTCTGCAAGAATGTACTGTGGGTTCTTTCCATCATCGCCGAGTTTCCTGCGGAGCCTTCTGATATGCGTCCGGAGGGTTCGCAGATTGGGCGACTTATGGAGAGGCCACACCCTTCGCAAGAGCTGATCATGAGTCACAGATCTGCCTTCGTTGACGGAAAGTTCGCTTAGCAGTCTATACTCGGTTGCCGTCAACTTCACCTCTCGCCCGCCTAGCCTCACCCGGCGTTCCGAGGGCTCGATGTACAGATCACCCACCGCATACGGCTCCGAGGGTTCCAATTGCTCTACGACATGGCGTCTCCTCAGAGCGGCTTTCACCCTAGCCACAAGTTCCGTCGGCGAGAATGGCTTCACGATGTAGTCGGAGGCTCCCTTACTGAAGGCTTGCGCTATCACCTGGTCCCGACCGTATGCGGAAACGAAGATAACCGGCACATCGGCAATTGCCAGTATCTCGCCCATTAGCTCAATTCCGTCCGATCCTGGCAGCATAAGGTCAAGGAGAACCAGGTGAGGCCGACTTTCCATAAACAGGTTGAGCGCTTCCTCAGCCGATGCTGTCACAATCGGTGTGTATCCGGACTCCGAAAGCGCGCTTCGGATGTACATCAGGGTTTGGGGATCATCGTCAACGACAAGGATCGGCTCACGGCACTCGACTTCGTCGGATTCTGGCGCCGTAGGTGTGTCTGCAACAAAGCCGGCCTCCTCAACGGTAGGGATGGTGAAGGTGAACCGCGTCCCAAGTCCCGCTCCCTCGCTCTCCGCCCAAATGCGCCCGCCGTGAGCCTCCACAATCCCCTTGCAGATGGCTAGTCCCAGACCGGTATCCCCTCCCTGACCGTCAGACCTCGCCTGCGAGAATTTCCTGAACAGTAGAGGCAGCTGCTCGGCGGGAACGCCTCGACCTTCGTCGGTAACGGAGACCGCGATGTGAATGCCATCCTGAACCGCGCTGACTCCGATTACAGAGTCGCCGGGAGAATTCCTGGAGGCGTTCGACAGAAGGTTGTTGATGACCTGCACGATGCGCCGTCTATCCGCCAGAACCATAGGCAGTCTCGTAGGGACATCGATGTAAAGGTCATTCCTTCCTCCTCCGCTGATAAAGGTGTTTCTTGCCCTGTCCACAAGCACCGCGACATCGGTGGGCTCTGCGCCAATGGGCAAAGTGCCGGTCTCGATGCGCGCCACATCCAGAAGGTCGCCGATCAGCTCTCGCATGTTGTCCGACTGATCAACTATGATTCGAAGGAACTGTCTGAGCTCAGCAGGGTCAAGTTCCGACGACGCGTCCAGAACGGTGGTCGCCGAGCCTCTGATCGATGTCAGGGGAGCCCGCAGCTCGTGACTTACCATTCCAAGAAATTCGGCGCGCATACGTTCCATTTCCTGCAGGGGCGCCATGTCCTGTAGTGTAACTATGACCGACTCCACCTCGCCGTCATCCGTCCTTATTGGAGTGGCGTTGATCAGAACGCTGATGCTTCGCCCGTCCGGCGCTTCCATGACGATCTCTTCCGCCAGCACCGTCTCCCCGATGCGTAAGAGCTCGGCAATCGGAAACTCCTGCAGCGAAATCTCACGCCCGTCGGCACGCTTGAATGAAATCATTTCCAGGAGTTGCTCAGGCGTCTGGTCCGGATCACGGAGCATATCAACCAACCTTTGCGCCTCTTGATTGAGTGACTTCGGATTCCCGGTCGTGGCATCGAAAACCACCACACCGACAGGCGATGTGTCAATCAGCGTCTCGAGGTCCGCCCTTGCCCGCCTCTCCTCTCGATGCTGGCGAGCGTTCGAGATCGCCATCGCCGCCTGGGAAGCGAAGAGCGCCAGGGTTTCCTCGTCTTCGCGGGTGAACTCCCTGCCGCCTTCCTTCTCAGCAAGGTAGATGCTGCCAACACGTTCTCGCCTGTGCAGAACCGGGAAGGCTAAGAAGGACACCTTCTCGCTTACCTCCATTGGCGGACGAAGTTCCGGAAGCCCCAGGGACCTGATGTGGCTGAGCAGGTCAGGGAGTCGCAGTGGAGCTTGAAGCCTGCTCAGGTACGCAAAGTGCGTGGGCCAGCCCGGGATATTCCATAGCCTGCTCGACTCCTCCGCTGACATGCCTGAAGACAGGAAGTCCTCAGCAATTCCCTCATCGCTGTGCAGGGCGATGACGCCATAGCGGGCGCCCGTCAGGGAGCGCGCAGAATCGAGCACCCCTTGCAGCACGGAGTTGAAGTCAAGGCCCGCAGTGATTCGGAGACTTGCCTCGCTCAGGCGTGAGAGGCGTTCCCGCAGCGCTCTAATTTCCTGGTCTCGCATGTCCGGTTGCGTCAATTCATCACCTTGTCATGATTAGCTTCCATAAGACTTGGTTCTGTTGACATTTGCGTCATTCCCACGCAGGCGGGAATCCAGTAGCTTTCAGACAGCGTAAACGATAGGAATCGGCTATATCTTACGACTCTGGATTCCCGTTTTCACGGGAATGACGAGTTGAAATATCGAAATGCCCACACAACCTTATGCGATATTGTATCAGCCAAGCTTGATTTCGTCCTCATCGCTCTCAGGCGTATCCCGCGCGCGCGCCTCGCGGTTAATTCCTATTGCCGCTCCGGTTCTGGCAAGGGCGCTCCCCCTGCCTTACTCGCATTTTCAGTTTCCATAAACGCCTGTATTAACTGCTTCAACGATGCTCAACACTTGCGAAAGCGCCCCGTAGGAGCGAATTGTGCCCCCAAAAGTTCACCTAAAAGACATTTATTTTAGTCCATTTGTCACCCCTTTGTCATCTCAAGTTGTGTATGATTATATGCCGCTAGTGGAAATTGGCTCGCTTGAACGCCTCGCCGGGCACTAGCGATTAACAACAAAATGACACTTGATATTAAAACAACAAGGCATAACGATACTTCATATCAAAGCGGCGCGGTCATTGTGAGGGGCAGAGCAGCCTCAACAATGCCCGCCTAGCTGTGCCGCCCAACTATGCCAAATAACACATCGCCCTTGAGAGGTGCATAGCAAGCCCAGTTATAGACAAAGTCATGCCGGTCTGAGCGAGTCAGGAAATATCTGACCGTCGACCGCATCTGACGAGGTAATGATCAATTCGACCAATTAAGCCCGGCACTGCCTCTGTGAGGAGGGGAGGCACAATCAGGAATAGGCCGGAAATTACGATTGCCAAGGAACATTGCGGTTCCCGGCAAGAAAATGGAAAGGGAGCGACAAAGCCTGAAACCTGCCGCTCCCCAAGTACCCAAAACCTGTAAGGAGTTAGATACAGAGGCATGCATATCATGAAACGAAGAAGAATGCAAATACCGCTAATTGCGGTGGCTGCCCTTGCCATGTTCGCCCTGGCGGCCGCGTTGCTGCTTGCCGACGACGCGCAGGCTCACGCCACCACGACAACCACAACCCTCGCCGCCGACAGCGGCGACAACTCCATACCGCAGCAGCAGGGGACGCCGCCACGCCACGCGACCCCGGAAGCCTGCCCCGCAGGTGATGATGTCGCACGCGTGGTCGATGCGGGCCAATACGCCCTGTTCGACGTATGGTGGAACCCGGACGAGGGAGAGCTGACGAACAATATTTGCCCGCCGAGTGTGGTACATGTTCCAGGAGATGAAAGGGAGGGGACACAAGACAGCGATACCCGCTCCCCGTCGAGCATCAACATCACGGCCGAGCCTCCGACCATCATCCACATCCCGAGCAGCGCAATGGTCACTCTGACCGAGTCCACCTATCCAAAGGACAAGTATGGGGATGTGTGGCACGCTGACGACGACGAAAACCCCAATGGTGATGGCGACCGCAACGTGTGGGTGCTGCCGGCGTGTCCTACCGACGGTAGCACTTTCAATGGTCTGTGCATCAGCTACTCCGCCGCCCTGCTGAATTCGGCGGACTGGAATGGCAATATCGAGTTCATTGTAACTCACGTCCACCAGACTGATATCGACAAGCAGGACAGGAGGTATGTGCTCGCGTACGATGTCCCTGCAACCGGCGATCCTGTGCTCCGCTGGAATTCGGCTGATCAGGACACCGACAAGGTGTATGTAGCAGCCGGAGGGTACGACCGCCCCATGTGGTTCTTCCCCACCCGCGGCGCTTACGAATTCCAGGTGTATATCAGGGGCAACCCCGACACCGCCATAACCGATCCTGTAAGCAAAGATAAAAGCGTGACCAGCGATTTTCGGTACTACATTATCCATGTGGGCGCGGAGGCAAATCTGGGCGTCGAAATGGAAGTGACGCCGGAGAGTCCTTCGCCTTCCAATGAAGTAACTATCACGGTAACGGCCAGCAACGCGGGCCCGGACGAGGCAGAGGAAACCGAAGTGGCGGTGACGCTGCCGGAGGGTCTGACTTACAAGTCCCATAACACGACCGCGGGAACCTATGCCAACGGCGTCTGGACTATTGACGAATTTGCCAACGCCGCCTCGGCAACTCTGACCATGAAGGCAACGGTGGATGCTGGAACCCACGGTCAGACGTTGACCGCGAAGGCGACGATTTCCGCCACTGAGACCGTGACCACCAACAGTGGTGACCACGATGTGCCGGTGCCGGACCCGACTCCGGGCAATAATACGGATACGGGCACGACCACGGTGGCGAGTAGCGCCAACGTGAACCCGATGTTCATGGTCGCGCGCTCCGTGCGAGAAAACTCCGTGTCGGGCACCAACGTGGGAGCTCCCGTGTTGGTGAAAGACACGGAGGATAGCTCTAATCTCACGTTCACCCTGAGCGGGGATGGCCATCGCAACTTCAGACTCTTACACGCTGACGGCGGCGTGCATATCAAGGTGGCAGGAGGCGCGTACCTCAATCACGAAGACACCGCCTCAAATAACTTTGATCTGACGTTGCAGGTGAGCGACGGCAAAGACAGCAATGGCAATGCCGATAACTCAGTTGACGATACCATCCCGGTGCGAGTCGCAGTGGATGATGTCGCTGAATCTGTGCGTGTCACGCTGACCGCCCCTTCAACGGCGACGGTGGGGCACGATATCACGCTGCGAGCTTCGCTAGGGAGCAACCCGCCCGCGTCTGTAGGGGAGATGGATTTCATCTGGGTCCGACGTTCTCCAAACGGTGAAATCGACTGGCGAATGGAAAGCGAAAACTACGAGGACATTGCCGTCACCTACGGTTCAGCCGGAGTGAAGGAGTACGCGGTATTTGGCAGGTATGACGACCGCAACGGCGGCATCTATACGACCGTTGAGTCCGCCTGGGTGCAGGTCAACTGGACTAACCCCTAAATAACGAACGGTAAGGGCCAACCAGCGCCCGTGACAGGCCGTCCCCGGTCCGCGCCTTCCCTGTGTCGGCCGGACCGGGGACGGCAGAGACAAGAGTCCCCTCCCCCTCCGATGGGGGAGGGTTAGGGTGGGGGTGAAAAGCGCTGAGCCGCATGACAGTTACCCCCATCCCAACCTTCCCCC
Source organism: Dehalococcoidia bacterium (assembly GCA_034421195.1). GTDB lineage: Bacteria > Chloroflexota > Dehalococcoidia > Lucifugimonadales > JADFKI01 > Bin90. The sequence goes on from DAOUKP010000007.1 coordinate 51,673, forward strand.
ATCAAGGGGGAAGGGGCAAAAAGGCTCACTTCAACATTTGCAGATAACACTTAGGACATTACAACTTGACGCGCCTAGCCTCTAACATTATCTCCAAGTGCTGTGCTTTCACTGTGCTTGCACTCTGCATGGCGCTGTCGGGCGCCGTCTTTGCTCCGGACTCAATCCACGCCCAGGGGAGTAATAACGACTACGTGGACGTGGGTATAATCATCGAAGTTCCCCGTCATCTAGGAACCACCTTTCAGAAACCAAATATTGTCGTTGTGAACAATGGGTCCAGGACCGCTTATGACGTGGAAGCAGTAGTGGACATCGAGTACCCCGAGGACTCATCCCATTTCCGGGCGCTAGACGGCTACCCTGTTGAAGCGCCTGTAGGTAGCGTGTCTCTGGAAAGTAAATATTCTGTACGATGGTTCATTCCCGAACTCGGAGGACTGCAGCGCGAAACTTTGGAAATTCATGTACGCCATATATCTTCAACAGGGCCAGCTCAATTTGATAAAAAATTTTACCCGCATGAATACTTCGGACGGGTGACCACGTCATCCTTCGAGAGTGACCTACGCAAAGCAAACAACGAATCTCGCGTCTGGTCATATAGGTCTTCCTTGGCTGGCTGGTGGTGGGAGGCGGCGGGGAATTACTCTGTCGTCGTATCGGTGGACAATCCGTCTCCTTCACCGGGTGACACCGTCAATTTCACCATCACCACTGCTAGGGCGCAGCGAGATAAATTTCTGGGAACCACGACGCCGCCGATTGACATGGAGGTGGCTATTGAGCTGACCGACGGTCTGTCCGTTTTCGGCGATCCGACTTACGCTTCCGGCAAAGATGGCGGAAAAACCGTGCCCGATTCGGTGAGATACAGCAACGGCGTGTTCAAAGTCGGGACACTGAAAGGCGGGGACACAAATACGGATGCAGAGCCAACTGTGAATTCCGTGTCCCTACCGGTCAAGGTGGCAAACGGCGCCGTCGTGAACGGACAGTGCCTGACGGCGAAGCTGACCGGCAATCCCCCGCCAGGCACCGGCCCCGTTGACGACGACATAGCGGACAATGTGGCGAAGTTTTGTTTGGGAAGCGCGGCGGATCCGGAACCGATCGTGGGCGGCGAAGTGGATATCTTTACCATATACGATTGCTTTGCCAGGCAAACTGATCCTTGCGACGGGACGGATGGCGTCGAGCTGAGGGCGGTCAACAAGAGCCTAGGCTCCGGGATCATCTTGCCTCAGGGAGCGGTCACCATTCTACTCCGAGATATTCAGGGGAGAACGTATGATAGCTACACAAAGAGCAGCAAACTGCAGAGTGTCACAGGTGCAAACACGGTTTCCTGGCAAACTGCAAGCGATGCGCACACGAATTTCATCGGCACACGGAAGGGTGTCAAATTATTCTATTCACGAGTCCCTTTCAACGGGCACCTGAACAACTGGGTCAAGGTGGCCGGTGAACACATAACGCTCAAAGGTCTCAATGGAGGCAATCCGCCTGGTGACATGTACATCAGGGGCTCGTCGGGTTCGGCATTCACACAGATGAAGGCGAGCAATAATTGGACTGTCACATACAGCGGCACCAGTTCGAAAAATGACCAATCCAGTCCAGCTAGGTGGTTTTTCGAGTTTTCGAAACTGGGTACCTATGTATTGGACTACACCACGGTTGGTAATCGTGATAACACAAACGGAGACTGTGATGCCACATACCTCCCCTCGGGCGTCACCGCCGCATACTGTGACACAGAAACCTACACCGTCGTCGTTGGGCCAGTGGCGGACATAGCGGTGGAGAATGGTGGTTCCAGTTCTCACGTTGCTGCCGACCGGAACGCACTCTCGATAGTCGCCGTCAACAACGGGCCCGACGAACCGGCAGGCGGCGCGCGAGTAACCGGTCTGCCCAAAGGGGCGGAGGTAATTCACATCAGCCAAGGCAGCTACAACGGCTCCACCGGAGTGTGGAACGTTGGTGAACTGAAGGTCAGGGGCCACTATCTGTCCGCGGGGACGTCCCAACCGACTCTCGTCCTGGGCGCGTCTGCCGGAGACACCGCCAGCGTGCGCATCGCCAGGCCGAAGAACTACGAGGTCTGCGTCGGTCCCAAGAGCAATCCCGTGAACCTTGCCCACACCACGAAGTCCGCCTGCGAAGCCGTAACCAACGCCAGCTGGAATTCCGTGCCGGTGTACGACATTAACACCGGCAACAACAGGGCAACCATCACTGCGGCGCGTGGCACCGGCGGCAGACCCGCCCGGCCCAGCACCCCGTCTGTGCCCGCCGGTCCCGCTGCGCCCGGCAACCCAACCGCGCAGACGGGGACGACCACCGTCTCATGGGAGGGCATCGGGCTTCTGTACGGCCTCCCGGTCATGCGTTACGAAGTCGAGGAGCTGCAGGGCAGCCGTTGGGCGCTGCTCGGCAGCATCGCTCACAACCAGTACGCGGTGATGCAGCCCCGAGGGAGCGCCTATCGCGTGCGCGCGGTGAACGCGAATAACGCGAAGGGCCCCTGGTCCGCCAGCACGGTGCAGGTGCAGGCAGGTCACGCCGGTCCCCCGCTCAACCTCAGAGCGCAGGCAGACGGCAACAACGCCATAGATGTATTCTGGGACGCGCCGGGCGACATAGGCGGCTCTGCAATCACGGGCTACACGGTGCAGTGGTCCACCGACAGAGCAGGCACCTGGCACAACGCGGGCAGCACAACCGCGTCGGTGCGCACCTTCAAGCATCACGGCCTGCAAATCGGAACCGTGCGTTGGTACAGGGTGGCGGCGCGAAACAGCGGCGGCTTGGGCTTGTGGTCCGATCCTGTGCAGGGGCAGACGGTCTCCGGCGTTCCGAACGCGCCCAACCTGAACGCAAGCGCGCTCTCCGACTACCAGATCAAGTTGACATGGAACAAGCCTGCCGACAACGGGCAGCCCATCACCGGCTACACATTGGAGTATTCTGCCGACGGCTCGGCCGACGGCTGGCAGGCGCTGGCAACACCGGGCGCAGGCGACACGACCTACACCGACGCCACACTGACCTCCAACACGCAGCGCCACTATCGCATCCGCGCGAACAACAGCGTGGGCAGCGGCGCGTGGTCGCGCACGGTCTCGGCAAGGACGCAGCTCGAACCACCAACAGCGCCGAGTATCACCGGCGTAGAGGCGGACGGCCCCAACGCCATCGTGGTAACCTGGGAGCCGCTCTTCTTCGAGGAGCTGGACATCACCCAGTACCAGGTGCGATGGGCAAAAGACCCGTCCTCCACGACTTGGCGCGGTCCGCAAACGCTGTCCGGCTCCGCGCGCTCCTGGCGGCATACCGGGCTGAAACCGGAAGAGACCTGGTACTACCAGGTGCGCGCCACCAACGGCGGCAACCGCTGGAGCGTCTGGTCGTACACCGGGTCGGCGACGACGGCTTCGGACAACGCGCCGAAGGCCGTAAGCGGCTTCAGCGCGCAGTACGACAAGAACTTGGACCAGATAACCATAACTTGGAACGACTTGTCCAACAGCGAAATGACATTCACCTACGA
>DAOUKP010000008.1:0-94295 GCA_034421195.1 Dehalococcoidia bacterium
CCGACTTTCGTCTCTGCTCGACTTGTAGGTCTCACAGTCAAGCTCCCTTATGCCAATGCACTCTATAGGTGATTTCCATCCACCCTGAGGGAACCTTTGGACGCCTCCGTTACTTTTTGGGAGGCGACCGCCCCAGTCAAACTGCCCACCTGGCAGGGTCCTCCGTTTTTGACGGAGTTAGGGCCGAAGATATAAAAGAGCGGTATTTCAAGGTCGACTCCACCCGAACTGGCGTCCGGGCTTCACAGTCTCCCGCCTATCCTACACATTCATAACCCCAGTCCACTGCCAAGCTACAGTAAAGCTCCACGGGGTCTTTTTGTCCTGTCGCGGGTAGCCAGCATCTTCACTGGCCTTGCAATTTCACCGAGTCCCTCGTTGAGACAACGCTCAGGTCGTGACGCCATTCGTGCGGGTCGGAACTTACCCGACAAGGGATTTCGCTACCTTAGGACCGTTATAGTTACGGCCGCCGTTCACCGGGGCTTCGATTTGAAGCTTTGACTTACGTCGAACCTCGCCTCTTAACCTTCCGGCACTGGGCAGGCGTCAGCCCCTATACATCGCCTTTCGGCTTAGCAGAGACCTGTGTTTTTGGTAAACAGTCGCCTGAGCCTCTTCACTGCGGCCCGCAAGAGCTTAGTCAGCTAGTGACATCACTCCACGGGCACCCTTTCTCCCGAAGTTACAGGGCTAACTTGTCGAGTTCCTTAACGAGGGTTCTCCCGTTCACCTTGGGACTTTTACCCCTGCCCACCTGTGTCGGTTTACGGTACGGTCACTGTAATTCCTCGCAGCGAAGCTTTTCTTGGTGGCTTAGGTTCAACAGGATTCCCCCGGGTATTATCCCTGGAGTTTTCACCCCCCTCAGCTCAGGGAACGGATTTGCCTATCCCCTTCGACGCCTACAAGGGCAAACGCGCCATGTCCGATGGGCGCGCCCTGCCTACCTTCCCACGTCCCTCCTCTGGTTAAAACGGAATAACAGTGGTGCAGGAATTTTGACCTGCTGTCCATCGCCTTCGCGGTACGCTACGGCTTAGGACCGACTTACCCTACGCCGATCAACGTTGCGTAGGAAACCTTGGGCTTTCGGTGTCCTGGATTCGCACCAGGATTGTCGCTACTCATGCCGGCATTCTCACTTCTCAGCGCTCCACCAGGCCTTACGGCGCCAGCTTCAATGCCCTGACAACGCTCCCCTACCAACCCAGCTCTCATTTGAACTGAATTCCGCGGCTTCGGTGGTGAACTTTAGCCCCGTTACATTTTCGGCGCAGGAGCCCTCGACTAGTGAGCTGTTACGCACTCTTTAAAGGGTGGCTGCTTCTAAGCCAACCTCCTAGCTGTCTGGGGATTCCCACTTCCTTTCACACTTAGTTCACACTTAGGGACCTTAGCCTGCGGTCTGGGCTGTTTCCCTCTCGACAATGGAGCTTATCCCCCACTGTCTCACTCCCAAGCATCATTTTATGGCATTCGTGGTTTGGTTGGGGTTGGTAAGCTCACGCCCCCTAGCCCATCCAGTGCCCTACCTCCACAAAACTAACTTGAGGCTGTACCTAAATACATTTCGGGGAGAACCAGCTATCTCCGAGTTCGATTGGCATTTCACCTCTACCCACAGCTCATCCCAGCATTTTGCACCATACACGGGTTCGGCCCTCCACTCAGTACTACCTGAGCTTCAGCCTGGCCATGGGTAGCTCACTCGGTTTCGGGTCTAATCCAGACAACTGCACGCCCTATTCGGACTCGCTTTCGCTTCGGCTCCGGAACTTATGTCCCTTAACCTTGCTGCCTAAATTAACTCGCCGGCTCATTCTTCAATAGGCACGCAGTCAGCCAGGCCGAAGCCCAGCCTCCCACGGCTTGTAAGTCCACGGTTTCAGGTCTATTTCACTCCCCTCCCGGGGTTCTTTTCACCTTTCCCTCACGGTACTGGTTCACTATCGGTGGCCAAGGGTATTTAGCTTTGGAGGGTGGTCCCCCCAGATTCCCACAGGATTTCACGTGTCCCGTGGTACTCAACATCTTGCCAGGAGTCCAAACCCTTTCGCTTACGGGACTATCACCCTCTTCGGTCGTCCTTTCCAGGTTCGTTCAGCTAAGGTTCGGGTTTCTTACTCCTTGCTCTCGCTGGGGCTTAAGCTGGCAGTGTTGCAACCCCTATCGGACATAGGACCCCAGTCCACTAAGTCCGTTAGGTTTGAGCTCTTTCCCCGTTCGTTCGCCACTACTAGGGGAATCTCTTTTGATTTATTTTCCTCAGGGTACTTAGATGTTTCAGTTCCCCCACTTACCTCCCTGCTTCCGCAGGGTATCCTGGTATGACCCAGGATGGGTTTCCCCATTCGGGTACCCCCGGCTAAGCTCGCCAGACAGCTCACCGAGGCTTTTCGCAGTCTTGCCGCGCCCTTCTTCGGCCCTTGGCCCCAAGGCATCCACCGTAGACTCTTAATAACTTGACCCACATTAAGGATCATTTACTCGGTCTATTGTTAGACAGGATTCAGTTGTTAAGGTACACAAAAAAACGGCTGGCAATCCCCAGCCGCGCTGTAGGCTTACCAAAGTGCTCTATGTCAGTTTATGAAAGTCATCTTTGCACTCAACCGTTTAGCCAGTCTAAACCATGCCATTCACCAAGTCAAGCAATTAAATGCCAAAAATTCCAAGCCATTCCCCCTCCTCCAATCCGCGCCTCCCCATATCCCTCCACTCCCACAGGACTAACAAACGTAGATAAAGTCCCTTCCCCCATCGATGGGGGAAGGTTAGGATGGGGGTGAAGCCTGCGCCAAAACCAATGTCGAATATGACACCAACACCTAATAAGACGATTTCATAAATCCCCGAATACTGTCATTCCTCACTACGTTCGGAATCTGAAATCGTTGTATGCAAACCTGTTTCCAACTTTAGATTTCTCCCTTTGCTCGAAATGACAAAGATAAATTGCATTTGTGAAATTGTCTCCAACACCTATCACCTATTGGCAATATCCGAAAATAAATAGCGTTTCCTTCTAGGTGACAAAGTCCCTGCCCTCGCGGAAGCGGGGGATGGAGTGACTCCCACAACAAAATCCCTTGACAACCCCCACACCCATCATCTACAATCAGAACAAATGTGTGATACCAGCAACATACAGCAACACAGCGACGAATACGACAACCCCCTGCGGTCCCTCCAGCAAATCGTCTGGAAAGAGACCGAAGGCGGCGCGCGCCTCGTCCGAAGCCTACTCGCAATCGCAGAAGGCAACGCCAACGCCTGCACCCCCTGGCACCAGATAGAAGCCGCCAAGCTCCTGATAAAAATCGGTGGCGACCCCAATCAAGCAAACGGCAGCGGCAGCCTCCAAGCCAATCAGCAAACACCCGAACCGGCACAACCAGCAGCCAGAGAAGCCGACATAAGCACCCCTACCCCCGACCTTTCCCGTCATTCCCGCGAAGCATGTCCTCGACCCCGATCGGGGAGCGGGAATCCAGTGGGGCAAGGAGGGGGCGGCATCAACACCCCTTCCCCCTCGACGGGGGAAGGCAGGGATGGGGGTGAGAAATCCCTTTCATCCCCTCCATCCATGTCAATTCCCACTCAGGAAGACAAAAACACCTACAACTACACCAAGACCGACCCCGACCCTGAGCAGGATTGCTACTACGAACCCCTGAGTCCCGAAGACCAGGCGCTCTTCGACTACCAGACCTTAATCGACTCCGGCGAATACAAAGAAGGCGAAATAGAAATACAGCCGCCGAGTGAGGCAGCCCACCGGGAATACGCCGCCACCCTCAAGTGGATGCGCCAAGCCGCCACGGCCGAAGGCATCCCCCTCCTCCCCAACCCCCTATCCGGCACCCTAAAGCGCCCAACCGCCCGCAGCCCATAAACACATTACTGTGTCTTTTGTGCCTTCTGTGGCTATCCCGCCCCGACACCCAGCACAGCACACTCACAACCGAATACTGTACACTGGCAATCTGACAGACTGACCGACTAAAAAACTGACAGACTGACGGAACCCGCCTTGCGCCGCATCAACTACGCCTGGATCATCCTCGCCACCGGCTTCACCGTGCTGTTCTTCAGCAGCGGCTCCCGCTTCGCCTTCGGACTCCTCCTCAAGCCCATGAGCGAGGACCTCGAACTCAGCCGTTCCGCGCTATCCCTCGCCGCCACCTGCTTCATGATAGTCGGCGCCGTAACCATGCCCTTCGTCGGTGGGCTGGTTGACAGATTCAGCGTCCGCGCGGTAATCGCAATCGCCGTGGTCATCGCATCCGTCGGCATCGGCCTCATGGGACTCGCCCAAACCCAGTGGCAAGTCCTCCTGCTCTACGGCATCATCTTCGCCATCGGCAACGGCGGTTCTTCGGTAGGCCCCATCGGCGTCATGATTAGCCGCTGGTTCGAGCGCGGCAGAGGCGCAGCCACCAGCGCAGCCATGTCCGGCAACGCCATCGGCCAGCTCATCATCATCACCGCCCTAGCCTCCGCTCTGGTGCATATCGGCTGGCGCAACGCCTACATCACCCTCGGCGTAGTCAACCTGCTCATAGTCGTCCCGCTAGTCATCGCCTTTGCCCGTTCCACCCCAAAAACCCCTTCCCCCTTGATGGGGGAAGGCCGGGATGGGGGTGAAAACTCCACTCCCGGCGAGCCTGCTGACAATATCCCTTCCCCCTCAGGGGGAAGGCTAGGAAGGGGGCCTGACAACCCCGTCCGCAGCGAGCCTGCCGAAACACCCGCCCCGCCGTCCGAAACCGCCGCACTCCCCGCGAGGACCATCTTCACTTCCCGCCAGCTCTGGATTCTGCTAGTCGTGTACGCCATCTGCGGCTTCCAGGACTTCTTCGTCGCAACCCATGTAGTCGCCTTCGCCCAGGACAAAGGACTGACCGCCGCATTCTCAGGCACCCTCTACGCATTCATGGGCTTGCTCGGACTCTTCGGCGTCATGTCCGCAGGCATCCTCGCCGACCGCTTCAGCTCCGCGCTCCCCACCGCGCTCTGCTTCATAGGACGCATCGCCTGCTTCACCCTGATAATCGTCTCGCAAAGCACCCTTGCCATTGTCGTCTTCGCGCTGCTCTACGGCTTCACCTTCCTGATAACCGCGCCGCTCACCATAACATTCGCCGGCAGCATGTTCGGCGCGCCCCGGCTCGGCATGATGAGCGGCGTCATTAACATGGTTCACCACATCGCCGGCGGCCTCGGCGCGCTCATCGGCGGCATCGTCTTCGACGCGCGTGGCAGCTACGACCTCGCCTTCATCCTCATGCTCGCCCTCGCCGTCATCGCCTCCGCCCTAACCTTCACCATCCGCGAGCGCCTCATCTCTCAACCCTATCCCCTCCATCCTGCCCATCCATGCAGTTAGGATGTGTTGACATTTCGATACTTCAGTCCGTCATTCCCGCGCAGGCGGGAATCCAGTGGGGCGAGATGTGGGAAATCCTCCCCATCCTATACATCCTGCCAGCCCCTCGGCCCCTGACACCTGAACCTTGACACCTGAACCCTAGTCCCCCGCCGTCGCCTGCCCCGGCAGCTTTGTAGGCGCTCTCGTGTTCCCGATGATGAATCCCAGCGCCCCTATCAGCGCCCCGATGCCCGTCAGCCCGAACGTGTTCGCCGTCCCTATTACCGTATGCACGGGTATGAACACGAGCGCCCCGAACGAGCCGCCCACATCCCACGCCTGCTGCAAGGTCGCCATCGCCGCGCTGCGCTCACGCATCGGCGCTCTGTCCACCGTGAACGACTGCACGCCCGGTTGCAGCATCCCGAATCCCAGCCCCGCGAAGAACCCGCCGCTCAAAAACATCGCCTGAAAGAACGACCCGTTCAGCACGAACATCGCCAGCGCCACCGAAATCAGCCCCGGCACGATGACCGTTGCGCGCCCGTACTTGTCCGCGATAGGCCCCGCCGTCGCCATTGCGAACATGGACACTATGGAGAATACGGTGTAGTAAAGACCCGGATTGCCCAGGTTCTTCTCGTGCGCCAGCAGCGGCAGGTATGTGTTCGTTGGCGCTGTGGTGAATGTGTATGTGAGGAACACCAGCGTCGGGAATATCGCCGAGCGCGCTACGAGCGGCGGCTTTCTGTCCGGTTCGCCCGTCCCGCCGGGCGATGGCGCCGGACGCTGAAAGGCGATGCGGCTCGCCGATATGCGCAAGCACGCAATCGTACCCACCGATGCCGCCAGCGCCGAGAACAGGAAGGCATTGTGCGATCCCGCATTCTCGTACAGGAACGACGCTATGAAGGGCGCGTACAGGAACGAGATGTTGATGGCGTTCCCCATGTACGCCATCGCCTCCCCCCGGCGCGTGGGCGGCGCAAGATTCGCCACGATGGTCGATGTAGCCACCGGCCCCAGCGCAAGCCCCACGCCTTGCAGCATCCGCATCGGTATCAGCCACCACGCGCTCAGCGCGAATATGTAAGACAGGCTGCCCAGCGCCACGATAATCGTGCCCGCCACTGCCACGCGCTTGGGCCCCAGCGTGTATATCCACTGCCCGCCGACCGGCCGTATCGCCAATCCCACGAAGCCGAATGCCGCCACGATGAGGGGCAGGTGATACGCGAGGTCCCCGCCCAGGTCTATGGCGAACGGCGGAATAATCGTCAGCGTCGCCGTATAGCCCGCGAACATGAAGTGCCCCGCCAGCAGAGTCAGTACGAAGTCGGTCGTCCAAAGTTCGTTCCGTCTCAACCTGAGGCGGAGCAAGTATATTTGCCTGATTAACTCGTTCACGGCAACCCAATAATCCTGTTCGTGGTGAGCCTCTAAACCCGCTCGTGGTGAGCTTGTCGAACCACCCGTCCAAAGACTTTAACATATCCCCAACCTTCCTACCCTGTCTATCCTGTTGGTTTTCTCATCAAGACGAGATTGCAGTGAGACTGCAATGGCTTTATACTCACGGGCAAAAATACGCTGAACAGTTGGAGGGCAAGCGATGAAGTTACTGGTCATTTCGGGCGGCAGACATCCCTACGAAGAATCCACGCCGGTACTGGAGAGTTTCCTTAATGAAGCGGGGCACGATGTCGATGTATCTTGGGAAGCCTCGATACTCGCGGACGCGGACGCCATGAGCGCCTACGATGCGCTGGTGTTCAACACGATGCGCGCCGGCGACGACGCCATGACGAAGGAAGAGCAGGCAGGCATGTCGCAGTTCATCAGCGGCGGCAAGGGCTTCGTCTGCATCCACATATCGGGCTGCGCCTCAGAGGACTGGCCCGAATACTACGACATCACAGGTGGCGGCTGGCTGCTCAACGACAGCTACCACCCTCCCTACGGCAAGTTTGATGTGAACGTAACGGATGCCGGAAGCCCGGGCGCAGCGGGCATATCCGACTTCACGACTAACGATGAGCTGTATATGGGCATCGAGTATCGTGACGGCAACGATGTGTTCATGACCGGCGACTCGGAAGACGGCACCTGGACGTGGCGCGGCGAGGAGACTTTCATGGCGGGCGGCACGTTCCCGCTCGGCTGGACGCGCGCCTATGGCGACGGCAAGGTTCTCACCACTCTGCTGGGACACAACGGCCTCAGCTTCGAGACCCCGGAGTTCCAGCGCATCGTCCTCAACGGCGTCGATTGGACAACGTCGTAGAATGAATTAACATGGGTGATAAGGATAGACAGGATTATCCTATCCATCCTGTGCATCGATGTTAGATCCTTGACTAGGAGGTCAGGCGTATGAGACTCGAAGGCAAGGTTGCAATCATTAGCGGCGGCGCGCGCGGGCAGGGCGCTGCCGAGGCAAAGATGTTCGCCCGCGAGGGCGCGAAGGTCGTATTCGGCGACATCCTCGACGAGGAGGGTAAGCAGGTCGAAGCCGAAATCAACGAGACGGGCGGAGACGCCACCTATGTCAATCTCGATGTAACGGATGAAGACGCCTGGAAGAACGCTGTCGATACCGCAGTAGATCGTTATGGCAAGGTGGACATCCTCGTGAACAATGCGGGCGTGGCGTTCTGGACATTCGGCGACGACGCCAGCGTCGAGGACTGGGACACTGTGATGGACATCAATGCTAAGGGCGTATTCCTCGGCACGAAAGCCGTCATACCCGAAATGCGTAAGGCGGGCGGCGGTTCCATCGTCAATATCTCGTCAATATCCGGCATGATTGGGCAGGCTACGATTCACCCCGGATATAACGCATCGAAGGGCGCGGTTCGCATCCTCACCAAGTCCACTGCGATTCAGTATGCCAAAGAGGGAATACGCTGCAACTCTGTGCATCCAGGGCCAGTGAAAACACCGATGACCGAGCGAAGCTGGAGCACGCCGGAGGGCATTGAGCGCAATCAGCAAAACACGCCGCTGGGCCGCTACGCAGACCCTGACGAGATTGCGACTGGCGTGCTGTTCCTGGCGTCGGACGAATCGTCTTACATGACGGGCAGCGAACTCGTGATAGACGGGGGCGTTACGGCTCAATAACTGTCGTACATTTATCGTGGGCGTGTGCCACCGTTACGGAATCAGCGCTCGGACAGGCTCAATGCGAACGGCTGAGACGTGCAATAGGGCTGCGCTAATTCAGCGCAGCCCTATTGGCATGAAGAGGGAGAGTATGGAAGTTTGGGCAGCCATCTCTTCAAGTATATGAAGGGATGAAGCTGTGTATGCTACACGGAAATAAGGTCGCCATCCAAGACGGCGATAGGGTTGTCGTCCAGTTCGATGGCACGAGAAAGGTCTTCAGCGTACAGCAGCCCGACCACCGTGCGGCTTTCATTTATAACCGGCAGATAGTCCACTTCACTGTCCATCATTATCAGCAGTGCGTCGCCGATGTCAGTCTGTGGACTCGCCGCCTCGTTGAGGATGGTCATGTGGCGGTACACCTGGCACTGCCATGATGTATGGCCGTCTATGAGGCAGCCTAGCACCATATCCCGCTCGGTTATGATTCCTACAAGCGCGCCGCCGTCCGTAACAACGATACAGCCGGTGTTGTGCGTCTGCATCATCTTCGCTGCGTCCGCTACGCTTGTCGTAAGATCAACTACCGATACATCACTGTTCATCAGGTCTGCGGAGTGCATAGCCGCTCCTTGTCTTCATCTATCTCGTAGTTCTGCATTTCTCTAACAACTCTACCACTTCATTGTGAACCACATCACAAATTCTAACCGATGTTTGTTATCGGAATGTTGAATATCTGTTAAGTCCGTGTTACGGAAAACGGTATGCGCTTGAGGCGAAGCGTCCTTCGCTCCGTCCCAACTCACGCACATTAAAGATGTAGGGACATCTGCACCATCGCCGATTCTCCCATACGAAGAGGGCAGAGTAGGGACCATATAATTGTCTCATTTTGGCAGGAATTCCGGTTGACTTGCCGCCTATTGCCTCAATATACTTTGGCGAACAGTTCTGGATGGGGATTGCTGGATAAGGATTGAATTCAGCAAGAGGCTAATTTGCTGATGACAGGCATAGGCTCGGTAATGATTGCGCTCACCTTTGAAGACGGAGTTTCTTCATAATGAGGAGGAGTGGCGCACCACCGAACCATTCACCCGCACTCCTAGTACAACTGCCCCCTCAAAACATCCTTCGCAGCGTGAATATGCTGCCTTCTTCAATTACCGTAACGGCATCTTCATGCATGAAATCGCCTACACTTATGCGTGGCAATTGGTCAGAATTCTCTCCACAGGTGTTCCCTCATGACGACTAAGTTTGTGTTCGTAACAGGCGGTGTGGTCAGCTCTATTGGCAAGGGCATTGCCGTCGCTTCGCTTGGGCGCGTGCTGAAGAGCAGGGGCGTGTCCGTTTCAGTTCTGAAGCTCGACCCATACCTCAACGTGGACCCCGGCACGATGTCGCCGTATCAGCACGGCGAAGTTTTCGTAACGCGGGATGGCAGTGAGACGGACCTGGACCTTGGCCACTATGAGCGTTTCATAGATGTGGAACTTACGCGCGCATCCAATCTCACGGCCGGTCAGATTTACCAGGACATCATCTCGCGAGAACGACAGGGCGAGTTCCTCGGCGGAACCATTCAAGCCGTGCCGCATGTAACGGACGCCATCAAGCGACACATGCTCAGCCTGGCGCAGACGAGCGAAGCCGAAGTCATCATCGTGGAAGTCGGCGGCACCGTCGGCGACATCGAAGGGCTGCCATTCCTCGAAGCCATACGGCAGATGCGTAACGAGGTGGGGCGTGACAATGTGTGCTACATCCACCTGACCTTCCTTCCCTTCATCATGGCGACCGGCGAACTCAAGACGAAGCCTACCCAGCACAGCGTCCGCGAACTGCGCAGTATCGGCATCCAACCCGATGCAATCGTATGCCGCAGCGACTATGAGGTCGATGAGGACATCAAGCACAAGATAAGCATTCACTGCGATGTGCCGCTTTCGGCTGTAATCACTCTGCCAACAGTGGAGACTGTGTACGAGGTGCCGCTCATTCTCGAAGAAGAAGGCATGGGCGAACTCGTCATAAACACCTTGGACATCGAGAGCGGAGGGCGCGACCTTGCCAATTGGGAGAGGCTAGTAGAGGGCATCAAGACGCTGAACAAGACTCTTCCCATCGCTGTTGTTGGCAAGTATGTTGACCTGCAAGACTCTTACATATCAGTCAAAGAGGCTCTGCTGCACGCGGGCATGGCGCACGATGTTGACATCGATGTGCGCTGGGTGCGTTCCGAGGACGTCGAGCAGCAAGGACCTGAGCGTCTGCTGGACGACGTGCGAGGCATCGTAGTTCCCGGAGGGTTCGGGCAGCGTGGCGTCGAGGGCATGATAATGACCGCCGAATATGCGCGCACCGCGAAGATACCCTATCTGGGTCTGTGCCTGGGGTTGCAGGTCATGGTCATAGAGATGGCGCGCAACGGGCTTGGTAGAGCCGAAGCCAATTCCACGGAATTCAACCCGCTGACGGCCGACCCTGTGATCGACATAATGCCGGAGCAGCGTGTCATCACCCAGATGGGCGGCACGATGCGTCTTGGCGAGTACCCGTGCGACCTCATGGCAGACAGCAAGGCGCGCGCAGCCTATGGTCAGCCATCCATAAGCGAGCGTCACCGCCACCGCTTCGAGTTTAACAACGACTACCAAGAAGCGTTCGGGGCAGTAGGCTTGTGGCCCACCGGGCTGTCTCCCAACGGCAAGCTGGTGGAAATCATGGAACTTGAGGCCGACAAGCATCCCTTCATGCTGGGTGTGCAGTTCCACCCGGAATTCAGATCCCGTCCTAACAGGCCGCATCCGCTCTTCCGGGAGTTTGTCACAGTTGCTATGGATACCCTTCGGGAAGGCGGGCAGCATTCTCTGCCAATCAATGATACCAAGAGTCGCGTGGATGCCTGCTGAGATGGCGTTGCGAATACCAATTACAGCCTGTATAATGCGATAGACAGGGTATTTCGGCTTGTGATATACTTTGTTGAGACCCCCCAAAGGCGCCCGGTGTTGCGGCTACATCTTTCCGATTGTCCTCTGCAAACGAGCGTCCTATTTTGCAAAACATCGCAAGCAGCGATTTTTCACCCGTAGTGAATTGGCTGGCAGGCTGTGTTTTACATCGGAGCGATTTCCAGTAGCTGATATTCCTTAGACATGAACGGCGAGATGTTGTAATTCGCCGTCCCGCTGCGAAATGCCTTCTTCCCATCGAATTGCGGTCTCTTATTAGCCTTTTATCCCTAGCATTCGCTTGAGGGTGCGGAGTGTGTCATGAACCTAGCTGAACTTCAAAGTCTGAACAACGACGAGCTATACAAGCTTGGAAAAGAACTGGGCGTCTTCGAGAACGGCAACATGCCGCATCGCCGCGAAATGATGAACAAGGTGCTCGCCAATCTGTCGGAGAAGAACGGCAACCTCAAGGCGACAGGCATCCTGAGCATTCTGAACGACGGTTACGGCTTCCTGCGGCAGAGTGGCGGAACTGCCAGCAACTCCGATGTGTATGTATCGCAGTCGCAAATCAGGCGCTTCAGCCTCCGCACAGGCGATGAGGTTATGGGGCAGGTGCGCCCGCCCAAAGACGGTGAGCGCTACTTCGGGCTGGTGCGCGTTGAAGAGGTCAACAACAGCGAACCTGACCGCTCGCGCCGCCGCCGCCACTTCGAGAGCCTGACAGCAATCCATCCCACACGGCAGATTAAACTGGAGACGCGCAAGGACCTGGTGTCCACGCGGCTCATCGACATGCTCGCGCCCATCGGCAGGGGGCAGCGCGGACTGATTGTGTCTCCGCCCAAGGCGGGCAAGACCACGCTGCTGAAGCAGATTGCGGACGGTATCGCCGCCAATGCGCCGGACATCCAGATTATGGTCGCGCTCATCGGGGAGCGGCCGGAGGAAGTTACCGACGTTACGCGCTCTGTGGACGGCGAGGTGTACAGTTCGACGTTCGACGAGCCGGTGGAAGACCACTGCCGGGTTGCGGAGATGGTGCTGGAGCGATCGAAGCGACTGGTGGAGAGTGGGCACGACGTCGTGATTCTGTTGGACAGCATCACGCGGCTGACGCGGGCTTACAATCTTGCGGTGCCAAGCAGCGGCCGCACGCTCTCAGGCGGTATGGACCCGGTTGCGCTCTACCCGCCAAAGAAGTTCTTCGGTGCAGCGCGGAACACCGAAGAGGGCGGCAGCCTCACCATCATCGCGGCATGCCTTGTCGATACGGGAAGCAGACTTGACGACCTGGTATATGAGGAGTTCAAGGGCACCGGCAACATGGAAGTCCACCTCGACCGCCGGCTCGCGGAGCGCAGGTTCTTCCCGGCTATCGACATCGAGCGCAGCGGCACCCGGCGCGAGGAACTGCTGCTGGACGAGGCCTCGCTGCAGCATGTCTGGCTGCTACGCCGGTTCGTGGCTCTGCAGAAGTCTCAGGGCGACGACAACGCCATCGAGATAATCGACAAGATTATGCGCCGCACCCGCAACAACCAGGAGTTCCTCACGAACCTGCCCCGCCTCGCGCAGGAAGTCTCCCCCATGCGCAGATAGCAGGCGTCAGTCCCATCCTGTACATCCCATTAGTCCTTGCTCAACGCGCCGGCCGCAGCGCCACCACGCTCATTTCGCGCGGCAAGTTCGTCGGGGTTACGCGCAGGCTTGGCTGTGATGCGGCTTCGGTTACGCCCAGTTCGCCCAACAGCGGCTCTAGTGCCGAAGTGTCGCCGCCCGCGTCGCCGGATTGCCAGCCTACGGGAATGACGATACGCGGCCCTATCTGGTTCACCAGCCGCGCTACGCGCTTTGCCGACGACTCGTCTCCGCCTGCGTACACCACGAGGACCTCTGTATTGTTCAGCTCGTCGAGCTGGCGCGAGGTCAGCGTGGGCACGACCGCGCCAGCGTGGCATACGCGCAGCCCCTCGGCGCGCATGGTATAGACGGTGTTCACCTGCCGGGTAGCTTTGTCCTCCTGGTCGCCGACAGGCGTCCCCATCCCGCTGATGTAGAAGTTCGCTATCTCGTACTCGCCGGGTCCGTGCAGCACGCGCGGGCTGCCGCTGACGGCGTTCGCGCTTGCGTGGCGCGGATCGTCGAGGCTAATCGTTACGATGTCTGCGCTTGTGTCTGGCATCGTGCGCCCGCCGCCTGCCTGGTACGGGTCGGTTACGATCGCCGTCTGCCCGGACTGGATGCGGACTGCCGAGTTGCCAAGCCATGATATGTCCATCGGTTCGTTGCTCCTAAACTGAAGTATCTTACATTATAGATTATCAGACACAGAAGCCGGTCGTCTGCTTGTAGGCTGAAAGAGGAAGCGCCCTGACAACGATTGAAGGTCGGACGCACATGGCCGCCAAAGCCGACTTGAAGGCTTTGGAGACGTGGCTGCTGTGTCTTTATGACTCCGTCCGAAACTCTACATCGCCTTTAGGAAGGTTAGATGAGTAAGTTGATTTCACAAACGTAATTCATCCTTGTCATTTCGAGCAAAGCGAGAAATCCAAAACTGGAAATAGGTCTGCATGCAACGATTTCACATTCCTCACTGCGTCCGGAATGACAGTGTCGGAGATTTGTGAAATTGTCTCAGACGAGTATAAGATAATGGACGATGTGTCATGAAGTGGATATAATGATTTGGTGGTACGCGGCGGCTGTTGGCGTGTGATTTACAGATGCGGGAAGAGACGCTAGCTAGAGATGGAGAAAATGAAAATCAATAATTTGGCAGTAGCGCTGGTAGGCGTTTTTATTTTTGCGGTGGCTTTGACGCTGTTTCCGGCAGAGCGGATAGCGGCGCAGGGCCAGACGCCGGTTCCGACGCCTGCACAGTCTGTGCCGCCTATTCCAATGATTTTGGCAGGTTTCGCGGAAGGAGCGCCAGACGGCTACAGCCTGATAGCGAGGATTACGCACGGCGTGGTCGTGTACGAGACCCAGCCATCGATCATTGAGGACGGCAAGTATCTTCTCACGGTTGCGCCGCCCCATTCCGGGTTCATCAACGGCGAGGTGGTCATCAGCCTTGAGGGTGTGGAGGCGTTCGAGCGTATTTCCCACTCGCCGGGCGCGAGTCACTTCAACTTCAATGTGACCTTCCCCGAGATTCCGGTCGCAACGCTGACGCCTACGCCCGTGCCTGTCCTGCCGGCGACATACTCGGGCACGATAACGATAGCGGGGGTTGCGGTCAATGAAAACATGTCGCTGGTGGCGAGGATTGGGAATTACACAAGCCCGCCGGCTGTGATTCTGGAGACCGGTGAATTCATTAACCTGGTAATACTCACTGAAGATGAGTCGCTGATAGGCGCGCCCGTAGAATTTTTCCTGAACGGTGAGCCATCGACTCCTCCTGCCCTTGGCGTATTCGAGCCCGGGGAGAGGCTGTACGTGGATTTGATATTCGGCAGTGTGCCTCCGACGGAGACGCCAACGCCAACGGAGACGCCTGTACCGACCGCGACGCCGGTGCCGACCGATACACCGACGCCTGTGCCGCCAACCGCAACGCCGGTGCCGACTGATACACCGACACCTGTGCCGCCTACCGCGACGCCGGTGCCGACCGACACACCGACACCTGTGCCGCCGACCGCGACTCCGGAGCCGACCGCGACAGCGGTGCCCACTAATACGGCTGTTCCGGTAGTGGAAGCTGAGGGCGAAGATGACGAATCTAGCGGTGGCTGCCTGATTGCAAGTCGGATTACTTTCGGACAGGCTGCGGCGAACATGCTGATGCTGTTTGCTCCGCTGGCGATGCTGGGTGGCGCAAAGTATGCGAGAAGGCGCAAAGAGTAAGTGTCCGGCAATGACTTGCCGATGCGGACTTGATGCCTCGCACTAGGCGCGGAAATAGAGCGATACGAACAATCGGGGTCCCACTCCAATATGGCGGTGGGGCCCTTTCTTCTTTGATATTTCCCGTCGTTTCTACGAAAGGCATAGCCTGCCTCTATGCAGACAGGGGAATCCACGCGGTCGATATGCCAAGCCCTTCTGCAATACCGGCACAGGTCGAGAACTCCATCCATGGATTAGACTTGTTAGACGGCGGCGGCGATTGTAGAATGTGTGAATACTACTCGCACATCGGGAGTGTGCCTGAGTCGGAGTATAACTGAGCAATTGCCTATGCTTACGAGTCGCCAAGAGCTAATCCTCAAAATCATCGTAGCCGACTACACTCGCGCCGCGACGCCCATAGCATCTGAATCGGTCGCGCGCAAGGATGAACTGAATGTCAGTTCGGCGACCGTGCGTAACGAAGTCGCCGTACTCAGGGAGCAGGGATACCTTGCGAACCCGCATACTTCGGCAGGGAGCGTTCCTCTCGATAAGGCATACAGGTTCTTCGTAGAGTCTATCGAGCCTGTCTTGGATTCCGCCATACCGCTTAGCTCGCGAGATAGGGCGCGCGAACAGCTTCAGCATATCCTGCAGAACTTGGATGAGTGGGCGAACGTCTCCGCGGCAGTGCTGTCCGGGCTGGTGGGCAATATGGCGATCGCCACGTTCCCAAAGGCTCAGGAGACCAGGGTGCGACACCTCGACCTTGTGCGTATTCAGGACTTGCTCGTTATGCTCATTGTGGTGCTGGAGCAGGCGCGACTGCACCGACAGCTCATACGCCTGCCCCATCCGATGGCGGCGGACGAGCTTGAAGAGTCAACCGCCCGCCTGCGCTCTTACATGATGGGGCATGACCAGCGCGAGATAGAATCGCAGCAGATGCACCTCACACCGCTCGAAGAGGAACTGGTTGAAGCGACCGTAACCGTTCTCCAGGAAGAAGAGACGGCAGTGTATCGGGACCACTACGTGGACGGCATACGCAACCTGCTCTCACAGCCTGAGTTCGCCGAAAATGAGCGCGCCCGCGCCATTGTCGAGGGCGTAGAAGACGGCAGCCTCGCGCAGACCATACTTTCCGAGACTCCGGAGGGCGGAGTGCTGCGCGTCATCATCGGACACGAGCATCCGGATGACGCTCTCTCGCCGCTGAGCGTGGTCGTGTGCCAGTATGGACAGCCGCATCAAGCCGTGGGCGCGCTGGGAGTCGTGGGCCCCACGCGCATGGAATATACGAGGACTATCGCGGGCGTCAGGTTCGTTTCGTCGGCAATGAGCGAGCTTCTTGAGAACGTGTATGTAGCGTAGAATCTTTCGGCTAGTCAGTGCGCCGGTCGGTCAGCAGTTTGATTGGCGTGTAGCTGTAATGGGCAAGACAAAGTCCCTTCCCCCATCAAGGGGGAAGGTTAGGATGGGGGTGAACCCCATGATAGATATTCCCGCGAAAGCGGGAATACATGTTTGTAAAGGATGAAAAATGTTCGAGGCTCTGTCTGAGAAGTTGAACGGCGTATTCGGTCGCCTTGGGAACAAAGGCAGGCTGACCGAGCAGGATGTGGACGCCGCGCTGCGAGAAGTGCGCATGGCGCTGCTTGAGGCAGACGTCAACTTCCGCGTGGCGCGCGACTTCATTGCGCGCATCCGCGAGGAATCTCTGAAATCCGATGTGTTGAAGAGCCTCTCTCCCGGTCAGCAGGTGGTGAAAATCACCAACGATGCCCTTGTGGACATTCTGGGTGGCAACGCGCACCGGCTCGAACCCGGCCCCAGACGCCCTTCGGTCATACTGATGGTCGGCCTCAACGGCGCAGGCAAGACGACCGCGTCCGCCAAGCTTGCGCGCCATCTGAAGCAGGATGGGCAGTTGCCCGTCATGGTCGCGGCAGACTTGCAGCGCCCCGCCGCTATCCAGCAACTTGAAACGCTGGGAAATCAGATAGATGTCACAGTCTATCAGGATACAAAATCCCGTAACACGCCGAATGTCGCCAAGGACGGCGTAAAGCGCGCCACCGAACTGAACGCGGCGTGGGCAATCGTTGACACCGCCGGCCGCTTCCATGTTGACGACGAGCTGATGTCCGAGCTTGAATCGGTGAAGGATGCCGTTTCGCCCGACGAGACTCTGCTGGTGGTGGACGCTATGACCGGACAGGAGGCCGTCGAAGCAGCCAAGCAGTTCCATGACCGCATCGGCTTGACCGGACTGATAATGACCAAGATGGACGGAGACGCGCGCGGCGGCGCTGCGCTCTCCATCACATCGGTTACAGGCGTGCCAATCAAGTTCATCGGCACCGGCGAGCGAGCCGAAGCGCTGGAGGCGTTTTACCCGGATAGGCTCGCCTCGCGTATCCTCGGCATGGGAGACATGCTCTCGCTCATAGACAAGGCGCAGGCGACCTTCGACCAGGACGAAGCCGCCGAGATGGAGCGCAAGATACGACAGGCTTCATTCGACCTCGACGACTTCCTCGGGCAGCTTCAGCAGCTCAAGCAGATGGGGCCGATAAGCCAGGTGCTGGAGATGGTGCCCGGCTTCTCCGCGATGAAGGGCAGGATTGACGTGGACGAGCTGGATGGCAGCCACCTCGTCAAGACCGAGGCAATAATCCGCTCTATGACGCCTGAGGAGCGCCGCCGCCCGGAGTTAATAGGTGGCAGCCGCAGACGCCGCATCGCGCGAGGCAGCGGCACCACGCCGCAGGACGTCAACCAGCTCCTCAACCAGTTCAGCCAGATGCAGAAGATGATGCGCCAGATGATGGGCGTCGGCGGCAAGGGCAGTAAGCGCCAGAACAAGAAGATGCGCCGCATGATGCGCCAGCAGGGCAACATCTTCAACCTGCCGAATGTGTAGGCTTCTATGAAACTTGCCCCACTCTTCGCGTGGATTGCCATAGCGACAACTGTGCTGCTCATACTCGCATCAGCGTGCAGCGACAGCGCGGAAATGCCCGCCGAACCCCAGCGTCCGCAGCCGATTGCGCCCGCGCCCGATACACCCACGCCTGCGCCCGGTGGCGTACTGCCGCCGAATGTAAACATCCAATTCGTTGGCGGCGAGGACTTGTCGGAGGAGAATAAGTCCTCGCTCGCAGACCTTATCGAGCGTATTCAGGGCAGCGTGGTTCAGATTGATGCAGGTGGCGGCAGCGGTTCAGGCTTCATAATCAGCCGTGACGGACTGGTCGTTACTAATGAGCATGTCGTCGATGGTGCGCGCAACGTGAGTGTATGGCTGACCAACGGACGCCGATACGACGGCGATGTACTGGAGCGAAACGCAAGTGCCGACCTTGCGCTCGTGCAGATAGACAGCAATGGGAGCTTTGAACATATAGCGGTTGGAAACCCGGACAAAGTCCGCGTAGGTGACGAAGTTCTGGCGCTCGGATTCCCGCTTGCCGACAGAATTGGAAGCGACCTGACTGTAACGCGCGGCATCATCTCATCTACCAGGAAGGTAACGGGCGTTGACCTCTTCCAGATGGACGCAGCGATAAACCCGGGCAACAGCGGCGGACCACTCGTGAACATGGACGGCGCAGTTATCGGAGTCAACACATCCAAGATAGACGCGACCACCGGCGGCAGACCTGTGGACAACATCGGCTTCGCCGTATCTGTTATCGAGTTGGAACGCGGGCTGAATAGGCAGGTTATAGTGCGAGGTACGCCAACACCGACCTACACTCCATCAATAACGCCCACTTCTTCGATTACCCTAACGCCATCAAACACTCCGACTATTACCCCGACACCAACGATAACACTGACTCCTACGCGGACGCTAACACCCACGATAACGCCAATTCCTACATTCACTCAAACACCGACCATAACTCCAACTCCGACGAACACCCTTACGCCAACGCCAACCTTTACACCTACACCTACTTGGACGCCAACGCCGACTTATACTCCGACACTCACACCAACGCCGATACCGCCGTTCGTGGCTGTGAGCAGTGGCTGGCTGCACACATGCGGCTTGCGTTCTGACGGTACTGTCGTATGTCGCGGCGGACAAATAGGTGATCCACCTAAGGATGCTCTCTTCAAATCAATTAGTGGCAGAGGACATTACGCATGTGGCTTACGCGACGACGGCGCACCAATATGCTGGGGAAAAACAGACGGACCTCCGAATAACGAACGTTTTGCATCCATCAGTAGCGGTTGGAACCACACATGCGGATTGCGCTCCGACGGTGTAGCCGTCTGTTGGGGCGCCATAAGTTCTCCGCCTGAACATGAGCGGTTTACTGCAATAAGTAGCGGTAATGAGCATGTCTGTGGCTTGCGAGATGATGGCTTTGTTGTTTGTTGGCAATACATCGGCAAAACGATTGTGAGCAAGACGCCAGAATCTGAAAGCTTCGTAAGTATAAGTAGCGGTGGACACCACACATGCGGATTGCGGAAAGATGGCAGCGTTGTTTGTTGGGGCGACAATCTTTATGGTCAGACTACATCACCTGATAGTGAGCGTTTCGAATCCATCAGTGGTGGATTTGTTCACACCTGTGGCTTGCGAGGTGATGGTGTCGCCATTTGCTGGGGAAACGATCATTATGGCCAGTCAACGCCGCCGGAGGATGAGCGGTTCACATCCATAAGTAGCGGAGACCATCATACTTGCGGCTTGAGGAAAGACGGAGTTATCGTCTGCTGGGGTAGTAACTCGCATGGTCAGTCCCATCCGCCATTGCGTTGAGGTTTGCTACAATAATTGTTCAGGGCTAGAGCCGCTTTCATAAGCAGAAAGGAAGAATTATGCCACCTGAACAATACCATCTGATACTCCGAGATTTAGGTTTCCACAATGTAGAGCAAGGCAAAGTGCTGAGATACAACGGAGTCAGTTGCGGACTATACTTCAATCACCGATACGGAGATGTGTTCTTTACTTCTCGCTTATACAATCAACATAGATTCTTACCCCAATTCTGGGAACGAACTTTCCCTCCACGCCAGAGGGATCAACAGCCGCACTTGATACACTTTGTACCGAGGATTGGCATGGAAAGACAAGCCCTTGAATCGTTCAGAGAGCTTGTCTCATAGTGTAGTCTAACAGCAGGCGTAGCGATTCTAGCCCTGACTAGCTGGTGTCTGCTGGCGTTATCGTATAGAAGGAATACGTCAGGACGGCGCTCCAATCATTGATGGGTTAAGAGTGACAATGTTGTAAAAGGAGGCAGGAGTATTTTGCAGCAGTATGTAATCTACGTGGACGACCCCACTAATCGCTCAAGGATTCACAAGACAGGTTGCAGGTGGTATATCAACAGGAAGGAAGAAACGCTTTCTGATAACTATTGGCTTCACGGCCCCTACACCCTGGAAGCCGCCACCAATACTGAGCATGATGTTGGAAAGAGAGACCACGGGTTCTGTGGAACATGTACTCGTTAGGCGAATTCATGCTTCCTTCGGCACATGTTCCGCTTTCAACCCACTCTATATATCATACTGTCGCACTACGTCCCCATTAAAGGACAAAAACATTGCTCGATGCCGTCAGCGCAACTGAACTGGCTTACGCCTTGCTGGTGGTGTTCTTTGCCTGCACGGTCTTCAGCGCCATGGGATTCGGCATCGGCATCGTCGGGGTGCCGTTCCTGTTCCTGATGTTCGACCCGGCGACCTCCATTATCCTGCTGAATGTGATGGCGCTGCCCGTCGTGATTCTGGTGGTGCTGCGGAACCGAGAGCATCTGCGCCCGCGTGAGATTGTGCCCATCGTGGTGGCAGGCATTATTGGCGCGCTGATAGGCGGCTGGGTGCTGGCGATGCTCGACATCGCGGAGTACAAGGACATCTTCGGAATTGCCGTACTTCTGGTCATCATCGGCATCACGGTTGGCGGCATGTTCAAGGTGCCATTCTCATTGCCCAGAGCAAGTATCTTGGGACCTGTGTGCGGCTTTCTGGTTGGGCTGGGCATCACCGGGATAGGCGTGGGCGGGCCATTGCTGGTGCTGTTTTTCATATCGCAGGGGTGGGGACGTCAGGGCACCCGCGCTTCTATGGCGCTGTACTTCATATTCATGGGAACTGCGCTGATTGTGGGCTACGGGCTGAACGACCTTTACACACCCGCCAGAAGCACGCTGCTAATCGCCTCGATAGTGCCCGCGATACTTGCAGCTCTGCTGGGCGACCGTATAGCCAAGAGCCTGACCGATGTCGTGTGGCGGCGCGCCGTCGTCGGGCTGGTGCTGGCATCAAGCGCGTTCGCTCTCGCTACGAAGGTCGTCAATGTGGTCTCCGCGTAACGAGTAATTTACATCGGTGGACAGGATGGGTAGGATAAAGGCGCAAAGACAAGAGAGTTTGAAAATTACAGGAGGCGATGATGTCCGAGCGGAAGATAGGCTACATTGGCTTGGGAAACATGGGCGGCGGGATGGCGTCGCACCTGGTGGCGAACGGCTACGATGTAACTGTGTACGACTTGCGCGAAGAGGCGGTGCAGGCACTCGTGGACAAGGGCGCGACCGCCGCAGCATCGCCTAGAGAAGTCGCGGAGCAGTGCGATGTTGTCATATCATCGCTGCCCACGCCGCAGAGCGTGGAGAACGCCGCAATGGGCGAGAATGGCATCGTGCAGGGACTGAGTGCGGGCAAGGTTTATATTGACATGAGCAGCATCGATCCGGACACGACGCGCAGGGTGGGAGCGGCGGTGCGGGCGGCGGGCGCGGAGATGCTGGATGTTCCAGTCGGCATGGGACCGGCGCAGGCGGCGAGCGGTCAGCTCACGCTGATGATTGGTGGCGATGCGAGCGTGGTCGAGGACTGCAAGGATGTGCTGGACACGCTCGGAGACCAGCAATTCTACTGCGGCGAGCTGGGCTTGGGCGTTACCACCAAGATTGTCAACAATCTGGTGTCGTGCTCGGTAGCGACGCTGCTTGGCGAGGCGGTTACGATGGGCGTTGCCGCGGGACTGAACCCGGAGCGACTGCGAGAGGTCATGAACAACACGGCGGCAAGCACGCTGCACGGGCGCACCGGATTGAAGGCAAAGGTGTTCGAGCGCAACTTCGAGCCAGGCTTCAAGCTCGCGCTGTCACACAAGGACCTGGGGCTTGCGGCGCAACTCGCGGCATCTCTCGGGGCGGCGAACATGGTTGGCTCGGCTGCGTACCAGGTACAGACGCTTGCGATGGGCAAGGGCTTGGGCAATGAGGACCAGTATGCCGCTATCAAGGTCGCCGAGGAGACCGCGGGCATCGAGGTAAAGGGCGACGAAAACTAACAGAATGGACGGGATACACTACCCTAATCCTTCCCATCTTGTATATCTTGTTAGCCTCCGCGCCATTTGAGGACGCGCGGCCAGTAGGTTAGCGAGACTGCGACTGCGAGCGCGCCCAATGCCCCGGCGACGATGTAGGTGTCGCGGAACGCCAGCACGAACGCTTCGATGCCGTTGGGGGCTGCCGCTTCGTGCAGCGCAAGCCGCCCGTCGAACACGCCTCCCATCAGGGCGACGCTTGTTACGATGCCCATGCTCATGGACAGGGAGATGAGCGCGCCTCCGGTGCCCAGACGGTCGCGTGGCACGGCGCCCATTATTAGCGTCGCGTTTGCCGCCTGGAACACGCCCAGCCCGATGCCGCCCACTGCCATCCGCAGGGCTACATCGCCTATGCCGGACTCCGATGTGAGCGAGCTGAACCAGAGCATCGCCGCGGCAGACACCACCAGCGCGGTTGTCGTGAGGTACGCGGGTGGCATCCTGTCGGAGAGCCAGCCGCCGATGGGCGCGACGCTGCCCGCTATTACGGGCGTGAGCATCAGTAGGAAGCCCAGCGCCCTTGCATCGACTCCGAGCACGTCCGAGACGTAGAAGGGCAGTATGAACAGGTTCACGAATGTTGACATGAACATCAGGAAGGACGCAGTGATGACTGGCACTAGGAGCGGATGAGTCAACATTCGTGGGTCGAGAATGGGATGCGCTACACTGCGCTCCAATCGAAGCAGAAGCGCGAGGACGACTGCCGCGCCGATACCCAAAAGCATCACTGGTGGCGAGAGCCAGCCTATCCTTCCGCCTAGCGTGAGAAACAGCACAAGGCAGGCGAGTCCGACCGCTGCGAGCGCCGCTCCGCGCAGGTCGAAGCGCGGCGGCTTTTCCGGCTTGTACTCAGCGAGTATTAACAGGGCAAGCAGTATCGTTATCAGCGTGAGCGGCACGCGGGCGAGGAAGATGGAGCGCCAGCCGAATGTGTCCACGAGCACGCCGCCGCCCAGCGTCGCTGCAATCATGCCCAGCGTGGATATGGCGGACATCAATCCGAGCGCCCTGCCGCGCTCTTCCGACGGGAATATGGCAGTGATGAGTGCGGGAGCAGACGCGACTATGAGGCCGTTGCCGATTGCCTGGGTCACGCGCAACGCAAGCACGAATGGCAGCGTTGGAGCGAGTCCTATCAGTAGCACCGCGAGCGCGTAAGCGGCCAGCCCGATGATGTAGAAGCGCTTCAGTCCGTACACGTCGGCTGCGCTGCCCAAGCCAAGCTGAAGGCTCGTGCTGCTGCCGACATACAGGACGATAATCCACTGGACGGTGCGAAGGTCTGTGCCGAGGTCGGCGGTGATGTCAGGCAGCGCGACGTTGACGGCGAGGTCGAGCGAGGTCAGGAACATGCCGAGGGCCGCGGCAACCAGCCCCAGCCACTTGTTCGATGCTCTAACTGTGGTAGTTTCCGTGACTAATTCCTACTTTGGAGGGTGGCTGTGCCACCGATTGCCCGTTGTCTCGATGAATTCGCCTAGCATTTCGCGCGGCTCGTTGATGTCGAGATCTATGACCTCGACGCCGTGCTTGACCATCATTTCAAGCCCCTCATTGGCTGTCCTTGCCTCAGCCACAACGACCTTGCTTATACCGAACTGCAGGACCGCTCCTGCACACATATAGCAAGGCATCAGTGTTGAATAGAGAGTTAGGTCGGTGTAGTCATAAATGGTCTCGCCCGCGTTGTACAGGCAGTTTATCTCGCCGTGCATAATGGGTGCATCCTGCTGAACGCGGCGATTTCGCCCAGTCGCAACGAGTTTGCCGTTACTTACGAGGGCAGCGCCGATCGGAACACCGCCTTCCTCGAAGCCGCGTCTCGCCTCATCCAGCGCAGCCCTCATGAATTCGTCCATTGATTATTCGCTCCCCTGCCTAATACGCTGCTGGCGAGGGCTATCTTAGTCCTCAAACTGATTTCGTTCTACTCCCGTTTCGTCAGCCCAGTATTTCAAGTCATCCCAATAAGTGTAGCCTTCACTCACATCTAACATACCAATTCTGGCACTTGGATATGGGAAGCGGATGATTAGCCAGTCATCAGAGGTTTGGTGAACTATAAAGCCGTATCGTCTAAACGTCCGTAGACCGTACAGGCGCTAATGCGATCCAACATAGGCTATCGTTTCTTTCACCCGTCGCATAGATGTGCCTCTTGCGGGCGTGTCGTCTGTAACTGTGTACTCGACTCCGCTTTCATCCAAAAACTGTGTCAGGTTGCCATCTGCTTCGTATGCCTCAAGCAGATGGTCTAACCCTTTTTTAGAGCGGTCAATCGAGCCGTCAAATGTGTCTGCGTATCCTGTCACCTGGAATGGCATTATCGTGGCAGCGTACAGATTTTCATCCCTCTTAGATACCTGAATTTCCACCTCGAAGTTAACGCTAGGCAATGCCATGATTCCCTCGCTCCCAACTTTTCCTGTCTGCTTGTCATTAGCATACCGGGCTATATGCGCCTACCAGCCGAGCGCGTAGCATGCGCGGCGAGGGTCTGCGCCCGCGCTCAATACGCCTGTATGCGGGTCGCGCGTAGTTACTGTCGCGCCCATGCCGCAGGTTGCCGCCTGCACTAGATCGCCGTGCCCCAGCGCTCGTAGAGCATCCCAGTTCTCGTCTGGATAGCCCTCTTCAAGCGACACACGGTTGGGATAATAGACATGCGGGTAGAACGAGTCAGGGACGCTTTCCGTGGCGAAGCGCGGCGCTTCCACCGCTTCCTGGGCGTTCATGCCGAACAGCAGTGTGTTCAGCATGAGCTGCACGTTCGCCTGCGCCTGATGGTCGCCGCCGGGACAGCCGACGGTCATGACGGGCGTTCCGTCCTTGGACACGATGTAGTTGATGAGCGTGGTGCGCGGGCGCTTGCCCGGCTCCAGCCTGTTCGGGTGCCCGTCTATGAAGTTGAACATCTCGATGCGTGTGCTGATGGCTGCGCCCTGCTCCGGGAAGAAGACGCCCTTGCTGAACGAGCCGCCGCTCGGCGTGGCGCATACGAGGTTGCCGTCGCGGTCGATGCAAGCGATATGTGTGGTGCCACTGCTGTTGCCGGACTCGCCTGCTGCAACGCCGACGGGAATCTGCGCCGTGCCGTTGGCGGGCATGCTGACTGCGGAGTATGGCCATGGGTTACCGGCGGCGGGAAGCTCAGGGCATGCGCGCTCCGGGTCAATTTGCTGGGCGCGCTCGGCAGCGTATTCCTTGGAGATTAAACCGTCTATCGGCACTGTGGCGTAGTTGGGATCGCCATAGTACGCTTCGCGGTCCGCAAAGGCGAGCTTGCAAGCCTCCAGAACGGTGTGCGTATATTGCGGCGAGTTGTGTCCCATCGCCTTGAGATCGAAGCATTCGAGGATGTTCAGGATTTGCAGCGCCATGATGCCCTGCGTCCATGTCGAGTGGCTGCTTATCTCATGTCCGAGGAATGTGCCCTTGACCGGCTCGCCGTACTCCGGTTCATAGTTGGCGAGGTCGTCCTCACTGAGTATGCCGCCGACCTGCCGCGAGTATGACGCGATGCTCTTGGCTATATCGCCCTTGTAGAATGCGTCGTGTCCGGCGCGGATGCCGTCAATCCGGCTGCCGTTGCAAGCATTCTCTGCGGCGACCATCTGCTTCAGCATATTGGCAAGGTTCTTTTGCACAAGCATTGAGCCGGGCTGTGGCACGTCACCGTTGTCGAAGAATATGTTCATGCCGCCGGGAGGGAACAGGTCGAACTGCTGGCGAGTGCCGGGGCTGTCCAGCCTTTGCAGCATGTACTCGTAGTTCGGGAAGCCGAACTCAGCATGGTGGATCGCGGGCGCTAGGACCTCGCCAAGCGTCTTCGTGCCGTAGCGTTCCAGCATCGATGTGAGCGCCGCGATGACGGCGGGCACGGTGAAGGACATCGGTGCGTCGGAGCCGGGACCTGTGGGAATCTCATCGAATCCGCGCGATTTGTAGAAGTCCACGTTTGCCTTTTCCGGCGCGGTGCCTTGCCCGCTCAGGGAGAGCAGGTCGCCGCTGCGGGAGTCGTACATCATGAAGACGCCCTCGGCGAGCAGCGAGTAGTTGGCGAGCGGCTCGGTAACGCCCGCCGCAAAGGTTGCGGCGACTACCGCATCGAATGCGTTGCCGCCGTTCAGCAGCATGCGCATGCCCGCCATGGAGGTCAGGTAGTGGCCGCTGGAGATGACTCCCTGCGTGCCATATACAACCGGTCTGCCGGTTGGAGGGCGGACCGTGTCGCCCTTGTCGATGCTGAGATGGTTTTCATAAGTAGGCATTTTCGTCCTTCCCTCCTGATACAGGGATTAGTGTCATTCGCTAGGGGCTATAATCCAATAGGAACCTTGGGATGTCAAACGGCGAGAAGGTTTTGCTCTTGTCCTTCAATAGGCTCAGGGCGAACGGAGTATTGCGCCTTCTTGCCTACCGTTGGCGCAGCTTCTCCAGCGAGAAATCGTCGCTGTTCACCCAGTCGCGGCTTGCCTTTTCGCGCTCCAACACATCGTTGGCGGCGGCGACGAGATCGCGCGCAATTTCGTTGGGTATGGTTACGACTCCGTTGGCATCGGCGTGGATGAGATCGCCGGGGTTCACCAGCACGCCGCTGATTCGCACCGGCACTTGTGCCTCCATGAAGCCGAAGTTGCCGTGCGCCGGCACCATTCCGGGCGCGAAGTAGTGGAAGCCCATCTCGCGTACCGTGTCCACATCACGCACGCCGCCGTCCGTAACCAGCCCTATCGCGCCAAGCCGCATGGACACTGTTGCCAAGCCGTCTCCGAAGTGGCAGCCGTGCTTTGGCTTGGAACTGAGGTCTTTCAGCGCCAGCACGACGGGCTTCGGCGATGCCTCGATTGCCTCGAACATCTGGAAGCGTGCCTCGCGGTCGTGAACTCTGCCATGCGTGGTAGTGTCCAGCGTGGCGGTAACGGCATAGCCGACCATCACGCCCATCTCCGGGAACATGCATCGTATGTCCCAGCCCATGAAACCGTCAGTGTTGCTGCGAATGTCGAAGTGCTCGATGGCGTTGGCGATGGTAGCGGTGTCTATCTGCCGCAGGGCGTCCAGTTCGGCGTCGTTCAGTGCGTCTTGCATGGTAGAATCTCCAAGATAGTCTTTCAGTCTGTCAGTATATCAGTTTGTCAGTAGGTTGGTTGCCTTCAGATGCTGACTGACTGAAAGATTGACAAACTGACCGACTTCTAGCGAAAGGAAGACTGAAAATGGCTGTAAACAGAGTGCTTATGACCGGGGCGACTGGCTATATCGCCAATCAGCTGATGCCCACGTTCCGCGAGAGCTACGACATGGTGCTGGTAGATGTGAAGGAGGATAACCCGCGCGGCGAGAAGGTGGAAGGTGTGCAGATAGCCAACCTGATAGATACCGACCGCAGCCAGTATGCCCACCTGTTCGAGGGCGTAGATGCCGTGGTGCATCTGGGATACAAGCGCAGGCAGGGCGAACCGCTAGACCACTTCTTCGACGAGAACGAGAATGTGCAGATGGCGTACAACGTGCTGCGGAGCGCCTATGACGCGGGTGTGCCGCGCCTCGCCATCGCAAGCTCGAACCACGCGGCGGACTGGTACGAGCACAACCTCATCCACACGCGCAAGATGGAGTCGCTAGATCCTTATAGGCTGGCGCTGTCCGACAACTTCTACGGCTGGGCAAAGGCGACCTATGAGCACCTGGGCTTCCTGTTTGCCTGCGGACTCGGCGGTTTCAATGACGACTCCGGCAGGCAGCAGCATACGGGTGGCATGCCTTACCTACGCAAGACGGGCGTGGTGATGGTGCGTATCGGCGCGCCTCGTGAACTTGACCCGGCGATATATGTGGATGATCCGGACAATTACAAGCGCGACCTTGGAGCGTACATCAGCCCCCGCGACATAACGCAGCTCTTCCAGAAAGCGATAGAAGCGCCGAACATCGAGAACGAGCACGGCGTACCGTGGCAAGTAGTGTATGGCATCAGCAACAACACGCGCGCATTCTGGTCGCTGACGAGCGCGCGCAATGTGCTGGGCTATGAGCCGGAGGACGACTCGGAGGTCAGATTCGCGGACGACATCCGCAGGCTGTTAATTGACGGGGGAGCGGATGGAGGCCGGGTTGGGTAATCGCCACACTGAAGACCTGCTCTCAACACTCCGCGACAGAAGCACCGCCACCGCCGACTTCCGCAGGACATCCGACGAATTGGCTCGGCTGCTGTGCGCGGAGACGCTGGATCAACTTCATGAGGACGGCGCGGATGCTTTGATGCTTGTGCCTGTGCTGCGCGCTGGGTTGGCTCTGCTGCCTGCGTTTGCGACTGCCGTTCCAAATGCGCCCGTAGCTTTCATCGGCATTGCGCGCGACGAGCAGACGGCGCAGCCGGACCTGTACTACACGCGGTTTCCGGAGGTAATGCCGGCAAGGGCGCTAATCATAGACCCGATGCTTGCCACCGCTGGCACAGCGTGTCTCGTTGCTGAACTTCTGATGCGTGAGGGCTATCCGGCGGACGCCATACACTTTGTCGGGGTGCTGGCGTCGCGTGAGGGTATCGAACGCCTTGCGAGGGTCATTCCGCGAGCCAACATTAGCGTTGTCGCCGTTGACCCCGAACTGGACGCTCGAAAATTCATAGTGCCGGGCATCGGAGACTATGGTGACAGGTATTTTGGAACATAGCGCGTAGTGTGCAAGATTAGGGCTGGGCATAATTAGGAGACAATTGCATAAGTCCCTTCCCCCTTGATGGGGGAAGGTTAGGATGGGGGTGAAAATACCTGCATCATCGCTATAACTGCACTTATGCAAGATTCTCATAATAGGAACTCTGATGCGCTGCTGTGATAGAATGACGGGCGAATGATAACGCTGACAAGGATCGGGAGGATTATTTATGAGACCCAATACGCTGAAGCAGAAACTGGACGCAGGCGAGCCTACACTGAGTACGCATATACTTTCGGCTTGGCCCTCCGTGGTGGAGGCAATCGGGCATACGGGCATTTACGACTATGTGGAGTTCGTCGCGGAATATGGTTCGTTCGACCTGCACGACCTGGACAACCTGTGCCGCGCCGCCGAACTGCACAACATGGGATCGATGATAAAGATTGACCAGAGCCATCAGTCGTTCCTGGCGCAGCGTGGCATAGGCGCGGGCTTTACGAGCGTTCTGTTCACCGACTGCCGAAGCGCCGCAGATGTGCGCGAGTGCATCCGACAGGCAAGGCCCGATACGCCCAACGACAAAGGCATGTACGGCGTGGCAACTCGCCGCAACACATATATGGGCTATGGCGGCTCTCCCGAGTATGTTGACTCCCTCAACGACATCGTGATGGCGGTGATGATCGAGAAGAAGGGCGCGGTTGACGAACTCGAAGAGATTCTGGAGATTCCGGAACTAGACATGGTGCAGTGGGGCGGCTCGGACTTCTCCATGAGCATCGGAAAGCCCGGTCAGCGCAACGACCCTGAAGTTGTAGCCGCGCATGACAAGACTTTCAAGACGGCAATCAATATGGGCGTAGCGCCTAGAGCTGAGATTCAGTCGCCGGACGAGGCGAAGAAGTACCTCGACATGGGTGTGCGGCACTTCTCCATCGGCACTGACCTTGCAATTTTGCATGGCTGGTGGAAGAGCAACGGCGAGGCGGTGCTGCGAGCGATGCAGGGCGAATAGTTCCTGCACAACCAGTTGAAGGTGATGCGATATGGTGGTCGAACAGCAGCAGCCGATAGGCGAGCGAATGGCTAGGGTTGAAGCCCTGCAAGAAACGCAGGGCAAGCAACTCGACAGATTGGAGACCAAGGTTGACGGCTTGCAGAAGCAGGTCTGGATAGGCGCGGGCGTTGTAATTGGCGCAGTAGCGGTCATACAGATTGCCATAGCCTTGCTGACCTAATGCATTACCAAGCCGCCGTCCACATTGAACGCCTGGCCCGTGATGTTGCGTGAACCCGGTCCTGCCAGGAACACCGCCATGTCCGCTATGTCGTCCGGCTCGTTTGCCCTGCCAATGGGGATTACTGAGTTTCTTTGCGCTTCCAATTCTTCTATGGGTACGCCGAGGTTCTCTGCCCGTTGAGCCATATTGTTGATGGACATCTCTGTGCGGGTTACGCCGGGGCAGATGGCGTTCACGTTAATGTTGTATCGTCCGAGCTGGTGCGCTGCGATCTGGGTCATAGAAATCACAGCCCCTTTGCTGGCGGCGTAGGCTGCGTTGGATGTGCCGGAATAGCCCTTTCCTGCGATTGAGGCGATGTTGACGATCCTGCCTCCATCGCCGTGGTCAATCATCTCACGAGCAACTCGCTGAAGGCAGAAGAACACGCCCCTGGCGTTGACGCGATGGATTCTGTCCCAGTCTTCCACGGTCAAGTCCATGATGTCCGCAAACCGAGTAACGCCGGCGTTGTTCACCAGTATGTCGATGCGGCCAAACGCATTCAGCGCTTCATCGACAACCCGGTTCATATCGTCGATGTCGCCTATGTCAGCCTCGACTGCGATGGCTTCATGCCCCAGTTCTCTGATGTCGATACTGGTCTGTTCGGCGAGCCTGCCGTTAATATCAGTGGCGACTATATTTGCGCCTTCGCTGGCGAGTCGTATTGCTATCGCCCTGCCCATTCCCTGCGCCGCGCCTGTGACGAGTGCGACCTGGTTACTTAGAGACATTGGAGTCCTCCGATCTTATTGGTACTTATTGATATATACCGGATGAAATGCAGAGTGCCTATGACTCCAACATCCATTGATGGAACGGAGTATATGACCATCAGCCGATTATGGAAAGGGCGTTCGGCAAGGGTATCAGCAAACGCGCCTGCCCTGAATTCGCAATGATGGCGGAGTCGCGCTACGGCACTACTTCTGCATGCCTGCGATTAACCTTGCCTAGTGCATTGTGTGCGATTACAATGACATGAAGTGTCGGGGCGTAGCGCAGTCGGGAGCGCGCCACGTTCGGGACGTGGAGGTCGCTGGTTCAAGTCCAGTCGCCCCGACCAGACCCACTTGGCAACTGTCTCGACATTTCTCCTCACGCTAACCCTCTCCCTCTGGAAGAGCGGATTCAATAATAAAAAGGCGCGATAATCATTTGTTAATGTAATGAAGTACGGCGTTATTTATTGACAAATCGCGTTGCACTTTGCTAATCTCATTTTCACTGGACATGATGACACGATAATTCTTAAACGCAGTGAAGGGGAGTAGTACGGAAGGCACCGGCCCCAGAGAGTCGGCGGCGCTGTGAGCCGATGCTAGAGGACCTTCCAGAACTCGCCCCGGAGCGCCCAATCCGAAAGTCAGCGATCTTTGCTGTCTATTAGGACTGGTCGGCTGGCACCGTTAACAGCTTCGAGAGGCCCCGTGATGGGGCAAATTGGGTGGTACCGCGAGATTTCAGATCCCGTCCCTTTGATGGACGGGATTTTTTGTTGGGAGCTTTCAGCGAACAACGGAGGTATTCGATATATGAAGATGAACGGTGGGCAGATGGTCTGCGAGAGCCTCATTCGAGAGGGCGTGGATGTCATATTCGGGCTTCCGGGCGGGGCAATACTGCCCCTGTACCAGACGTTGCCCGAGTTTCCACAGCTTAGGCATATACTGGTGCGCCACGAGCAGGGAGCGGCGCATGCCGCAGACGGCTACGCGCGCGTTACAGGACGCCCGGGCGTAGCGTGGGCGACATCAGGACCCGGCGCGACTAATCTTGTAACTGGTATTGCGACGGCTCAGATGGACTCCGTTCCAATGGTCGTCATCACAGGGCAGGTCGGCAGGGCGGCGATTGGCACCGATGCCTTCCAGGAGTGCGATACCACGGGAATCACGCTGCCGATAACAAAGCACAACTACCTTGTTATGAGCGCCGCCGAGATTCCGAGCGTGATAAAGGAAGCGTTCTACATCGCCAATACCGGCAGACCCGGCCCCGTGCTCGTTGACATACCGAAGGATGTGTTCACGGAAGTCGCTGAGTTCGAGTATCCGGAGGAGATCGACCTTCCGGGGTACAAGCCCACTCTAAGGCCGCACTCCGGTCAGGTGAGGCGCGCTGCAAGACTCATTGAAGAGGCGGAGCGGCCTGTAATCCTTGCCGGACACGGCGTCATACTTTCGAGAGCTTACGACGAACTGCTGGAACTTGCTGAAAAGGCGCAGATACCGGTTGTTACGACGCTGCTGGGAGTAAGCAGCTTCCCGACGGGACATGTTCTGTCCGCGGGCTGGCCCGGAATGCACGGCATGGCGTACGCAAGCATGGCGCTGGAAGAGTCCGACCTGCTGATAGCGCTGGGCATGCGCTTCGACGACAGAATAACGGGCGACACGCGCACTTTCGCGGTCAATTCCAAGAAGATTCATGTCGATATTGACCCGTCCGAAATTGGCAAGAATATCGCAGTTGACGTCCCAATTGTGGGTGACATCAAGCTTGTGCTGCAAGCGTTGAACAAGCGCGTGAAGCCACTGTTGCACGGTGACTGGATTGCTCGCATTGATGAACTTCGGCAAGAGCACCCACTGCTTGGGGCGGACTCGTCCGACAGCCTTGAGATGCGCTATGTCGTGCAGGCGATCGACGAAGCGACTAACGGCAACGCGGTAATCGTTACGGGCGTCGGACAGCATCAGATGTGGGCCGCGCAATACTATTCGTTCAAGCAGACGAACTCGCTTGTATCGTCTTGCGGCTCCGGCGCGATGGGCTATGAAGTGCCCGGCGCGATGGGCGCTCAGGTAGGCGCGGAGGACCGCGTGGTGTGGTCTGTCGCGGGAGACGGCGGCTTCCAGATGACGATGGTGGAACTCGCCACCCTTGTCGAGAACAATATCCCGGTCAAGTTCGCCATAATGAACAACAACTCGCTGGGCATGGTGCGCCAGTGGCAGGACTTTTTCTATGAGCACGACCATGTTGCCACGATTTACAGCGGCAACCCGGACTTCGTGAGGCTGGCGCAGGCTTTCGGCATGCTCGGCATCCGCGTAACGGAGAAGAGCCAGGTAAACGCTGCGGTGGAACGGGCGATGCTTCATCCCGGACCCGTGATCGTTGACTTCGTGATCGAGAATGACGACAACGTGTACCCGATGATTCCGGCCGGCATGTCGATACAGCAGCTCATCGAGGAGCCGTCGCCCGTATTCCAGGAGGTGATCGGATGACGATGATAGCCGGAACCAACAGGCATACGATAACCGCGCTGGTCGAGGATAAGCCCGGTGTGTTGAATCGCGTCGCCAGCATGTTCAGGCGACGGGGCTTCAACATATCCAGCCTCGCCGTTGGCAACAGCGAGATACCTAACCTGTCACGCATGACTTTCGTGGTGGAAGGCGACAGCCGCACCGTGGAACAGGTTACGAAACACCTGCACAAGCTGATAGACGTCATCAGGGTATCGGACATATCGGACGACAACGCCGTTGCGCGCGAGCTTGCGCTCATCCGAGTGCATACCGACACACATTCGCGCAGCGAGGTTATGCAGATTGTGGACCTGTTTCGCGCGCATGTCATAGATGTCGCCGCCGACAGTGTGATAGTCGAAGTCGTGGGCGACGAAGAAAAAGTGGATGCCCTTCAGAATCTGCTCGATCCTTATGGCGTAATGGAAGTGATGCGGACCGGCATCGTCGCAATGACGCGAGGCATGAACGCCGGCGGTGGTAGCCGGAGGAATGGGAGCAATGGCAGGCGGCAAGCCTTCACCGAAACCGGAAGTGTGTAGAAACGAGTTATCAATTATCAGTATGTCAGTTAGCCAGCCAAAGAGTCCCTTCCCCCTCGATGGGGGAAGGTTAGGATGGGGGTGAAACTTGCATCATTCGTCAACGCACTCCGACAAGCACGAATTGAAATCACCCAAACACCGACAACTCATAACTGGCAACTGAAGACTAATCAACCCGAAAGGAAAAAACTAAATGGCAAAGATGTACTACGAAGCGGACGCCGATATGTCGCTGGTTGACGGCAAGACCTTTGGCATAATCGGCTACGGCAGCCAGGGCCATGCCCACGCGCTGAACCTGCACGACAACGGCCTCGATGTGATGGTTGGGCTGTATGAGGGCAGCAGCAGCATCGCCAAGGCTGAGGCGGACGGGCTGAAGGTGGGGCTGGTCGCGGAGGTCGCGGAGCAGTCGGACATCATCATGATGCTAATCCCCGATCACCTGCAATCAGGGGTGTACAGGGAATCCATCCAGCAGCACATGCTGCCGGGCAAGACGCTGATGTTCGCGCACGGCTTCAACATCCACTACGACACCATCCAGGCGCCAGAGGGCGTGGATGTGTCTATGGTCGCGCCCAAGGCTCCCGGACACCGCATGCGCGAGGTCTTCACGAAGGGTTCGGGCGTGCCCGGTCTGCTTGCAGTGCATCAGGATGCCACCGGAAACGCGCATGCCATCGGCCTCGCTTATGCGCGGGGTGTTGGCTGCACGCGCGCCGGTGTGCTGGACACGACCTTCAAGGAAGAGACTGAGACCGACCTATTCGGCGAACAGGCAGTTCTCTGTGGCGGCGTTACGGCTCTGGTCAAGGCTGCCTACGAGACGCTCATCGAGGCAGGCTATCAGCCGGAGTCCGCGTATTTCGAGTGCATGCACGAGCTTAAGCTCATCGTTGACCTGCTGTATCAGGGTGGCATGGGATACATGCGCTACTCGGTCAGCGACACTGCGGAATTTGGCGACTACACGCGCGGCCCCGTCGTGGTTGACGAGTCAGTGAAAGAGAACATGAAGGAAGTTCTGGCGCGCATACAGGACGGCAGCTTCGCCCGCGAGTGGATCGCGGAGAACGACGAGGGCCGCCCGACCTTCTACCGCATGCGAGACGAGAACGCCGCGCACCCCATCGAAGAAGTAGGCAAGGAACTGCGCGCCATGATGCCGTTCCTGCAGGACGTGGACTAACATCGATATACAGGATGGACAGGATAGGCAGAACGGGATGGTGAACATACAGGCAGTTCTCTTTGATGCCGATGGCGTCTTGCAACAGCCGATGGAAGGTGGACGCGAGAAGCTCGCTTCACTTTGCGGCATGACGTCTCGAAGTGAGGACTTTGTGCGAGACTTTCTGAGTGCCGAAATGCCCTGCTTGAGAGGCGATGCTGACATGGCTGACACGATTGCCGATGTCCTGAAGAAGTGGGACTCGCCATACAGTGTTGAACAGGCTATTGAGACACATACGAAGATAGTTGAGATGAACCCCGAATCTATCGAGGTAGTGCGCGCTCTAAGAAAATCAGGTGTTCCCGCCTATCTTGCGACCAATCAGCATGAGTATCGAGCGAAGTACATGTCGGAAGTCTTCGGATACGCTGACATTTTCGATGGCGAGTTCTACTCATGCAGGTTGGGACACGCGAAACCCAGCCCTGAATACTTTCATGCCGTTCTAAAGACGCTGCCTTACCCCGCTGAAAGCCTTCTATTTATTGACGACAGGGAGCGGAATGTCGCCGCTGCGAAAAGCATTGGGATCCACGGTGTTGAGTATGAATTGGGAGAAGGTGTGGAGGCATTACGTGACATTCTGGGGGACTATGGTTTGAACGCGTGGTAGATCGCAAAAGTAGATTAACGAGACTCGCTAATGGCAGTTGGAGATACAGACAAGATCCGTCGCTATGCGCCGCATTTGATTGAAAATGCCCGCCGAGAAGGGAAGACACGCATAACCATTCGTGTAGGTGATGTACGCAATGAATTGGGTGTAAAGAATTACTCTGATGTTTTCCGTGTGCTTAAATCCGATGAATTTCACACAAAGAGCGGTACGCGGCTGATATATGATCGCGGTGTTCTCTCACGGGCAGGCGCAAATGTGTACTTGGAATTTGAAATACTACCCTTATCTGGAGATAGGCCGAAGGAACATCCCAACGGAAGTTAGCGCGAGCATCCATTGGAATTGATACCAAGCCAGTTCCAAGATTTGGTGCTCGAGTATCTAAAAGCCAAAGGCTTTATAGACGCCGAGCTAGAGATTGCCATAAGGATGAAGGAGTAAGGCTTCTTCACCAATTTGGAGAATATACGATGACAATGACCCAGGATTCCACTGATAACGAGCGACTTGCAAGAGTAGAGGCTATTGTGGAATCGCTTGTGCGCGAGGTGAGCGACTTTAAGCAGGACATGCGTCAGCTGCGTAACGAGGTGCGGGCTTACTTTCTCGCACTGCTGACTGTGATGCTAGTAATGTGGGTAACGCTTATAGTAGCTCTTCTATTGTGATTGGCTTATCATTTGCGACCTATGTCCACATCTGCGTAGCTTTAGTTGGAAGGAAAACACAATGAACCGCACGGAGGCATCCTTCGCAGTTCGCCGCAATGACCGGGTTATGGCAATGCTCGGTCTGGCGGACTGCGTTGTCCTTGGGTAGTCGGCGTTCTCATAGCAACGACTGACTACCGAACACAGATAACCGACAGGAGATGAAGATGTCTGACGACAAAGTTATTATTTTTGATACGACGCTCCGAGACGGCGAGCAGTCCGCTGGCATCGGGCTGACGACGCAGGAGAAGCTGGAGATTGCGCGACAACTCGACAGGCTGGGCGTGGATGTCATAGAGGCGGGTTTCGCCGCAAGCTCTCCCGGCGACTTCCAAGCTGTGCAGGAGATTGCGCGCGAGGTGCGCCGCCCCGTAATCGCGTCGCTGGCGCGCTGCGTGCTGCCCGATGTGGATGCTGCGTGGGAGGCTATTAAGGACGCCGAGCGCCCGCGCATCCATGTGTTCATATCAAGCTCCGATGTGCAGATAATGAACCAGCTCCGCAAGAATCCCGAAGAGGTCATGGACATGGCAATAGCGTCCGTGGAGCGCGCCAAGAGCTACTGCGACGATGTGGAGTTCTCGCCGATGGACGCCACTCGCACGGACATCGAGTATCTGTACAAGATGCTGGAGGGCGCGATTGCGGCAGGCGCGAATACCATCAATATCCCCGACACAGTGGGCTATGTGATGCCCTGGGAGTTCCGGGAGCGCATACGTCTCATCAAGGAGAATGTGCCGAACATAGACCAGGCAACGCTCAGCGTACACTGCCACAACGACTTGGGGCAGGCAGTCGGCAACAGCCTCGCCGCCGTAGCCGAGGGCGCGCGACAAGTTGAGGGCTGCATAAATGGTCTCGGTGAGCGCGCGGGCAACGCCGCTCTCGAAGAGGTCATCATGGCGCTGGAGACGCGCAAGGACATGTACGGCGTTGATACGAACATCAACACGCGCCAGATTTACCGCACTAGCCGCCTGGTCAGCGACATCACCGGCTTCGCGGTACAGCCGAACAAGGCTGTGGTGGGCGCGAACGCCTTCCGACACGCTTCCGGTATCCACCAGGACGGCGTGTTGAAAGAGCGCACCACCTTCGAGATTATGGACCCGCAGTCCATAGGCTGGCCAAGCAATGAGCTGGTGCTGGGCAAGCTCAGTGGCAGGGCAGGGCTGCGCGCGCGGCTGGACGAGCTGGGCTACCACCTGGACCAGGACGAGCTGAATAACGCATTCGAGGAGTTCAAGAACCTCGCCGACCGCAAACCGGAAGTTACGGACGCCGATCTGGTCGCGCTGATGTCAATGCAGCGTCGCAGGGTCGATGTCCCCGCAGTGTTCAGGCTTGAGCATGTGCAGGTAACTTGCGGGAATCACGATGTGCCGACCGCGACTGTTACTCTGATTGACAGCGATGACAACTCCACGACGGACGCCGCCACCGGCACCGGTCCTGTTGACGCGGTGTACAAGGCGATCAACCGGATCATCGATGTGCCGAACAGGCTGACTGAGTATCGCGTGGACGCCGTAACTGAGGGCATAGACGCCCTTGGTGATGTTACGATTCGCATTGAGAAGGATGAGCATGCCTATGTCGGTCGCGGCTCTGACACCGACATCATAGTTGCGAGCGCGAAGGCGTATATGAACGCGCTGAACCGACTCATTGCCACTGAGGAGATGCGCCCCACCGAGGAAATGCCTATCTCCTAGCCAACAATTGAGATATTTCATAGATAATAGAGGGCGGCTATTCTTGCCGCCCTCAAAATATGCAAAATTGGGAGGTTTGCAAGCAAATGCCACCAAAGACAATGTTCGAGAAGATATGGGACAGCCATGTGGTCCACGAGGAAACCGGACAGCCGACTGTCCTGTATGTTGACCTGCATCTGGTTCACGAGGTTACATCACCGCAGGCGTTCGACGGGCTGCGAATGGCAGGGCGCAAAGTGCGCCGCCCCGAATTGACCATCGCAACGGCTGACCACAATACGCCCACATGGGAACTCACCAGGCCCATCACCGACCCTATCGCAAAGGCGCAATTGGATGCGCTGGACAGGAACTGCGAAGAGTTCGGGATTACGCTGTATGACAGGTTCAGCCCGCTTCAGGGCATCGTCCATGTCATAGGGCCGGAACAAGGTTACACACAGCCGGGCAAAGTCATCGTGTGCGGCGACAGCCATACCTCTACGCACGGCGCATTCGGCGCGTTTGCTATGGGCATCGGCACATCGGAGGTGGAGCATGTGCTTGCGACGCAGACTTTGCGGCAATTCAAGCCCAAGACGATGGAGATTCGCGTAAACGGCGAGCTGCCCGCGGGCGTTACGGCGAAGGATGTTGTGCTTAGCATCATCGGCAAAATAGGCGTGGCGGGCGCGACCGGCCATGTCATCGAGTACACCGGCGAGGTGATTCGCTCGCTGTCGATGGAAGGCCGCATGACGGTGTGCAACATGTCCATTGAGGGCGGCGGACGCGCAGGCATGATCGCGCCGGACGACACTACCTTCGAGTACATGCGCGGACGGGCGCAGGTGCCGCAGGGCGATGACTTTGATGCTGCGGTCGAAGAGTGGCGCAATCTCGCTACTGATGAAGGTGCTGTATATGACAGCCTCGTGGAGATTGACGGCTCTGCACTGGAGCCGCATGTAACTTGGGGGACGAACCCCGGCATGGTTGCTCCCGTTACGAGCCGCGTGCCTGACCCCAACTCCTATGAGGATGCTGGTGATCAGGAATCCGTAGGGCGGGCGCTGCAGTACATGGGACTGGAGCCGGACACTCCGATCCAGAACATCACGCTCGACAGGGTGTTCATCGGCTCCTGCACGAACTCGCGCATCGACGACCTTCGGGCCGCCGCCGAGGTCGCTCGCGGTCGCAAGGTCAACGATAATGTATATGCGATGGTCGTGCCCGGCTCCGCCGCCATCAAGAAGCAGGCTGAGGATGAGGGACTGGACGCCATCTTCAAGGATGCGGGCTTCGACTGGCGCGTGGCAGGCTGCTCGATGTGCCTCGGCATGAACCCGGACATCATTCAGCCGGGCGAGCGCTGCGCCTCCACCTCGAACCGCAACTTCGAGGGACGGCAAGGCAAGGGCGGGCGCACACACCTCGTCAGCCCGGAGATGGCTGCTGCTGCTGCGATTGCGGGACACTTCGTTGACATCCGCGAGTGGTAGCAGTCTAGCCGCCATCGGAGAGTAAGCGAGTGAGTATCAGCCGCAGCAGCGCCACGGCACGGGAGATGCTGCCCTATGTAGAGATTGTGTACGCGCTCATGTATCTGCCGCTTCTGATTGTGGGAACGGCGTTCGTGGTATGGTATGAACTCACTCGCAAGGCGATAGCGAACAGCCACACCGTAGTCGATACGGCGTATGCTATTATCATCGATGTCGGCTATGTGAGTGTAGCGGACGCCGGGATTACTTTTGGCGTTGTGGAAGGAGGCGTTGCGATAATGATTCTTGCGAGGCGTTGGCTGGAAAGAATGGAGGAGAAAAGAGAGGCGGAGTTAGCTCAAGTAATAGAGCAGGGAATAGAGCAGGGAATAGTCCAAGGCCAGACGGAACGGCAGAAGAAGTGGGAAGGCTGGAATGACCGCCGCTTGCGGGCGCAAGAGGAAGGGACCGAGTTCAATGAGCCGCCGCCCAGCCTTGATGACAAATGGGATGACCGCCGAGCATGAGGAAGGCGATAGCCTATGTGACAATGGTGCTAGTTGCCTGCGCTGCGGGCATCAGCTGTGGCGAACCGCAGCCGGATGGAGGTCAGCTATTCGCGGAGAACTGCGCGCGCTGCCACGGCGAAATAGCGGATGGCACCAACATGGGACCCCCCTTAGTGCATAGGTTGTATGAGCCGGGCCATCATCCCGATTTTTCATTTCAGAATGCTGTGAAGCACGGGGTAATTTCCCATCACTGGGACTTCGGTGACATGGCGCCCGTCCCCGGACTGTCGGAAGATGAGGTAACTCAGATTATCGCGTATATCAGAGAATTGCAGCGTGAGGGTGGCATTATCAGATAGAGACTGGCAGGTAGTAAATGTCAGCTAGTAAATCAAATGAGGTTAGTTAGATGGATGCATTTGTAAAGCATGAGGGCGTTGTCGCGCCGTTGAACCGTGTCAATGTTGACACCGACCAGATTATTCC
Source organism: Dehalococcoidia bacterium (assembly GCA_034421195.1). Lineage (GTDB taxonomy): Bacteria > Chloroflexota > Dehalococcoidia > Lucifugimonadales > JADFKI01 > Bin90. The sequence goes on from DAOUKP010000008.1 coordinate 41,184, forward strand.
CAAGCAGTTCCTGAAGCGCATCGAGCGCACGGGCTTTGGTCAGTTCGCGTTCAACGACTGGCGCTTCAATGAGGACGGCTCGACCAACCCGGATTTCATCCTGAATAAGCCAGGATATGAAGACTCATCCATTCTCGTTGCGGGCCGCAACTTTGGCTCCGGCTCGTCGCGAGAGCATGCGCCTTGGGCACTGCAGGACTACGGTTTCCGCTGCATCATCGCGCCGAGCTTCGCCGACATCTTCTTCAATAACTGCTTCCAGAACGGCTTGCTGCCGGTGGTGTTGCCGGAGGATGTCGTGGAACGCATTCTGGAGAAGGCTGAGAGCACGCCCGGCTACACGCTGAATGTTGACCTTGACGGGCAGCGCGTCTGGGACAATGATGAAGAGATTTCCGCTTCCTTCGAGATAGAGGCGTTCCGCCGCTACCTGCTGCTGAACGGTCTGGACGACATCGGGCTGACCTTGGAGCAGGAAGACGCGATTGCCTCGTTCGAGGCTGACCGCAGTCCGCACGGCGGCACTCTCACGATAGGACGATAAGGGCGAAGAGGCATAGTAGCAATTGCCTATTCCTGACGCAAACCCCATCGTAGTCGCGCCAACTCCCACGCCGTTTAAGGCGGACGATACGGTTGACTACGATGCTCTGGAACGCAACATCGAGCGCTGGCTTGAAACGCCGCTGTCGGGCTTTGTGCTGACAACGGCAAACGGCGAAGAGTTGGCGCTCAGCGAGCAAGAGCGCATCGAGATTGTGCGTATTGCTGCCAATGCACATCGAGGGCAGCGATTCACTATCGCTGGCATAGACAACCCTTCAACGCGTGAGACGCTGCGCTTGGCGGAGTGCTATGCCTTAGTAGGCGCGGATATGGTGCGTGTGCGCGTCCCCAGAGGTCTTTCGGATGCTGCTGTCGAGAGTTACTTCGATGCGATAACGTGCGCTGCTCCGCTGCCCGTAGTGGTCATACATCAGACTTTCAGCGGAGTGCCTGCCGCTTCGCCGGAGACGCTTGGCGCCGTCTGCGCGATGGACAATGTATTCGGCTACATCACCGATCACGACATCCGCTTTGAGGCGTATGTGCGCTCCGAAGTGCCCGACAGTCGGCGATTCTGGATTTGCAACGGCGGATTGCTTGCGTATGGCGCGCTGATGGGCGCGAACGGTGCGTGCATGTGGCTGGGCAACATCGCCCCGCAGCTTTGTATGGACATAATGGCGCATGGCTTGCGAGGAGAGTTCGCGGAGGCGAGGCGGCTGCAAGCGTCCGCTTCCCAACTGGACCGCACGATAATCAGGTACGGCACACCGGGCGTCAAAGAGGCGTTGCGCCTTATGGGTTTCGAGGGAATGCGTCCTCGCCTGCCGACTCCAAGTGTCGATGCGGGCGCAAGTTCACGGATTCGCGCCGTGCTGGAGTCGGAAGGACTGCTGAGCTAGACGCCCAACAAATCGCATCGTTGTCAGTCATACATCGCGGTGCTCTGAGGCGGCTCCGACTGTTCGGGTGTCTGGCGGCGCGCGATGCGGCGAACCCCACTGGACACAAAACCCTGCAACGCGCTCGCTTCCCGGTTGATGGCTGCGCGGAAGTGCGAACTGTACTCACCCATGTTGCGGAACTTCTTGTATCGATCCCTTAGGAGGTTGCGGCCTGATTTGGAGTGTAGTCCGGACAATTCCTGCAAGAGTACACGCCTGAGTTGTCTAGCTGCTTCATCAGGGTCGGTGTGCGCGCCTCCCGGAGGCTCCTGCACGAGCAGGTCAACGATGCCGTATTCGCGGCAGTCGTGCGCGGTGAGCTTCAGCGATTCCGCTACTTCATCGGCGCGCCCTTCGTCCTGATAAATCAGCTCGGCGGCGCCTTCTGGTGAGATTGTGGAGTAGATTGCGTTCTCCATCATCAGCACCCTATCAGCCACACCGAAGGCGAGCGCTGCCTCGCTTCCTCCTTCCCCTACGACCACTGCAATCGTTGGCGTGCTTGTCCCGCTCAGCCGCGCGATAGTCGTTGCGATTGCCCCGCCAAGACCGCGTTCTTCCGATTCGATGCTGACATCAGGCCCCGCTGAGTCAATGAGGGTCAGTATGGGCGTCCCGAACTTCTCCGCCATATCGAACGCTCGCTGCGCCTTTCGGAATCCGCCTGGAGAAATGCCCTTGCTCGAAGCTCTGCTTCGCTCTTGCCCCACAGCCATTATGGTCTGACCGCCGAGTTGTCCGAAGCCGCAGATTACCGACTCGTCGTCCTCGTTGGCGCGGTCGCCGTGAATCTCCACGAAGCTGCCGAACAGGTTACGGATATAGTCTGACGATGTAGGCCTGTCTTCGTGGCGAGCCAGCCTCACATAGTCCCACGCATCCGTCCGCTGCGGCTCGACGGTCTGCTTATGCCCCTTATCTGAGGATGTCAGCCGGTACTGTTGACCTAGAAGGTCAAGCATAATTGCCAGTAGAGTACGCAGTTTTGAGCGATCAACTATGCCGTCAATCAGACCGTTTCGCAAGTGCGATTCAGCTGTCTGTGAATTCCTGGGGAGTGGGTCTTCCGCTGCTTCCTGCAGTGCGCGCACGGAGGAGAACCCGACGATTGCTTCAGGCTCAGCGACGATGATGTCCGCGAGGCTTGCGAAACTCGCGTATGTCTGGCCGGTTGCAGGATTGGCGAGCACGACGATGAACGGCAATCCCTTCTTGCCGAGTTGCACGGCAGCAATCGAGGTCTTTGCCATCTGCATCAGCGAGAGCACGCCTTCCTGAAAGCGCGCGCCACCGCTCGTTACAACGGCAACGACGGGGAGGTTACGCTTGGCAGCCTGTTCCAGAGCCAGCGCTATCTTCTCGCCGACAACGCATCCCATTGAGCCGCCCATGAAGCCGAAGTCGAGCGCAATCAGCATTACGGGACTGCCGCTGATGGAGCATCTGCCCGTTACTACTGCCTCAGTAAGCCCCGTGCGCCGCTGGTCCCTGAAGATGCGCTGCTTGTACGAGCCGCGTGAAGAAAACGATAGTGGGTCGAGCGAGGAAACGGAGCGGTTAATCTCACGGAAAGTTTCCGCGTCCGCCAGAGAATTGATGCGCTCCCGCGCTGTCATGCTGTAGTGGAAGCGGCATATCGGACAGACGTGCAACCGGGCGTACAGGTCTGAGAAAGCCATACTCTGGTCGCAGACAAGGCAAATCTCGCGTATGGGAGGCTCCGTATGTCCGTTGCGGTTACTCATTACGGAACTGACGATGCCGGTAAAGTTACGCATCATAGTACGCGCTCCAACTCTTGCGCGGGTTGCGCTTGGCAACCGCATTCCGTATGTCGTTGTACGAGGCTCTCTTCCAAGAGTCTCGCAGCAAGAGTGAAGTCCGACTAGCCTCCCGGCAAGGTTCTTGGAGAGGGCAGCCGTTACACTGTACTACCGATTATAACATCCCTTGACTTGGAACCGTCGCCGGCGCTCACCACGCCATTCTCTTCGAGTTCATCCATGAGTCTTGCGGCGCGTGGATAGCCTATGCGAAGGCGTCTCTGCAAGAGCGATGTGGATAGCTTCTTCTGAGTGTACGCTAGTTCCACTGCCTTGTCGAACAGGGCGTCCGTCGAAGATGAGACATCTGCATCTGCATCTTCCGACTCTTCTGCCGACACCGGACGTAGGTCAACGTTGGGAACCCAACCGCGTGGCGTCGTCTGCCAGAAATCAATGAGGCGGTCAATCTCCTTGTCGGATATGAAAGCCCCCTGAGCGCGCATCGGCCTTGCTGCGTCACGCGGCAGGTAGAGCATGTCGCCCTTTCCCAGCAACTTCTCCGCGCCGTTAGTGTCCAGAATTGTGCGGGAGTCGATGTGCGATGTTACGCCGAAGCTGATGCGGCTGGGGAAGTTCGCCTTGATAAGCCCGGTAACGACATCTACGGAGGGGCGCTGCGTAGCAAGTATCAGGTGGATGCCGGTGGCGCGTCCGAGCTGCGCCAGGCGGCAAAGCGACTGCTCCACATCGAAGGCTGCGGTCATCATCAGGTCCGCAAGCTCATCAACGACCACCAGCAGGAACGGCATCTTATCGTCGCGCATGCGCTTGTTGTACGCCTCGATGTTGCGGACGCCAACTTCCTCCATCTGTCGGTAGCGATTCATCATCTCGTTGATGACGCCTTTCAGCATGCCAACCACCTCGTCCACCTCGACGATGACAGGGCAGAGCAGATGCGGAATGCCGTTATAGGGCGTCAGTTCCACGCGCTTGGGGTCCACAAGGAGCATACGGAGTTCGGCGGGCGAGCGTTCCATAAGAAGCCCTGCGACGATGGCGTTAAGCGCTACGCTCTTGCCTGAGCCGGTCGCGCCGGCTATCAGCAGATGCGGCATCTTTGCGAGGTCGAGCGCGATGTTTTCTCCGCCGGTGCCCTTGCCCATCGCAACGGGCAGATCGGCGTCCTTTCTCAGTGTTTGGTATTCCTTGCTCTCCATGATGGAGCGCAGCGTAACCGGCGCAGGTTCCTGGTTGGGAATCTCTATGCCAACCTGCGCCTTGCCCATCACGGGCGTCTCGATACGCAGGCTGGGAGTACGCAGCGCAAGCGAAAGGTCCTGCTCCCGCGAGAGAATGCTGCCCACTTTGACGCGCGTCTTCTGCTCCTGGCGCTTGGTTATCTGCTTGCCGTTCTGGTCTCGGATTGGATTCCCGAACTCGTCCTCAAGCTTGACCTGCTTGTATCGCCTCACCCAGCCCGGGATGATGCCGTACATCGTTACCGTGGGACCGTACTTGATGTTGCCGATTTCAACTTCGATGTCGTAGTCCGCGAGCGTCTGGCGAATGGTTTCTGCGGTCTCGCGGATCTGGTCTTCCGGCACGCCGCGGTCCTGCACACTCTCCAGCATCTCAATCGACGGCTTTGCCCATTGCTCCCTGTTCTTGCCCAGGAGTCGCACCGTAAGACCTGACAGTCCCGAATCATCTTGGGAATCCGGTGCTGCCGGCGCATCCATCAAGTCTTCGATGGACTGGGAGTCGAATCCCGTATCGAAACTTTCGTCTGTGTCATCGCTCGCCGACGGGATTCCGTTTAAGTTGTCAGGCTCAAAGTCGCGCTCTTCATTCCCCGCATCGGCAAGAGCTGTTCCAAAAGGCGCATGGGAAAATCCAAAGTCGAAGTCCGTATTGGCTTGCATATCGGTTTCCTCTCGTTCTCGTATTTCTGCAACAGAGTGATCCGCTAATGTCGCGGTGGGCGATGCTCGGTCATCCGCAGACTCACTTAGGGTCGATTCAATGGAGAGTGGTGCGGTGGCAGTAGCCCTCGCGAATCTGGACGACAGACGCTGAGAATAATCGTTTTGGTCCTCGGCCGCTGTCCCGGTCACCGGGGATGTATAGCCTGAAGCATCGTCTTCGTCGGTGGGCACGACACTGTCGGGTAGATCGCTCCCTGTATCCGGGTCCTTCTGCTTGCGCCGGAGCTTGCTGCCAATGCCTCTGGAAATGAGCATAATGCCGATGCAGCCATACGCAACCATCCTCCCTGTGGCAATAGCGAGCAGAGCCGCGAATGCGGGAGAGAGTACGGCAATCGCAACGATAGCCAGTGCGCCAAGCCGGAGAATCTGCTGCCAGAGCACGGGACCGGCAATCGCCTCGCCGACCGTGCCGCCCAATGAGACGTACCCGTCGAGGGTAAACCAGGCGAGAGGACCATCGAGGGGCCTGAAGAGCGACAGCACACCCATTGACAGGAGGACGAACAGTGCGGATGCTAACCAGTACCTGTAATGACGAAAGATACTGGGCTTGATCATCAGGACTGCAACAAAGACGCCTGCCCAAAGTCCCAGCGGCATCATGCCGAGTCCCAGCGAGGAGGTTGTGCGTTCCTGCGCCGTCCAGAATGCCTCGGTTATGGCTTCCTTAAACCAGAAGATTGCGGCGACTACGGCTATAATCGGAACGGCAAGCAGTTCGTACCATGTTACCTTGGACAGAAGGTGAAATGCCTTGGAGGGAAGTCCAGCAGCCTTTGGCGGTGCGGAGATCGTGCTATTTGCCATATGTAACTGACCTCGCCTGATGAAACATATACACGCGTCTCATAAGGAGCGGGTCAGGTGGCTCAATCGCCGTGTCGGACTATATGGAGTGGCATCTCTCCCGACTGGAATCTAACCAGCCTAGATGTACTCTATAACGGTGAGAACAGTGGGACGCCTGCCAGTTTCTGCATGCAAAAACTTGGAGATCGAATCCCTGACCCTTGCCCTTGTCTTATCTAAAGTTAAGGCGGAGGGTCCCATTTCTTCTAGTGAAGTGAGTGCCTTTTTTGAAGCTTTTTCAAAAAGTTCTAAGGATTCGTCCAATTCTGCGAAGCCAAACGAGACAATTTCAGGATCAGTGAGAACTTCGCTTGTACTCGCGCTGAGTGTCGCTGCGACAACAACGACCCCTTCTCTGGCGAGGCGTCTGCGTTCCGCGAAGACGCTGCTGTCCCCGTCCCAGAACGTTCTGCCGTCAACGAATACATGCCCGGCGGGGACTTTATCAATCACAACGCCTTCCTCCGGCGTGAGTGCCAGGACATCGCCGTCTTCCAGCACGAATGTATGCTCATCAGGTATGCCCATTGAGTGCGCGAGCGCCGTGTGAGCGACCAGATGGCGTCTCTCTCCATGGATCGGCACGAAAAAGCGAGGGTTGACTATGCTCAGCATAGTCTTCAGTTCTTCCTGGCTGGCATGCCCATGCACATGCACGGTGGCGATTCGGCTGTATATGACATTCGCGCCCTGGCGGAAGAGATTGTCGATGGTCTTGGCTACGACCTTTTCGTTGCCGGGAATCGGGGATGCGGATATTACTACCGTATCTCCGGCTGCCACCTCGATGTCTCGGTGTATGCCATTGGCTATTCGCACGAGCGCCGATGTGGGTTCGCCCTGGCTGCCGGTTGCCATTATTATCACGCGGTCGTGCGGCAGGCGACGTGCCTCTTTCATCGTTACGATAGTGTCCGGGGGAGCGTTGAGATAGCCCATGTTCGTTGCCATCTTGACGTTGTTGCTCATGCTTCGCCCGACCACCGTTACTTTGCGGTCGTGCCGCACGGCGGCGTCAATGACCTGCTGCATGCGCGAGATGAGAGAGGCGAATGTGGCTACCATAACTCGCCCCGGTGCTTCTGCGATTACCCTGTCCAGCGACTCGCCAACTACCTGTTCCGACTCCGTATAACCCTTGACCTCCGCGTAGGTGGAATCGGAGCAGAGCAGCAATGCGCCATCGCCCGCCAGCCGCGCGATTGCGGCGAGGTCCATCGAGCGCCCGTCGGCAGGCGTGTGGTCAATCTTGAAGTCGCCGGTATGGATTACGACACCGATGGGCGTCGTCACCGCAATGCCCATCGCATCCGGAATCGAGTGGCAGACGCGGAAAAATTCGATGCGGAAGCAGCCCAGCCTGAATGGTGCATGCGGCTCGACCACATTCAGCCGCGCGTCTCTTATCAGCCCACGCTCTCGCAATTTGACGGAAATCAGACCGTGCGCGAGTCTTGAGGCGTACACGGGGACATCCAACTCGGGCAACACGAAGGGGAGGGCGCCTATGTGGTCTTCGTGCCCGTGCGTAATGAGTATGGCGCGAACTCTGTCCTTGTTCTCTACGAGATAGGTGATGTCGGGGATGCCTAGATCAACGCCCGGCATGTCCTCTTCGGGAAACAGCAAACCGGCATCGATGACTATGATGTCGTCATCGTACTCCAGCGCCATCATGTTCTGGCCGATTTCACCTAGACCGCCGAGGGGAATTACTTTTAGGAGTGAGTCTGAAAACTGTCTGATGATTGATCCTGCCTATATTGAACTTTTTCAGTCCAATTATACCCGATTGAGTCAGGCAGCGTAGTTCGACAAACCTACCACGAGCTTCGTCGTCGGGAATACCCTCATCCCTTGTGTTAGGGCTGGGCATAATTACCCTTCATCTTGTCTGTACGGGGCATGTTCTGCCCCTTGGAAAGGGGCAGAGGGAACTAGGCTCTAACCTCGCGCGTAAATCTGGATGCGATGGCGGTTGCTTTCAGTAACGAACACGCGCCCTTCACTGTCGAGCTTAATCGAGGTAGGCGCCCAGAAGAACTGCTCTATGTGGGATGACTCTTCGTGCGGGTCGTCGTTGAAGAACTCGATGTCCGTCTTTGCCAGGTCCGAATTGGCGCGCGCGGCGGCCTCTTCAATGTTGATTTCCAGGAAGGCGTCCGCCCACTTGGAATCGGTAGCCTCACCTCTGAGACTCTGCACGAAGTTGCCGTCCGAGTCCAGGACCTGCACACGCTCATTGCCCCAGTCGGCAACATAGATGAAGCCATCGTCGTCCACGGATGCGCTCGCCGGTCTGTGGAACTGCCCGTCGCCTCGACCTGACTCACCGTATGCGGCAATGAACTCGCCATCCGGCGAGAACTTCTGAATGCGGTCGTTGCGCCAGTCCGCGACGTAGATGTCTCCTTTCGCGTCTATATCAATGCCCCAGGGCAGATTGAACTGGCCATCGCCGTCTCCTGCCGACCCGAAGGAACTTAGGAACTGTCCGCTGGTGGTGAATTTCTGCACCCTGTTGTTATGGTGGTCAACGACATAGATATTATCGTCGGCATCGACAGCGAGGCCGGAGGGACCGTCGAGTTCGCCTTCAGCGGAGCCTGGCACGCCCCAGCTTGAGAGCGGCTTGCCTGCTCGGTCGAAGCGCACAATGCGGTTCAGGTACTCGCAGGCGACATAGGTGTTGTCCGCGCTGTCTCTCGCTATGGCGGTGGGCCAGATGAACTGCCCGTCTCCTTCGCCATACTCGCCGAACATGTCATAATAATTGCTGTCAGAGTCGTAGATGGTGACGCGCAGCCCCCGGTTGTCGCCATCGAGAGAGCGACTTACCGTGTATATCTTGCCTTCGCCGTCAAACGCAGTATCCACGGGATAGTAGAAGCCGCGACCGGTCATAGTCGAGAGGCCAATGGAATGGCTGTACTTCAGGAAATCGGTCATCTGTGCAGTGGTCATAATTGAACCTCGCGATTGCAGTTGATTAGGATTCGGGGGAATATCGATATTTTGTATCGGATGATAGAAGATCCTGCTAGAAGGGAGGCTCCCATATTCGGCTTAGGTCCAGCGTGAAGTCGGGCAGTTCAGGTTCGCCGGAGACTTTGGTTGGTTCGTCCAGAATCTGTGCTTCTGTATTCGGGTGGTAGATATAAACGCGCTTGGGGCTGGATATGGGGTCTATGAGCCAGCCAAGTCGTGCGCCATTGTCGATGTACTCTTGCATCTTGGCTTGCAGCATTGTGAGGCTGTCGGAACTTGAGCGCAGTTCAATCACGAAGTCTGGGCACAAGGATATGTATCCGCTCCGTTCTTCCTGCGTCAGAGCGTCCAATCGAGATTTCAGAACCCATGAAGCATCGGGAGATCGCAGCGCGCCGTTGGGCAATTTGAAACCTGTGGACGAATCGTAGTAATCACCTGTGTCATTGCGTTCAGACCAAATACCTAGTCGTGTATTGATTTTTGCGTTTGTGTTTCCTGTGTATCCATGTGTTGGCGGCATAAGTATGATTTCACCTTTTGCGGTGCGCTCGATGCGGAGGTCGTCGTTGAGCGCACAGAAATCGGCGAACTGCTCGTCGTCCATATAGGTGAGCGGCTTGAACTGGATAACGAAGGGTTCGTGTTCTGCCGCAGTGTGAGTTGGGCGCGTGAGTGTCTGCGTCATGTTACTTACGCCTTATGAAGGAACATCCCGTCTCTCAAGCGCGAGACGAGATGCCCTCCGTGTTCACTGACTTACCGAAATATTGACGAACTGAAGAACTTCTACGCCCGCTGGAACTCGTGCGAAGCGGCGACCATCTGGAACATCTGGGAGATGCGATCCTCGGCGTGCTCGCTGATATCGTCCGCGCTGACTTCAAGGTCGCCTAGCTTGGCAGCGAAGTTTTCCAGAACCTCCCGCGTGTCTTCTGAGACCGCGACTACACCCATCGCGTCGAGGCAGGCGTCCACTAGCCTGACTGAGGAGATAAGCCCGTCACTCTCGGATGCGACTCGGTTTATCATTGACCTGACTCCCGGCATGCTCACATCGCCGAGCTGCGCGGTGGCGAAGTTCAGACGCTCCACAAGCGTACCCGTGTCAATCCATTCCATGCCCTGGTGCCAGCCCTCGACGCTGGGCGGGTTGTTGAGTTGCTGCCCCATGTATTGCATCTGCATTGCTCTGTCGAGAATCTCGCGGCGGGGCCTCGTGAACTCCTGTGTCAGACGCAGTGTGCTGGCGACCAACTCCGCGGGACTCTTCACCCGGATGAAGCGGATGTCCTCATCGTTCTTAAAGAAGTCGGATGTGAACAGCGCTTCGAGCATAGCGGAGATTTCGTAGCCGCTGTCGAAGTATGCGTCCACAAGTGTCTGAATGGCCGCTTCATCACGCGGCGGTGAGTAGGGCCAGACAGGCACGGGCGGCTCTTCGGCTACAAAGAAGTCGTACAGATGGCGGGAGATGAAGCGCGCCGTCGCTTCCTGCTGACAGATGATGTCGATGATGTCTTCACCATTGAAATTACCCGTCTGACCGAGGAAGGTCTTCTCGCCCTCGTCGTGGTCTTCCGGCTTGTACTCGAAGTGCCAGGCTATTCTGCCGTAGGGCCAGATGGAGTCCCGCTCGCCCCGTAGCGCCATGTATTCAGTGTTACCCAGCGTCCAGCCTGTGAAGGCGCGGGAGGCTTCCTTGATGTCGTCCTCAGAGTAGTTGCCCACGCCCATGCTGAACAGTTCCAGCAGCTCGCGGCCATAGTTCTCGTTGATTGCCCCCTTGTGATTGTCGTGGTTGTCCAGCCATACGATCATCGCCGGGTCCCTCGACAACTCGATCAACAATGTCCTGAAGTTGCCCAGGCCGTACCTGCGGAACATGCGGATCTGGTCGTTAAGCACCTTGCCCTGTGTAATCTTGGGGTAGCCTGTGGCGAATACGGAGTGCCAGAAGAGGGCTATCTTTTCTGTGAGCGGCGCCTTCGTGGAAATCATCTTGTATAGCCAGTAGGCGGCCGGATTGACCTGCCCCATCATCCCGGACTGCTCATGATGGTAGCGCCGAATGATGTCATCCGGCATCGCGGAATAATCGCTGGGGTTGAGGAGTTCGGCGACGACCGCATCATAGCCTTTGGCCTCAAGAGCATCGAGTTCGTCCCGTGTCGCGCCGAAACCTGCCCGGCGCATAAGGTGCGCTATCTGTTCTACTGCCTGTGTTGTCGCGACGACCATAATGCCCTCCTTGCGGACTTATTTTTATGCTTGAAAATGGCTGGAGAGCCCGAAGGGTACACCCGTGGACTTTGGCGCAGTATAGCACATGAAGGCGCTCTTTTGGCAATTTCCATTTGCTTTTCTGAATGCAATCAGACCCGGTTCCTATTGACGCCTCACTCCGCATCGTAAAGCCGTCGAATGATTATCGTCAGGTGCTTTAAGAGCGTATCAACTCCTCCGTGTTTTACCTTACTCACGAATGCAAGTATAATTCGCCCATTAACACTGCCACCCGTACATGCTCACCCATGAGCGAAAGGAGACATCGTCATGCAGTTCGGATTGCTATACGAGACGCAGCGCCCCTTCCGTGGAACTGAAATCGACTGGAACACTCTTTATAAGGAGACATTGGAGCAGTGCGAACTGGCAGACCAGGTTGGCTTTGATGCGCTCTGGTTCGTGGAACACCACTTCCTGACAGGCTTCTCCGGCTCGCCCTGTCCGGAGGTCCTGTTCGGCGCGCTCAGCCAGATTACGAAGCAGATTCGCATTGGCTTCGGCGTGTCCATCCTGCCGCACGCGCACCCTGTCCGCATCGCTGAGCGAGTGGCGATGGTTGACCAGCTCACTGACGGGCGCGTGGAGTTCGGCACGGGACGCTCCAATGCTTATGAGCAGCTGGGACTGGGCGTTGACCCGCGCGACACCCGCGAGATGTGGAGCGAATCCCTGTCTATACTGCCTAAGATATGGCAGTCGGACGAGTTCGAGTACGAGGGCAAGTTCTGGAATGTGCCGTCTCGCCGTGTGCTCCCCAAGACCTACCAGAAGCCTCACCCGCGCATGTATGTCGCCTGCACCTCTGAGGACAGCTTCCGCTTGGCGGCGCACAATGGCATAGGCGTGCTGTCGTCTGCTTCTTATGCCGTGGATATCTTGAAAGACAAGGTGAACATCTACCGCGACGCGCTGAAGGACGCCGATCCTGCGGGCGCATTCATCACCAACTTCTGGGGCAACAATGTTCATGGCTTCTGCGACGAGGACGACCAGTACGCCAAGGAGCTTGCCGCCGAGTCGATGAAAACATTCTTCGGGCCGGACAAGCCCTACATCCAGGGGCGCATTGGCGCTTATGAGCAACTCTTGCAGGACTGGGGTGGCGTTCCGGATCACTTGCAGGCAGACTTCGGTCGCTGGCTGCGGCAGTCTGACGAAGAGCACAAGGAACTTGCATCCGAGGTGGGCATCTCGCTTGACTCCGGCCCCGGCGCAGCAAGGGCGGCAATCGCCGAACTAGACGCCAATGTGCTTGCCGACCGCGGCGTAATCATCGCGGGCAACCCGGAAAGCTGCCTGAAGACCATCGAGATGTACGAAGACATCGGCGTTGACCAGGTGCTCATGATTATGCAGACCGAGACCATCCCGCACGAGAAGGTGATGAGTTCCATCGAGATGTTCGGCAAGTACGTCATCCCCAAAGTGCGCAACGGCGCCAAGGACAAGCTCGAAGCAGTGATGGCGGCCGATTAGGAGGTTTGCAATGACAGGTGAACAGAAAGACATAGCGGTGCAGATGGCTACGGAAGGCAAGTCAATTGTGTTCATCAGTAAAGAACTGGGGTTGGAGTGGAGCGAAGTGTCTGAATGCCTGCGTTCGGCAGGCGTACACGCCTTCATAGGCGCAAAGCAGAAAATAACATATCGGCTCAATCGGCTCAAAAGAGAGAATGACCCAGACAAAAGAGAGCAACTTGTGAACGAGGTAAATGATCTAATCAATTACATCTACTATTCTGGTAAAGACATGGGAAGAGTGATTGACCGTGCGCGCAAGGCACTCGGTAGTCAGGGAGCAAAATTGGCTGAATAAAAGAGATTTGTACCTTAATTAACGAAATGCTGATAGTTCTCGCGGTCATAGCCTTCGCCCTCGGCTTCGTTGTGCCCGCGTGCATAGAGTTCTACGAGCGAATGCGGAGTGTGCCGGGCGACGGTGGCGGCATGGTCTCGCCGTTCAGTGTGCGCTCCGGCTGGTTCACGGCGTTCAGCGCAGTTACGGTAGGCATGGCGTCGTTCTTGATTTATAGATGGAGCGATGGCAAAATACAAGAACTGGACAGAGAATTGGCGACGGCTGTGGTGTTAGCCGCATCGGCTTCAGTTATTTTAGCGTTCACTCTTCTGAAATGGTTGGAGGGGGTGATTATGGCGCTTGGGTATATGTGGGACAACACGGTTGGCGCTAGACGCAGGCGGCTTGCCGCTCAGGAGAAAGCCGAGGCTATAGAGCAAGGTATAGAGCAGGGCATAGAGCAGGGCATAGAGCGAGGTAGGGAACAAGGCAGAGCCGAAGGGCGCGCTGAGCGGGAGGCGGAAATAGAAGTGCTGAAGGCGCGCATCGCGGAACTGGAACGAAACCGGAACGGCGCGTAATGATTCGACGCGCCTGAGAGAATCGAAAACCCGCCAAACGCTGGCGGGTTTTCACATGCATAGAACCAACAGAATGGAGGAAATACCATGCCCAAATTCGTGTTCCTGCCACCGCAGGATGATGACAGGCGAATGTTCGCCGCCCGACTCGCCGATACCGAAGCCGAATGGGAAGTCGCATCGCCGGAGACGGACGAAGAAGCGATGGAGGCGATCCGTGATGCCGATGGCGTGTATGGCTGGGTCTCGCCCGACGCCCTGAAGGTTGCAGAGAAGCTGAGTTGGGTACAGAATCCTGACGCAGGCCCCTTCTTTGGCTACTACTACCCGGAGTTGATCGAGCATCCGCTCACGATATGCAATCCGCGCGGCATCTACTTCGACCACATATCGCACCACATCCTCATGTTCCTGCTGGCGCTGTCCCGCGGGCTGCCCTGGTACATGGACGCGCAGCGACGCAGAGTCTGGGACAAAGACGCGCGCAAGTCGCCGTACATCGACCTCGCGGGCGCAGTCGCGCTCATTAACGGTGTCGGAGGCATCGGGCACGAGACGGCGCGCCTCTGTCACGAGCTGGGCATGCAAGTCATCGGCATCGAGCCGCGACGGGAGTTTGAGTTGCCGTATGTCGAGTTCCACACGCCGGACGAACTCGACAATGTTCTGCCGAGGGCGGACTTCGTAATTACCACAGTGCCGCACACGCCGGAGACGGAATTCACATTCAATGCCGCTCGGTTCAGCCGGATGAAGAGCAGCGCATACTTCATCAACATCGGCAGAGGAATGGTCTGCAAGATAGATGACCTCGCGGACGCCATCGAGAACGGCGTCATCGCGGGCGCAGGCCTGGACGTGTTTGAGCAGGAGCCACTGCCGTCCGACCACAAATTGTGGGGCTTGCCCAACGTGCTGATGACACCGCATGTCGCTGTCAGAGACGCCGGCAACATCCCCGAAAGGCGCTTCGAGATAATCCTCGACAACGCCCGCCGCTTCGCAGCCGGCGAAGAACTGACGAATGTGGTGGACAAGACGAAGTGGTACTAAAAGCAGTATTGAGATAGTACGAACTTTTGGGAGAACTTAGATGCCAGAGACAATAAAAGCTGCCGAATTGCCAATGGTGGGTATCTTTAACAACAATTATCGTTTTGAGATACCTGACTATCAGCGTCCATATTCTTGGACTACGGAGGAAGTAGGCGAACTGCTCGACGATCTTATGTATGCTGTGGGTCAGTCTAATGACCTGACTAATGCCTCTCCCTACTTCTTGGGCAGCGTGGTCATCATCAAGAACGACGCTAAACCTAAAGCAGAGATTGTCGATGGCCAGCAGCGTATCACAACCTTAACGATAATGCTTTGTGCATTGCGTGAACTTGCTGGCGAAAATGGCGATGCAATTGACATCTATATTCGAACGCCTGATGAGCCTTTTGCTGGCATCAAGGGACATTTTCGCCTTACTATCAGGGAGCGTGATAACAAGTTCTTCAAGGACAATATCCAGAAGGTCGGTAGAATGTCCGATTTTCTGGATAATCCTCCGGCAAATTTGTCAGATAGCAGACAGCGAATGTTAGAGAATGCAAGTCACCTACGGGAAGAACTTTCCAAACTTGACAAGGCAAGTCGTGATGCACTCACGGGTTTCATAATCCAACATTGCTATCTCGTAGTGGTATCCACATCCGACCAAGGCTCTGCGTATCGCATATTCTCTGTTCTCAATGACAGAGGGCTTGACCTATCCCCAACCGACATCTTGAAGGCACAGATAATCGGTGGCATAGAAGGGGAAAGCACGGCTAGTTACACAAAAGTTTGGGAAGATGAAGAGGACGACCTTGGACGTGATGGTTTTAGAGACCTTTTCACCCATATACGCATGATTCACTTGAAAAATAAGATGCGAAGGGCGTTGCAAGATGAATTTTGGGAAGGTGTGCTACAGGTCAAGAGTGGCGAACAACTAGAGTCCGCAGAGGCAAAGTCTTTCATAGACAAAGTCCTCAAGCCATACTCCGACATGTATGAGGAAATAAGTACGTCATCATTCCAGCGACAGGCTGATTCTGACAATGAGAAAATCAACAGATTCCTACGCTACCTGAACCGCTTGGACAATTTCGACTGGATTCCGCCAGTATTGGAATTCTTCATACGCAACGAAAACAATTCCGGCGCGCTTGTTCAGTTCATCCAGAATCTTGAGCGGCTGGCGTATGGAATGTTCATCAGACGGGCAAACATTAACGAGCGCATAAATCGATATGCGGAAGTCCTGGGGGCAATCGAGAGAGGTGAAGAACTATGCGAGGCTGAGTCAGTTATCCAACTACGCGCTGAAGAAAAGTCAGCCATTCTTCAAGCCTTAGAAGGAAATGTGTATTCCCAGTTACGAGTTAGAAGGACCCTCTTGTTGCGACTTGACAGCCTACTGACGGAAGGTGGCGTGACTCCCGAATATCCTATTATAACTATTGAGCATGTATTGCCTCAGAACCCTCACAAGTGTTCGAAATGGATGAAATGGTTCCCAGATGACGAGATGAGGAATCTGTGGACGCATAAACTTGCAAACCTTGTTCTACTTTCAAGAAGGAGAAACTCGGCGGCTAACAACCGTGAGTTCAACGACAAGAAAGTAACATACTTCCTGACTAAAGATGGCGTCTCGCCTTTTGCACTTACCACGCAAGTAGTTGCCGAAGAGAAATGGACACCGAAAGTCCTCGAACGCCGCCAGAAAGACTTGATTGGCATATTGAAGGACGAATGGTGCCTAGACTAACGCGTTATTGGAGAGAAGCATGAAAATCACATCCGTCAGCGCAATCCCCGCCTCCGCCGCCCCGCGCGGTCAGGCACGCAACTACATGTTCGTCAAAATCGAGACCGACGAGGGCATCACCGGCTGGGGCGAGGCTACTTCAGGCCCGCTTGCGGTTGCCAGCATGGTCGAGGAATTCGGTGAGGTGCTGATCGGCAAGGACCCGCACCGCATCGAGGAGCACTGGCAGACGCTCTACCACCACTTCCATGTGCGCGGCGGCGTGGTGCAGATGTCGGCTATCAGCGGCATCGAGATTGCGCTCTGGGACATCAAGGGGCAGGCGCTCGGCGTGCCGGTCTATCAGCTTCTCGGCGGCGCGATGCGCGACAAGCTCTGGTGCTACGGCAGGTGGGACGGATTGACCGTCGAGGACGCGGTGGAGAACGCGCTGCGGCATACCGAGCAGGGACTGACCGCGCTCAAGGGTGACCCGTTCGACCATCGCGGCCTGTTCATCCCAATCGAGGCGGAGCGCGTCGCCGTCAAGAAGCTGGAAGCGGTGCGTGAGGCTGTTGGCGACGACGTGGAACTTCTCGTCGAAGTGCATGGCAGGCTCGCCCCGGCAGATGCCATCCGCATCGGCAACGCGATGGAGCCGTACCGCCCGTTTGTCTATGAAGAACCCGTGCCGCCGCAGAATCTGGACGCTATGCAGCGCGTCGCCGAGCAGGTCAACATCCCGCTTGCGACTGGCGAGCGCCTTTATACCAAGTGGGACTACACCGACCTACTGCAACGGCAAATCGTGAAGATGATTCAGCCCGACATCGTGCAGGGCGGCGGCATATCTGAGCTGAAGAAGATTGCGGCAATGGCTGAAGCGCATTACGTCGGCTTCCAGCCGCACAACCCTTACGGTCCGCTCTGCACAATAGCGTCCTTGCACCTCGACGCCTGCGTGCCGAACTTCATGATTCAGGAGGGCGGCATCCACCCCTGGTTCCAGGACGCATGCACCGGCGACTTCCCTGTTCAGAAGGATGGCTTCCTGCCGCTGCCGACCGGGACCGGTCTAGGCGTGGGCATGGATGAGGACTGGCTGAAGGCGAACCCATGGCGCGATGACGCGGCGGTGTGGCGTCCGGCAGATGGCGCAATCGCCTCTTTGCAGCAAACGAACTGGTCATAAGGAGTATGCCAGTCGTCCAGTGTTTCCAACGGTCAATAGTGAAGCCCGTATGAGTGTTCTGCCCCTCGCTGATATAAATGTAGTTGAAGTCGCGGATTCAGTCGCAGGCGCCTTCTGTGGGCGCATACTGGCAGTTTTCGGCGCGCGTGTCATCAAGATAGAGCGCCCGCCCCACGGCAGTTGGACGCGATACGCTGAGCCGCAGCTTCAAGGCTACGATCCCCCTGAGTCGGGCGCGCTCTTCCTATTCGACAACATGGGCAAGGAGAGCGTTGCACTCGACTGGACTAGCGCGCCCGGCAAGGCGGTGTTGCTAGATCTGGTGAGGAACGCTGATGTACTCATAGATGACTGGCAGCCGCAGATGCGCCGGGAGCTTGGCATCAATGACGATACGCTGCATGCTCTCAACCCGTTTCTGGTCAACCTGTCCATTACGCCATTCGGCCTGAGCGGACCATACGCCGACTGGCAGTCCACGCCACTGGTCAGCCTCGCGCTCGGTGGCTACCTCTATCTCAGCGGCGAAGAAGACCGGGAGCCTCTGATGCTGCCGGGCTACCAGGCGCAGCGGCTGACCGCGATGAAGGGATACGCCGGAATAATGCTTGCCCTCCGCGCCCGCGAGATGACCGGCAGGGGCAAGCCCGTAGAAGTCTCCGAGATGGAGGCGCTTGCCGCGCTGCACCAGTTCACATTCGTCTCACACGAATACGACGGCATCATCCGCAAGCGCGCCGGTGTGCGTCTGGCGACGGGACGGCGTACCGGCGGATACCCCATTACCACGCTCCCCTGCAAGGATGGCTACATCACCTTCTCCGCGTCCGCGCCGCACCAGTGGGACTATGTATGCGCCATGATTGGGCGCGAAGACCTGCTCATTGACCCGCGCTTTGCCGCCTTCCAAAGCCTGAAGGACGCCGCTGACGAGATAGACGAGATTCTACTGGAGTGGGTCGCCGACAAGACGCGGCAGGAGATAGTGGAGCTGGCGGCGGGCGTCTATTCCGTCCCTGCTTCTCCCGTGTTCGACTTGAGCGAGACTTTGCAGGACAACCAGTACATAGAGCGCGGGCTTTTCGGGGAATTCGAGCATCCTCAAGGCGGCTCGCTGACATTTCCGCGCCTGCCATTCCACATGAGCCTTACCCAGCCGAATTTCGCTCCGGCGCCTTCTTTAGGGCAACACAACAATACCGTTCGTGGTGAGCCTGTCGAACCACCCCATCCTACCCATCCTGTGCATCGATGTCAGTCCCCGTCCGTCGAATCGCTGTTGTCAGGCATCCGCGTAATCGACCTGACTCGCGTGTGGGCGGGTCCGCTGGTAGCACGTATCCTCGCCGACTACGGAGCGCATGTCGTGAAGGTTTCCGACCCTCGCGTCCCCATCGACCGCACGAGAGGCGTTGACAACAAGCACAACCGCAACAAGGACAGCCTCGCATTGCGCCTCGACTTGCAGGAGGGCAGGGACGCCTTCCTCGACCTTGCCGCCGTGTCCGATATAGTAGTCGAGAGCTTCCGCCCGCATGTGATGCGAAACTTCGGGCTGGACTACGAATCGCTGCGTCAGGCGCGCCCCGACATAATCATGTGCTCCATCTCCGGCTACGGCTCGGAGGGCGCGGCGGCGGAGTTCCCCGCCTATGGCACCTCCGTCGAGTCCATCACTGGTATTCCAAGCCTGATGGGCTATCCGGGCGAAATGCCGATAACTTCTGGCATCGCCTACCCCGACCCGGTTACCGGAATGAACGCGCTGGCTGCTATAATGACCGCGCTGCGCCATCGGACGGCGACCGGGCAAGGACAGTTCATCGACATCGCGCTCGCCGAGGGACCGGTGTGCCAGATAGGCGAGTACATCGGCGCTTTTGCCCACAACGGCGTTCAGCCCGCCCGCAGTGGTAACAGCCATTACAAGTACGCGCCGCACGGCGTCTATCGTTGTTCGGGTGATGACAGATGGCTGGCAATTGCCGTAACCTGTGAAGAGCAGTGGATTGCGCTCTGTAATGTGATGGGTGTCCCGGCGCTGGCACAAGACAAGCGATTCCGCGACGAGTCGGCGCGTAAGACAAACGAAGCCGACCTGAACGGCATCATTGCGGCTTGGACTAAAGAGCGCGATGCCGTTGAGGTCATGAACGCGCTGCAAGCCGCAGGCGTTCCGGCGGGCGCTGTCCATAGAAGCGTGGACATGCTCGAAGACCCGCACCTGCGCGAGCGCGACTTCTTTGTGACGCTGGACGAGCCGGATGTGGGCAAGAAAACATACCCGGGGCAGGCTATCATCACTGACGGGCTGCCCAAGCATAAGTGGAGGCCATCGGCGCGTCTGGGAGCGCATAATGAGCATATTCTAGGTGAACTACTGGGAAGCAATGAAGTTCCTTCCACCGTCAAGGGCTGGGGGTAGGAAAATATCCCCTCCCCCTCCGATGGGGGAGGGTTAGGGTGGGGGTGAAAATCGCTGAGCCGCATAGCAATCACCCCCATCCCAACCTAGTCTATTCAAAATCAAAAAGTAAGGTGATACCGATTGGCAGATATAGCAGTTGAATCCCCGATAACCGGAGTGATAGTCGAAATAAGCGTCTCGGTCGGCGAAGAGGTCGAAGACGGCGACTTGCTCGTGGTTATAGAGTCTATGAAGATGGAGAACGAGATTCTCTCGGAATACAATGGCACGGTGAAAGAGATTCTGGTTCGCAACAACCAGAACATATCTCAGGAAGACCCGATGCTAATACTATCGACGGAATGAGCAGGCCTGTGTTCGACAAAGTTCTCATTGCCAACAGAGGCGAGATAGCCTGCCGTATCATAAGAACCTGCCGGAAGCTGGGCATCGGTACGGTTGCAGTCTATTCCGCGGCTGAAGGC
Organism: Dehalococcoidia bacterium; assembly: GCA_034421195.1. Lineage (GTDB taxonomy): Bacteria > Chloroflexota > Dehalococcoidia > Lucifugimonadales > JADFKI01 > Bin90. The sequence continues at coordinate 61,802 of DAOUKP010000008.1, forward strand.
AGTCCATTGCACGCAGAACTCGCGGACGAGTCGTATGTGCTGCCTGAGAGCGCCACGCCTGCGGGATCGTATCTTGACGCTAGTGCCATAGCTGACATAGCCGCAAAGAGCGGTGCGGATGCGATTCACCCCGGCTACGGCTTCCTGTCCGAATCGCCCGCGCTTGCCGAGCAGTGTGCCGAGCGCGGCGTTGTGTTCGTGGGTCCGCGTCCTGATTTAGCGCGCCTTATGGCAGACAAGTGGGCGGCGCGTGAGAAGATGTCCTCGGTTGGCGTTTCGGTGCTGCCCGGAGCGCGAGTGAGAGCCGACGATGAGGAATCTACCGTGGCAGCAGCGGCCGAAGTGGGACTGCCGTTGATGGTCAAGGCGACGGATGGCGGCGGTGGAATCGGCATGCAAATCGTTGAGAGCGAGGCTCGTCTTCAGCGTGCGCTGCGCCGCGCCAGTTCGTCGGCATTGCGCGCATTTGGCAGCGCCGAAGTCTATATCGAAAAGCTTGTGGCTCCGGCACGCCATATCGAAGTACAGATTATAGCCGACGAGCATGGCAATGTGCGCCATCTTTGGGAGCGCGAGTGCTCGGCGCAGCGCAGGCACCAGAAGGTCATCGAAGAAGCGCCCGCACCGTGCCTGCCGGACTCGCTTCGCAATTCGCTGGTAGAAATGTCGGTGAGCGCGGCGCGTGAAACGAACTATGTCGGCGCAGGGACATTCGAGTTCATAGTGGACGATAAAGACCGTGCATACTTCTTGGAAGCCAACACACGCTTGCAGGTAGAGCATGGCGTAACTGAGATGATTACGGGCGTTGACATCGTGGAGCAGCAGCTTCGTGCCGCCGCCGGTATGCCACTCTCGTTGGGCGATGATGTAACGTTGCACGGTCACGCGGTCGAATGCAGGAAATATGCCGAAGACCCAAAGACATTCATCCCGTCGCCCGGCACGCTGGACGCATTCAATCTGCCGGAGATGCCCAACCTGCGAATCGACAGCGGCTATCGCAGAGGAGATGCCGTAACTCCCTACTTCGACCCATTGCTGGCGAAGTTTATTGCTTGGGGCGAAAGCAGGGACGCTGCTATCAGCCTGATGAAGAGCGCACTGGACGCATGCGATATTTCCGGCGTGAACACGAACATACCGACATTAAGGGCGGCGCTGAAGCATCCCGACTTCGCCGCAGGGCGATACACTACCAGTCTAATCGAAAGCCTGTCGTAACCCGGGGAGGGACGAAAAATGCCAATCGACAAGAATCGAGATATGTGGAAGCCCGGTATGCCCTGGGAGCAGGCTATTGACGACATGAAGTATGTGCGCGGTCTAGCTGCTGAGTTAGGCGGGCCGGAGCGCGTGAAGCGTCAGCACGCGGGCGGTCGCTTCACCGTGCGTGAGCGCATCAAGAAGATGGTGGATCCCGGCAGCTTCCTCGAGGCCGGGCCCATGGTAGGCGCAGCCGAGTTCGACGACGAAGGCAACATGATCGAGTTCACACCCGGCGCGTATGTAATGGGACTTGCCGAGATAGACGGGCGTCCGGTCGCCATCGGCGGCGACGACTTCACAATATCAGGCGGCAGCCCGCACAATGTCCGCAAGCACTCGCGCCAGTTCACCCAGCCGCTCGCCACCCAGTACGGCATCCCGTACATACAGCTTGTCGAGGGAGTTGGACACAGCGCGAAGGCGGACGAAGCGTCTGGACACATGGGCTTGCCCGGTGGCGACCTGTGGTGGAAGGGCGTCGAATTGATGAAGAAGGTGCCTGTTGCGGCGGGCATCATGGGTTCGGTCGCGGGCGCGCCCGCAGCCTTCGCCCTGATGTCCCACTTCACCGTGATGGTCAAAGAGCAATCCCAGATATTCCCGTCAGGCCCCCCTGTTGTCCGCCGTGCCATCGGAGAGCAGATGGACAAGGAGGAACTCGGCGGCTACAAGCGTCATGTCCACGAGAGCGGACAGGTTGACAACGAAGCCGAGTCCGAAGAGGACGCCTTCGAGCAGATAAAGACCTTCATCTCTTACCTGCCGAACACCACTAACGACGTCGCACCGCGTGTAGAGACAGGCGATCCGCCCGACCGCCGCCCCGAAGAGCTGCTGAACATCATCCCGCCCAACCGCAGGCGCGGCTACGACCCGCGCAGGCTGATAAAGCTGGTTGTCGATAACGGCGAGTTTTTCGAGATGCGGCGACACTGGGCAGGCTCGATAATAACCGGCTTCGCGCGCCTCGACGGGTACAGCGTTGGAGTCATCGGCAGCGATCCGATGAAGCTCGCGGGCGCAATGGATGGCTGGGCAGCCGAGAAGTACGCGCACTTCGTTGACCTGTGCGATGCCTTCAACCTGCCGGTCGTCATATTCCTCGACATGCCCGGCTTCATGCTCGGCTCTCACGCAGAGCGTATAGCCACGATGCGGCGCGGCGTGCGCGCCCTCATCGCCAGTGCCGAAGCGAAGGTACCCAAGATCGAGTTCAACGTTCGCAAGGCTTACGGCGTAGCGGCGGACGCGGCGCACAGCCTAGGGCATCCGGACGGATTGAACTTGCGCTTCGGCTGGCCCGCAGGCGAGTGGGGCGGCATACCCATCGAGGGTGGCGTTGCCGCCGCTTACCGGCGCGAGATCGATAACGCGCCCGACCCGGAGGCACACCGCGCAATGATAGAAGAGCGCCTGCTGAAGTTGCGCTCGCCCTTCCGCGCGGCGTTTCGTGGCGACGTAGTTGACCTCATAGACCCGAGGGAGACCCGACGACTCGCATGCACATTCGTCAAGTTGGCCCAGCCGATGCTGCACAAGCTCGCCCAGCGAGAGAAGCGGGCAGTCAGACCATAGTCGGATCTGTGCCTTATCCGAACGCCTCCGCCATCGCCTTCTTGTCCGTGCCCACTACCAGCTGTCCTTCGACCTGTATCAGCGGGCGGCGTATCAGGCGCGGCTCGTCAATCATCAGGTGAATCAGCTCATCGGGCGATGCCGTGTCCCTGTCCAGTCCCAGCTTGCGCGCTGACGGACTGCGCCACGAGAACACATCCGCCGGATTCGTGTCGCCTAGCAGGTCGCGCAGTTCTGCCTCCGAGAATCCGTCCTTGAAAAAATCTCGCTCATTAAGTTCCACACCGTCTTGTGAAAGCGACGCCTTCACTCTGCGGCATGTGCTTCAACGCGCCCATGTATAGAACTGGACATCTGCCATTGCTGTGCCTCCCTTTGGTGTACGATTTGCCGGACTGAAACAGTGCCACGCCGTAGCGTTTCCTTCTAGGTGACAAAGTCCCTTCCCCCTTGATGGGGGAAGGTTAGGATGGGGGTGAATTTGCTATTCATCCACCAGAATGGAAATCTTATCGTGCCATGCATCCCTATTGCGATGCTTGCATCCAATTGGTTAGAGGTATAGGAAAGTGCTGTCACTTCGTAAAATATCGTTTGTAGTTTTCATTGTCGCTGCCGGCGCATTGGCTGCCTGTTCGTCTGGGCCGGTCCCGTCACCGCCTTCGCCGACAACACCTGCTGCAACGGCCCCTCCCGTCGGCGCTACTCCGACAGTTCAGTCTCTCGCCACGATGTCGCCACAAGTGGCTGCTACCTCCACGCCGGAGGCTGCTCCCGAAGCCATGTCAGAGCCGACACCCATACCCTACGACTCCAATAGCGCCATGTACAAGGTGTTTCCAGGCTTCGGTCGCACGAGCAACCGGACCTACGAAGCGCTTGATGAGGTGCGGGCAAACAAGGACAAGTCGATGGTGCCTGTATTAGTGGAGTCGATGCGCTACCAATCGACAGCGAACGCGCGGGATGCCACGGCGTATGTGCTGGGCGAACTCACCGGGGAGCGCTATGGCGGAGAAGACTGGAAGGGGTGGATGGAATGGCTTGGCAAGCACAGGAATGATTACCCACCTCCGTCCGAATATCTGGAATGGAAGATAAACTTCATGTCCCAAATGCATCCGCGCTTCGCCACGTTCCTGTATCCGGCGCGCGACGGAGCAGTCACCGTTGACCCGACCGAAATAGTGTGGGGCGGCGTGATTCCCGACGGCATACCGGACATACGCGACCCCAAGATGCTGACCCCCGATGAGGCTGACTTCCTTGACGAAGACGAGCGCGTGTTCGGTGTGTCCATCAACGGCGACACGCGCGCCTACCCCTTGAGAATCATCAACGCCCACGAGATGGTGAACGACACCGTGGGCGGCGAACCGATTTCGCTTGCGTGGTGAACGCTCTGCAACAGCGGAATCGTGTATTCCGCGAAAATCAACGGCGAGCCAACCACATTCGGCACATCCGGCATGCTCTATCGCAGCAACAAGGTGATGTACGACCGCCTGACTAATACGCTGTGGAGCCAGCTCAGAGGTGAGCCGATTGTCGGTGAGCTTGTGGGCAGCCGCATCAAGCTGGAATACTTCCCGGTTGCGCTCACCACTTGGGGCGAGTGGCTCGCCGAGCATCCGGACACCAAGGTGCAGTCGCGCGAGACAGGCTACTATTCCGCAAGAAGCTATCAGCGTGAGGATGACCGCAGCTCCATCTACTTCGCATACCGCGACGACCCGGAGACGATGTTCCCCATCTGGAATCGGGACGAGAGACTTGCACCCAAGCAACTGGTGCTAGGCGTAGTTGTCGAGGGAGCGTTCAAGGCGTACTCCATAGACGCAATGAATCAATCACGCCTTGTCAACGACAGTGTGGGTGATGTTGACCTGGTAGTTATTGCGTCTTCTCTGTCGGCGGATGCGTTGGCGTTCCGCAGCGAGGGAAATTCATTCACGCTTCCGGATGATGTGCCTGTTGGCTTGCCGACGACGCTGCTGGATGAAGACGGTGCGGTGTGGCATGTGGAGCGCGACAGAATCTGGAAGGATGAAGACCCGACCGAAGCGCTGCCGCTGCATCCGGCGAATGTGTCGTTCTGGTTCGGCTGGTACATAACCCATCCGGATACGCTATTATACAGAGCGACAGAAAACTGACATTGCCTATTTTGTCCCTTCCCCTTGGGACAAGGTCGGTCATCTTATCCCTTCCCCCTCAGGGGGAAGGTTAGGAAGGGGGCAAGACTCTGTTAATGGAGTGAATATGAGCGAGTGCAACAGAATCGACGAGCGCGCAGAGCAGATGATGACCGTTATACGGCAGCGATATGGTGACAGACTCACTGAGGAAGAGTTTGATGAAGTGAGCGAGGCTGCAAAGGCTATCGTGCAGGCGTCTGAGGACATGCGAGCGGTCCAGCTTGAACATGGAGACTCGCCGTTCAGCGTGCCGCCGTATCGTAAAGACTAGGGCCTACTGACATTCCGATATTTCAGCCCGTCATTCCGAGCGCAGCAAGGAATCTGAAATCAATTAAGTCAAACGTGCAGAGATTAGGATTTGCGCCTGCCGCTAGATTTCCCGCTGCGCCCATGAGCCTGTTTCGACTGCGGTCAGGAATTGTTGAAGGCTGAGGTTGAAGAGGTCGGGTTCTTCTAGGTTGATGGCGTGGCCCGACTGGGGAAACATGACCAGTCCGGATGTGGAGATGCAGCGCTTCATGAATATGCTCGGCTCGACGCAAGGGTCGTCCTCGTCGCCGAGCATTATGAGAGTGGGGATGGTGAGCGCGCGCATCTGCTGCTCGAGGGCGAATACGGGCGGACGCTTCCCCTGAACGCCGCGGAATGTGAGTGCCGAGCCGAGACCTGAGTGCGAGAAGAACTGGTCGGCGAATTCCCGGTAGCCGCGTGGGTCTTTACGCCGAAGCTGAACTCGCGCCTCACCTTGCGCGTAGTCAGCCATGCCTGACATGCCTCGCTCTTCCAAGGCACGAGATTGATTCGCGACGTTCTGCCGCCATGCGTCCACATCAGTGGAGCCGGAGCCGGCTGCTGCGATTACCAGGGACTCTGCCATGTCCGGATATGTCAGGCCAAAGTTCAGGGCGAGTGTGCCCCCCATAGACAGGCCGCAGATGTGAGCCTTTTCGATGTTGAGATGTTGTAGCAATCCGCGAAGGTCTTCCACGGCGATTTCCTGCGAGTAGGCATCCTCGTCGGTTGGAACGTCTGACGGCGGGTATCCCCGCGCGTTGTAGGTGATGACCCGGTAGCGGCGCGAGAAGTAGCGTACCTGCGGCTCCCAGGAGCGGAAGTCCCCGGCGAATTCGTGCGCCAGGATGAGCGGGAATCCTTCGCCGGTGGATTCGTAGTAGAGTTGTACGCCGTTGATAGCGGCTTTAGGCATGCGGGCCACCCCCTGATTGTGTTCGTATGCGGGCAAGTATAAGGTGCGGCGGTGGTGGCGGGCAAGCAGGTAATAAGCCGTCAGCCGCCAAAAACCAGATAGCCCCAAAAGGCACGGAGAGTCCGTTTAGAGGCTGCGATGGGTACGGTAAGTCTAGAGAAAATCGCATAAGTCCCTTCCCCCTTGATGGGGGAAGAGGTTAGGATGGGGGTGAAAATGCCTGCATCATCGCTATAACTGCACTTATGCAGGCTTCTTGAAGTCTAGTACCTGATTGACCTTTCCGCGTGGGGATGGTCGGGGAGTGTGTAGCTGATGCCCGCCTCGTCGAAGGCTGACGCTTCAAGCAAGCCTGTGAAATTCGTGAAATTGTTGACCTGGGAGAATTCAGGGAAGCGCTTCTCGATGAAACGGTAGTATCTGCTTTGCAGACGAAACCATGGCAGCACTCCGAATGTGGGGCTTTTGGGGTATCGCAGGTCGTCGGCAAGTTGCTTACCAATCATGGCGCGTGAGACGCTGTAAACGTACTTTACCAATTGACGGCGTTCGTCCGGCTCTGTGATGCCGATGACCAGAGGCGCGGAATTGATGAGACCATTTGCCATGATGATGGAGTCCCACCCGGGAGGAGGCTCGCACATTCTGCCAATGTCATAGAGTTCGTGGGCGTCGTCCTCTGTCTGATAGAGGATTGTCTCCGGGATGCCCATGAGATGGCCGGTGTATCGCCAGACAGCGAGAAAGCTCTCGCGCTCTTCATCGCTGAAAACTGCACCCAAACTCTTCATATGCTGGAGCAGCCTGGCGGAGAAAGCAGTTATGGAGTATCCCATGTGGGCCGAACTGAGCGGGATGCCCCATGCTTCGGTATCCCAGTCGTCCGAGTCTTGCAGCAGACGCCTTACCTGTGCATGCACAAGGCGGACGCGCACGGATAGTCTCCAGCCGTCGCCGTCTATCGCAAGTCCGTGAGGCATGAATATCTCGATCATATGACGGTTGTTTTGTTTCAGCCGCCTAACGCCCTGATCGCGCAGCCGTCCGGTAGTGTTGAAGGACTTGCAGATATTGGTTGAAAAGCCCTCAACGAGAACGCCGCCGACGAATGCGCCGAGAACAAGGCGGGAATTTCTGTGAAACATGCGGATGCCCGGCTCGAATTTCTCGAAGTCAACCCACTCAGGCGGGCGCGCTGCCTTCTCGAAGAAGTCCATGAGTAGCGGCGGAGCGTCAATGAGCGCTGCTACATCCTTCATATTCATAGCAGCGTTGATAAGGCGGCTTGAGCGCTGCGGTCCCAGAGGCGCGAGCTCCGCTACGAGCGCGTCAGCATCAGGATCGCCAATCGTTGTGTGGGCGATGTAGTTATCTGCTACCTGCGAATCGACTGCGCGCGCCTTTTCGTATCCCTGGATGTAATCGGACGGAATCTTCATTCGGTCTAAACGTCCATTCCTGCAAAGCAGACATTAACTTGTGATTATGAACGGCCACTCTGAGAAATGGGAATGCCAAAGTATTTGGAACCAGTTAGCTTAATATATCAAGAACATAAACAAATTGTAGCCTGAAAAACACTACGATGGTAGTGCATTTCAGGCTACTTTCATTTATCCGGCATTAACGCGAAGAAATCACCCCGCCGTAAGCACCGGCACGCCGCAGAACGCCTCGTAGTCTATGAGGTCGGTGATGGTCGGCTCGTCGCCGCACAGCGGGCAGCTGGGGTTACGCCGTATCTTCACCGTGCGGAACGACATGTCCAGTGCATCGATGAGCAGCAGCCTGCCCGTCAGATTCTCGCCCACACCAAGTATCAGCTTCGCCGTCTCTGCCGCCTGGATACTGCCGACCAGCCCTGGAAGCATGCCAAGTACGCCTGCCTCCGCGCAGCTCGGCACCTCGCCCGGAGGCGGAGGCGTCGGGAAGAGGCAGCGATAGCAGCCCTGCCCGGGGATGTATGTCGTCGCCTGGCCGTCGAAGAGTAGAATGCTGCCGTCCACAAGAGGCTTGTCACTAAGATAGGCGGCATCGTTGACGAGGTAGCGCGCGGGGAAGTTATCCGCCCCATTGATGATGATGTCGTAATCAGGAATGATGTCGAAGGCGTTGTCGGAGGTTATAGGCTCTTCGTGAACCTGCACGTTGACGTCCGGGTTGTACGCCTTGAGCGTCTCGTAGGCGGACTCCGCCTTGGGCCTGCCGATGTCGTCATTCTGGTGCAGAATCTGGCGCTGGAGGTTGGTTACGTCAACAGTGTCGAAATCGACGATGCCGATAGTACCTACTCCCGCAAGGGTGAGGTAGATGGAAATGGGGGAGCCAAGCCCGCCCGCGCCGATGATGAGGACTTTGGAGTTGAGCATCTTGCGCTGCCCGGCGCTGCCGACCTGCGGCATGATGATGTGCCTGCTGTAGCGCTGCACCTGGTACGGAGATAGGACTTGGGTTCGTTCTTCGGTCTGGATCATGTGGGAGTGCTCCTCCATGCTGTGAGACTTGCGGCGCGTGCTTGCCCTTTCGCGCTGAGACGGGTTGTGAGTATTGCGTCTGGCTATAATGCCAGCCTTAATGAATTATAGCACTGGGTGATAGGTGCTTCAACTTGAGACTATACCCAATCGTAGTCGGGCGCATGTTTCACAAATACAATTTATTCTTGTCATTTCGAGCGAAGCGAGAAATCTGCACTCACTGACTACAAATAGCCTTGTCTTGCCACAAGAATTTTAGATTCTGAACGCAGTGCAGCGGAGTGAAGAATGACAGAATGAGCGGTTTCGCACTCGTTTCACTTTTCACTTGCCTTGTCAGCCCATCAAGGGGGAAGGGACTAATGTAGTTTTCCAACCTTCCGGGTCGATTAGAGGGGCAGTCTAATGGATAGGATAATGAGAGCGTGAGTTGTAAAATATCGAGCATGAGTATTCGAGAAGCAACGATTGATGAACTGGTGGAGCGGTACTCAGCGCTGCTGTTCGACGCCTACGGCGTGCTGTCGTACTCGGTGGGCGCGCTGCCGGGTGCGGTTGAGTTGATAGACAGACTGAACCGGATAGAGAAGCCGTACTATGTGCTGACGAATGACGCTTCCGCGCTGCCGGAGAGCCGGGCGGCGAGATACCGCAAGGTAGGGCTGAATGTGGATGCCGAGCGCATAATCACTTCTGGCAGTCTGCTGAGAGGGTATTTCGCTGAGCACAGTATGAGCGGCGCGCGCTGTGCCGTACTGGGAACAGAGGACAGCGCAGAGTATGTGCGACTGGCGGGCGGCGAGGTAGTGCCGGCTGCCGACAGGTTCGATCTGCTGGTGGTTGGTGACCAGTCGGGATTCCCTTTCGAGGACGGTGTGAATGCTGTGCTGACCGCGCTGTTCAGGATGTTCGACGCAGGGGATGCTCCGCGGCTTGTGCTGCCGAATCCTGACCTGGTGTATCCGAACGATGATGGGTTCGGCATGGCGAGCGGCAGCGTGGCGCTGATAATCGAGGCGGCGTTGCGTCAGCGTTACCCTGAGCGAGGGCTTGAGTTCGAGCGGCTGGGGAAGCCGAACGGTGCGATTTTCGAGGCGGCGCTGGGGCTGACGGGAACGCGGGACATGGTGATGTTCGGAGATACGCTGGAGACGGATATACGTGGCGCGAATGCGTTTGGGATCGATTCGGCGCTGGTCGCGGGTGGGGTTACGCCTGCGGACGGGCTGGACGGAGCAGTGGATGTGCCCACCTACTGGGTGCGGGGGTTGGCGTGAGCTAACTTCAATGGACAGGATGGATGGGATGGGGATAGTATAGCGGGAGTTTCGAGGACGAATTATTTTCGAGGAATGCTGAATGATTAAGAACTTTTCGGTGCTTTATGTAGGGAATATCGATCTTGAGGATGTGGGGAGCGACGGGACGCCGTCCGATGAGAGGCGGTATCCGAATGAGCGGCTGATGCAGAGCATGGATACGGCCGAACAGGTCGCGGGTCTGATGGACGAGCTAGGCTTCTACGCGCTGTGGATGGCGGAGCACCACTTCCAGCGTGAGGGCTATGAAACCATACCGAATCTTATCCTCATGGGTACTCACCTTGCGGGGAAGACGAAGCAGCTGAAGTTCGGATGCGCGTTCAATATCGTCCCGATGTGGCATCCGGTGCGGCTTGCCGAAGACTACGCTATGGCGGACATCCTCACGGACGGTCGCGTCATCTTTGGCGTGGGACGCGGCTATCACAGCCGGGAAGTGGAATCGTTCGGCGCGCCCGTCATCGACAACGACGCGAACCGCGAGCTGTTCGAGGAGCAGATGGAGGTCATCTTCAAGGCATTCAACGAGGAGTCGTTCTCGCACAAGGGTAAGTATTTCACGATTCCGCCGGATGTGGAGTATCGCGGTTACGGCCTGGAAGAGGTTACGCTGGTGCCGCGTCCGAAGCGACTGCCGGTGGAGATGTGGCAGCCTATCGTGAGCGGGCGGACGATTGACTTCATCGCGCGCAACGGCATCAACGGCGTGGTCGGGCTGACTGGTGAGTCGCTTGTCGAAGGCATCTTCCAGCAGTACAAGGACGCCAACGCGAAGTACGGGCGGGACCTGGAGCTTGGTGAGAATCTCGCGCTTGAGGTAGGGTTCTACATCGCGGGCAGCCAGCAAGAGGCGATGGACGGGTTGCGACCGTACCACGACGAGCGTTACAAGTGGTTCGCGCCGTTCGGATTCGTGCGGTACGCCGACGAGCAAGGTCGCGTGTGGGGAACGCCGGGCGCGCCGGCACGGACGCCCTTCATCGAGGACGGGGTGCAGCAGCGGGCGTGGATATGCGGCACCGCCGAAGAATTCGTTGAATTCCTGCGCGAGCTTGAAGAAAAGTACCCCGCGCTGGAACATGTAATACTGCACTGGGCCGAAGGCATGCCCCGCGCCGAGTTCATGGAGCAGCTGCGCCTCTTCGCGGATGGGGTGATGCCGGAGTTCACGGGGAGGTGATATGGATAGAGACCGCCAGTTGCTATACTAATTCCGCAACTGGTCATGGAGACGGAGGGATGCAATGAAGCTGCGAGGAGTTATTAAAGGAAAGACGATAGAACTGGACGAAGCGACGGACTTGGCAGATGGTCAGCAGGTGGATGTGGACGTTCGCGCCGCACCGGAATACTCCGGTCCAGACTTGTATCGGGTAAGGGCGCGTCTCGCGCCGGAGCAGCCGGACTTCGCGGAAGAGCGCAGATATGAGGAGTTCCCCGCGACCATATATGTGGAAACGCCGGTAGTCGGATCGAAGGTGATGCTCGCGGTGCGAGCGAACCTAGAGGACCTGGAGGGCGACGCGGACTTGCCGGAGCGCAAGCCGAAGTACACGATTGAGCTGGCGCTCATGGAAAATCCCCCCTTCAGGGCGCAAGATAACAGAGGCAAGATTTACTTCGAGGACGCCGTGCGCGTTCCGCTGCATATCTACGGCGAGGACTTGATGCGTATGGTAATGAAGGAGATAGGATTAGACGAGTCGGAGACGGAGATATACGCCTTCAGACCCTTTTCAAAGAAGCGCAAGAGAACGGGCAAACCCAATCCATTTCTCGATGGATTTGACACGAACGAGTTAGTCAGCCAAATGCGGGAAGAGATGGGGATATAGACATTGAGGGACTTTCCTGATGTCAACATTCTGATTGCGCTGGTTGATGATGAGCACGCGCATCATCGCAGGGCATCGGATTGGTTCGAGAGTAGTCGCAGGCTAGGGTGGGCGACCTGCCCGATAACTCAGAACGGCTGCTTACGCATACTGTCGCAGCCCCGCTATCCGAATCCCTTTGGTATCGTAGGTGCGACAGAACGGCTGCTGAGGCTCACATCCACTTCAGAGCACGAATTCATTCCGGACGACGTCAATTTGCTTGATGCGGGCGTAGTGGATTTTTCACGGCTGTCCGGTCACAGACAACTAACCGACGTCTATCTCCTCGCCCTCGCAGTTCGCCATGACCTGCGCTTCGTTACGCTGGACAAAGGCGTGCAACTGGCGGTCGTAGGCGGCGCAAGCGAGAGTCATCTGGTTGTGATTTGAGCGCGCACGAGGTTAACATCGATGTAAAGAATAAACACGATAGAAACGAAATTGAGGGAATCATGAGCACACTTGAAGGCAGTCCGAATCCGTTTGGTGGTTTTGTCGTGAATCCGGGCGCGCTGCCGGTGGAGGCGGGGCGGTTCAGGCGGCGGCTGGCAGATGCTATGGACGACTGGGATGATGTTGGCTACAAGGTCGCGTGGCTGGAGGTGCCGCTTGCGAATGCAGAACTTGTGCCTGTCGCTGCCGAGGCAGGCTTCCGCTACCATCACGCCGCCGAGGACTACGTGATGATGACGCTCCAGATTGAGAAAGGGGCGTACATCCCGCCGCACGCGACTCACTACATCGGCGCCGGTGGCGTTGTCCTCAGCGAGGACAGGCAGCTGCTGGTGGTGTCGGAGCGGCATCAGATACGACCCCGAAGTGGGCCATCGTACAAGCTGCCGGGCGGCGCGCTGGTGCAGGGGGAGCATCTGGCGGAAGGCGTCGTGCGCGAGGTGCTGGAAGAAACGGGCGTGCGGACGCGATTCGAGGCTATGGTGTGTCTGCGCCACTGGCACGGCTACCGATACGGCAAGTCGGACATCTACTTCGTGTGCAGGCTGTCGCCGCTCAGCACGGAGATTACGATGCAGGAAGAGGAGCTGGAGGCTGCGCTGTGGATGCCGGTGGACGAATACCTGGAGGCGGATACCGTTCACCTGTTCAACAAGACCATCGTATCGGCCGCGCTGCACTCCGAGGGAGTGTCGCCCGGATTCATCGAAGGCTATGGAGACAGGCATCAGTTCGAGTTCTTCCTGCCCAAGGGTCAGATGCCGGAGGGCGTGGAGTATGAAGAAACGCCTTGAGGCGGAACTAACATCAATGGGCAGGATGGACATGACAGGGGTTTGAGATGGCACAGGCTAAGCGGGTAATCATTGACGCGGACCCGGGAATTGACGATACGGCGGCGATCCTGATGGCGCTGGCGAGTGACAAGCTGCAAGTGGAAGCATTCACGACTGTGCATGGGAATGCGTCGGTCGAGCAATGCACCGTAAATACCCTGCGGATTCTGGAGGCAGCTGGACGCTCGGATATTCCGGTGTACCAAGGTGTGGGCAGGACGCTGACTTATGATGTGCCGACTTACGCGCCGCATATCCATGGGGATGACGGAATAGGGAACATCGATTGGCCGATGCCGACTACGAGGGTTCAGGAGCGGCACGCGGTGCCTGAGCTAATTGACAGGGTGCTGGCGGCGCCGGGAGAACTGACAATCCTGGCAATTGGCAGACAGACGAATGTGGCGCTGGCGCTGAGCATCGAGCCACGCTTTGATGAGTCGGTCGCGGAGATTGTGGTGATGGGCGGCGCGCTGTTTGAGCCGGGTAATGTAACGCCGCTGGCGACCGCGAATATCGCGGGAGATCCGGAGGCGGCAGATGCTGTGTATCGTTCGGGCGCGAGGGTAACGCAGGTTGGGCTGGATGTGTGCAACAAGGTGGAAGTATCCGGAGCGCAGCAGCGGCGGGTGTGGGACGCAGGGACGCCCGCGACGAGGATGCTGGAGTCGGCGACTCGTTTCATCAACCGGGCATATCAGAACGACAACAGGCTTCACAATCCGGATGGCGTGCAGTATTCGGACCTGAGTCCGACAGCCTATGCGATTGCGCCCGAGCTTTTTGGGTTGCGCGAGATGCATGTGCGCGTTGAGACGCAGGGCGAGTTCGCAAGGGGATTCACGGTAGCGGACCGGCGGAAGAACTCGACCGAGGAACCGAATGTATCGGTGGCGATGGAAGTGGACGCGAATGGAGTTACGGAACTGTGGGCAGAGTTAGTGAGTACGATTTAGTCTGCTGGGTTGTCATTGGCTTCGTCTCGGCAAATCAGATAGGACAAAGGGGTTGGAATTGTGACAAGTCCGGTGTTTATACCTATTCGTGAACTGGGCGAACTTGTGCGGAATCGGCAGGTATCGCCTGTGGAGCTTGCGGAGACATTCCTCGCGCGTCTCGAAGCGATAGGACCGCGCTACAATGCGGTGGTAACGGTTACTCAAGAACGCGCAATGGAGCAGGCGCGCCGCGCGGAAGGCGAGATTGCGGCGGGCGACTACAAGGGCCCGTTGCACGGTATCCCCTATGGGGCGAAGGACCTGCTGGCGACATCCGGCGGTATCCCCACTACATGGGGCGCTGCTCCGTTCAGAGAGCAGGTCTTCGATTATGATGCTGCGGTTGTTCGCAGGCTGGAGGAGGCGGGCGCGCCCCTGGCGGCAAAGCTCGCGATGGTTGAGATTGCAGGAGGAATGGGCTACAGGCAGCCTAACGCTTCGTTCACAGGACCGGGAATGACACCCTGGGGTAGTGATGGCAAGGAGGCATGGTCGGGTGGCTCGTCGAGCGGCTCCGGCGCGGCTGTCGCTGCCGGACTTGTGCCGTTCGCAATCGGATCAGAGACATGGGGTTCGATACTGTCACCCGCCAACAACTGCGGACTGGCAGGGCTGCGACCGACTTACGGGCGCGTCAGCCGCCAGGGTGCGATGGTGCTGTCGTGGACGCTCGACAAGCTAGGTCCGCTCTGCCTGACCGCCGACGACTGCGGCATTGTGCTGGAGGCGATTGCCGGCAAAGATTCGGACGATCCTTCAACTACCGACATGCCGTATCGCTACGACATCTATGCCTCCGCCGGGCGCAGGTTCAAGCTGGCAGTGCTGAAAGATGCTGCCGAAGGAGCGCAGGCAGAGGTCGCGGCGAACTTCAACCTGGCTATGGAAGCATTGCAAGATGTAGCCGACATCGAGGAGATTGAGTTCCCGGAAATGCCTTATGAGGCGGTTACTCGCACAATCCTGAATGCGGAATCGGCAAGCGCATTCGAGGATTTCATCGAGAGTGGCAATGTCGCCGGACTCACGGCGCCGGAGTGCCACCATCCGCATGCGCGGCTGATGATTCCGGCGCAGGACTACATCAGGGCATTGCGGATTCGCGGCAAGGTCGCGCGCATCGCCGACGAGGTGATGTCAGGATACGACGCGGTGATAGGGCCGACCAGGCCCGTTACGGCAACTCCGATTGATCAGGACTTTCGTGGCGTGGTGGCTGGAACGGCGCGGGATACTCTGGGCGCGGTAGGGAACAGCGCGGGACTGCCAGCCATCAGCGTACCGAGCGGCTTCTCGGATGAAGGGCGGCTGCCCACTGGCATCCAGTTCATGGGACGGGCTTATGACGAGAACCGCATCCTAGCCGTGGCGCGAGCATACCAATCTCTGACCGACTGGCACACTCAGCACCCGGAAGGACTATCTGGCTGATGTGACGGCACTTTGTCATTAGTATCGTTATAGTGCGTGCGGATCATGTCCCTTCCCCCTTGATGGGGGAAGGTTAGGATGGGGGTGAAATCGCTAACGCCCTCATTCACGCTCTTACTGCCAACATCCATATAGAATTCCGGTGTCGAGTAGATCGGCTTTGCGTCCATCATCGGACAAGTCTTGCCAATAATCGTCCTCCCACCAATCAACCATGTCAGCTGCGTAAAAGACGCCCATCAAGCCCATTCGCTCTTCTAAACATTCTTCCCATAATTTGGTCACGTCTTCTAACATCATTTCTGAACCATTGGTCTGCTCTGCAATCTCGCGTATATCTCGTGAATAATGGAAGCGGTCACCATTCTCTGTCTCACCGGTCAACTTCGCGATTTCTCTAGCCAATTCGGCATTCACTCGTGCGAACTCTGCTGATGTTGAGTTGGCCTGTGTCTGCATCTCTTCAGTCAACTCGGCGTTTACTCGCGCAAACTCTGAGGATGCTGAGTCTGCCTGCGCCTGTATTTCTTCAGACATCGCATCGATATGCTTACTCATCAATGTGATGTCCTTTTGCACCTCTGCGCTCATGGATTTTACTTCGATTGCCAACACGCCAGTGGCGACAACAGACAAAACCGCAATGAAACTCATTATCAGTGCGATGCTCTTCCACAAAACAGTGTTCCTCCCTCTTTGCGTGCGAAGTCTGCAATTTACAAGCCGCAGATTCGGCACAGACTATTCTCGTCTTACCAAGTCGGAGCGTAGTCATCGTAGTGGTTGTTGGTGAGGCGCTGCTGGTTGTGCCCATCGGCGTCCATCATCACAATCTCACCGTCGCCGTCCAGATACGAGACGAACGCGATGCGCTTGCCGTCGCGCGACCATACGGGCTGGTCGTCCCGGACGCTGTTACGGGTCAGCCTCTTCACCTCGCCGTCACGCACATCCACCACATATATTTCAGGGTTGCCGTCACGGTCGCTGGTGAATGCGATCTTCCTGCCGTCTGGTGACCAGGCGATGTCGTACTCTATGCCGCTGCTCTCCGTGATGCGCTTCAATTCAGTGGCGTCTGAATTCATCACATATATTTCAGGATTGCCGTCGCGCTCCGATACGAATGCAATCTTATGGGAGTTGGGAGACCACGCCGGGCTATAGTCAGGCTGGTCGGTAAGGCGAACCTCGTTGACCCCATCAGGATTTCGCACATAGATGCCCTGTCCCGGCCCTTCACGGACGGAAAAGACCACGCTTGAGCCGTCAAAGGACCATCCGCCCACTTCATGGGCGACGATCGTGGTGAGTTCCATCGAGTTGGAGCCGTCATAACCTGCGACATGCGTTGATGGGTCGCCGCCGTTCTGTACGATATAGGCTAGGCGGTCGCTGGAGGGCGCCCATCTATGGTCCCGGTGGCTGCCGTCTAAATTGCTTACGGCATTTCGGCTGTCGGACTCGGTGCTGAGAGCTATGACCTGAAGAGTGTTATGCTCGTCGTCGCCGGACAGGAAGGCTATATATGAGCCGTCCGGCGAGAGGGAAGGAGCGTACTCGCTGCCCGCGCTCTTCGTGAGATTGACCAGTTCGGCTCCTTCAGGGTCCAGGGAGAATATCTCCCGGTTTCCGTCAATGTCTGAGGTGAAGACGATGGGGTTACCTGCGGATGAGCAAGCGAGTGATGCCAGTACCAGAGCCAATAGAGGTATTATGAGTAGTCGCATGTGCAAGCTCCTTCCACTTGTGCTTCAAATGCTTACTACTAGCACAACACAAGCCTAGGATTTGCATCAAGCGTAGTTTGGTATCTTTATTGGACTTTGTTTGATGATTGGCGCCGAAAGTTCCTTGCCCCTTGATGGGGGAAGGTTAGGATGGGGGTGAAATTACCATTCACCCACCCGAAAGGAAACGCCATAGACTGGCGCTATTCTGCGGACCGTCGAGGTGCAATATCGTAGAATTCGCCGTCCGTCTCAGCGTGCGCTGCGCTCCAGCAGGCTTCTGAGGCGGGCATTCTCCTCGGACAGGCGCTGTATCTCGCTTTCCGAGGCGTTGAGCCTGTCGAGAAGGCGAAGGATGACCTCGACGCCGGCGAGGTTGACGCCAAGATTGTCCATGAAGCTGCGGATGCGTCTCACGCGCTCAATGTCGGCGCGTGAGAAGACGCGCTGGTTGCCGCCCGTGCGCGCCGGTTCGATGAGTCCCAGCCGCTCGTAGTAGCGCAGAGTCTGCGTCTGAACGCCAAGCATGCGCGCCGCGACGCTGATTATGAAAACTGGTTCGTCTTGACCTAACCTTAGTTCGTTCTCAGTCATAATCCAAAACTCTCTTATCCTGTCCATCCATGTAAGTTCACCCGCGCCTGCCGTTGGCTACCCGAAGACGCCTGAACTCTTCGAGCGCCGCCCTTTCATCATCGCTGAGTGAGGACGGCATCCGCGGTTTGACGGTCACATACAGGTCACCGGCGGTTGACGGCGATTCACGCCTCGGCATTCCGTGCCCTTGGATGCGGATGCGCCTGCCCTCGCCGCTGCCTGCTGGGACCTTCAGCGCGAGCCTCCCCTTGAGAGAGGTGAACTCGACCTCGCCGCCCAACAGAGCGTCCTCAAATGGCACGGAAATGTCGACGTAGAGGCTGTCGCCCTCGCGCTTGAAGCGGGTGTGCGGCGCTACGCTGACGATAAGGAACACCTGTATGCCGTCGTCCAGCGATATGTGTACGCGCGAGCCGTCGTCCACCGCCGCCGGAATGCTGGCCTCGATGCGCCGTGTGCCCCCGTCCTTCGTGGGCACGCTGATCATTCGCTTCGTGCCGCGGAACGCCTCTTCGAGCGTAATCGTAACGGGAATGTCGTGGTGGTTCGGACGCCCCGGACGGCTGCGCCGTCTGGCGTTTGGGCGGGTACTGCCGCCGTATCCCGTAGCTCCTCCGAAGATGTCCCCCATCCCGCCGAGTATGTCGTCGAAGTCGCCAAAGCCGTACTCGACGCGTGTGCCCGGCCCAAAGCCGCCGCCGAATGTCGCGCCCGCTCTCGCCTGCTCATCGAGGCGGTCGGCGTGCATCCAGTTGTCGCCGTATCGGTCGTACTTGGCGCGACTGTTGGTGTCCGAAAGTACCTCGTTCGCCTCGTTTATCTCCTTGAACTTGCGCTCTGCCGCCTCGTCGCCCGGATTGAGATCAGGGTGGTACTGGCGCGCCAACTTCCTGAAGGCGCTGCGTATCTCCTTCTCGTCCGCGCTGCGGGGGATGCCCAGCACTTGATAGTAGTCTCTCGCCATGCCTGTTTCCTTCACATTGTCCCTTCCCCCTCTAAGGGGGAAGGTTAGAGCCTGCCCCTGCGTAAGCAGGGGTGGGGTGAACGAAGTATGCTCACCACCGGATACTATCATTACAGTTATTTTAACATAATTGCAGCGAAAACAAAGCTAAAGTTGAGGCTGTTACTATATCTATATTGACACACTAACACACGCTATCTATAATATGCATAGCATTAGAGTTGAGTCGAAACAACTAATGGTTAGACACAGGAGATTGCAAGTGATTGACAGATTTACAGGCACTATTCGGAGAATCGGCAGCCACCGCTCCGGGCTTGACGCCTATTTCGGCAACGTGCAGGGAAGTGGATGCTCGTGCTGCCCCAAGTACGACGAAGCTCGTAAGGACTTCAACGGCAGGCTCCGCGACGAGTTCCGTGGCTTACTCGGATAGTTTGAGCTGCGAGAGCGTATGAAGGCTTTTCATCAGAGATGAGCCGATACAACTAATACGGTATTGCTTTTGCACTTGTTGAGGTGAAGCATTTTGTCCCTTCCCCCTTGATGGGGGAAGGTTAGGATGGGGGTGAAGCCTTCATAGAAAGCAATGTTGAATCTAACACCAACGCATATTAGCGACGCAACTAACGGCAGTCCATATAAGAGACGCACAAAAGGAGGTATCACCATTATGGTCATGCAGAGGATTGACCCGTTCAGGGAATTCAGGAAGTTGGACGAGATGCTCAGTCGCGCCTGGCAGGGCGACGGAGACGGACATGTGGAGCGGCGCTGGGCGATTCCGATCGACCTGACGCAGGATGGCGACGACGTTGTGCTACGGGCAACAGTCCCGGGCGTAGCGCCGGAGGACATAGATGTAACTATTGAAGACGGCGTACTGACCATCAACGCGGAAACTCCGAATGACGGCGATGCGCCGTTTATCATCCGCGAGCGCAGGGCAGGCAAGTTGTACCGCGCGCTGCGTCTGCCGAACACTCTCGATGTCGGCAAGGCCGAGTCCGAGTACAAGCACGGTGTTCTCACGCTGACCTTCCCGAAGGTGGAGGCGGTCAAGGCGCGACGCCTGGAGATTAAGGGCGCATAGCGACTGGACGTATTCCCCCTGAGTGAAAGCCGGATACCTCGTAATGCCGCACGAGGTATCCGGCTTCATTTTCACATCATTCCGTCCTGTCAGCGTAGTTGTCCAGAATCTTCCTGATGGTGGATAGAAAACTCTCCATCTCCTCTTCAGGAATATCTTGAACCAGCGCGTCTTCGTAGGCATGCACTCCTTGGTGAATTTCCCGTGCAAGGGCAGCTCCTTCTTCGGTCAGCTTCAGAAGGACGACCCGTCGATCGCTGCGTGGTCGGCGTCGGTATAGCAGGCCTCTATCGACAAGTTTGGTCACCAAGCGGCTTATGGCCGATACCTCGACTGGAAGTATCCTCGCCAATGCTGTAGGCGTCCACTCCTCATCTGTTAGGAAGAGCCTGAGCAACGCAAAATCCAACGGCGTAAGGTTGTACGCCTTCGTCTCGGCTTCCACTCCCTCTGCGGCAGCATTGAGCAAGGCAGTCGCATACTGCCCCAAGCTGTGCAGCGGCATATCCGCATGGATTCGCCGGTTCCTGTGGGAATTTTCTTCTTGCGTATTCGTCATGACTTCAAGTATTCCATATTGGTGGCATTCGATAATACTTGCCTTTTACATTATAAAGCCTTTTCCCTGTCATATATTTCAAATCGAAAAGAGCCTGTGAGAGCTAGCCGGAATCTTCCTCGGAGACACTTCCAATATCTGTGCTATTCATATCCGTTCAAGGCTGTTAATCTCGCAAACTTATGCTATGGGAATATAGATATAGTATATCATTGTTCAAACTATTATACTTTTCGTCTATCCAGAAAGCCATGCCCCGGTTGCGGAGCGGAGCGTTTCCTCCTAAGTGACAGAAGTCCCTTCCCCCTTGATGTGCTGGCAAGGGTAGGTAAAGTTCATTCCCCTTCAACGGGGGAAGGGGATGAAATTGCTATTCACTCACTCAATAGGAAACGCTACCTATGCCTGCTCGCGTTTTCGTGTATGTGGTAAGGGATTGCTGATATAATGTCGCTTGCGACATTGCTGGCACAACGGTGCTTGTGTCAGCGTTTACGAAGTGGAGACGCAAGCATGACCATGAAGATATACACCAAGTCGGGCGATGCGGGCGAGACGGGTTTGCTCTTCGGCGGTCGCGTGCCCAAGAACGATCCGCGCTGCGTTGCCTACGGCGAAGCAGACTTCGCCACCTCCGCGATGGGGCTTGCGCGCGCGCTGTCCCAGGATGTCCGTGTGAAGGAAATACTGCTTCAAGTGCAGCGCGAGATGTTCACCCTGAGTGGAGAACTCGCCACCGATGTCGAGAACTACGAGTATTACAAGTCCAACTTCCACGCCATAAGCGCAGACAACGTGGACGCACTTGAGACGCTCATAGACGAGTTGAGCGCGCAGGTTGAATTGCCGCCCAAGTTCATCATTCCGGGCGCATCAGCAGCGTCCGGCGCGCTTGATCTTGCTCGTAGCGCGCTGCGAGCCGCCGAGCGCAGCATAGTCGGCTTGCAGCAGCAAGACCTCTTGCCGAACGGCGAGTTGCTGCGCTATGTGAACCGCCTCGCCGACCTGCTGTTCATGCTTGCCCGCTACGAGGACAGAGCGTTGCCGATGGACATCGTAACCGGCACCCGCTTAGACGAAAGTTGATGAATCAGCCTAATCTCAAACCCCGCTCGTCCTGAGCCTGTCGAAGGACGGTTTCGCAAGACGGTTTTGTTCGACAAGTTCACCATGGGATATATAAACCGATGCAGCCAAGCATAGCCATCATAGACTACAAGGCAGGCAACATTCGCAGCGTGCAGAAAGCACTGGAAGAGTGTGGCGCATCTGCGCGCATCACCGCAGACGCCGATGACATAATCGCCGCGGACGGCGTGGTATTTCCCGGGCAGGGCGCATGCGACGCATCCATGCAGAGCATCCGCGAGCTCGGGCTGTTTGATGTCATCAGGCGCTCGATAGACAGCGGCAAGCCGTTTCTTGGCGTCTGCCTCGGTCTGCAACTGCTTCTGGAATCGTCCGAGGAAGGCGACGAACCCTGCCTTGCCATATTGAAGGGTAGCACAAAGCGCCTCCCTCCCGAAAAGACAGAACAAGCCGGTCTGAAGATTCCCCACATGGGCTGGAATAGCGTATCGCTGTCAGTCGAACATCCCGTTTTCGATGGGATACCGCAGCAGTCGTACTTCTACTTCGTGCATAGCTACTACGCCGACCCTGACGACAAGGACATAGTGGCAGGCGTGACGAGCTACGGCATAGACTTCTGCAGCGCGGTCGCCTGGGACAATGTAGCAGCCGTGCAATTCCACCCCGAAAAGAGTGGCGCAGTAGGCCTGCGCCTTTACCGCAACTTCCTGTCACTGGTTTCAAGACAAAAAGTCCCTTCCCCTTAATAATCCGTCATTCCCGCGCAGGCGGGAATCCATGTGGGGATGGGGGAGAATCGCAAGTGCAAGCACGACCACTTCCTTATAGTCCCCTCTCCCAGAGGGAGAGGGTTAGGGTGAGGGCAAGAAACAAGCCATGCAAGTAATCCCAGCCATAGACCTGCGCGGCGGCAAGTGCGTCCGACTCTACCAGGGCGACTACGCGCAGGAAACCGTCTATTCCGACGACCCGCTCGAAACCGCGCTGCGCTGGGTCGATACGGGAGCGACTCGGCTGCACATCGTTGACCTCGACGGTGCGCGAGACGGCAGCCCCGCGAACTTGACGGCAGTCGAGCGCATCGCCTCATCGGTCGATGTCCCCCTGCACCTCGGCGGCGGCATACGCGACTTGGATATTGCGAGAGCGGCAATCGATGCCGGAGTCAGCCGAATCATGCTCGGCACAGCAGCAGTCGAAGACGCGGACCTCATCCGTAATTTGTTACGCGAGTTTGGCGCGGAATCCATCATCGTGAGCGTTGACGCAAAGGACGGCAGAGTAGCGCTGCGAGGCTGGACCGAAGGCACTAGCGCACTCGCCACCGAACTCGTATCTGACATGGCTGCGCTCGGCGTGAAGCGCTTCCTCTACACCGACATATCCCGCGATGGCACTCTCACCGAGCCAAACTTCAACGGCGTAAGCGTACTCGTCAATCAGGACGACGTCCATATAATTGCGGCCGGTGGCATCGCGTCCATAGCGCACCTTGAACATCTTGCCGAGATTGGCGCGGAAGCAGCAATCGTCGGCAGGGCGATATACACCGGCGACATAGACTTGCAAGCGGCGATCGCTACTGTTGACACTAATAGTACATAAGGGTTGTAAACGAGATATGAACACAGAACCTGATTCCGTAGATGCTGATATATTTTCCTTTTCATGTCCGCACTGCCAGGGTCCAATTCGATTTGCGGTGGAAGCTTTCCAAACGGAAATTCAAGACTACTACTATGACGAAGAATGGGAGATGCGGAGCGAGGAAGCTGAGAAAAGAATGGAGGAATGGGAGAAACAGAGAAAGGAATGGGAGCCGTACAATAATTCTAGAAATGAAATGGCTGATCTGATCTATAGTCGTCAGTATGCTGAAGCAATACCTATTATTCACACCTACTTAGATAACTTGGTGGAGAGACTGAATGCAGATCCAGAGAATTCCACTGTCGGGACGAGTGGATTTGCATTTTCGGAGGGTGCTCGTGTACTTGCACTGATGGGAGACGTTGAAGGGCTAGAGCGTATGCACGGTATAGTGCGAGCATATCCGAGTTTGAGGTATAGCATATTGGATGTGGAGCAGCACCAGCGCGAACTTAAACTGTTCCAATCCATCAGGGAGGCGGTTCGTGATAACCCAAACTGCTTGCAAACCGATGTCAAGATACTCATCAATGAAGTGGACGGACATCATGTATCAAGGTTGATTGCATTCATGGATAAAGCAGGTGAAATAGTCAGAGTTCGTGAGGGGCGCAAAATACGCCTGTCTTTGGCAGATACAAGTAATTTGACTTGAGAAATTCGCTTCCATTCTAACGTTCTTCCATTGGAGGGAAGGGGTAAAGTAGCGGCAGTTACATTACGCCCACTAAAGTTGGTAAGCATCGGAATTTAGAGGAAAGAGATGCAAGTGAGTTATGACAAGGAAAATGACGTACTAGCTATCTCTACCGGACAGATTCAACATGACGGCGCATCCTTGTACGACCATGTTGGTGTTGCAGTCCTATTTGGAACAGATGGTGGGCAGGACATCATAGGCGTCGAGGCGATGAGCGCGAGTTATTGGTTTTGCAAGGGCTATGATGAAGATGAGGATACATGGTTACTTGGGAACAAAACCGACAACCTCGGCATGATAACGACAGATGGCGACTTCGTGGGATACTGGCAGCCGTATGAACACTCCCCCGATGAAGTCCCTGACCCAATCGGCGTGGAGATTAAGCACCTTTCAAAGCATGTGCCTGCGCGTATTCGCAAGGCGTTGCGGGACGCATACCGAGCAAGACGCGGCGAGTTTGAAGGAATCCGTTCCTCCTGAGCCTGCCCTGAATACCGCCGAAGGAGTCAAGGCAAGAGTCCCTTCCCCCAGAGGGGGAAGGTTAGGAAGGGGGCAATATACGAATCATGCTCGTTCCAAATATGCTGACCAACTGTCACACTGACCAACTGAAAGACCTACCATGCTTACCAAGCGAATAATCCCGTGCCTAGACATCGACAACGGCAGAGTAGTCAAGGGCATCAGCTTCGTGAACATACGCGACGCCGGCGACCCTGCCGACCTCGCCCGCTTCTACGACATGCAGGGTGCCGACGAGCTAGTATTCCTCGACATCACCGCAAGCTCCGACGACCGCGACATCATCGTAGAAGTAGTGAAGCAGGTGTCCGAGCAAGTCTTCATACCCCTAACCGTGGGCGGTGGCTTGCGTAACGTCGCCGATGTGCGCCGCATGCTCGAAGCGGGCGCGGACAAGGCATCACTCAACACCGCAGCAGTCGCCAACCCGTCCCTGGTCGCTGAAGCGTCAGATTTCTTCGGGGCGCAGTGCATTGTTGTCGCCATAGATGCAAAGCGCGTTACGCAAGACGACGAAATTGGCGAAGTGAACTTTCATGTTGCCAAAGGACTGTCCGCGGAAATCGCCAAAGAAATCGCCCTAGACAAAAATTCCGGCTGGCAGGTCTATGTGCATGGCGGTCGCACCCCGATGGGCATAGACGCCGTGAAGTGGGCGCAGAAGGCCGCCGAGCTTGGCGCGGGCGAGTTGCTGGTTACCAGCATGGACACCGACGGGCAGCAGACCGGCTACGACTTGGAGTTGCTGCGCGCCATATCCGAGAGCGTCACCATTCCGCTAATCGCAAGCGGCGGTGCAGGCGAACCGCAGCACCTGTACGACGCGCTCGCCGCGGGCAAGGCAGACGCCGTTCTCGCCGCCAGCATCTTCCACTATGGCACACACCCTATCCCGGAAGTCAAAGAGTTCCTATCTGACAAGGGCATCCCTATTAGACAATTGGTTGGTTAGATTCTATTGGTATCTCTCATTTCCACCCCGTCATTCCCGCGCAGGCGGGAATCCAGAGGGGTTGGGCGGTGCGGAAATATGTAACATAAAAAAGCTGACGAACTGACTGAAAGATTGACATACTCAAAAGGTGAATACCATGGCAGAAGTAAAGCTCGACGAAAAGGGTCTCGTGCCCGCAATCGCGCAGAATGTGAACAACGGCGAAGTCCTGATGCTAGGATACATGAACCCCGGCTCCCTCAAGCGCACCCTCGACGGCGGCGAAGTCTGGTTCTTCAGCCGCAGCCGCTCCGACCTCTGGCACAAGGGCGAAGTCTCCGGCAACTACATGCGCGTCAAGTCGGCGGCCGTCGATTGCGACGGTGACACCCTCATATTGCAAGTCGAACCTGACGGCCCCATCTGCCACACCGGCGAGTCCAACTGCTTCTTCACGCCCATCGACGAGTTCCCCGAGTTCTACCGCGACGAGACCGGTCCCGGCGTCCTCGAAGACCTGTTCGCCCTCATCCAGGACCGCAAGCGCGAGATGCCAGAGGGCAGCTACACCACCAGCCTGTTAGAAAGCGGCGCCGACCGCATCGCGCAGAAAGTCATCGAGGAGGCAGGCGAAACCGCCATCGCCGCCGTCAAGGGCGACGCGGGGCAGGTCGCCGAAGAAATGGCAGACCTCCTCTACCACGCCCTCGTGCTCCTATCCGCATCCGGCGCCCGCCCCGAAGACGTCTGGGAAGTCCTCAGAGACCGCGCAGGCTAGTGCTACAATGGGTTTAGATGACCTGTTCGATAAGATTGGACTGGGTATAATTGTGTTCAGGTTGTCCCTTCTCCCTTGATGGGGGAAGGTTAGGATGGGGGTGAAATGAAGTATGCCCACCCCTACCATTTGCGAAAGGCTTTTGCAATGGAATGGAAAAAAGTCAATAGGCCGCCGTCTCCTGAATTTAAGCAATTTCAGAAGGACAGTAAGTGGTTCAGAGATAATTTTTCTGAACTGAAGGCGCAGTACCCCGACCAGTGTGTCGCAGTCTATCACGGCAAAGTAGTCGGCGCGTCCCCCGACAGAAGGGCGCTTGTAGGTGAACTGAGCGACAAGGGAATGCCCGTGGGACACATATACTTCCACTACGTCTATGTCAGCGATTATCCGCGCGTCTTCGGCTCTTCCCTTCATTGGCCCGCGCTCAAGCAGGATTAGTGCCAATGGCGACCGGATTTTTTGTAGCCGAGGGAGCCTTTCGCCGCCCGTACATCAATGTGTTAGTGACATTTCTTGACGCTGACGCGGGCAATCAATCAATCGAAATTGAATTCGTGCTCGATACCGGGGCGGACCATACCTTGCTGTCTCCCTCAGACGCTGACCGTCTGCATAGCGAGCTGGGACTTGACATTCGCTCGATGCCGCAAGGCAACCCCATAGGCGGTGTAGGCGGCTATGCCGAAACCAGAACAGTCAGGGCGACGCTGGTTATCGGCAGCTACGAGACTACGATGCCGCTCCATGTCGTCGACATACCACCGGGCCCGTCTGACATGCCCTCCCTCATCGGATGAGACATCATCTACGACTTCGCCCTCTTCATGGAACACAGCGCCGACAGACTACATCTCCTGAGAACAGGCGAAGAAATCGTCCCACTGCTTGAGTCCTGACGCAACGCGCTAGTCGCCATCCCCTGACACCCGACCGCTCACCGCCGACACCTGCACCCCATCCGCCGCCTGCGCCTCCCGCATCGCCTCAATCGCAATCTCTATCTGGTCGTCGTCCGGCTGCCGCGTCGTCAGCGATTGCAGTGCAAGGCTTGGCGCGGTAATCAGCCCCACCAGCGGATTGTCCGCGTGCCGCCCGCTGAACCGTATCACCTCGTAGCTCACCGCCGCGATCACCGGCACCAGCACGATACGCGAAGTAATCAGCCACCAGAACGGCTCGCGTCCCACGAAGATGAACGCCAGTATCGCCACCACCATCACCACCAGCAGGAACGCCGTCCCGCAGCGCGGATGAGCCGTCGGATACTTGCGGATGTGCGCCACCTCCAGCGGATCGCCCCGCTCCTGCGCATGCACCGTCATGTGCTCCGCTCCGTGATACATGAACACCCGCCGAATGTCCTCCATCCGGCTAATCAGCAGGATATACCCCAGAAACAGCAGCAGCCGTATGACACCCTCCGCGATGTTCGCCAGCAGCTCCGAGTCCAGCAGCGTCTCCAGCCAGTCGCTCGCGAACACCGGAATCAGGAAGAATATCCCGATTGCCAGGCTCAGCGACACCACCATCATCCCCGCCATCGAGCCCTTGCTTATCTCCTCGCCCTCAGCCTCCGCCGCAACATTCGCCGAGTAGCTCAGCGCACGCATCCCCAGCGTCAGCGTCTCCGCCATCGCAATCACCCCGCGAATGAGCGGGAAGCGCCGTAGCCTGCCCGTGTATATCGAAGTCAGCGGATGCCGCATCGTTGCCACGGTCCCGTCAGGACGCCGCACCGCCACCGCGATGTTCCGCTGCCCGCGAATCATCACGCCCTCAATGACCGCCTGCCCGCCGTATATCGGCCTCTGTTCCGTGCTCATACTTCCTCGCGCAACGAAAAACGGAGATGAGCGCACCCATCCCCGTTCTATATCTCAAAGATGTCAGCCGATCCTCATATACTGACTGACCGACTGAAACACTGACTAATTGAAAGACAGACAGACCTACTGATTCAGGTTAAACCGCCGCATCAGCCGCTCCACGCGCCCCTCCGTGTCGATGATACGCTGCTCGCCCGTGAAAAACGGGTGGCACTGGTTGCATATCTCCACGCGGAACTCAGGCATCGTCGAGCCTGTCGTATAGACCGACCCGCAAGAGCATACCGCCGTCGCTTCCGGATAGTATGTTGGATGAATCCCCGGTTTCATTTCTCTTCCCTCTTCATATTTGTCCCTTCCCCCTCGATGGGGGAAGGTTAGGATGGGGGTGAAAATCCTGTATATCCTGTCAGCCTTCATCCCCGTTCGTCCTGAGCTTGTCGAAGGACACTGAAGGACTAACAGACTGACCAACTAACTACGCATACACGCTCGCACGCTTCTTGTCGCGCGTCTTATGCTCGAACTTCACCTTGCCGTCAATCAGCGCATACAGCGTATGGTCCCTGCCCAGCCCCACATTCGTGCCCGGATGGATGCGAGTCCCCCGCTGCCGCACGATAATCGAGCCTGCCGTCACGAGCTCCGTGTCATAGCACTTCACGCCCAGCCTCTTAGCGTTGCTGTCTCGCCCGTTTCGCGTGCTGCCGCCGCCCTTCTTATGTGCCATTGTCTTACCTCCCTGAGTTCCTTCCCCAAAATCCCTTCCCTCTTGATGGGGGAAGGTTAGGATGGGGGTGATAACGTCCGCTCGACTTGGATATAAATTCGTTCGTGGTGAGCCTGTCGAACCACCTACCCATCATACGAAATATCCGTAACCCGCAGCTCCGTAAAGTTCTGCCGGTGTCCGTTCTTCCTTCGGTAGCGCGTCTTAGCCTTATACTTGAAGACGATGACCTTCTTGCCGCGCCCCTGCTGCACCACCTCCGCCGTAACCTTCGCCCCGTCAACCGTAGGCGCGCCTATCATCACCTCGCCGTCATCGTCAGCGAACAGACGAACATCCTCAAGCTCGATGAGGTCCCCCTGGTCCCCGGGCAGGTACTCCACGCGCACCGTATCTCCGGGCTGCACCCGGTACTGCTTGCCGCCGGTATTCACAATTGCATACATAGTAATCTCGCGGGTATTGCTGATGTGGTAAATGTCGTCAAATCCTTCTTGGACTACAAATAGTAATTGTATGGATGTGAGCGCGAGGGGTCAAGTATTATCAGCTGCCGGACGATGGCTTGTCCTTGGGAAGGGTTGCGCCCGGCGGCTTGCGTGAGACCTCTGCTTTGGGCGGCGCTGACTTTGGAGATGCCCCGTTTATAAAGCGAATTGCTTTAGCAGGTCTTACCTTCGGAGCCATTCTTGCCTTTCCACCCCCGTTGGCGGAGTCGTTGCGTGGCATGCCTTACCTCCCGAATATGCGCTAATTCGATTGAGACTTCTTGGATGAATTAGCGCCGGGCGGCTTGCGTGAAGTCTCGGCCTTAGCTGGTGCGTTCTTGGGAGCAGTTCCCTTCTTGATAACTCTACTGCGCGTATGCTCCTTGAGCGACATGGCAACTCCCTTCTCTGTCTTGATTTCCTGAATCGTTTGACTACGCAATATCATAGACCGTAGATGCTAACCATCCTCTTTCATGATCTGTTTTCTTAGGAAAATTTTGATCATAGAAGTACGAATATATTATAACGGTTTGTACATCTTTCGATACTATGAATTCGTGAGTTTCTGGATGTGCTTCGCCTGGTTCTACGACTAACTCACTTGGTTCCCATATTCGATCGAATCTTTCGAGGGTAGGCCATCGAATATCTTCGTATTCTCCGTCAACAAACACTTGAGCGTACAGGTCTTCAATCTCTTCGTCTGATACTGGCGATACTTTCTGTAATAGGAAGAAACCCTCACGAAGCTCTACCTGAACTTTGGAACTATTGCGTAAAGTCGCGCTTACATCAATATGAACGTATCTGTCGCCGATGTATCTGTGAGAAACCTTATGCGAAATAGTCAGATGAGGCTCAAAGGTCCTGAATATCTGCAACCTCTGATATGCGAAAACGCCGCCTACGCATATTGCTACCAGGATGCCTATTGCATGAATCGACCTTGCCGAATCGATGACTTTGGCATTTGTGAACAGGCTAGTGCCCAACAGAATAAGTATGAATAGGGCGCTAAAGCCCAAAACCCATAGAGAGAGCTTCCAAAAGTCTTTTTGCATCTCCTAACCTAACCCAGGTAAAACTCCCGTCTCCCTCAACCGCGCCACCAGATACTCCTGCGGCCTGTCCCCCTTAGTCCGGTTGCAATGAGTGCAAAGCAGTTGCAGATTGTCTATATGGTCAGTCCCGCCCCGTGAGCGCGGGATAACATGGTCAACCTCGAACATCCGAAACGGAAACTCCGTCCTGCACCCGTTGCACCGCCCTTCTTGCTGACCGAACAGCACATGCCGGTTCTGCCTGTAAGGTATCGGCGCGTCTATGTCAGTCCGTCTCGGAATATCTGTCCGCGCCGTAACCAGACGGTCGTGGAACAGGTCCCCCATCGCAGCCCTCAGCCGCACATTCACAAGCTCGATAGCCTTCGGCGACAGGTCAATCCCAACCCACTTGCGCCCCAGGTTCTCCGCTGCCACGCAAGCCGTAGCGCACCCGCAAAACGGGTCCAGCACCATATCCCCCTCATTCGACGACGCCTTGATTATGCGCTCCAACAGTGCAAGTGGCTTCTGTGTTGGATAGCCCAGTCGTTCTTTCGCCCTTGGGTTAATAGGTGAGACATCAATCCATATATTGTGAACCGCCTGACCTTCCAATTCGTCAAGGTATCGTTTTAGTTGGGCTATCTTGCTGTTTGTGTAAATCCTACCTTGTTGCTCAAGGTCCCTCATCCTTTCTTCAGTATATCGCCATGCTTTTGTCACCCCGTGAAACTCATACACGGGTCCACGTCCACCGGGTGGGAGGTAACCTCAGAAAGTGTGTAAATAGATCAGACGGTGTAACCTTCTCTGAAAAAAAACGGGCTTGAGGTCCCAAAAAGAGGAGGCACACCGTCCATGAGTAAGAGAACCACTGAAAGCATAGTGAAGTCAAGCCCCGAGTGGGACGAACTGGAGGACTGGTTGCGTGGGAGCATTCAGAAGCTGATCCAGGAGACACTCGAAGAGGAAGTAACCGGGTTTTTCGGCAGGGTGAAGTCGGCGCGGCGGTCGGAGGAGGACAGCGACTCGGGCTACCGGAACGGATACGCAAGACCGAGGAAGCTGACCTTGAGCGGCGGGACGATAGAGTTGAGAAGGCCGCGGGTGCGCAACACCGAGGAGAAGTTCGAGAGCAGGCTGTTGCCGCTGTTCGCCAAGAGGACGGCGAAGGTGGCCGATCTGATACCGCAGCTGTATCTTCACGGTCTGTCCGAGGGGGACTTCGACCTGGCGCTGCGGGGGTTGCTTGGAGAGGATGCGCCGTTGTCGGCGGCGACGGTGGCGCGACTGAAAGACAGGTGGAACGGGGAGCTTGCTGCGTGGCGGGCACGTCGCCTCGATGATCTGGAAGTAGTGTATGTGTGGGTAGACGGAGTGTACGTGAAGGCGGGACTTGAGCGTGAGAAGGCTGCGGTGCTGGTGGTGATCGGTGCGCTGAGTGACGGAAGCAAGACGGTGCTGAGTGTCGTGCCGGGCTACAGGGAATCGACCGAGAGCTGGTCTGATGTGCTCAGGGACCTGAGGGACCGTGGGATGAACTGTCCGAAGCTGGTAGTAGGAGACGGACACCTGGGCATCTGGGGAGCGCTAGCCAACGTGTATCCGGAGGCTAAGGAGCAGAGGTGTTGGAACCACAAGGTCATAAACGTGCTCGACCGGCTGCCGAAGAGCCAGCAGGATCAGGGCAAGCTGATGCTGCGGAGCATCCCGTACGCCGGCAGCCGCGGTGAGTCTGAGCGCCTGAAGTCAGTGTTTGCCGCGTGGTGCCGTGAACGCTCCTACGATGCGGCTGCCGAGACTCTGGAGCGTGACTGGGAACGGATGGTGACGTTCTATGAGTTCCCTGCCGAGCACTGGAGGCATCTGAGGACTACGAATGTCGTGGAGTCGCCGTTTGCGGCGCTGAGGCTGCGTACTGACGCGGCGAAGAGGTTCAAGAGGGTGGACAGGGCGATAGCAGTGATCTGGAAGATGCTGATGGTGGCGGAGAACAGATTCAGGAGGCTGAAGGCGCCTGAGTTAATGAAGGACGTACACCAGGGCGCCATCTACAAGGATGGAATCGTCATAGAATCGGAACCGGAGAAGGTCGCCGCCTGATCTCGTTTACACACAACTTGACGTGACCTC
>DAOUKP010000009.1:0-300900 GCA_034421195.1 Dehalococcoidia bacterium
AAGTTGCTGACGATACTCAATGCCATGCTCAGGGACGGAAGACCCTGGAACGCAAATCATTCTCCAAGCCACCGAACACCGGCTTAATACAACACAGTTGCTAAAGTCGGAAATAGGTTTGCATGCAACGATTTGAGATTCCTCACTGCGTTCGGAATGACAGGTGAGGGCGTTCGGAATGACAGGGGTAGGACGTTCGGAATGACAGGGGTAGGACGTTCGGAATGACAGATGTGCGGGCATTTCGAGCTTGAAATGACTTGTGCGTCAGAGGTCAACATACCTTAGTTCTTAAATATAGAGCGACCCCCGCTTTCTGTATTCATACGGAAAGCGGGGGTCTTTTTCAGGCTGTTTAGGGATGAACCTTGCGGTCGCCTATGCCTTTTCAGCCTCTGAGGCTTCTTCGGAAGTCGATGCCTCCGGAGTGCCGTTGCTGCGATTGATGCGGGCGTTTACCTGATCGACGACGGGCGTAACGCGCTCGCGCACGCCTTCATAGGCGGGACCGATGCGGTCGCGAGCCGTTGCCACGCCTACTGCCGCGCGGTCTTGCGCCTGCGTCCTCGCCTGCGCCGCGAGTTCCTCTGCGCGCGAACGTATTATGAGGCTGCGCTCCAGAAGATCGCTGCGAGTTTCAGAGCCTTTCTTGGGCGCTAGTAGTAGCGCCGCCGCTGCGCCTACCAGTCCACCTACGATAAAGCCGAATGCGAATGAGCCGCCGCTGTCATTGTCTGCCATGAGCTTTTCCTCCTTCTAATCTTTGCGCTTCGTGCCCCGCAAGAAAGCGAACATCTTGCCCAAGCCGAATGCAACACCGGAGCCTGACGATGCAGGTCGTACAATGTTTTCGGACACCGTATTTACGATTTCCTCAGTATTGTCCAAGATGCGCCCCGCAGAGTTCAAGGCTTGTGATACCTTTCTATAGATAGAAAACACTAGAATCAAGATTACTGAAAGTATTGCCAATAATAGTAGGTCGCGAATGAAACCTACATAAAACGCAATGTCCTGAACGAAATCTGGCACCATTAATGTTTCTCCCTATATCCGTATATCAATCGTAGCACGGTTACGCTAAACGCGGCAAATTAAAGGGTATTGCTGATAAGTGTTGGTGTTGGGTTCAACATTCCTTCTGATGCGGGCTTCACCCCCATCCTAACCTTCCCCCATCGAGGGGGAAGGGACAAAATGCCCCACCTCAACCCGTGTAAGCAATACCGATTAAATAGGCTGATGGCCGTGTGTTATGATGCCGCGCTTCGGAGCTGGCTGATGATGGGGTTTCACGGGTGTGAAGTCCATATCAGAGGGTAGGGGTTTTCATCCCCGTCCCTCTCTTCTCGGGCGCAGGCTCTAACTTTCCCCAAAAGGGGCCCCAACAAGGGGAGGGAACTAGGTTCTGTTCACATTTGCGTCATCCCCGTGAAAACGGGAATTCAGAGTCGTGAAATATAGCAGCTTTCGTGTCATTTACGCTGCCTGAGAGCCACTGGATTCCCGCCTGCGCGGGAATGACGAACTGGAATTTCGTTGATGACTTTAGTTTTGTTTGTTATTTTGAGCGAAGCGGGAATTCTAAAGTCGGAATCAAGCTTGTCTGTGACGATTTGAGATTCCTCACTGCGTTCGGAATGACAGGTGAGCGGAGTTCGGAATGACAGGTGAGCGGAGTTCGGAATGACAGGTGGGCGGGTTCGGAGTGACAGGTGAGCGGGGTTTTCTAGGTTGAGATGACATGTGCATCGAAATGTCAACACGCCCTGGCTATACCAAGAGAAAGCGCTCTATCCGGAAAGAAGATAGAGCACTTTCAATGCGGGTTTATAGGACGGTTCCAATCCTATGGCTTGATAAGCATTCTGACAAATCCCGCATCGTCGTTGCGCTGGGTGAGGATGCTGTGGTTGCGCTTTTCTGCCCAGACTATTACGTCGTAGGTATTGAGCACGTCAGGAATCATTACTTCGACGAAGGACTCGCTATCGTTGTCAATATGCTCGGTGAGGGCGGCGATGATACCGGCGCAGGTCTTTCCGGTGCCGTCTATGACCACCCACTCGCTGCCCGCGCTGCCGTTGGTTGAACCATTGCTTGAAGCTACGGCAGCCGCGCCATCGAAAACGTCCACTTCGCCGCTGAGACGCATTTCGAGTTGGCGCTTGAATTCGGAAACAGGCTCCCAATGGACGCTGGAGGTTCGGTCGTTAGACTTCTGACATGCCGCGCCGCGCACGCCAACGATGTCGGGGTTGATGCGCGCGAGTTCGTCGAGGTCGCTGATGCGGAGGTGTCCGGAAAGGGCGGTGCTCATGCCTGCCTCTTTGCCCTCGAAAACCATGTCTCGTAGTTCTTCTTCGCGGACGAAATCAAAGAGATTGCGTCCGTCCTTGGTCAGCGTGTCAATCAGCCAGCCGTCGCACTTCGTCTCTATTGCGAGCTTGTTCATGTGGTGCGGCTCAAGCCCGCCGAACAGCGCATTGTCGGCGAAGAGAGAGCCAATGAGCTTGGTCTCGAAGCCGTCAAGCGCCTCTCTGGAGGCGTGAAGGGTTTCCAGAGCAAGCTCGTACTCGTGGTCCATAAAGCCGACCTTGACTGATGTGGCGTTGATGACGCCCGCGGCATATACTGCCATCGCAACCGTGCCGACTTGATGGGGCACAACCCCGAGGGTAACGCTTGCGTGGCGCTCCATAGGAATTGCGTTGCGCACGTCGCGGACGATGTGCGGGTGCGCGGAGCCGACAAGGGCTTCCTGCAAGTTCTTCACGTCGATGATGTCAGCGCCGCCCTTGAGTGCTTGCAGCGCTTCTTCCAAGTTCTGAACGCTCACCATAAGTATCATAGCGAGTACCTTTCTTGTGTTGGGGTGCTATAACACCCCCATCCTAACCTTCCCCCGTCAAGGGGGAAGGGACTGTTTATTAGAGTCTTCCCGTCAAGGGGGAAGGGACTGTTTATTAGAGTCTTCCCGTCAAGGGGGAAGGGACTGTTTATTAGAGTCTTCCCGTCAAGAGGGAAGGGACTGTTTATTGGAGTCTTCCCGTCAAGGGGGAAGGGACTGTTTATTAGAGTCTTCCCGTCAAGAGGGAAGGGGCTGTTTGGTAGAGTCTTCCCGTCAAGGGGGAAGGGGCTGTTTACTAGAGTCTTCCCGTCAAGGGGGAAGAGACTGTTTGTTAGAGTTTTTCCCGTCAGAGTGGGGGCGGACTAAATCTGGTCGAGGGCAACTTCGATTTCGGACTTCAGCTCGGCTTTCTCGTCGTCGGTGAGGTTGATGTGCGGCTGCCTGACGTGGCCGCCAGCCATGCCCATTACTTCGCCCCAATACTTGCACATGGGGGCCGGCAGCGCGCCGTTCGCCTTCTGCACGGTGCTTGCCCACCACTTGTCGGAGACCGCCTTGATAGGGCGCACATGCTTCGCGTAGAAGTCGTCGTCGAGATCGCCGCGCATAGCCTTGTCGATGAACTGGTTGTAGTAGTTCTTCTCCGGGGTGTCGAAGCGCCAGTCGGAAGTATTGGCGAACATCACCTGCTGCTCGAAGCCAAGCTCTCTGCCCTTGAACATAATCCACTCGTCGGGAGTGCTGATTATGGCGTCTCTGCCGAGCAGCTGGTGGGACTCGATGGAGAGTTCCTGATTGAAGCTGGCTTCCTTGACGCCTACGACGTTGGGGATTGAGCAGATTTGTCCCAGTCCCTGCGCGCTCATGACTATGCCGAATTGCGGGGAGTTGTAGTACATGATGGCGAGGTTGGTGTTGTCTGCGAGCATACGCATCCAGTCAACGACCTGCTCCTCGGTCTTGGTTACGAAGTAGGGAGCGGCGCAGATGAGAAGGTCGAAGCCTATCTCCTCGGCGTGCTTCGCCAGCGCAATCATGTCTTTGTACGAGGTGTGGGTTACATGCGCGGCGATGGGCCATTCGCCGCCGGCTTCGTCCGCGACGACATCAAAGACGCGCATTCGCTCTTCGAGGGTGAGGCTCCAGAACTCGCCCATTCCCCAGGTGCATCCTGCGCCCTGCGTGCCGAGGGAGCGGATGTGCCGGATGTTGCTTCGCATACCTTCTTCGTCGAACTCGTCGTCGTCGGTGAAGGGGGTCATCAGTGTCGTCCACTGACCGCGCAGATTTTCGCGCGCCCAGTCCATTGCTTCGCTCTTGGTGTACTCGGCCATGCTTGCCTCCTCAAGTCGCTTGCGCGTCCGTTGATATGACGCTCGGCGTACTACACAAAGTCTGTCGGTCTAGGTGGTGATGTTGTCCTGAGAGACCTGATATGTTTCTTTCTCTGCCGGAATCTCGCCTGTGGTGGTCAATAGCCAATGAGCGAGTCTGTCCTGCCCATTCAGTATAACCGCAAAGCCGTGTCGGATTACAGACGGAACAGGTCTTTCGCTGCCCGTAATTGCGACTTAGTTGCCCCGTTCTTGAGTGAATCGGTAGGATCGTGCAGAATCTTGTTCACGATGGAGCGAGTAAGGGTTTCGACTACCTGCCGACTTTCGGGTGTCATGTCGTCAAGCATACCGAGCGCCTTTGCCAGCTCTCTCTCCCGAATGTCTTCGGCGTTCCGGCGGATTGCCTTGATGGTTGGGAGCACGTCAAGGGAGTCCCACCACTTCATGAACCTTGCAACTTCCTCGTCGATAATGACTTCCGCATCGTCTGCGGCGCGACGGCGCTCAGCCAAATTCTCTTCCGCGATGGCTGAGAGGTCTTCGATGTTGAAGAGCCGCACGCCGAACTCAGCCGCGACCTGGGGATCTATGTCGCGGGGGATTGCCAGGTCGAAGGCGAAAAGAGGGGCATCGCCGGGCATGCGGTGCAGGGAGTTACCCATCGAGGTTGTAACGATGTAGCCGGGTGAGTCGGTGGCGGCTATCACGATGTCGGTAGATTGGAGCGCGTCGTCGAGGTTCTCGAAGGGAACGACCCGGCTGGATAGGTAAACGGCGAGTTCTCTCGCCTTGCTCTCGGTGCGGTTGGCAATCACAAGGTCGCCGATGCCGACGGTCCGGAGCGCCCTGGCGACGAGGCTGCCAGCCTCGCCAGCGCCGATCAGCAGAGCGCGCTTGTCGGATAGGTCGCCGAGCATACGTTGGGCGAGCCGGACGCCCGCGTAGCTGATGGAGAGCGGATTGCGCCCGATATTCGTTTCCTGGCGGACGCGTCTGCCAACACGGAGGGCCGCATGGAACAGCCTGACAGTGGCTGAATTTACAGCCTTGACCTCGTTGGAGGCGCTAAGGGCTTCGCGCACCTGTCCGAGAATCTGAGACTCGCCGACTATGAGGGAGTCCAGACCGCCGGATACGCTGAAAAGATGCTTGACGGCATCCTGCCCCGTCCGGCTGTACAGATGGGGCGCGATGCTGTCGGAGGGCAGGTCGTGGTAGTGCGCGACGAACCGCTGGATGCCCCCGGCAGCCTGCGCGGGATTATCGGTAACCGTGTAAATCTCCGAGCGGTTGCAAGTGGAGAGGATTACGGCTTCCCCAAGTTCGTTCCTGAGAACGGGAAGAGCTTCCAGAATCTGGCTGCTCCTGAAGGAGACCGATTCGCGGACTTCCAGAGGCGCGGATTTGTGGCTCAGACCAACTAGCAGAATCTGTTGCAAGACTGATTTAGCCCTTCATAAGCTGCTTGTAGTGCGTTCGGAGGCAGCGCGTGCAGATACGCACTTTCTTCGCCGTTCCGTCCACGAGTACGGTAGCCTTCTGGACGTTTGGGAGCCAGCGCGTGCGGGTGCGCCGTTTCGAGTGGCTGACGTTATTGCCCGACTGTCCAGTCTTTTGGCACACTTCGCATACTGCCATAGTTCACCTTTACTAATTCCAGTTGGTTGAGTAGAATCAACCTTGTTGAGGTATATGCCCCACTAACATAAAAGCGCGTGTGCATATACAGGATTATCACCTGTGAATTTGTACACAAAGATAGCACATTTGACATGAAACGGCAACGATAATGACCGACACACTTCAAAGCAGTCACGACTCTTACTCCTGGTCCGGGGATTCTCTGCTCGCTATGTTCACGGCGGGCGCTCAAATACTGGAAAGCCATGTGAATCTGGTGAATCGCCTGAATGTGTTTCCGGTGCAGGATGGAGACACGGGCATCAACATGCTGCTGACGCTGCGGGATACGCTTGCGGAGGCGCGCGCGGCGGAGGACGACAGCGCTTCCGGCGTGGCGAGGGCGATGTGGGACGGCGCGTGCATGGGCGCGAAGGGCAATGGCGGGTCCATCGTTTCCCAGCTCTTCAAGGGGATGGCCGAGGCTTTCGATGGGAAGCATACGGTCGGCGCGAACGACTTTGCGGCCGGGTTGGGGCTGGCAAAGGGGTATGCGTATAACGCAATCGGTAATCCGGTGGAAGGCACGATGCTGACTGTGTTCACCTACGCCTCAGAGGCGGCTGCCGAGAGCGCCAACGGCGGCAACGACATCAGCGCCGATACGCTGCTAAACGATGTGAGCAACGCGGCGCGAGAGGCGGTCATATTGACGCCGTCGCTTCTGCCCAGGCTGCAAGAGGCCGGAGTCGTCGATTCGGGAGGGCTGGGACTGTGGATGATCCTCGAAGGGATTCGGCGCTGGGTTACGGAGGACGATACATCGCCGGACGAACTGGACATGCCGCTGCCTGATGGAATCGATATTTCGGAGTCGGGCGTATCGCTGGAATTTCTGGACCTGACGGAGGATGAGGAATACGGCAACTGCACCCAGTTTGTCGTGCGGGGGGAGGGGATGGATGTTGACGGACTTAGGGAAGAGATGAGCACGCGAGGACGCTCCGCGGTCGTGATCGGGGATGCCTCGCTTATCAAGGTGCATGTGCATACCGAGGTTCCGGACGAGATTCTGGAGTATGCGCGCTCGCTGGGCAGCGTGAGCCGGGTGAGCGTGGAGAACATGGACGAGCAGCGCGAAAGGCTCGCGGAGAAGCAGCGCCAGCAGGCGGAGGATGCGCTCGCGCTGGTCATTCCGATTCCGGTGCTTGCCGTGGCATGGGGCGACGGACTGGAGGCTGTGTTCCGTCATGAGGGCGCGTCCGTGATGGTCGCGGGCGATACGATGAACCCGAGTGTGCGGGAAATCCTGGACGCAGTGGACGCCGTGCCTTCGGAGAGCGTGATTATACTGCCGAACAACGGGAATATCGTGCCTGCCGCGCAGCAAGCCGCCGAAGCCGCCGACAAGACGGTAAGGGTTGTGCCGACGACGACGATTCCGCAAGGAGTTGCCGCGATACTGGAGTTCCAGCCTTACAGAAGCATAGGCGACAATACGGGTGCGATGGAGGAAGTGATCGAGGATGTGCGTACCGGAGAGATTACACGGGCGGCGCGGTCGGTTACGCTAGACGGCGTTACGGCGGAGGAAGGTCAGCTAATCGGGCTGTTCGAGCGCGAGATGGTGGCGGCAGGGGAAGGTCTGACCGAGACTACACTGGCGATATTGAGGAGCGCCGGCGTCGGCTTTGGGGACCTGGTTACGCTGTATCGGGGGGATCCCATCACGGAAGCCGAGGCGAACGAGGTGGCGGCTGAAGTCGAGGCGGCATTTCCATCGATTGACTTGCATCACTATTACGGCGGGCAGCCGTTTTACCATTTCATAGTCTCGATTGAGTGAAGGTGAGAGATATGAGCGTAAGAGTAGTTACGGACAGCAGCGCCGATATGCCGCGTGATGTCGCAGAGCAGTATGGCATCAGCGTCATTCCACAGAAGATCATTTTCGGCACTGAGGAACTTCGGGGTGGTGTTGACATAACAGGTGATGAGTTCTACCGGCGAGTCGCCAACAGCCCGACGCTGCCAACCACTTCGCAGGCGTCTCCGGGTGAATTCAGGGAGTTGTATGAGTCTATTGCCGATGGCGCTGACGGCATAGTGTCAGTGCATGTTTCGGGCGCGCTCAGCGGCACGGTCAACTCCGCAAGGTCGGGTGGAGATGAAGCCAATATAGATTGCAGTGTAGAGGTAGTGGACTCCATGCAGGCGGGAATGGGGACCGGCCTTATCGCGATTGCGGCGGCAAGGGCAGCCCGCGACGGCGGTGATGTGCAGCAGGTGGTACAGGCTGCGGAAGACGCCGCGGGACGCTGCGAAACCTACGTGCTGCTTGATACGCTGGAATATCTACAGAAGGGCGGGAGGATAGGCAAAGCCAGAGCGATGCTTGCTACGCTGTTGAGCATCAAGCCGATGATTATCCTGAGAGAAGGCATTGTCGATGAGCTTGGCAAGGAGCGAAGCCACAGGAAGGGCATGGCGAGACTTCAGCGTGTTACCGAAGAGTTCGCACCGCTGGATGAACTTTGCGTCAACTACACAACTACCCCGGACGAGGCGCGCGCATTCGCGGATCAGCTCAAGTCGCTGCTGCCTGAAGGCAAAGAGCCGCTGATCGCGCAGATAGGTCCGGCTGTCGGCACATACACGGGACCATCGGCAATCGGGATTTCGTTGCTGCGGGCGTGAGCCGGGTAAGTCAGCAGCCGGCTTTCATCTATCAAGTGAGGATAATCGGAGGGACTGCCGAATCTTCGCTTTACATTGATTCACAGGATGGGGATGATGTGTTCTTTTGCACATCTCATCCAGGCCTTCTCCTATTACGGTTCACTGGGGCAGGTGTGGGAAGTAATCGTACTTGACTTGCGATTTCACCCCCATCCTAGCCTTCCCCCGTCAAGGGGGAAGGGACACGATTTCTCGTCTCAGTGTCTGTAAGCAATACCAGCCATAGCCTTAAAGGGTCCTCAGTTGCGTTTCACCCCTCGGTGGATGTGCGCTACAATTTGGGCATGACTAGCTTGAACGGCAACGACAAGTTGCGGACATTCGCCAATATCCTGCGGCTCGAACGGCAGCAGGGCTTTCGTGACCGTGCCGTTATTGGCGGACTTGATGCATACTTGCGGCGGTGGCGGGACGAATTGCAGCCGACAGCCAACTTGTCGGGCAGCTATGCTGAAATGAGCGCAGAGCAGCGCCGCCAGTGGACTGAGGCAGTCTTGGCACAGATAGGGCGTAACGGTCAGGGGCCGGGTATCAGGGGTCAGGAGTCTGAGAGCACTAGCGAGAAGATTCAGTCGCGTGAGTCCGCCGCACGCCCCTCTGCAAGGCTCAAAGCTTCCCACAACAGGGAACAGGCGCGTAAGTCTCCGTCTAGGAAGGTGGATAGCACGCCTATCAAGTTGAGCGATGATGTTGCGAGGCTTGGCAGCGTGAACTCCCGCACGGAGTCTAGGCTGAACAGCCTCGGTATCAGTACGGTCGAGGACCTGATTCACCACTTTCCGCACAGGCACGACGACTTTACGGATGTCAGAACGATTTCACAGGTCGTGCCCGGAGAGACGCAGACTGTGAAGGCGACTATCTGGGAAGTGTCGGAGACCGGACGGGGCCGGATGAAGAATGCCCAAGCGATTCTGGGGGACGAGACGGGCAATATCAGAGTAATCTGGTTCAATCAGGGCTATCTTGTCAGGACGCTGAAGCCGGGCGCGAGCATCGTCATTAGCGGCGAGGCGAAGGTGTATCGCGGGCGTGTTGTGTTCCAATCGCCGGAGTATGACTTTGTGGATAGTCAGGACGATCAGATGCATGCTGGCCGGCTCGTGCCAATATACCCGCTTACGGAGGGGCTCTACCAGCGCACGGTGCGACGCGCCGTCAAGCAGGCACTGGACGCGGGAGCGAGACAGATCAGGGAGTACCTGCCGCAAGATACGCTTCGGCTGTACGATCTTTCGGGTCTGCGAGACGCAATCTGGCGACTACATTACCCGGATTCTCTTGAACAGGTGGAAATGGCGCGGCGGCGCATTGCGTTCGATGAATTGCTGATGCTTCAGCTTTTGGTAGCGCGGCGGAGAATCGAGTGGCAGTCCTCAGGCGGCGCGGTGCAGTTGCGGTCAGAGGGTGAACCGCTCGATGCCTTTCTCGATTCGCTTCCGTATTCTCTGACGAACGCGCAGACCCGCTCGCTGAACGAGATACTTGCGGACTTGAGGCGCGAGATACCTATGAGCCGCCTGCTGCAAGGGGATGTGGGCAGCGGCAAGACGGTCGTGGCGACGGCCGCGCTGCTGCTTGCCGTGATTAACGGATACCAGGGCGCGCTGATGGCGCCTACGGAGATTCTGTCGGAGCAGCACTTCTTGACCGTATCCAATTTACTGGGCGCGGCAGAAGGGGCTTCGACATCGGGGCCGTACTTCACCGCCTCACTGCCTCCTGACGGCAGGGAGGTCAAGGTGTGCTTGCTGACGGGCAGCCTGCGAAAGCGGGCGAAAGACGATATGCACATGCTTATCGCAGCGGGCACGGTGGACATCGTGATTGGGACGCAGGCTCTGATACAGGAAGCGGTTGACATTCCGAATCTCGCCCTGGTGGTGGTTGATGAGCAGCACCGGTTTGGCGTGATGCAGCGAATGAACCTGCGGCACAGGGGCGGTACGCCTCACATGCTTGCGATGTCGGCGACGCCGATTCCGCGCTCGGTGCGGCTGACGATGCTGGGGGACCTGGAATTGTCCACGATAGACGAGATGCCGCCGGGACGCCAGCAGATTCGCACGCGCTGGGTTCCTCCGAACCAGCGGGATAACGCTTATGCAATTGTGCGCCAGGAAGTGAAGGCGGGAAGACAGGCATTCATCATCTGTCCACTCATCGAGGAATCGGAGGCGATACAGGCGCGCGCGGCGACTGAAGAGTATGAGCGCCTGTCGAAGCTGGTGTTCCCTGATATGCGGGTGGGGCTGCTGCACGGGAGAGTGAGCCAGGACGAGCGAGAGGATGTCATGCGGGGATTTCAACTTGGCGAGATTGATGTTCTTGTGGCTACTTCGGTCATCGAGGTGGGCATAGATATTCCGAACGCGACGGTGATGCTGATTGACGGGGCGGACCGGTTCGGCCTGGCGCAGCTGCACCAGTTCAGGGGGCGCGTGGGCAGAGGGGAGTATGGAAGCCAGTGCCTGCTGCTGTCGGACAGTCCGGGGATGGCGGCGCATGAGCGCATCCGCATCCTGGAGCGCACGATGGACGGGTTCG
Source organism: Dehalococcoidia bacterium (assembly GCA_034421195.1). Lineage (GTDB taxonomy): Bacteria > Chloroflexota > Dehalococcoidia > Lucifugimonadales > JADFKI01 > Bin90. Next base: position 11,095 of record DAOUKP010000009.1, read on the forward strand.
AGATTGCAGAGGAAGACCTGCGAATCCGAGGTGCGGGGGAGTATATGGGGACGCGGCAGAGCGGGTTGAATGACTTGAAGGTGGCGCGACTGACCGACCTGGACATTATGCGGATGGCGCGGCAGGAGGCGCAGAGGCTGCTGGACACCGACCCGGAGCTGGCGTTGCCGGAGCATTCGGCGATTGCGGCGCGGTTCGAGAGTTACAGGGCCGGTCATCCGGTGGAGATTAGTTGAGGGGGCTAACAGGGTGTACAGGATGGGGATGATTAAGGCTGGTGCAACAGGCGGTCGCCGCAGCGTGTGTAGTAGTCGGCGTCGGGGCGATTGACAATCGTGGCGGTCGTGAATATATTGACAGCGATGTTCATAAAGGAAACTAAACACAAAATGAGTGCGGCACAGACCGAGAGAGTGAGGAGAAATGGCGAAGATTAAGCATATAGCGATTTCATCACAGGACCCGGACAAGACGGCGGCGTTCTACAAGGATGTGCTTGGGCTTGAGGAAGTGGGGAAGGTTACGAGCGCGAATGCGGACGGGTATTACCTGAGCGACGGCAATGTGAATATGGCTATCCTGAAGTTTAAGAACGATGTGGTTACCGGGGATGTGGATAGCGAGTACAGCGGGATTCATCACATAGGATTTCAGGTGGAAGACGCGTCGGACGCGGACGCGCGGATGAAGGCGGCGGACGCTTACCCGATGGATGATGTCAACGAGGCGCTGCACGGCGGGATGGGCGCGCCCTCGCACGGGCGGAATGTGGAGACGAAGTACGGGGGGCCGGATGGCGTGATGATCGATATTTCGCAGGGCGGCTGGGTTGGAACGGGGCCGGAGTAGAGAACTAACATCGATGGACAGGATGGATAGGATAGGGGCAACCGGCTGGTTGCCCCTTTTTCTTTCCCCCATCCTAACCTTCCCCCAGAAGGGGAAGGGACTTAAGGTGGGATTACTTGTGGAAGAGGTTGAGGGCCGATCCTAGCCTGAACCATTCGAGCTGGGACTCGCCGAATGTGTGGTTGAGGTGCAATGTCTCTGATGTGCCGTCTGAGTGTGAGATGACGCACTCGACTGGTTTGCCGGGGGCGAGGTCTGCCAGTCCGACGAGGTCGATGCGGTCGTCTTCGCGGATCTTGTCGTAGTCTGCCGTGTTCTGGAAGGTGAGCGCGAGCAAGCCTTGCTTCTTCAGGTTTGACTCGTGGATGCGGGCGAAGCTGCGCGCGATAACCGCTGCGCCACCAAGCAGGCGTGGCGACAGTGCGGCGTGTTCACGGCTGCTGCCTTCGCCGTAGTTGTCGTCGCCAACTACTATCCACTTGACGCCTTGCGACTGGTAGCTGCGCGCAATGGCCGAGATTGCCCTGCCTTCTTCGCCGGTGATGATGTTCTTGCCGGTGCCGGCGTCTCCGGTGTAGGCGTTGGTCGCGCCCATGAACATGTTGTCGCTGAACTTGTCGAGGTGTCCACGATAGCGCAGCCAGGGACCTGCCGGGGATATGTGGTCAGTGGTGGTCTTGCCCTGAGTCTTCATCAGGACTGGCATGCCGGTGAAGTCGCTGCCGTCCCAGGCGGGCCAGGGCTGCATCAGCTGGATGCGCTCGCTGTCCGGGGCAACGGCGAGGTCGATTTCGCTGCCGTCGGCGGGCGGCGGCTCATATACGGATGCTCCGCCGGCGAAGTTCTGCTCAGGCACCTCCGGCGCGGTTGCGGGCGGCTGGAACATGAAGTCATTGCCGTCGCCGTCCTTCAAGGTGTCTGTGAGCGGGTTGAAGGACAGGCTGCCCGCGATTGCCATAGCCGTAACAATCTCAGGGCTGCCGATGAAGTTCATCGTGGTTGGCGCGCCATCGTTGCGGCGCGGGAAGTTGCGGTTGTAGGAGGTAACGATGGTGTTCGGTTGGGCGTTGGCGTCCTGTGAGCGCCGCCACTGACCGATGCAAGGACCGCAGGCGTTTGCCAGAACGGTGGCTTGGATGTCAAGCAGGGAGGACATCTGCCCGTCGCGCTCGATGGTGGCGCGTACCTGCTCGGAGCCGGGGGTTACCATGAAAGGCACGGCGGTTGCGACGCCGCGCGCCTTTGCCTGCTCCGCGACATCGGCGGCGCGGCTCATGTCTTCGTAGGAGGAGTTGGTGCAGCTGCCGATGAGGGCTGCCGAGATGTCATCTACAAATTCGTTACTGCCGTCCTCGACTTCTGATGCAAGCTGGGATATTGGTCGGGCGCGGTCCGGCGAGTGGGGCCCCACGATGTGCGGCTCAAGCGATGAAAGATCCAGGCGAACAACGCGGTCGTAGTAGTCTTCGGGGTTAGCCTCGACTTCGGGGTCCGGCTCAAGCAGGTGCTTGTTGGCTTCGGCGTGAGGCACTATGCCGCCGCGGTCGGTTGCTCTCAGGTACGCTCCCATATGGTCGTCGTAAGGGAACATCGAGGTGGTCGCGCCGATTTCGGCGCCCATGTTGGTGATGGTCGCCTTGCCGGTGGCGCTAATGGTGCGCGCGCCGGGACCGATGTACTCGACGATGGCGTTGGTGCCGCCGGAGACGGTCAGCTCACCCGCGACATAGAGGATGATGTCCTTGGGCGCAGTCCAGCCACTCATTTCGCCTGTCAGATAGACGGCGATGTGGCGCGGGTAGAGGACTTCCCAAGGGAGGCCAGCCATGACTTCAACGGCGTCCGCGCCGCCGACGCCGACAGAGCAGGAACCTAATCCGCCGCCGTTGGGCGTGTGTGAGTCGGTGCCAATCATCAGCGAACCGGGGAAGGCGTAGTTTTCGAGGGCGACCTGGTGGATGATGCCGCCGCCAGGTCCCCAGAAGCCGGCGCCGTACTTGGCTGCTGCTGAGCGCAGGAAGTTATAGACCTCGCTGTTCTCGGCGAGAGACTCGCTCAGGTCGGATGCGCCTTCGACGCGCGCCTGAATGAGGTGGTCGCAGTGGATGGTGGTGGGCACGGCTACTGACTCGCGCTGCGTCTGCATGAACTGGAGCATGCCTGTCTGACCAAGAACGTCCTGCAGAATTACGCGGTCGGGGCGGACGTTGAGGTAGCTCTCGCCGGGGACCATTTCCTGATTCTCGGGGTCGTCGAGGTGTCCAAGCAGCACCTTGTCGGCAAGCGTGAGCGGCCTGTTGAGCCGTCGTCGGACGACTTCGAGGTTGCGCTCGATAGTTTGATATACATTCGCCGCCATTTCGGGCGTGGATTCGATGGTAACCATGTTGGTGCTGCCCTCCCAGTGTCAACGATCGGTTGATTTGAATCTTAGTTAGTTCAAGATTGTGAGAATTGCCATAAAGCCGCTGGACATTATCGTGGTCAATATACCAAAGCCTATCCACAAGTCTCGGCGCAATGCTGAGACATTGGAGTCGATGTTGTCCAGACGCTTCTCGCCGGTGCGACTGTATTCTTCCAATGAGGAAACGCGCTCCTGGGTCGTGGCCATTGCTTCGTCTTCAATCTCTTCTCAATCAGGTTGTGTGGACAATTCACATATAGCTCTAATTTCCGTTGTTATTTCGAATGAGAGCGAGAAGTCTAAAGCCAGGAACTGACTCAAATGCAACGATTTTAGATTTCTCACTGCGTTCGGAATGACAGCACCAGGGGATTTGTGAAGTCGTCTCCTCTTACTTCAGTAGTTGCAAAATTACGCTAACTATGGCAGTAACCAAGCCGCCTCCTGCAATGCATGTCAGCACCATCAGGAGGCGATGCAGGTCATGCGCACGGCTTTTGAGTACGATTATGCTACCGTGCAGTTCGCAGAGTTGACCTTCAATAGCCGCCGATGCCATAGTTCTATGCCCTGGCAGCATTGTTAGCGCGTGAGTCCGAAGTATTCGTAGTTGAGGTCGATGAAGTTGCGCCATTCCTCGGGGACGTCGTCTTCGGCGAAGATGGCGACTACGGGGCACACAGGCTCACAGGCGGCGCAGTCGATGCACTCGTCGGGATGGATGAAATACTGGTTGTCCTCGTCCTCGGTGTAAATGCAGTCCACCGGGCAAACGTCTACGCAGGCGCTGTCCTTAAGGTCAATGCAAGGCTCGGCTATGATATAGGTCATCTCTACGAATTCCTCCTGCTTTCTCGCTGTGCCAGCCATCGGACTTTCCGATAGCTGCAAGTATTCCTGAATTATAAATCGCTAATGGCTTGGCTTTCAACTAAATGGCGTGTCAGTTGGTTAGTAAATCAGTCGGTCAGGTGCCCCTTTCCTTCGGCACACTCAGAACATGTTCTAACCCGCGCCCTCGCAGAGGTATGCTTTCCTCTCTATTTAGGGGGATAGGGACTTAATCAGACAGTGATGCTTTGTTCGCGCAGCTGCCGTATCTGTTCGGGCGTGTAGCCGTATCCGGACAGCACCTCATCAGTATGTTCGCCTAACGCGGGTGATGCGATGGTCGGTTCAAGAGGTGTCTCGCTCATCTTCAGCATGGGGCCGACCATCTTCACCTTGCCGACGACGGAGTGATCCAACTCTATGACTAATCCGTTGGACGTGACCTGTTCGTCGTCCACAAGCTCTTCAACGAAGCGGACGGGACCTGCGGGGACGCCGGCGTCGTCTAGGAGGCGCAGCCATTCGGAGACGCTCTTTTGCCTGAAGATGTCCTCAATCTGCGAGTTCAGTTTTTCGTAGAAAAGGCGTGTTTCTTCGCTGTACATATCGAAATCCGGCTCGAAACGGATGTCGTGGAGGCCTACAAGGTCGATGAGTCGCTTGCGGAGCGGGTCGCTGAGGCAGCCGACTGCCAGAACTCCGTCAGCGGCTTGGTAAGTGCGATAGTAGATGCTGAAGCCGCGTCCTCGCCGTGAATCGAAATGCTCGCGGTAGTAGGCGTGTAGGTCGGTGTAGGGGACGCCAGCCTCTTTCATGACTTGCATGCTCTCGTAGAACTCGGCGCGAGGTTCGGCATCGGCGCGCTCGACTTCCATAAAGCGCGTTGACTGGGCGGCGAGGGCGGACGCCAGCAGGTTTGTCTCAATCTTCTGACCCTTGCCGCTGCGTTCACGATGGAACAGCGCGGCGCAGACCGACCAGGCAGTTGCCAAGCCGGTGGAAACATCAGCGACGGGGGTAGAGGATACTTGCTGTGGGACGCCATTGGCTATCTTGTCTTCGGACGCCATGAGACCGGTCATCGCCTGCGCGATGATGTCGTATCCGGGGCGCATGCTGTGCGGGCCCTCGCGCCCGTATGCAGTATTCTCGCAATAGACGAGGCGCGGGTTTATCGCGGACAGGGTTTCGTAGTCGATGCCAAGATTGTAGGGCACGTCGGGACGGTAGTTGATGATGACGACATCGGTTTGCGGAATCAGGCGATAGACGACATCGCGCCCTTCCTGCTTGGTAAGGTCCAGGGGCAGGCTGCGCTTGCCTCGGTTGAGGCTCATGAACGTCTTGCTCTCGCCGGGTTCGATGGGGAAGGGATGCCGCCACGGGTCGCCCCAGGGCGGTTCAATCTTGATGACGTCTGCGCCCATATCGGCAAGCAGCATGCCGCCGAACGGTCCGGCGATGATTTCGGTGAACTCGATAATTTTGATGCCGTCCAAAGCGCCTGACATTCGTTAGCCTCCAGCAGTGTGCTACATGAGCGTATTATAATGGACGCAATTGACAGGATATACAAGATGGAAAGGATGCGATTGACATGACGAAGGTATTGATTACGGGGATGAGCGGGCTAATAGGCGGATTGCTGAGGGAGCGGATGGAGAAGGCGGGCGGATATGAGTTGAGCGCGCTGAATCGAAGCGAGGTGGCGGGCGTCGAGTGCTACCAAGCGGACATCGCGGACTTCGATGCGGTGAAAGCCGCGTGCGAGGGGAAGGATGTGGTTGTGCATCTGGCGGCCTATCTGGGCAGCGACGACTTCGATGGTCAGCTACGCGGGAACATCATAGGCACGTACAACGTGCTTGAGGCGGCGCGACTTGCGGGCGTGAAGCGGGTGGTGTTCGCGAGCAGCGGCAATGCGATTCGAGGCTTCGAGCTGGTTGAGCCGTACAAGTCGATTGCCGCCGGGGAATATGACAAGGTGCCGGAAGATATTCCGATGATTACGCATGAGATGATACGACCTCAAGGCATATACGGCGCGGCGAAGGTGTTTGGCGAGGCGCTGGGACGGTACTACTCTGACTATTTCGACCTGTCGGTGTTGTGCGTGCGGATCGGGCGGGTTACGAAGGATAACGGGCTGGGCGCGGAGCGTGATCGCTCCATATATCTGAGCCACGACGATGTAGCGCAGATACTGCATCTGTGCGTGGATGCGCCGGACAGCCTGAAGTATGATGTGTTCCTTGCGACTTCCAACAACAGGTGGACTTACCGCGACCTGGAACACCCGCGCGCGGTGCTCGGCTATGAGCCTAAGGATTCGGCTGATGAACTGCCGTTAAATTAACATCGATGGGTAGGATAGGCGGGATAGCGTTTCACTTTAGGTGGGGGTGAAGAGCGCTGAGCCGCATGACAATCACCCCCATCCCAACCTTCCCCCGTCAAGGGGGAAGGAGTTAATGGCTCGGCTTTTCGCGTGTTCTTGCTACATTTAGAACGGAATTATACCTGAAATATCCAAATACCTACCCCTGTCAGCCCATCAAGGGGGAAGGGACTTTTGTCACCTAGTAAGGAAGAGCTATCGAAAGGCAGCTAGGTCTTGTGGACGGAATATGAATCTCCGCCAATAATCTGCGACAAGCATATCGAGGGCATTTTGCCACGCAATTCTCACAAGCGTCGATGTAGAAAGGCTTTCGTAACGCTCTTCCAGCAGGAGCAGACACGCCTCGAAGTCGCTCTTGAACGCTTGGATGTCGGGGTATCCGCGGCTTTTGACTTTGTGCAGGATGTCGAGCGCGGCAGAGCGCCAAGCCTCATCGGTAGCCGCTTCGTGCCTGCGAATCATCGAGTCGAGGTTCTGGTTGAACATCGGGACTGTCTCCATTCCCATGGGCTGACAGTATTCGTTCGGATCGGTCGGTGGTCCGGAAAGAGGGATGTACCACTTGAAAATCTCGAGGTAGAAGTCGTGCAGGTCTAGCGGTGTCCGGCGATAGGAGGACGCCGTCGCTTCCGTAATGCCGCCGATGTCGATGACTGTGATGGCTGCGGAGGCGGGGTCGAAGTAGATGTTCTGAGGGCGCATGTCGAGAATGAGCGCTCCCGCATTATCGAATGCCGCTGCGACCTCAAGTATGTCCCGGACCATGCTGAATCTACCGCGCTGTGGGTGGGGAACAACCGGGTGAATGGCGAAGAGGTTCTGTGGCGCGCCGATTGGATGACGCTTGATGCCGTCCATTGCGCTTCCGACCAGGGGGATGCCGGTAGCACGCTCTTCTACGGTAACCGTGTATTTTTCGACGAGGGTATCGCCGAAGTAGTAGTCGTGGGAGTGCGGCTCGGTGTAGGCGAGCATTTTGGCGACGTGGGGCAGGTCGTCCGCGAGTTGCTGGCGCAATGCGATGACCTTCGCAATCCGGCGCTCGACGGCGCGGTGCTGCCCACGAGCGATGAGTGTGGGATGCGGTCTCTTGATGACGACAGGCTGCCCCGTCTCGGTGTCGGTTGCGGCGAACACCTCGGAGTCTGCGCCCTCGCCGAGTTTTTCGTGAAGTTTGAATTGACTTAACATGGATGGACAGGATTAACAGGATGGGATAATTTGTTGGTGGATGGGAAGTATCATATCATTCTGCCATACCGGAATGAACGAGGACAAAAAAGATGCCGCTAGTCATTGGAGTTACGGGGTCTATCGCGACGGGCAAGAGCAGCGCGTGCAGGCTAATGGCAGATAGAGGCGCGACGCATCTGGACGCTGACCGTCTGGTTCACCGGCTGTACGACCCCGGCAAGCCAGCGTTCGACCGCATTGTGGCGATATTCGGCGATGAGATTGTTGGGGCGGACGGCTATATCGATCGCAAGATTCTCGGCTCGAAGGTGTTTGGCAAGCCCGAGGAGATGACCAAACTGACAACCGCTATCGGCAATATCGCGGAGGCGGTGAAAGAAGTCGTGGACGAATGGAATGAGACACTGGGCGATGACGATGTGGCGGTGCTGGAGGCGGTGAATCTGATTGAGGCGGGATATGGGCAGTGGTGCGATTCGGTATGGCTGTTCGCATGTGAGCAGGATACGGCGCGGCGGCGACTGATGGAGCGCAACGGGTTCTCAGTGGATGAGGCGAACCAGCGGCTCGCGAGCCAACGGGACTGGCGGGAGCGCGCGCCGGCTTCGGACCGAGTGTTTCACAACGATGGAGGAATTGTCGAGTTCGAGGCGGATGTGGAAGGCTCATACGAAGAAGCCGTCCGCCTTGCGAAAGACGGACGGCTGCCGGTATCCAAGTATTACGACTGGTGGGAGCGGAGGAACGGATAGTTCTGCAATCACCCCCATCCTAGCCTTCCCCCATCAAGGGGGAAGGGAGATTTATGTGGCTAGCTCTTGAAGGCGGGCATCATTGTTCCCGAAACTCTCTCCAGTCTATGCCCAATTGCCTGATCGCCGAGCGCAATGTCCCGATTTTCAAATCGCGTCCACCCCAGTCCGGCAGCGAGGCGTTTTTTTGTGTTTGAGGGTTGAACCATCTTCTATGAGAGCCGCCGCTTCGCGTTGGAATCTCGTAACAACCAAGCTTCGACAGTTTGCGGGCAGCCTCCCGATATCTCATGGAACCGCAACGTTGATAACAGCCTCAACGGAGACTGGTTCGCTCGCATCGTCCACCTGGACGCCCGGAGGCAAGGGACGCCCCTCGTCCTCGTATATCTCTAAGACTACCGCAAAGGCATCCTCCGCGTTTGCCATCGCCTCGGACAAGGTATCGCCCTCGGTTATCAGTTCTGGCAGCAACGGGGAGGTAACGGTGTACCCCCCTTCGGGCTGAGGCTCCAGGAGCAAGGGTATCCTCGCTATCATCCTGCTCTCCTCTTTCTGCGCTCCTAGCTTTTGAAGGCGGGCATAACCTCTTCGGCGAACTGCTCCAGCTGCTCGATGATGACGGACTGGGGAGTGCCGACCGGCGTGCCGATATTGATTTCCTCCAATCCGGGATACTGCTTTTGGATGCCCATTAGCTGCTCAGTTACCTGCTCAGGCGTGCCAATCAGCCATGAGCCGCCTTCGACGCCCTGTTCCAGTGTGGGCAGGTTGGCGGTGTAAACCCGGTCTGGGTCGCCGAGCGCCTCAATCTGGTCGTCGCTCAAGCCGCGCACGAAGCCAAGCGGCGCGAACATCTTCATGTTCTCCTCGAAGAAGGAGCGCGCTTCGCGTATGCCCTGATCGGTGGATTCGGCGAGATATACGGAGAAGCTGATGATGAGGTTGCCGCCCAGCTCGGTTTCCCTGCCGTGCTCGGCTTCTATCTTCTGCCACGCCTCTACGACGCTCTGCTGCGCGCCGCCGGGGGCTGCGCCGCCGCCGATGATGCCCTTGATGCCGTGCTTAGCCATGAATCGCAAGCCGCGCTCGCTGGCGCTGACTACAGGCTGCCAGCACTCAACAGGCTGGTTTATGGGGCGCGGCACAAGCGTAATCTCCTCAAGCTCGTATCCTCTGTACGGAACGCGAGGCGGGATTGTGTAGTTCGGCCCGTGGTGGGAGAAGGAATCGCTGTGGAACGCCTTCATGATGATGTCAACCTGCTCCTCGAAGAGGTCGCGGTTGGCGTCACCGTCAAGCATAGGGTTGCCGTACACTTCGACCTCGCGGGTATGATAGCCTCTTCCCACGCCGAATATGGTTCGTCCTTGGGTAAGTATGTCTGCGGTGGCGTAGTCCTCGGCGAGACGCAGGGGATGCCACATCGGGGCGATGTTGAAGCCGCAGCCAATCTTGATGTTGTCGGTAATGTGGCAGAGGTGGACGGCTTCCATCAGCAGGTTGCCGATGCACTCGTAGCCCTCGCGCTGGAAGTGGTGCTCTGCCATCCAGAAGGTGTCGTAGCCCTTCGCGTCCATGGTCTTGGCGATTGCGTCCGTCTTGTCGAAAACGGTGGCGAGCCGCTCGTTGGAGTAGAAGCGGTCATTTGCGGGCGTGGCGTCAAAGCCCATGTCGTCCAAGTCTATGTGGCCTGCGAACAGGCTGCCGAAGCGGTTAATCATTGGTGTGCCTCCAAAAGCGTTGCTGGCGTCATTTGCGCCTTATTGTAGAGAAGTGTTGCGGGGTGTCAAGTGCAAGCAGGGATGGGAATGTCTGCTATAATCGCGCACTATACACAGGATATATTTGGAAAGGGGAGAAATAATGCCAGTTACGGGACGATATCTGTTTACGGCGAGTATGGATATACCAAAGGAGCAGGAGGCGCTGTTCAACGAGGTGTATGACAAGGAGCATGTGCCGCTACTGAGCAAGGTTCCGGGTGTGGTGTCGGTGGCGCGATTCAAGAGGCAGGAACTGACGCTTGCTATCGGCGGCGAGTTGCAGACTATCGTAGTAGAGGATGAGCCACAGTACAGCGCGATCTACGAAGTTGAGAGCGCAGATGTGATTACGAGCGACGCCTGGATGGAGGCGTCCGAGTCAGGGCGCTGGCCGGGAGAGGTTCGTCCGTACACGCATAACCGCCGGCATACGCTGAGGAAGATTATTCTTCCGGGAGACGAGGGCTAACATCGATGGACAGGATAGAGGGGTTGGATAGGACTTGCCCCCTCCCTAACCCTTCCCCTCCGGGGGAGGGGATTTGTAAGGAATGGACTGAATGAATGTCGCGCTCGGGCCGGTTGCCCGAATTACGCGCAGCGCAAACTACAAGTGGTGGGTGTTCTCGTCCGTTGCATTAGGTTTATTTCTGACGGTTACGGATCAGTCGGGGATCAACATTGCGCTGCCGCGGATTGCCGAGCACTTCGAGGCAGACTTGCCGTCGGCTCAATGGATCGCGCTGGGGTTCACGCTGAGCACGAGCGTGATGTTCATGCCGGTGGGCAGACTGTCGGACATATTCGGGCGGACACAGGTGTTTATGCTTGGGTTCGCGGTGTTCGTGGCGGCGGCTGCGCTTGGTGGAACCGCCGTTGCGTTCCCTATGCTGATCGTGGCGAAGATAATACAGGGCATCGGTGTCGCCGGCATCGAGGCGAATGGCATGGCAATGGTCGCGGACATCTTTCCTGAGAAAGAGCGCGGAAAAGCCATCGGCTTGTATATGTCTATCATTGGCGCGGGCGCGGTTGGCGGTCCAGTCATCGGCGGTACGCTGGTGAGCCTGCTGGGGTGGCGGTCAATCTTTGTTTCGAGCGGGTGCGTGGGCATCGTGGCACTCTTGCTGGCTGCTGTCGTGCTGCGGCGTGGAGTGGGCACTCAGGGCACGGATAGCCCTGGCAGGTCGAGCTTCGACTGGATGGGGGCGGGATTGTCGGCAGTCGTGCTTGTGTGCTTCTTGCTGTCAATCACGAACGGTCACAAGCTGGGTTGGGATTCGCCGGCGATCCTTGGCGGGTTCGGTGTTGCCCTGGCAGCTCTTGCAGCTTTTGTCTGGTGGGAGGGCAAGGCTGAAGCGCCGATGCTGGACCTGAGCTTTTTCAGGAGCAAGGTGTTCACCCTGGGTGTGTCCGCGCGCTTTCTGTCGTTTCTGGCAGGCTCCGCAGTCTATTTCATTATGCCGTTCTATCTGGTACAGGGGCTGGGAATGGAGCCAAGCAAAGCCGGGTTGCTGATGGTTCCGGGTTCGATAGCCATTGCGGTGTGGGGACCGCTCAGCGGCAGACTGTCGGATAGGATCGGCACTCGATGGTTGACTGTGGCGGGAATGGTGCTCACTACTACCGGAATGTTGATGTTTGCCGCGCTAGACGAGAACTCATCAACTTTTGATGTGATGCTCAGCATCTTGATCGAAGGGACGGGGATAGGGCTATTTTCGTCGCCGAATACGAGCGCGATAATGACGGCGATAGACAGCCGGAAGTTCAGTGTCGCATCGGCGTTCCTGAATCTGGTGCGGACATCGGCGGGGTTGAGCGGAATTGCTATATTCACGGCTATCGTGGTGTTCACGATGGCGTCTCAAGGGTTTCAGCCGGACCTTTCAGCAGTATCGCAGGTGGGTGGCGATGAGGTCCGGCTGGTGTTCATCTCCGGGATGAGCAGGGCGTTTTTCGCGGCGGCGCTGGTGATGTTCGCGGCATTGGTGATTTCGGCGCTGCGTCCAGAGAATCCCGTGACCGATGGAGGCTAACCGGATGTACAGGCTGGGGTGATAGTCTTCAGTTTTCAAGCACCCCCATCCTAACCTTCCCCCGTCGACGGGGGAAGGGACTATTGAAGGGGATTAGACGCCACGCTTGGTTCTTGTAAACAGGTTCGTCATGTGGTCGGCATCGGGGTTGTCCTGACCCGGAAAGTGAACGGGGATGTCGCGGGCGCCAACGACCGTGAAGACGACAACAGTGAAGGGCCTAATACGCATGACGCTGCCTATTACGAGGTAGAAGCCTATCAGGATGCCTGCCGCTCCTAGCAGGAATAGTATGACTTCGACAAGTTCGGAGGGCAGCAGGTTGTTGAAAATTATCTGAAGGACGGTAATCGCGGCACCCGCGCCTAGGAATTGCAGTCCGGTCTGCATGCGGCTTTCCTGACCGCCGTTTGACTTCTTGAAGCTGACGACGTCGGACAGTTCGGCTTCGTCGGTAATTTCGGTGCGGTCTTTTCTGTTGAGCGCGGCGACGAGGCGCTGATTGGTCAGCACTGCCCACTCTGCTTCGCTGAGTATCTCTTCGTCCCGACGCAGGTTCACCTGAAGGGCGCACATGTTTACATCTCCAACCTTGGAACCGCCATACTTTGGATTTTTCTGCCGCTATTATAACCAAAGTGTCAACCGGGCGCAGTTGTCAATTAGCGTTGTTCACTTAATCAGCAACTTGGTTGGGTGGTTTGATAGGCTTGCCACGAACCGAAGGGCTAACGGGATTTGCGGGATGGATGGGACGAGGGCTGATGATATACTGGTTGCGGAATTTTGTTGAGAGGAATGAGAGTTGATTGAGGCGATTGTTTTTGACTTTGACGGGCTGATTATAGATACGGAGACGCCGGAGTTTGACTCGTGGCAGGAAGTGTTTGAGTCGTACGGGGCAACACTGGATCGACAGGTCTGGGATCAAGCTATCGGACGGCACAGTATGGACTTCGACATCTATGAGCATCTTGGCGAATTATCAGGGCAGCATATCGAGCGGGAGGAAGTCCGACCAAGAATGCGCCGCCGCTACTTGGAGCGCATAGAGCGGAATCCCGTTTTGCCGGGCGTCGAAGAGTACCTTGACACCGCCAAAGGAATGGGTCTGAAGCTTGCGGTGGCGTCAAGCTCATCGCCCGGCTGGGCGGCCGGACATCTGGAAGATCGAGAATTGTTGCATTACTTTGAGTTTGTGCTTGACGCCGGGTATGTTGCGAACGCGAAGCCTGATCCGGAGTTGTACACGATGTCGGCGGAACGTCTTGGCTTGCGGCCGGAGAATGCGCTGGCTATCGAGGACTCGGTGGTCGGGCTTACTGCGGCCAAAGCTGCGGGGCTTCCCTGCGTAGTTGTTCCGAATCCCATGACGAAGGGGATGGATTTCTCTTTGGCCGACATTCGACTTGGGTCGCTGGCGGATGTGCCGCTGGGGAGCTTGCTGGATAGGCTGAACGGGGGACTAACTGGATAGATAGGATAGTTAGGTTAGGACGGGGTAGTAGGCTTATCAAAATAGGTAGGGCTGGGGACAATTCATCGTATATCCCCTTTTTTCATCAAATCCCCCTTCCTAATCTTCCCCCCAGAGGAGCAGGGATATATTATGCCCACCTACAAAATAGGATGTCTGAGTTACTATCTGTTCACAATGTTGTTACAATACTACGGAATCAGAAAAAGCAGGGAGGTAATGATGCCTAGAGTAAGCGGACTTGGACATGTCGGGATATATGTAAACGACCTGATGGGACAGCGCGACTTTTACTCGCGGGTGATGGGCCTGGAGATAACGGACGAGGACCTGGAGCAGCGCCGTATGGTCTTCATGAGCGCCAATCCGGAGATTGAGCATCACGAGTTTGTGCTTATGGAGGGCAGGGATGTACCTTCCGATGGCAAGCTGGTTCAGCAGATATCCTTCACGGTTGAGACGATTGGAGAACTGAAGGACTTCTATCAGACTTTCCGCGACGAGGGTGTGAGCATACAGCGCATAGTTAGCCACGGCAACGCATTCGGGATGTACGCGGACGACCCCGAGGGCAACACGCTGGAAGTCTATTACAAGACCGGATTGGAAGTTCCGCAGCCGCATGGCGATCACATCGAGTTGGATATGTCGGACGAAGAACTTATGGAGATTGCCGAGGCAGCGGTTCCGGGTAACTAACATCGATTACGGGATGTATAGGACACTAGGTTGAAGGTGGCGCAATGGAATCGCGCCTGAACGACATGCGTATATTTGGGATGCCCGTGCAGTTTGTCACGGTCGTCGCTATCAGCCTTGCGCTGACGATATACTTCGGCGCATGGGCTGCGGACGCGCGGATAGATGCAAGGGCTGCCCAGTCCGTGGAACAGGGCGTGCAGCAGTTCGACTTCGGAAACAGTGCAGGTTCCTTCGTAGGATCAGGGCTTACGGGAGGACTGAGCCAAGACGCGACGGGCACGGGCGCGGCATACGGTAACGCAGCCGAGGGACAGGCGTGGGAGAAGATGTTCCTCTTTGCCTGTCCTCTGCATTGAGAGACGAATAAGAAGTGCGATTTAGCTGCGAAAGTGACGATTTCATCCCCATCCTAATCTTCCCCCACCAAGGGAGAAGGGGCTTTCGCACGAGATGATTCATGGCACGACAGTCTGAGCCGCCCACGAGCAGCGCGCGATCGAACTACGGTCGCGTCATCTATCCTCACTATGTTTGGGTCATAGTTGCGGTCATCGCGGTGATGCAGATGGTGGGCACGTCCATCCGCATGGCGTTTGGCGTGTTCATCGAGCCGCTGGAGCAGACTTTTCAGTGGAGCCAGGGAAGCATAACGCTCGCATACGCGATTTCGAGCGTGGTGACTGCCCTGGCCTCTCCTTTTGCCGGCTGGTTCGGCGATCGCTTCGGGGCGCGGAAGGCGATGGTCGTCGGTACGGCAATGTTTCTGGCGGGGATGCTGCTTACCGGATTCATCAGCACCATCTGGGAACTGTACCTGTATTTCGGCGTGCTGCTTGGCGCAGCGCAGGCGATATTCCTCGTGCCGCTGATCCCGGCGGCAATGTACTGGTTCCGGCGGCATCTGGGCATCGGCATGGGGCTGATAATGGCTTCATGGGGGCTTGGGCCGGCACTCGCCGCCGTAGTTGTGAGCTTGTTACTGGAAGGGATGGGATGGCAGAACGGCTTCATCGCGCTCGGCATAGGGTCGGCGGCAATCATGTTCGTGCTTATAGGGCTGTTCAGAGACACGCCCGCCGACAAGGGCATTCAGCCATACGGGTACAGGCCGGGCGATGTGGAGGTGAAGAAGCGGAAATCGGACCCTGAGCGGACTAAGCTCTACAATGGCTACATGCGAAAGACCGCCGCGTTCTGGAATATGAGCTCGATCCATTTCCTGGGATGCGTGGGGCACGCGATCATTCTGGTCTATATCGTGCCGTTGGCGGTCAAAGAAGGGCTGACTCTGGTACAGGCTGCGAGCGTGCTCACGGTGCTGTCGGCGGTCAGTATCCTGACTCGCATTCTAGTGCCAATCATGTGCGACTATGTGGGCACCAGGACGGTGATGTTCGTATTCTTCGCGGCGCAGGGCATTCTAGTGGTTATGCTGTTCTGGACGCACGACCTGTGGATGTTCTATATGTTCGCGGTGATATTCGGGATCGGGTACGGCGGTGAGACGGGAGGGTTCCCGATACTGAACAGGCGATATTACGGGCACGCACCAACGGGGTCGCCCTATGGCGTGCAGATGCTGGGCGCGGGTTTGGGCATGGCGCTGGGGGGCTGGATCGGTGGGCCGATATTCGACATTTTCGGGAGCTACGATGTTGCGCTGTGGATTTCGATTGCGACGAGTCTCGCGGGTGCGCTGAATATACTGGTGCTGGAACCAACGGACAAGCTGCTTATACCGGACTGGGAAGCGGAGGAGGCGACGCAAGGAGCTTCGGCGGGGGACTGACATTGATGTACAGGATAAGCTAGGATAGGGATGTCCACGGAGGGCACGAAGAAAAGGACGTGGGCAAGGACATGCAAAGGCAAGAGCAGGAACGTCAACAACAGCAGCAGACGGATGCCTCGTCGCATGATACGGTAACGCACGCCGACTTGCTGAACCATATGGCGATGATGAATGAGACGACGAGCAATCAACTGTCGCGCGTTATGGATGCTGGGCTTGAGACGATGAACGCGCGCATGGATGGGATGGAAAAAGTTCTGGAAGCAGAACGCACTGATAATAGGATGAGGTTTAGGTGGACTGTCGGTCTTATTGTCGGTGTTGGCATAGGGCTTGGGGGACTTATGATAGGGCTTGCGGGGCTGATAGTCGCGGTTGTTAATTCCAACTGACATCTTCACTGATCGCTTACGGAAGAAAGCCCGGACATTGACTTGTCCGGGCTTTCTCGCATCGGAGAGGGGAGGAAACCTATTTTTGCTTCATCAGCCATTGCTGGTCGCGGGCAGGGCTGTTGAGCCATGTTTCAACGTATTTCTGTCGCTCTTCGGGGACTTCGACGCCGAGGCCGTCGGCCAGGCGCGTCATGAAGTTGAATGTGCAAGTGATGAGACAGACGGATAGAATCTGCTCGTCGGTTAGGCCGTGCTCGCGGAGCTTGATGACGTCTGCTTCCTGCATGTTGGTTGGTTCGCGGGTGAGCTTGGTGGCGTAGTCGAGCATTGCGCGTGTCTGCGGATCGAGGTCGGCGTTGCGGTAGTCGTGCATTATGTGGCTTGCGAGATCCGGGTCGTCGGAGGCGTGACGGAGGAACTCCCCGTGTGCCATCGTTCAGAAGCGGCATTCGTTCTGCACGGAGACGGCGGTGGCTATCGCTTCTTCCTGTGTGCGTGTGAGGGCGGATGCGCCGAAGGTGATGGCGTTGTTCAGGTCGTTGACCGCCTGCATCGCCTTCGGGTTGATGGACATGATGTTGATGACATTCGCCCAGTGCAGGCGCTCTTCGGCTTCACGAATCCAAGGCATTTCTCGTTCCTTTCGGGAAGTTAACATCGATGGACAGCATGGGTAGATTTTCACCCTCATCACCCGCTTTCGCGGGCGCAGGCTATAACCCTGCCCCATCAAGGAGGAAGGGGCTTTACGCGGCTAGTATGTGGCTCTGCCGCCGCTGATGTCGAAGACGCCGCCGGTGCTGAAAGAACATTCCTCTGAGGCGAGCCAGGCGACGAGAGCAGCAATCTCGTCGATTTCGCCGGTGCGCCCGATGGGGATGCGCTCAACCATATAATTCACCTGCTCCGGCGTCAATTCGTCGAGGATGCGGGTGTGGACGACTGCCGGAGTTACGCAGTTGACTCGGATGCCGGTCTTGGCGAGTTCCTTGCCTACCGATTTCGTAAGACCGATGACAGCGGCTTTCGTTGCGGAGTAGGGCACCATGCGCGGGTTCCCCTCCTTGCCGGCGATGGAGGCGATGTTGACGATGCGTCCGTAGTCGCGCTCTATCATATGAGGAATGGCGGAGTGGCAGAAGGCGAAGACGCCGCGCAAGTTGATGCGATAAACGCGGTCCATCTCTTCAAGGGGTGTTTCCCAGATGTTGCCGTCGATGCCGGTGATGCCCGCGTTGTTCACGAGGATGTCTATTCGACCCCAGGCGTCGATGGCGGCTTGGACTGCGGCTTCGGCGGTGGATTGCTCGGAGACATCGCCGACTACGAGGTGGGTGTCGCTGCCGCGCGCGGATAGCTCGCTTGCGGACTGCTCGCCAAGCTCGCCGTCGATGTCAACCATGACAAGGCGCGCGCCTTCGGAGGCGAGGCGGCGCGCTATGCCGTAGCCGATGCCGGTGGCGGCGCCTGTTACTATTGCGACTTGGTTGTCGAATCGGGTCATGGTTTCTCCTAGAGGAATTGATATGTATTGACAGGACGGAGGGGATTTTCACCCCCTTCCTAACCTTCCCCCAGAGGGGGAAGGGGTTTCGTCCTCTCCTTAACCCGCCGATTTTATGTGCCTCTGTCAGCCTGTTAGGGGGAGGAAGGGATATTGTTATAGTTCGCCTTCGGTGCGGAGGTCTTTTAGGGACTGCGAGAAGGCGGCTGTGGTACGGTCGATTACTTCTTCTTCGTGGGCTGATGATACGAGGAATGCGCGTCCGCCCATCATATCCACGCCGTTGACCAGCATAGCGCGTCTCAGGGAGCGCGTCATCTCCACCGGCATGGTGTCGTATATCTGCTGGTAGGGCATGTCGCAGAGGTCGCGGTCGCAGTTGCAGTCTGCGCCGAGGTTCACATGTATGATGGACGCGATGCCGTGGGCGTGTCCCGTTACCTCGTTTTGGATGAAGGCGTCGTTGAGACCGTCCTTGAGGCGCTGTGCCATCGCGTCCGCTCTGGCATTGATGCCCTCGTTAGCTATGGCTTCGAGCGCGGCAATGCCTGCGGCGGCGGTTACGGGCTGGGCGTTGTATGTGCCGCCCTGCGGAACTCTGCCGAAGCTGTCCCACTCAAGATCATCGCGGAATGCCATAAGCTCCATGATGTCGGCTCTGCCGCCGACTGCCGCGCCGGGCTGACCGCCTGCGATTATCTTCGCCATGGTGGTGAGGTCAGGCTCCAAGCCCCAGCGCACCTGCGCGCCGCCGGGAGAGAGGCGGAATCCGGTAACGACTTCGTCCATGATGAAGAGGACGCCGTGCTTTCTTGTGAGGTCCTGGAGGTCCTGAAGGAACTGTGGGTTTTGCAGGGGGAATGTGCCGTAGTGCGCGCCGTTGCACTCTACGATAACGGCGGCGATGTCGTCGTCGTTCGTGAGGATGTCGTCAACGGCTGCAATGTCAACGGGCGCCACAATTACGGTATCCAAGACCTCTCGCGGAATGCCGCCAAGAGCTTGCCCTGATTCGGGTGTCACATAATCGTGCCAGCCGTGGAAGTGCTCGTGGAACTTCACAATCTTGGTCTTGCCGGTGTAGGCGCGAGCAAGTCTGAGCGCGAGATATGTTGACTCTGTGCCTGACGCGGTGAAGCGGACACGCTCAAGCGACGGGACTAGACGCTTGACAGCTTCTGCGTAGCGCACCTCGTGGGTCGATGCGCCGCCGGCGTGAGTGCCCCTGCCGACTTGGTTACGGATGGCTTCGACTATCTCAGGCTTGGTGTGACCCATCAGGAGGCTGCCATTGCCCATCACATAGTCGATAATCTCGTTGCCGTCCACATCGTACTTGAAGGGGCCTTCGGCGTAGTCGATGTAGGCGGGGAAGGGGGATGTGAAGCGGGTCTGATGCGTTATGCCGCCCGCGAACAGAGACTTGCCTCTCTCATACCATGCGACCGACTTTCCGAACATATCGTTGTAGCGTTCTTCGATGGTTGCCATGGCTACACTCCCTTCGTGCGCGCTTAAGTGCCGAACACCTTGTCCATGGTGTGATACTGATGCCCGTATTATATTCGTGGCGTGGGAACGGTCAAGTTGCTGAACTCGCCGTTCTTGTGTATGAGGCAAGTGGCTGTTACCATCTGGTGAGCCGAGTTTAGTCGGCGCTGACGAACGCTATCAACACCTGACAATGGAGGAAACTAGAATGGTATTGCTTGGTTCCGGAGACTGGGTTTATGAAGTGTCGGGAGAGGACTGGGGTAACTTGCCGGAGGGCGCGACATACAAAGAAGCGACCGCCGTGGATGTGGATGCGAACGACAACGTGTACGTGTTCAATCGCGGCACGCACCCGATGATCGTGTTTGACACAGAGGGCAATGTGCAGCGAACCTGGGGGCACGGCATATTCAACAACCCGCACGGCGTTACGGTGGGGCCTGACGGCAACCTGTGGTGCGTTGACAACGGCGACCACACGGTTAGGCAGATGTCGCCGGACGGCAAGGTGCTGATGACTATTGGAACGCCGGGACAGCCTTCACCGCCGATGAGCGGCAAGCCGTTCAACGCTCCGTCCCATGTGGCGTTCGATCCGCGCAACGGCGACTTCTACGTGGGGGACGGCTATACGAACGCTGCCGTGCATAAGTATTCGCCGGACGGGAAGCACCTGTTTTCGTGGGGCGAGTCGGGGAACGATCCGGGGCAGTTCAACATCGTACATTACGTCGGCGTGGACAGGGACGGCTGGGTGTATGTTGCCGACAGAGAGAATCACCGAATCCAGATATTCAGCCCGGAAGGGAAGTTCGAGGCGCAGTGGATTAACATGTCCCGTGCCGCTTGTCTTTATCTCGATACGAAGGGGGACCAGGAACTGATTTATGTGGGCGAATATTTCTCCGGCATCAATCCGAATAGGATGGGGACGCAACTGGGGCCTCGCGTGAGCATATTCGACACTACAGGCAACCGGCTGGCGCGGCTGGGCACGCAGACTTATGGGGACGAACCGGGGCGCTTCTATTCGCCGCACGGTATCGCCGTTGACTCGAAGGGCGACATCTATGTTGCGGAGGTGTCATACGCGGACTACGGGAGCAAGATGGACCCGCCGCAGGAATTGCGCTCGATGCAGAAGCTGATTAAGCAGGGATAGTTAGTCAGTCAGTTTTTCAATCAGTCAGTCCGTCAGCTGGGTCCTTCGACAGGCTCACTACGAACGGCAATCGGAAACGAAAGGCGATGTTGGCAATGACGACGGAGTTGGGTGTTGAGAGCGTAGAACTGTCGGATGAGGGGGTTACCATCCGGTGGACGGATGGGCATACTTGCTTTTATACGGGTAAGTATTTGCGCGTGAACTGCGCTTGCGCCGAATGCGTGGAGGAATGGACGCAGCGGCGGATTCTGGACCCGGCGATGGTTGACGCGAATATTCGCGCGGAGGACTATTTGCCGATAGGGAGGTACGCTCTGCAATTTTTGTGGAGCGACGGGCACTATACGGGGATATACCCGTTTCAGATATTGCGGAAGATGTGTGAGGATGAGGAGTAGCCGTCAGGTGCCAGCGTTCAGGTTTCGGGTAGGCTGACCTGGACGCATAGAGTAGATATAACAAGAAGAGGGCTGACAGCAATTGACTATCAGCCCTCTTTGTTGTTCGGTTTTTCGAGTTGCTTCGCTTAGTGTCCTTCGACAGGCTCAGGACGAACCGTTGTCGTTATGCGGGCCTGAACTTGGGGAGGGAGATGTCGTCGGTTACGTCCTCGAAGACGACTTCGAGGGGCATGCCTATTACCAGCTTCTCAGGCGTTGGGTCGTCCATGACGATGTTCGTGGGCATTATGGGGCCCTCTTCGAGTTCGACCAATGCCGTGACGAATGGGACATCTTCCACGAAGCCCGGATGCGGCGCGCGATGCACGATGGCATAGGTGTAGAGGGTAGCTCTGCCGCTAACCTGCCGCCATTCGGTGTTGCGCGAGAAGGTGATCGGGGAGATGTCACGCGGGTAGAAGTAATACTGCTGAGCGTCGTTGTCGTAGCGCAGCCAGAGTTCGTGTTCCTTTGCCTTCTGCCAGTACACGTCGGACTCGACCTGCGGCGTCGGCAGCGGCTTGCTGTATGCTTGCGTCATTCATATTCTCCTGAGTTTTCTGTGTGGGGGCGGACATATTCACCCCCATCCTAACCTTCCCCCATCAAGGGGGAAGGAACAATATGCGCGCCTTCCCTCATGGAGGGGGAGGGATTGTTACTATCCTTTGTCTAGTCAACGCCCAGGACGACTGTGCCTGTGGATGAGAGGGAGCCGCCGGTGCCGTTGATGAGGCATAGCTTGGGATCGTCGAGCTGGCGCTCGCCGGTCTCGCCGCGGAGCTGTCTGACAGCTTCCAGCACGAGGAACATGCCGTACATGCCGGAGTGGGTGTAGGACAGACCGCCACCGCTGGTGTTCATAGCGAAGTCGCCGCCGGGAGCGGTGCGCTGGTTCGCCACGAAGTCGGGACCCTCGCCCGGCTCGCAGTATCCGAGGCTTTCAAGCGTTGCCAGCACCGTGTAGGTGAAGGAGTCGTAAATCATAGCGAGGTCGATGTCGTCATGGGTTACGCCAGCCATCTGCAAGGCTGCGGGACCGGAGTAGCGCGCCCATGTGCGTGTGAGATTCTTCATCTGGCTTACGATTCCGTGGTCGTGGCCTTCTGCCGCGCCGAGAACGTAAACGGGCGCTTTGGGCAGGTCGCGCGCGCGCTCCGGAGTGGTGACGACATAAGCGCCGCCGGCATCCGTTACCAGACAGCAGTCGGGCAGGTGGAAGGGCCAGGCAATCCAGCGCGAGTCGTGATAGTCGTCGAAGGACATCGGAGTGTCCTTGAAGTATGCCTTGGGGTTGAGGTTCGCCCACTTGCGAGTGGCTACGGCGACTTCCGCCATGCCTTGCCGCACGCGGCGCTCGCCGTACATGTGCATATAGCGTCGGGCAGCCATCGCGTAGTTGATGGGCGCGCCGATGAATCCGTAAGGGGATTCGTACTGGGGCCCCGCGTCGGAGGCGTTGCCGCCTGCGCGGGAGCGGGCGCTGCGACCTGCTTCGCCGTGCGTTACGAGCACGGTGTCGCAGTAGCCTGCGTTGATGGCGGCGACGGCGTGCGCGATGTGAATGATGAACGACGAGCCGCCGACAGCAGTCGTATCAGTGTATGTCGGATTGATGCCCAGGTACTCGCCGAGGTTGATGGTTGATGTGCCGGCGGTCATCAGACCGTTCACATCGCTCATGGACAGCCCGGCGTCTTCGAGGGCGTTATAGGCGGCTTCAGCGTGAAGCTGAAGGTTGGACTTTTCTACTCTTCCTATCTCGTCGGATTCAGCCACTCCAACAATGGCAACCGACTTGCTCAAATCGGCCATCTTATATGGCACCTCCCGTGTGGTTTCTGCGGTGTTGCAGTCTTTGGTTTAGAGGCGGACGCGATGCGCCAAATGCCGCCAAACAGGATATACCTTGCGGGGATTTAAGGCAAGTTAAAGGGAGCGAGAGGGCTAACAGAAGGGGCAGGATAGGGAAGATTTTCGCTTCCGCCCAGACCTTGCTAAATTAAAGAGAGACGGGCTTACTCGGAGCTGTCGAACGCGGCGACGATTTTTGCCACTATGCCGCCAAAGATGCCTATGCCGGATAGCATCAAGGTTACGGCGACTACCTTTCCTATGACGGTTACGGGGTAGAAGTCGCCGTAGCCGACGGTTGACACAGTTACGAGCGACCAGTAGAGTGCGTCAGGGAAGCTGTGTATTCTCGCGTCGGGGGCGTTTTGCTCTACGGTCGTAACTATGGTCGCCGCCACAAGAATTATCCCAATGCCATAGCTGACGAGGCTTTCGATGGTTACGAGGCGATTCATTCGGGAGACATCGCGCGCTAGCCATACGAAGGCGCGGATGATTCTGAGCGGGCGAATGACGGGCAAGATGACCAGGAGCGCGTCGAGCCAGTTATGACGCAGGTAGGCTCGCTTGCTTGGAGCGAGAATGAATTTGAACGCGAAGATTACGGCGAAGCACACCCAGATGCCGATTTCCAGCACGGTGTAGAGGCGTTCTTCAGCAGGGCTGAGGTCCCACAAGTACAAGCCCGTCAGGATGGGGATCATACCGAAGGACATCACCATGAGGGGCATTTCGGTTACGCGCTCTACCTTTTGAAGGCTGTCGGGGGATTTGACGAAGAGGCTGATTTTGTTGATTGGTGTCATCTTCACTCATCCCCCGTATGCGCCGTGTCCGTGGGTGGACACTATTGGAGCGGGGAGTAGTCTGTGGGCGTGAGTGTCGTGTTGAAGACTCGGCTGACGATAAGACCGTCCGCTTCGGATTCGGCGCGAACTTTCTGCCATTCGGGGTCGTTGCGGAAGGCCTCCCATGCGCGCTCGCGATGGGCGGCGTCCTCGAAGCCGATGATGTAGATGAGGCGGTCGCTGAAATCGCCGACATCGGCGGTGAAGTAACCGATGTTTTTGATGCCGTGCTTCTCGAATATCTTCATTGTGTGGTCGCGGAAGCGGGCATTGATGTTGGGCAGCCTGCCGGGGAGAGTTTCATATACTCGGTATTCGTAAAGCATGGTTTCCTCCTGTGTACTGTGATTTTTCTTCAAAGGTGTTGATGCTAGATTGCGCCTACTCCGTTGGTAAGTCCCAGCGCCGCCATAACGCCATGCGCCAGTGGCTGCAAGTCTGGGCAGTCGAAGTCGGGTTCAAGTACGGCGTTGACCGCGGAGATGGCAATGCGATTGTTGCGAACGGCGAAGATGTCGGTGTCGTCCGCGACGGACCGATTGGACAATCTGTTGTGCTTGATCCAGTAGTAGGTCCTGCGACCGTTGCTGCCGCGTTCGACATTCTCCAAGTAGAGTCGCGGACCTAACTTAGTAACTTCCGCACCCTTGATGCCTTCGGTGGTCGCGTTTGGCACGTTCACGTTGAGGAAGAGCGGTGGAAGGCTGTCGTTAGCGGCGATGGTCTTGACGAGAGATGCTGCGGTGGTAGCCGCTACGTCGTATTGGAGGTTCGTGATGGACGCTACCGACATCGCAATCGAGTGCATCTGGCGGTAGTAGCCCTGAATGGCAGCGCCGACAGTGCCGGATACCAATATATCCATTCCGAGGTTAGAGCCGTCGTTGATGCCGGATAGCATAAAGTCGAACTTGCCTGGGGATAGCATCTCAAGCCCAAGAATCGCGCTGTCTGCGGGAGTGCCTTCAATGGCGAATGTCTTGATGCCTTCTATGGGCGGGTTGGTTACTTCGCGCACCTTGACGACATCTAGGAGTGTTCTTGCGCTGCCGATGCCGCTCTGATCTCGGTCGGGCGCTGCAACTACAACTTCACCGAGGCTTTTCAGCGCGCCCGCCATTTTCCAAAGCCCCGGCGCTTCCACGCCGTCGTCGTTTGTTACGAGTATTTTCAATTCAGTGTCCTTTTGTACCGTACATTCTGTTGGCACCCGTCATAATATCACATTAGATGCCGCACGTTCCGATGCCCCAGATTCGACTATCAGGTATCTTACCCAAATTGACCGTCAACGCCGATAGCGGGGCGTCAAATAAATGAAAACGCTCACCAACAGGCATCCTTGGCCTATGGTAAGCGTCTGAATATACTTTCTCAGTGCGGTTGCGCTGTTCACCTCAACAAATACAATCCTATCTGTGTCAGTATTGATAGTACAACACCAGCGCCTATCAGATATATCTTAGCTTCCAGCCCTTTAATGTCAGCCTTTGTAGCCAAGTGAGGCAGTGTTCCTTCAGTCCGCGCTACCCGCTCTTTCAGATCATCATTTGCTATCATTTCTCACTCATTCCACTTTGAAATAGGTATAGTATATTACGCTCCGCTTGTGGCAGTTCGCACATTTCACGGACCTGCCTTATTAGCAAATCCAGCATCGCAGCCCTCACAACACTTTGTACACACACACTACACTCGCTCTCTACATCTGCATGTTCCCCCTAGGTACCATGGACGGCACTGCCCTTGATGTGGGTGGCGTTCAAAATGGAAGCCCGTCACCATCTCCGCCGGATTCTGCTTCTATATCTCAATCTCTGTCAAAATATCCCTTCGTATATCCCAGTTGATATTGACGCCCCTCTCCGTGTCCTTTACGTATCCTGCCTGATGTCCTTCGGCATAACCTGCTTCGTATCCTTCCGTATACCCGTCCTCGCGTCCACTCTCATAACCCTTGCTGTATCCTGTTTCGTCGGCGTATCCGTCCTCGCGTCCTTCCTAGTAACCATTGTCGTAACCTGCTGCGTAATCGTTTCTGTCGTCACAGCCTTTCCCGTAACCTAGGTTGAAACCTTCCGCGTATCCGTCCGTGTGTCCTTTATCGTAATCGTGGGCTTCATCTGTCGTCATTTCCACTCCTTCTGCCCCGACTTCCATGTTAGGCTACCCGCGGCTACTCGGCGTACTGATTATTCCTGCATTTTGCTTTTGCACAATATGCTTACACATTACCTTATGTCGATATTATCACATTGTCGATTAGGCGCGTCTTGCCAATGCGGACGGCTAGGGATACGAGGGCAGGGCGGTCTATCGTGTCCAGTTCGGCGAGGTTGTCGGCGTCGGCTATGCTGATGTAGTCGATGCTCGCGAGTGGAGATTCGGTGATGAGCCGCCGCATGCGCTGCCGGATACTGGCGGCGTCCGTTTCGCCGTGAGTATGCAGGTCCTGGGCAAGCCGGAGCGAGCCGGACAGGGAGAGCGCGGCTTCGCGCTCAGTCGCGCTCAGATAGACGTTGCGACTGCTTAAGGCGAGTCCGTCGGCATCTCGCACGGTGGGACAGACGACAATTTCAGAGCCTAGATTCAGGTCATCGTTGAGGCGCTGGACCACAAGGCATTGCTGCGCGTCTTTCTGTCCGAAGTATGCGCGGTCGGGGCGGACGATGGTCAGAAGTTTGCAGACGACCGTGGCGACCCCCCGGAAGTGGCCGGCGCGGTGCTCGCCCTCAAGCCGTTCCCCTATGCGTCCAACGTCGATATAAGTGTCGAAGCCGGGCGGATAGACCTCTTCGACCGGAGGCGCGAAGACGAGATCGACGCCCGCACCTTCCAGCTTGGCCAGGTCGGAGTCCATATCGCGCGGGTATGTGGCGAAGTCCTCGCTGGGTCCGAACTGCGTTGGGTTGACGAAGATGCTGACCGCGGCGGTGGCGTTTTCCTCTCTCGCGCGGCGGACGAGCGCCATGTGCCCCTCGTGCAGGAAGCCCATAGTGGGCACGAGACCAAGCGGCTTTTCCGCTTCGGCGTGAGCCTGACAGAAGGCTGCTACTGATTCGATGATTTGCATTAGAATTTGCTCTGCGTTGCGATGTTCGGATCGCCTGTGAGTTCGGCGAGAACTTCGGGCGATAGGGTGAAGCTCTCGTCTTCCGACGGGAACGAGCGGTTGCGGACATCCTCAATGTACTCTGAGACGGCGCCGTTCATAAGCTCGGCCAAGTGAGCGTACTTGCGCGCATGCTTGGGGGTGAAGTCGGTGTACAAGCCCATCATGTCGTGGAAGACCTGCACCTGCCCATCGCAGTGTACGCCCGCGCCGATTCCTATCGTTGGTATTTTGAGGCGCTCGGTCACAATCTGGGCAAGTTGAGACGGCACGCCTTCGAGAACGATGGAGTATGCGCCTGCGTCCTCGACTGCCTTTGCGTCTTCAATCAGCTCGACAGCGGCTTTTGTGGTTCTGCCCTGTATGCGGTAGCCGCCGAGCTGGTTGACCGCCTGTGGTGTCAGTCCGATGTGTCCCATCACTGGGATGCCTGCCTGCACTATGCGGCGCATGGTCTTGGCGACACTCCTGCCGCCTTCAAGCTTGACCGACTGTGCGCCACCTTCCTTGAGAATACGACCGGCGTTGCGTATCGCGTCCGACCTGCTTGCTTGATAGCTCATGAAAGGCAGGTCGCCGACTATGTGGACTTTCTCGGTACCTCGCACCACTGCTTTGATATGGTGAAGCATGTCTTCCATCGTGACGGGCACGGTGGAGTCGTAGCCCAGCACCACCTGTCCGAGGCTGTCGCCGACGAGGATAATGTCAACGTCCGCGTTCTCGACTATGCGCGCGGAGGTGTAGTCATAAGCGGTTATCATGGCGATGCGCTTGCCGCGCCGCTTCATTGCCGCTATGTCACGAATTGTGGTTCGCATGGCTCTTACCTCATTCGATCTTTCGACTATCGTTCAGTAACTTCTGGAAAGCGTTCTCTCCTTCTTCCGACAATCCCTGTTCCACTGCCAGATGCAGACCGGCGAGCGCTAGTTCGCGGTACAGCGGAAGCAGGTCGGGATGCTGAGACGTGAGGGCTTGCAAGTGCTTAACAGCCGTGCCCAGGTCGCCGCGAGGATAGGGGCCTGCGACCGCGGCGGGTATGCCGGAAGTCTCTACATTGTAGGCGACGGCTCGCATCATAGGGATGAGCGCCTTCACGCCGTCGTCTCGCGTGTAGCCGATGTGTTCCCAAACCTCAGCGGATATGCCTACCAGGCAGGTCAGCAGGTTGCCCATCATCACCCCGCTAAGATGGTAGAGCGGCTTGTCCTCGCTGTTGAGGAATACAGGGTTGCCGCCGATGGCGCGCGCCAGGTCACCAAGATAGGCGCGCATTTCATCGCTACCTTCGATGCCGAAGGTGATGCCGGGAATGCTTCTGACGCCGTTCTCCACAGAGGAGAATGCCTGAAGGGGGTGGAACGCACCCGCAATCGCGCCTTGCGCCTCTGCCGATTCGAGTACATCAAGAGATGCTGCGCCTGAGCAGTGCGCTACACCTTGACCTTTGCGCCACCTCACGGACTGGGCGACCTGCGGTATAGCGTCATCGGAAGTTGAAACGAACACCATGTCGCTGGCGTCAACCGCATCCTGCAGGGTGGTGTAGGGGGCGCAGCCTTCAATGCGCTCGGCGAAGGATGCTGCCGATGCGGGGGTGCGGCTTGAAACGGCGACAACGGGATAGCCGGCGTTCGACATAGCGACGGCGAGCGAGCCGCCGACCCTGCCAGCGCCGATGTACCCGATTTTTGATGTCTTGTTGAGGCTAGTCATTTTCAACGATGTCCTTGAACGCAGGTACGCCGCCGAGCGATTCGGCTTCGGTTACTGCGTTGACAATTGCATTGCTGACGCATACCACGGCAGCCGCAAGCAGCCGGTTCATGTTGACATCGGAGTCGCTGTTTCCGGTGGCTAGAGCGAACATCGTGTCGCCGTCCCCCATGAGGTGTGCAGGGCGCACTGCCAGGGCGACGCCGTCCTGCGCGGCGGATGCAAGCTTGTTTGCCTGCTCTTTGTTTAGGGCGGCGTTGGTGGCTACGACGCCGATTGTGGTGTTCGACGCTGAGACGGGCTGCCTGGAAGCAGGCGAAACTGCGGGTGGCGAGATTGCGACATCCATGGCGTCAAGTATTGCATTGCCGTCTTCGGAGCGCGGACCAGCCACGATGCGCCCTGTTGCAGCTTCGTACACTCCGCCGATTGCGTTCACGGCGACAATCGCTCCGACAGACAATCCATCGTCGAACGATATGCTGGCGGAGCCGATTCCGCCCTTCATGGCGCGGTCTATACCGAGCATCTTGCCCACAGTGGCACCGGTGCCCGCGCCCACGCTGCCCTGGGCCGGTGGGTTAGCGGAGGCGCCGAAACAGGCAGCTTCGCCGTCTTCGGCGGTGGGACGGATGTCGCCCTGGACAAGTCCCAGATCGAACAGGATAGCGGCGGGAACAATCGGAATCGTCGCGCCGCCGAACTGCAAGCCAATGCCGGCACTTTCCAGGTAGCGAACTACGCCTGTCGCTGCCGCCAAGCCGAACGCGCTGCCGCCGCTCAGAAGCACCGCGTGAACCTCGTTGACGAGCGCGGTGGGTCGCAGTAGGTCGGTCTCACGAGTGCCGGGCGCTGAACCGCGCACATCTACGCCGCCTACAGCGCCGTCTTCGCATAGGACAACGGTGCAACCGGTCGCCGCTTCGATGTTTGTCTGATGGCCGACAAGGATGCCGGCCACATCGGTAATGCTCGCGCGTCTCATATACACCTCAGACAATTTGTCTTAAACGATACTGACTTATAACGACAAAAAGCCTCCCCGCGCCTTTGCAGGAAGGCTTTTCAAGACAAATGACCTTGGCGCTGTCCGAAGGAACAGCTAATTTGATACTGAGTGATTTCATTGTAAGCGCTCACCGTTCCTGTCAGGATTGGCTGCGCGAGTATAGTATCAGGAATTTCTGCCCGCTTCAAATCAGATCCAGGTGTTTTGCTGGCGGGAGGGGAAGTGCGCCGCCTGCAAGTAACCTTCGGGGTGGCTGTCGTCTCCCGGCGGGTGGTTGAGCATCGCGGTCTCGTCCAGTTCGATGCCCAGCCCGATGCCTTTCGGCAGGCTGAAGTAGCCGTCTGTCTGAAATGGGAACTCGCCCTTGACCACATGCTGATACCATGCGCCGTGACCACCTTCCTGTATGAGGAAGTTTGGACAGGTGGCGTCCACATGGAGGGCTGCCATCGTGTTGATAGGGCCGTAGGGGTTGTGCGGGCAGAAGCCGACATAGTAGGTCTCAGCCATTGCCGCAATCTTCTTCAGTTCGAGGATTCCGCCTGCGTGACAGATGTCCGGCTGTGCCATGTCAATGACCTGCTTCTCGAACAGCTCGCGGAAGCCCCACTTAGTGTAGATGCGCTCGCCCGTGGCGATGGGGATGTTGACGCCCGCAGTTACCTTCGCCATCGCGTCGATGTTCTCCGGAGGGACAGGCTCCTCGAACCAGAAGGGGCGGTACTCTTCGAGCGCGTTGCCCATGCGGATTGCCTCGTGGGGCGCGAGCCTGCCGTGGACTTCGATGAGCAGCTCTATATCATCGCCAACGGCTTCACGCACCGCCTTGACTTTGGCAAGGGCGTCCCGTTCGGACTCGACCGTTGTGAACAAGCCCTGATGCGCGAATGGGTCGCCCTTGAGTGCGGTGATGCCCTGCTCGACCCAGGATAGGGCATTCTTCACTGCGTCGTCCGGAGTGCGTCCGTCGAATCGACCGTAAGCCCAGAACTTATCGCGCATTGCCCCGCCCAGAAGCTCGTACACTGGGACGTTGAGAGCCTTGCCCTTGATGTCCCAAAGCGCGATGTCTATGCCGCTGATCGCAGCCATATGTAGGACGCCACCGCGCACGTTATGCCCAAAGTTGTACAGGTTCTGCCAGTGCTCTTCGATACGGAAAGGATTCTTTCCTATCAGGGTCTCGCCTAGCTCCTCTACGACGGCACCGACGGAGACGGCACCTACGGTTGCCTCGCCCCAACCCACGATGCCCTCGTCTGTCGAGACTTTGACGAATACGTAGTTGCGCGTGGCTTCCGGCGGCCTGGTAGCGATGGCTTTGACTTCAGTAATTTTCATTGCGTCACATACTCCTATACCGCTTGGCATAATCCGTTTGACCATGTCATCTAGCCTACACCGTTTGGCGCGCAGTTTAGCATCAGGCTGCGGTTATCTCAATGAAGGTGAATCAGCAGGATGTACAGGATCGGTGGGATGAGTGAGAATCTTGCATAAGTGCAGGTATAGCGATGATACAGGTATTTTCACCCCCATCCTAACCTTCCCCCATCAAGGGGGAAGGGACTTATGCAATTGTCTCGATGAGTGAGTACGATTGACGCGGATGGGGCAGATACTTACACTTTTACTGCGATACATGACATAGAGCGAGGGGAAGAAAAATGCGAATTGCGATTGGCGCAGACCATGCGGGCTATCCGGCGAAAGCCCCTGTCAAGGAAGTGCTGGAAGCACAGGGACACGAAGTGGTTGACTTGGGAGCGCATACTTACGATGCGCTGGACGACTATCCTGATTTCGCCAAGGCTGTCGCGGAGTATGTGGCTGCCGAGAACGCGGACAGGGGGGTGGTTCTGTGCGGGAGTGGAGTGGGAGCTTCCGTGGCGTCGAACAAGGTTCGGGGCATTCGTGCGAGCGTGTGCCACGACACATACTCGGCGCATCAGGGCGTTGAGCACGACGACATGAACATCCTTTGCATGGGCGTGCGGATAATCGGCGAGGAACTGGTGCGTGAGATTGTAAGCGCGTTCGCGTCTGCGGAATTTTCCGGCGAGGAACGACATGTGCGGCGCATGCAGAAAGTCTTCGATATGGAGGCGAACTTCTGAAATAAGGGTGCAAGAGCGGCACGACAGGTTTCTGGTTAGCGAGTTGGAGCGTACAGCAGCCGGGATTACCCATGCGCCAGTGCTTGCAAGTAAGTCATTGCTTAAAGAATGAGCGGACTGCCGTATTGGACAGCCCGCTCAAGCGAGGAGATTGCTCATCCGCTGATGAGTGATGCGGCAGTTCTAATGCGTGCCGTTCCTGCTCGCCTGTTCCTTTTGAGGCTTGGAGTATCTCCGCAGGAAGGGCGGAAGGTCTAGCTTGCCGCTGTCGCTCGACATAGCTTCGAGCAGCATGTCCGCGTAGCCTTCATCGTTCTCTTTGATGTCGCCGGGATTCTCGAACCCGGTGGCGATGATGGTGAGCTTGATTTCATTTTCCATCTTGAGGTCGGTCGCCATGCCGAAGATGATGTTGCAGTCAGGATCGACTACGCGCTGTATGACCTCGGCAGCCTCATGTAGCTCTGATAGTCTGAGGTCGCTGCCGCCCGTGATGTTGAACAGAACGCCGCGCGCGCCCTCGATTGACACGTCCAACAGCGGGTTGGTGATGGCGGTCTGTGCCGCGCTTCTTGCCCGGTGCTCGCCTACACCCCAGCCGATGGACATCCATGCGGGTCCGGAGTTTTGCATGATTGACTGAACGTCTGCGAAGTCGAGGTTGATTTCGCCAGGCACGGTTATCAGCTCGGCGATGGACTGCACGCCCATTCGCAGCACGTCGTCTGCCATCAGGAATGCGTTCTGGGCGGTAATCTCTTCCTCGCAGATGATGTGCAGCCGCTCGTTTGGAATGACGAGCAGGGTGTCAACGTGCTCTTTGAGGCGAACTATGCCTTCTTCAGCCGAGTCTGCCCGACGCTTGCCCTCAAATGCGAAGGGCCTTGTTACTACGCCGACGGTCAGCGCGCCGGTTTCTCGCGCGATTTCGGCGATGACCGGGGCTGCGCCCGTGCCGGTTCCGCCGCCCATTCCGGCTGCTACGAATACCATGTCGGCATCGCGAATCACATCATACAGTTCTTCGCGGCTTTCCTCTGCCGACTTCATGCCGAGTTCGGGGTTGCCGCCAACGCCCTTGCCCATGGTCAGCCCGTCGCCGATACGCATCTTGAGCGGCACGTCGCAGGTAACGAGCGCTTGGGCGTCCGTGTTGACAATCATGTACTCGACCGAAGGCACGCGCTCGCGGAACATCCGCGAGACGGCATTGGAACCACCGCCGCCAACGCCGATGACTTTGATGCGCGCCATCCCGTCCATCTCTCTCACGTATTCGAGTTCTCCGCTGATTGCTGTCGCCATTATTCTTTGTCCTCCCCTAAAGTCCTGATCGTAAGAATATGTTTGTTTTTCAATGCTGATGTATTCCGCGGCGTGAGAAGCTATCTCTTGAACATACTGAGAATTCCACCCTTTCGCGCTTGCGGCTTCTGTGCCGGGCGTGAAGAACGATGCTCTTCATAATCTCCGATGGCGTGAGGCTTAGGCTCGTCATCATCCTGGTAAGCTGCCCAAATCAAGATGCCTATGCCGGTGCTGTAAGTGGACTTCTGAAGTTCCCTTGGCACACCGAAATAGCTTAAGGGGGTACCCAGCCGCACATTAGCCGATGTGAGCGTCTGGAAGAGTTCCTGGAAGCCTCCAAGCTTAGCCGCTCCGCCTGAGAGTATGATCGGGTAATCGTGCAGGTCGGGAATGCCGCCCTCACGCAATTTGAGCGTAATCATGCGTGTCAGTTCCTGCGCTCGCTCACGCATGAGCTGACAGACGTCGTGAAGGGAAACGTCGATGGATGTGTGCCCTCCGGATATAGGCAGTGAAACTTCCTCGTGGATGCTCGCTGAGTTCGGAAGGACATTCGCGTGGTTAAGTTTCACTTCCTCAGCCGCGTCATGAGTAGTGTTATAGACGACGCAAATGTCGTTGGTGAACTGGTAACCTCCGACCGGAATGACGGAGGAATACTGCATCGTGCCATTCTTGAAGACCATCACATCCGTCGTTCCGCCGCCGATGTCGATCATTGCCGCGCCGCGAACCTTCTCCTCTTGCAGCATGGTCGATTCGACGCTGGCGAGAGCATTCAGGACAAGCGATTCAATCCTGATACCGGCTCCCTCGACGGACCTTTTCAGCTTCGTAATCTCGGCTTCCGAACCTTCGACAAGGTGGGTTTCCACATTCACTTCGCTGGTGTGCATACCCACGGGGTCTGAGACGCCCAGTCTGCCGTCCATGGAATAGCTTCGAGGAACAGCGTGGATAACCTGCCGCCCGAAATGGCTGCGGCCGTTGCCATTCCCTGCGACAGATACGGGAACCTTCTCGACCTCGTTGTGAGTAATGACACCATGCTCGCCAACCCAGTCAATCGTGTCGTATCTCTTTTCGTAGGAGATGCTCCTGCCACTGATGCCGACGAAGGCGGTGTCCACGTGCGCGCCACTGGTCCGCTCTGCCATGCCGACTGAGCTACGCACAGCGTCCTGGGTGGCGACTACGTTCTCGATCACGCCCTTATGCACCCCGGCGCAGGAGGCTATCCCGTGTCCGAGTATCTCTACACGGCCATCGTCCGCTTTCTTTCCGATGACGGTGAGCACCTTAGTGGTGCCAATGTCAATTGCCGCAAATACCTTGGAGTTTTCCACTGCTGCTCCACGCATGTGTATCGCCTTCCTATGCCGATTCAATCACGATGGCAGATTTAGATTTCATAATTGCTGGAGTAGATGCGCTCGGCGATTCTGAGTCGGGCGCTTCTACTTCTAGGGTTTGCGCTCACTTCTTCGCTTGAGGGCTTGATGACTCGCCGATTGACAATCTTAACGGTCGGTTCGTGCTCGCATACACATTGGGGAACAGAGGGCGGACAGACGCAATCCGAAGCCATGAAACGCAAGGTATTCTTGACGATGCGGTCTTCGAGGGAGTGGTAGCTGATGACAGCGAGGCGCCCGCCCACGCCAAGCGAGTTGACTGCTCCCTCAAGTCCCTTTTGTATGTTGCCGAACTCATCATTGACTGCAATTCGTATTGCCTGAAATGTCCTTGTGGCAGGGTGAATTCTGCCGCGCCGTCTTCCAACTGAATCTGAAACTATTTCCGCGAGTTGAGTCGTTGTCCTTATCGGACGATTTCTGACTATCGCTCTCGCAATGCGCCTTGATCTTCTTTCTTCCCCCAGCCTGTAGATTACGTCTGCCAGGTCCGCTTCCACGTAGCCGTTCACAATTGTGTCTGCGGTCAACGCTTGCGATGTGTCGAACCGCATATCTAACGGAGCTTCGTGCCTGAAGCTGAAGCCACGCTCTCCTTTATCCAGTTGCAGTGAAGACAGACCCAGATCCAGCAGTATCCCGTCCGCATTCTTAAATCCTGTCTCCGCCGCCACCAGTTCAATGTCGGAGTAACTCGCCTTCATGAGGGTTGAATTGTCGGCAAATCCGCCGATTCGTTCCGCTGCCGTCTTCAGTCCCTCGTCGTCTATGTCTATGGAGAGGACCAGTGGAGCGGGAGTCGCAGCGTTCAGGATTGCCAGCGAATGTCCTCCCTCACCGGCGGTGCCATCTATGTACTTGCCGCCCGGTTTTACTTGCAGTGCAGAGAGCACTTCCTCCACTAACACAGGCGCGTGATATGCACTCACCCAGGTTGTGGTGCGAAATATCGCTGCGTTGCAAGGCGCGGGTGCAAGCTAGTCTCCTCCTCGATAGCCTTCCAATACCTTCCCGGTCTGTGGCGTGAAACCGAGCGTCCATGCTAGAATGAATTTGGTGCATGTATCGCTGATTTCTTTCACCGTGAGACGAGTTTCGCAAAGTAAACTCTAAAGACGCAAGGACATTTTGTGTATATGTTTGCACTATTTCCAATACAGTTCTAATACAATGTTTGAAAGAGTTATCGAACATGGCAAGCGATTCGGACAACAGATTTAAGCTGGGAGTGCTCACCATTAGCGATACGGGCGCGAGCGGCGAACGCGCAGTAGATGGGAGCGGAAACGCCATCTGTGAAATAATGGCTGCCGAAGGATACGCACTTGCGCTGCGCGATGTGGTTGCGGACGAAGAGCCACAGATTGCGGATAAGCTGCGGGAATGGTGCGACGGCGCCAGTGTTGACCTGATACTGACGACCGGCGGCACCGGACTCGGTCCGCGCGATGTAACGCCGGAGGCAACACGGACCGTTCTCGATATTGAAGCGCCCGGAATCGGTGAAGCGATGCGGATGCAGACCATGCAGTTCACGCCTTTCGCGATGCTCAGTCGCGCCACGGCAGGAGTGCGCTCGGGCTGCCTCATAGTCAACCTTCCTGGCAGCGAGAAGGCAGTGCGGGAGACTCTAGCCGTTGCGATGCCCGCGCTTGTTCACGGGCTGGAAATGGTCAAGGGCTGGCGCACCCACGCTATGCCTTGATGCCATGCGCTTCCATGTGCTGACCATCTTCCCAGCGATGTTCGACGGCCCCCTGTCGGAGAGCATCATCGCGCGCGCCGTAGAGCGTGAACTGGTTGAGATTCGCCTTCACGATATTCGCGACTACACGACTGACAGGCACCGCAGTGTTGACGACTACCCATACGGTGGCGGGTACGGCATGGTGATGAAGCCTGAGCCTATCTTCGGTGCGGTTAGGAGCGTGAAGTCCGGCGCTGACCTGGCTGATGACACTCCCATAATTCTGCTCACACCGCAGGGGACGCCGCTGACACAGCGCGTCGTGGAACGAATGGCTACCAATGACGACCTCATTCTCATCTGCGGGCGGTACGAAGGGGTTGACGCTCGTGTAGCCGAGAATCTGGCGACTTGTGAGATTAGTGTCGGCGATTATGTGCTGAGTGGCGGCGAACTGGCTGCCATGATTGTAATAGACGCGGTTACGCGCCTTATTCCCGGAGCGGTGGGGTCCATCGAGTCAACCCAAGACGACACGTTCTCCACGGGGCTACTTCAGTTTCCGCAGTACACGCGCCCCGCTATGCATGAAGGCGGCGAAGTGCCGGAAGTGCTGCTATCAGGCAATCACGGTGAGATTGAGCGCTGGCGCAGGCGGGAGTCGCTACGGCGAACCGCACTGCGGAGGCCAGACTTGCTGGAGAATGCCGACTTGACTGAAGAAGAGCGCTCGTTTGTCGAGGCACTGCGAGAAGCTAAGAAATAGCGCCCTTGGATTTTAAGTTTATCGTTTTGATTTAGAAAGCAGAAGGAAAGCGGAGCATGGCGAAACTGGAGTTTGTTGATTCGCATGTACACTTTTACGACATGCAGCATCCTGAACTTTTCTACGGGCACTGGCAACCGGATGTTGATCCGCCACTCATCGGCAAGCAGATGAGAAAACTGGGCGAGCGAAACTTTCTCGCCGAAGACTTCATCGAGACCACTCGCGCATCGAATGTGACGAAGGCGGTGCATGTGCAGGCGGCTATCGGTTCGGAGGACCCTGTTAAGGAGACGGAGTGGTTAGAGGACGCTGCCGAGCGCACCGGCTTCCCGCATGCAATTGTTGCGTATGCGGACTTGCGTGATCCTAATGTGGAATCGGTGCTCGAAAGGCACTGCGAATTTCCGAGGATGCGCGGTATCAGGGATTTCTCACACGGGGACTTTCTGGTCGCGGATGACTTTCACAGGGGATACGCACTGTTAGAAAAGTATAACTTGCATGCGAGCATCGCGGCTCAGTGCCAGGATATGGAGAAACTGGTCGCGCTGGCTAACAAGTTCCCGAACACAGTTATCGTAATCGACCACGCGGGCAATCCTGCCGAGCGCACGCCGGAATACTTTGAACTTTGGAAGCAGGGAATGGCGACTGCCGCTACCGCGGAAAATATCATAATCAAGATTTCGGGGCTTGGCATGGGCGACCACAGCTGGACGGTGGACAGCATCCGTCCATGGGTGCTCGGGTGCATTGATGCTTTCGGCGTGGAACGAAGCATCTTCGCAACCAACTGGCCGGTTGACAGCCTGTTCAGCGACTACGATACTCTCATCGACTCATACACGGAGATAGTTACCGATTTTTCGCAAGACGAGAAGCGAGACATGTTTGCCCGAAACACTGAGACGCTTTACAGGATATAGAGTCTAGCAAGATGGCCATTATCTGTAATCGGGAATACCGCCGGGTATTCTTGACACAGCCGAATGGAGAGCATAACCTCACGAGTAGGCTTGATTTAGGAATAAGGAGGCGCCCAAGTGGTAGTCAATGCAGACCCCGGAGTTCAGGCGATACTAGACAATATGCAGGTGATTGTTGGGTCGGAAGGCGGCTCGCTTGAGTATATCGACATGAAGGGTGGCACGCTGACCGTGAAGTACCACAAGGGCGTCAATGAGGAATGCCCGGAATGCGTGCCGGACCATGCGCTGGTGGAGCAGATGTTCCGCACTTCTATGGCGACCTTCGCGCCGTATGTAAGGGATCTGAAGTTGCTATAAGTATCGCAGGCATCCAGTCTCTTCCACGACCGAAGGACTAGATTCCCGCCTGCGCGGGAATGACGAAGACAAGACCTAGCGAATCATATCGAGGTACTTCAGTCCTGAGCCTGTGTTGAGCAGCAGTATTGACTCGTCGGGCGAAAGCGTGTCGTCAGCGAGCAGCTTGCGTAGAGCGGCGGAGAGAGCGGCTCCCTCCGGGCAGACGAACATGCCTTCAAGAGACGCTACAGCTCGCAGGTCGGACAGTATCTCTTCTTCACTAACAGTAATTGCGCCGCCTCCGCTTTCCCTGAGCGCCTGAAGTATCAGGTAGTCTCCGATTGCGGCGGGAACTCGGATGCCTGCGGCAAGCGTGTCCGGGTTCTCCCAAGGCTCCGCGAACTCCGTGCCTTCGTTGAAGGCTCGCACGATGGGCGCGCAGCCCTCAGACTGGACAGCGAACATCTTGGGACGCTTGCCATCAATCCAGCCCATCGCCTCCATTTCGTCGAACGCCTTCCACATGCCGACGATGCCGGTGCCGCCGCCCGTCGGATAGAGGATGACATCAGGCAGCGTCCAATCCATCTGCTCGGCAATCTCGTAACCCATCGTCTTCTTGCCCTCGACGCGGTATGGCTCGCGCAGAGTCGATACATCGAACAGCCCCAGTTCCTCCGCGCGCTGTGCCGAGATGCGGCCGGCGTCGGTTATGTAGCCGTCCACGAGTTCCAGTATCGCTCCGGTGAGGTCAACTTCGACACGGTTGGCTTCGGGAGCGTCCTTCGGCATGAAGACGTAGGCTTCCATGCCTGCCTTAGCTGCATAAGCGGTCATCGCGCCGGCGGCGTTACCGGCGGACGGCATTGTGAGGCGCGTTATGCCCAGTTCCTTTGCCTTAGATACTGCCGCGCCTAAGCCGCGCGCTTTGAACGAGCCGGTGGGGTTGATGCCTTCGTCCTTGATATAGAGGGTGGAGCAGCCGGTATCAGCGCCTAGTCGCTCCGCCTTGAATATGGGCGTGAAGCCCTCGCCGAGTGTGACCACATTCGCTTCGTCGCGGACCGGCATTACCTCAAAGTAGCGCCACATGTTTGCCGGGCGGTCTTTCAGGTCTTCACGCTTAAGCGCAGCACCGGCACCCTGCAAGTCGTAGCGCGGATACAGCACCTTAGCGCATTCAGGGCAGGTGCGGTGCGGTTCGTCCGCCGAGAGTTCGAGGCCGCAGTATGTGCATTCCAGGTTCGTCAGAAAGCTCTTCATCGTGTCGTCCATTCTGCCCTAAGGCGTGAGTTCAGTGTTCGTTGCATATTATACTCGCGGGGATATAATACAGACAGCCCCCGTAGAAGAATCTGAACCCAAAGGGAAGGAAAACTATGGTATCGACGATTGAGCAACGCTACTTTGACCTGCATACCGGATCGGCGGAGCGCTGGGCCACGGCTCGGGAGATATTTCCGGACGGTGTAACCCATGATGGCAGGCGCATGTCGCCGTTCCCACTATACGGCACACGCGGTGAAGGCGGGGCGAAGTGGGATGTTGACGGGAACCGCATCATTGATTTCTGGACAGGACACGGCTCTATGCTGTTGGGTCACGCGCATCCTGAGATAGTGCGCGTAGTGCAAGAGCAGGTGGCGATAGGCACACATCTGAGCATGTCGTCGGACCTGGAGATTCGCTGGGCGCAACTGGTGCAACAGCTGATACCGAGCGCGGAGAAGGTGCGCTTCCATAGCTCCGGCACAGAGGCGACGATGATGGCGATTCGCATGGCGCGCGCCTATACGGGCAAGACTAAGGTCATCAAGTTCGAGGAACATTTCCATGGTTGGAGCGACTATCTAGCGGCGGGCGGCGCAGGCTTGGGAGGCATTCCGCAGGAGACGCTGAGCACGATGATAGTGCTGCCGCCAAACGATATCGGCGCGGTGGAGCAGGCGCTTCAACAGAGCGACGACATTGCCGCGATAATACTAGAGCCGACGGGCGCGCACATGGGGCTGGAGCCGATACGACCGGGGTTCCTGCATGAGTTGCGCGATATTACGGAGAAGAACGGCGTGGTGCTGATTTTCGACGAGGTGGTGACGGGATTTCGCGTGGCGAAGGGGGGAGCGCAAGACCTGTACGGCGTAACGCCTGATATGACGACGATGGCTAAGATTCTGGGCGGGGGGCTGCCGGGTGGCGCTGTGGCTGGCAAGGCGGACATCATCAACATGATCGAGGGCACGAACGACCCGGACAGGCGCATCGCGCATAACGGGACCTTCAACGCCAATCCGCTGTCGGCGGTCGCGGGCATCAAGGCGCTCGAATTGGTGGCAAACACGGATGTGAACGAGAGGGCAGCGGCGATGGGAGAGCGGCTGAAAGCCGGAATGAATGAGATGCTGACGAAGCTGGAGATTCCGGGCTGCGCTACGGGCATCAACTCACTTATCTTCCTGCGGCTTAACGTAGAAGCGGACGCGGCTGATCCTGATAAGAACGCCAACGCGGCGCGCGATATGCGGAACGCGGATGATGCCGAGATGCAGACTCAGCTGGGCCTTGCGATGCTCAATCATGGTGTTCATACGGGTAACGCGCACGGTGGAGCGCGTTTCATATTGAGCGCGGCTCATACGGAGCAGGACATCGACGATTCTGTGGAAGCTATCGGGAGCG
Source organism: Dehalococcoidia bacterium (assembly GCA_034421195.1). GTDB lineage: Bacteria > Chloroflexota > Dehalococcoidia > Lucifugimonadales > JADFKI01 > Bin90. The sequence continues at coordinate 52,088 of DAOUKP010000009.1, forward strand.
CTCTGGCCGAGGTGCGCGAGCAAGGTCTGATCTAAAGTCGTCAAAGGGTCAAATATGCAGGAAGAGATATACGATGTAATCGTCATCGGGGGCGGCGCAGCGGGACTCACAGCAGGCATATACACATGCCGCGCCGGACTGCGGACGCTGATGCTGGAACGGCTGATGCCGGGCGGTCAGGTTATCAATGCGGAGAGCATCGAGAACTTTCCCGGTTTTCCTGACGGCATATCGGGCGCAGAAATCGGGCCCCTGATGCAACAGCAGGCGATGAACTACGGGCTTGAGATACGGCTCGGCGAAGTCGATGAACTGGAGCAGGACGGCGCTAACTGGCGCGTGTCGGCGTGGGGCGAAGAGTACACGGGCAGGTCGGTCATCATCGCCGGAGGCTCCACGCTGCGAAAGCTGGGAGTGCCGGGTGAAGAGGAACTTTACGGGGCGGGTGTGTCGTATTGCGCGACCTGCGACGGCGGCTTTTTCATGAATCAGACGGTCGCGGTTGTGGGCGGCGGCGACTCGGCACTCGACGAGGCGTTGGTTCTGACTGAGTATGCGTCGCGCGTGTTGCTTTTTCACCGCTCTGATGAATTCATCGGACAAAAAATACTGCAAGAGCGCGTGCTGTCCAATCCGAAAATCGAAGTTCTCTGGAATACGTCCGTGAATGAGATCCTGGGCGATGGTCAGGTCGAGGGCGTGTCAGTCGTGGACGAGACTTCCGGAGAGACATCACGAGTCGATCTATCAGGCATCTTCATTTACATCGGGCTGCACCCGAATACGGACTATCTGCAAGATGTTCTGCCGCTTGACAATGGCGGGCATATACCTACCGACATCTGGATGAGCACGCCTGCGCGGGGTATATTCGCTGCGGGAGACATTAGGCAGAACTCGGCGGCGCAATTGGTGAGCGCGGCAGGGGACGGGGCGACTGCTGCGATTGCGGCGCGGCGGTATGTTGAGAGTCTGATAAGAGCTTAGGAGATATTCGGACTGTACCGCTACTCTATTCTGAAACCTCAAGGTGCATAAAAGACCAGAAAGATAAGCAAAGACATGGACTTCAAATTTACGCGTGAACAGGAAGACTTCCGCCAAGAAGTCAGAGATTTCCTTGCCGAGAATCTCGGTGGGGACTGGAACGGTATCGTTCCGGATGACTACTTCACTGACGAGAACTGGCGGACTATTCGCAGTCTGACGGGGAAGCTCGTTGATAAGGGCTGGCTTACTCTCGCTTGGCCCGAAGAGTATGGCGGGCAGGGTAGGCCGCATATCGAGCAGATGATTTACAACGAGGAGACGGCGTATTTCCGGGCGCCCACGCGAGATACCAGCATGGGGACGCACATGGTTGGTCCATCCATCATGCTGTACGGCACGGATGAGCAGAAGGCGCGATACCTGCCTGAAATCGCAAGCGGCGATGCGGTGTATTGCCAGGGGTTCAGCGAGCCGGAGTCGGGATCGGACCTAGCGTCGCTTCAGCTTCGCGCCGTGGAAGACGGCGATGACTTTGTGCTTAACGGCTCCAAGATATGGACGAGCGGGGCGCAGCGCGCAAATCGCTGCTACATTATGGTACGGACGGATCCGGATGCGCCGAAGCATCGCGGCATCAGTGTGCTCATCGTGGACATGGATACGCCGGGAATAGAGGTTGCGCCCATCATCAACATGTTCGGCGTTCACTACTTCAATCAGGTGTTTTTCGAGAATGTGCGCGTGCCGAAGCGGAACATGATTGGCGAGAAGAACCGGGGCTGGTATGTTGCGGCGACTACGCTGGACTTCGAGCGGTCGGGAGTGGGGCGTTACGGCTCGAACCGGCGCGACCTGGAAGAGCTTGCGGACCTGTCGAAGAAGATAAGTCTGAATGGCGGCACTCTCAACCAGGACGACAAGTTCAGGCGCAGGCTTGCAGAACTCTGGACCGCTAACGAGGCTGGGCGGATGGTTGCTTACAATGTGGCGTGGATGCAGAGTGAAGGGCTTGTGCCGAACAAGGAGGCGTCCGCCGCCAAGCTGGTGGGCAGCGAGATAAGCCAGCGAATCAGCCAGCTTGGGATGCAGATGCTTGGAATGTATGGACTGCTTGACGAAGGATCGAAGTGGGCGTACATAAACGGCAGAATCGCGCAGCAGTGGATGGATTCGGTATCGCTGACGATACGAGCGGGCACATCCGAGATACAGCGCAATATAATCGCTTCGCGCGGGCTTGGACTGCCGAGAGGGTAGGCTGTTGCTCCTCTGGGCGCTGGTAGCATTGGGCGGCGCGCTCGGCGCTATGTCCCGCTACGCCGTTGACCGCTCTGTGAGCGCAGTGGTGGGTCCGACGGTGCTGGGCACATTTGCTGCGAACATCAGCGGCTCGTTTCTGCTGGGGCTTGTCCTGGCTGCGGCATCCGGACGCTTGGGGCTGTCTGAGGAAGCAAGGATATTTATGGCGGTCGGCTTCCTCGGTTCATACACAACTTTCTCGACTCTCACCGTGGCGAGCGTGCTGCTTGCGGGCGATGGTGACTGGATGCGCGCCACAACCAACATTGTTGGCAGCGTCCTGGTTGGTGTGGTTGCTGCGCTTGCGGGGATAGTGTTGGGTAGAGCTATTTTCTGATGGAGTTGCTAGGTTCTGTTGACATTTGCGTCATTCCCGTGAAAACGGGAATCCAGAGTCGTAAAATATAGCCGATTCCTATCGTTTACGCTGTCTGAAAGCTACTGGATTCCCGCCTGCGCGGGAATGACGAGTTGAAATATCGAAATGTCAACACATCCTAGCCTGTCAGGGCGGCTAGAATACATCTATTGCGCCGCGCACGGTGAGGAAGACGCCTACCACCAAGAGTACAAGTCCCATTGCCAGTATCAGGTTGACGAGCCGAACTCGCCCCGTGAGTTTTGCGCCGTAGTAGCTGCCTATCATGGCGGCCGCGCCCATCATCACCAGCAGAGCGTAATCAACCTCGCCTTCAAGGACGTGTCCGACCCACCCGAACGCGCCTATCAGCATGCCGATGAAGAGGTTCGTACCGGCGGCGATGCGTGGGTCAACCCGCAAGATGCGAATCAGCGCAGGCAGTCGAATGCTGCCTAGTATGAGACCGACGGCACCGCCGAGCAGTCCTACGCCAAAGCCTATGCCCGCTTCGGCGGACATGCGTCCCGGAGTGAATGTTCCTTCCGAGCCTGAGAGTTCACCGCCGAACAGGTTCGTATCAGTCCCTTCTTCGCTGCGGCGCTCGCGAGCCATTATCAGGAACTCCACGCCCTGCCAGAATACTAGCAGTCCCGCAAGCAATATCAGCAACCCCTTTGGCGCATCGTCGCTGAGGAAGCCGCCGATGAAAGCACCGATGAATGCCGGAACGCCCATTACCAGCACAATACGCATGTTGACGCGGCCTTCGCGTAGATGTCGTATCGAGCCGGATATGCACGCCAAGCCGCTGACGAGGATGTTGGTGCCGCCTGCGATTGGGGCGGGCATGCCCAGCAGCAGCATCGCGGGCAGCCTTATCGTGCCGAGCGCGAGGCCGACAAAGCCGCCTAGGATGCCTACCAGGAATGACACGACTGTCAGAAGTACGGCTTTCCATAGCAGCACATCGGAGCCGAAGCCTAGTTCTGTCAAGGGTCATCCACTCCTTGCTAGGGTTTCGATTGGAGGATGGGGATGGAATCGCAATCCTAACCTTCTTCCATCAGGGAGGCAGGGGCTTTTTCACCAATTCAATTAAAGGTCGGTGTCGAAGATGTCGCTTATATTGCAGGAGAAACCTGGTAGAACATCGCCGCCGTCCAGAGAGTCGGAGTCGGTCAGGGTTGACAGGGGCGCGTCAGGGGTATGCACATCTATGGAACGGCTGTCGGGATACAACGCCCATACTAGAGGAACGCCGTAGCTTATCCACATGCGTGCCTTATCGTTAACTTCTCGGCGGCTGTCGCTGGGAGATTTTACTTCCACCACTAAGTCGGGGATAGTTTCGTAGTAACCTGTCACCTTGACGCCGGGCGCAATTTTGTTCGCGGAAATGAAGACTATATCGGGTTCGCGCACCGTGTCTGGCTCGCGCTCTAGCCAGACACCAGAGTCTGAACCCGCCAGACGACCTAATCGTCTTGGCTTGATAAAGTTCCTCAGTTCGCCGCCCAGATTCATTATGATTTCGCCGTGTTCTCCGCCTGCTGGCATAGTCTCGCAAAGCACCCCCCGGATTAGTTCGCCACGAACACCCTTGCCGTACAGTCGTAAGAGGTCGGCGGCGGTCAGCAGCTTGGTTTCGGTCATAGTCGCCATGGTCGTCGCTCCATGTTCAGGGCAAGCGGTTTCGCGTATTATAGCAGGCTGAAGCCTTGTGCCAGTCGGGACTTGCTTTTATGTCAGGTTAATTTTTCTCGCTCGCGGCGCGCTCCAGTTCTTCGCGCATCTCTTCTATCTGTTCGCGTGAAGCGGGATGATGCCCATAGCAGGCGCGAGTGAAAGCTCTGGTCGCCGCTCGAACGAGTCCCTGCGGCAGTATTCGCTCCAGCGTCACCTGAAACTCGGCTGGGGTTTCGCTGGATTGTCTTGGATTGCCGCGCTCTTCGGCAAGCATCAGCATCCCGAAGTAGATGCGGAAGACATCCGTGATGTTCGGGTCGTCGGAAGGTACACGAAGGGCGCGGTTCGCCCTGCGCCTGCGAAAGCGGGACGGCAGCATGTTGAACAGAAGATTAGCGAAGTCATAGGCAACATCGGCGTCTTCGATCAGAGACTCTCGATGTCCGTCCGATGCCTCGCTCCTGCTTCTTGCTCGGCGCTTGAACGCAAGAGCCAGCAGCAGCAGCGCCCCGATGATGATTGCAGCAACGATAGACCACTGAAGAATCTGGAGCAGTAGCATCGCGGCAGGCTCAGCCTCGCCGTCTCTGGCGAAGCCCTCCAATGCGCCTACTGCTTGTGGTGGCGCAAATTGCCTGTCCGGGCTAGGTTCTCCTCCTAGCCATAGCAGCAACGCGAATATGCCGCGCGTAACGAAGTCGATGATATAAGCGAGCGGGAATATGATGACATAGAAGACTACTGTGGCGAGTAGTTGGAGCACCCATAAAATCGGCGCCGCGATGACAGCGAGTACATCGCGCTGAAGTAGGCTGAACAGCAAGCCTAACGCGACTAGCCCAGCCACCAGTCCTCCGATAACCCGTGTCCATGCCCGCGTCCCGTTGGATTCCTGCGAAGTAGGCGCCATGTGCGCGACTATCAGCCCCGCTACTCCGGACGCGAAGAAGACGAACATCATAGGAAATACATTGAGGTCTGCCGGATGCGCGATGTCGATAACCGCGGCGATCGCGAGTATCAGGATGCCGATTCTGAAGCTCGTGCTAAGGCTCTCGGCGGGAATGTCCGAAGCTCCGATGTGTCCGCCGCGCCACCATAGCGCAGTGCCGCCAAGACTGCCGTACAACGCCGTGAGTACGAATCTTTCCGGAGCCTCTTCTGAAGTCATTGCGCTTATCCAGCCGAGATTGAGAGAGCCTAGCTCCAGTGATACCTGCGAGGCTACCATCAGATAGACGACTATCACTCCGGCCAGCATCTGCAAGCCATAAGCCATCAAAGGGGGCATTATCATCAGAGATAGTGTACGCGCCCAGATGAGCGAAACGGACATCACAGCAAGGACGGCGATCCATGATATGGGACTGCTCGTCGCGCCAAAGGGGAAGCTCAAGATGCCCAGGAGCGCAACTAGCCACGCGCTTTCCGATAGGAGCAGCGCGCCCGTAACCAGTCTTTCCCGCATTGCGCTCAATAAACATCTCCCACTGAGTTCATGGCGGTAAAGCGCCTTGCGTGTCTGCGGTCGGCGAACTCAAGACCTTCGAACGCATCTCCGATTTCATGCAGGAGGACGGCTTCGGGCATCGGCGGGCACGGCTCATCGCCAACATATACGACGACCAATTTGTAGCCATGAGCGCGCATGTTGTCGAGTATCTGTGGCAACTCATCGGCAACGAGAGAAAGCACGATTACGATGGTTGCGCCCAGAGGGAAACTGCGCCACTGCTGTCCCAACTGTCCTGCGATCGAACCCATGGGGAGTGGTCTAATGGAAGCAAGTGCCTCTAGGATAATCGTTAGCTGCTCCGGGGACTGGCTTGGCGCAATCTTCATAGGTCTGTCGGCGAGAACGGGCGTGCCGTTCGAGAACAAGCCGAGGCTGTATTGGCGTTCGGAGGCATACACCGCGAGCGATGCCGCAGCTGTGATTATGCGTTCCAGGTGGACTGCGGAGTATCCCTCCCAAGTGTGCTCCATAGTGTCCACCGCGACGGCTAGAATGACCGACATGGATGAGCTAGGCTCGTAGGTGCGGACCTGAAGTTCCTGCATCCGCGCTGTCGCCTTCCAGTCAACCGTTTTCAGGGGGTCTCCTATCTGGTAGTCTCTCAGACCCATCGGTCTGGAAATGTCCTCGAAGATGCGTATGCCGCCGCGTGTCTCACCGAGAGGCCGCGCAGACGGTATGCCGATTTCAGGAAGGGAGACGATGCGCGGATAGACCAGCACATAGTCTCGGTCTCTGGGGATTTTCTCACTGCTGAAGAAACCAAGCAGGTCCCCGCTGCGGAGGGTAGAGGGACCGACGCGAAAGAAGCCGCGACGACTGCATTGAAACTCGTAAGTCCAGCGTATTCGCTCATACCACGACATCGATGCGGAATGGAGCAGAGTCTTTGCCTCCGGATTAGGGCTACCCACCACATCGGCGCCGTCCAGCTCCATGGACGCCGGCACCTCGTCCTCGACTCTTACGCGACCAAGCGGAAGAGGCTTGCGGTTAGTGAGCGTGATGGAAAGCGTTGCTTTCTCGCCGATGAACACGCGCCGCTGGGAGAATTCACGCTCGTAAGTTACATGTTCCAGCGAAACCTTATTCCACAGTCTTGCCGTGCCTACGACAAGCAGTCCCATTACGCTAAAGCCGATGAGCAAACCCTCGCCGGTGAAGATGCCGATGGCAATAAGCGCCACGAAGATGAGGACCCAAAGCTCATGCCACATCTGGCTCAGCATCGCACTACCTCTCGATTGGCACAGGCACTTCGGCGAGAATATCACGCACAATCTGGCCCGCAGTGCGTCCTCGCAGGCGCGCGTTAGAGGCGACGATAAGCCTGTGGGCGAGTACCGGTATGGCGAGTGCCTTGACATCGTCCGGCGTAACGAAGTCGCGGCCGTCGAGCGCGGCATGTGCCTGAGACGCCTTGTACAGCGCCAGACCCGCGCGCGGACTCGCGCCGAGAGTAAGCGACTGGTGCTTCCGCGACGCTTGAGTAATAGCAACGATGTACATCCGCACAGTTTCGTCCACCAGCACTTGATTCGCCAACTGCTGCATATCCGAAAGCTCCTTGGCATCCGTGACGGCGTCAATCTCCGGCGGTTCTGAGTCGCGCTCGAATCTCAATAGTATGTCCGACTCCTCCTCGGGTGTGGGGTATCCTAGCCTCAAACGAAGCATGAACCGGTCGAGCTGTGCCTCCGGCAAAGGGAAGGTCCCCTCCATTTCTATTGGATTCTGGGTTGCCATTACGAGGAATGGCGCAGGCAGCGGCCGGGTTTCTCCGTCAACGGTCGCTTGCCGTTCCTGCATCGCTTCGAGCAGCGAGGACTGCGTGCGCGGTGTGGCGCGGTTTATCTCGTCCGCCAGGAGCATCTGGCTGAATATAGGTCCCTCGCGGAACTGGAAATCGCCGGAGCGCTGGTTGTAGAAGTTTACGCCAAGAACATCGGTAGGCATCAGGTCGGGCGTGAATTGAATGCGCTTGAATGTGCATTTCAAGGACTGCGCCAGCGCCTTTGCCAGAGTGGTTTTTCCGATGCCCGGCGCGTCTTCGACTAATATGTGCCCGCGGCAGAGCAAGGCAATTATGGCGAGATTGATGGCTTCATCCTTGCCCACTATGACGCGCTGCACGTTCTCGCGTATGCGCTTCGCCATCTGCTGAATGTTTTCGACTGCAATTGCGTTCGTCAAGCGACTCCCTCACATGCTGTTGCGCTGCCCGCCTGTCTTCGCGTGCTGATAGTGGCGGAAGAATCATCGGACGCGGGCTTGGCTAAGTATAATGTACGAACTGCCGATAGACTAGCCGCCAGATTAGGGCTGGGCTTAATTGATCATATCCCCCTTCCTAACCTTCCCCCAGCGGGGGAAGGGATATAAGGAACGGCAATTATGCTTAACTCTGGCTCGATGAGAATCTTGCATAAGTGCGGGTGTCGCGATGATGCAGGTATTTCCACCCCCATCCTAACCTTCCCTATCGAGGGGGAAGGGACTTTGTTACCTAGAAGGAAACGCTACGCGCTGGATGCAATTACTGGTTTAAGCCCTTGCGATGCGCTATATTTAGAAGAGCGTCGCTTTTTTGATATTTGCTTAGTTTGCACGCGCAGACAACCAATTGGCATATATGAGCCGCGCTCTTCGATGCCCGGTGGTGTAGTGGTAGCACAAAGGACTTTGGATCCTTTGACCGAGGTTCGAATCCTCGCCGGGCAGCTTCCCACTCCAGTTCGATGGATTAGCGCGCGTCTCGACGTTCACGCTTATCAACTTGCTGTCGTTTCCGGCACAAGGGAGATTCAGGAGTGTGGGGGATTGGGAGAAGTGGCAGGAGCGGCAGGATTCGAACCCGCGACACTCGGTTTTGGAGACCGATGCTCTACCAAGCTGAGCTACGCTCCTGCGCCGAACAACTATAATTTTAGCGGCTCTACATCGTGCGGTCAAACATTCAATACTTGCAGGCAGAGTCTTTTGGTTGTCGCTTTGTACGAAGTGAAGGTCCAAAATCTCTGGATGAAAGCAACGCAGCGCACAGTCAGCGATTTCAGATTTCTCGCTTCTCTCGAAGTGACATGGTGGATGAACGCGCCAACCAGAAGAACCTGCACCTATAGGAGAGCGTGTTCTGCAGAGCGCAAGGCGGCACCCGTAGTCGCTTGCCTCGATGAGAAGTCTCCCTGTTCAGGATGGCGAGTGCGATGATGCCTCCTAATGAAGTCCACGGAGTATGTTATTCCAGAGTCGCTACGCGGTGAGCGTTAATCCACTCCCAGTCAAGCGCATGTCCTAACCCCGGAGCGGTTGGGGCTTCAAGCAGGCTCCGCTCGTTCAGTTTGATGTCTTTCACCAGACCGAACTGGTGCGCCTCCGTAGGCATCCAGTATTCGTAGTAGGCGCAGTTCTGTACTGAGTAGATTACATGCAGATTTGCGATGTTCAGCAACGAGTTGCCCGCCGTTCCAATTTCGCAGTTGATGCCGAATCCCTCTGCCATCGAGCACAGCTTTTTCAGTCCGGTTATGCCGAGTTTTCTGGCGGTGCCGCGAACGAGCCGCAGGGCGTTCAGGCGTATGTAGTGGTAGCCGGTCTGGAACTGGTTTTCAGGCTTGTCGCTCATGCATATCGGCGTTATCAGCCGCCTGCTAAGTTCGGCGATGTTGTCGTATTCATGCGCCGGTATGGGGTCCTCAAACCAGTAGAAGCCCAGATCATCCGCCGCGCTTCCCACATCCAGCGCCTTGCGGAAGTTGTAACCGTTGTTGGGGTCGAGCATCAGCTCCCTGTCGTCTCCGGCGATGTCCCTCACCCCCGCCATCATCTCGAAGACATCGGATGTTGCCAGTACTCCCGGGTGAATCTTGTATGCGCGGAAGCCCGCATCGAAAATCTGCCCCGCCTCTTCAAAATAGCCTTCCGGAGATTCGTGGCGAGGCGGGTAGGTGGCATAGACCTCAGTCTCATGGCGACTTGCGCCCAGCAGCTTGTACACCGGAACGCCCGCCGCCTTGCCCGCGATGTCCCATAGCGCGACATCCACGGGCGCCCAGGCGTTCATGCTCAGCCCGCGCCGTCCGCTCAGGATCGGTAGGCGGTTCCATAGTCGCTCACGCTCGAACGCATCCCGTCCGACTATCTCAGGCTTCAATACGTTGAGGATTGGCCCGAACTGTCCGTGCCCGCCGCCCCTGAAGTCTCCGACGAAGCAGTTGCCCTCGATCCCCTCGTCCGTCAGGATTCGCAGCACGCCCTGTTCCACTTCGCCGAAGAACCTGCCCAGGTCCGAGTCCAATCCCGTATCGGGCAGCGTGCGCCGAACTACTTCTATCTTCACATCGGTGATTTTCATCAGTCTTGCCTCGCTGGAAGTCGTATTTCCGTCGAATACGCGCCGATTGTAGCAGATTGCAAGCCAGTCTATGCGCGTTCCTGCGGTGGGCATGGCTGGCGAGCCAGAAGAATGGCGAATGCGCCAATGAACCCCATAATGGTGAAAGTGGCGAATGGAATGAAGTAGCTTTGCGTGCGGTCGTGCATGAATCCGGCGAAGAGCGGCGCGAATATCATCGCTATATTCGACGGCACCATGTTCATGCCGAGTATGGAGCCGAAGTTCTTCCTGCCGAAGAAGTCGCCGACTATCGCAGTCAGCAGCGGCACGCGCCCACCGAAGCCCGCTCCCCACAGCACCGCGAATACCATTGCCATCTGAAGGCTATCGGTAACGGTCAGGATAGTCATCGCAAGCGCCTGCAAGAGCATGCACACGAAAAGCACTAGCGTCTTCGATGTGCGGTCTGCGAGGTAGCCGGCGACGAAGCCGCTGATGAATGCGACGAAAGTGTAGAGCGTTACGACGAAGTTCGCTGTGATTAAGGATATGCCTGAGTCCGTCAGCTTTGGCACCAGATGCACCGACAGCGTTACGATTGATACTACGGATGTTAGACGCGCCACCGCTATTACCCAGAAGGAAACTGTCTTCAGCGCCTGGCGTGGGGTTAATTCGTCCTCGTCCTCAGATTCGAACTGTGTGGAAGCTGAGGCGGACACGCCTATGCGCCTGATAGGCTCTCCGTCCGGCCGCAATCCCACGTCTTCCGGGCGGTTGCGGACGAAGTGCGAAGCGGGAACGGCGACAATTATCAGGACTACGCCAATGGCAAGTGATGTCATGCGAAAATCGTGGTTCTCTATTCCCCACGCAAGGAGTGGCACCAGGAATCCGCCGAGCTGAATGCCTGAAACGGCGACGGACATGGCGAGTGCGCGCCGCCTGACGAACCAGTTGTTTATCAGGGTTACAAAGGCAATCCAGCCGCCGATACCGGAACCGAGCGAGATCGCCAGATAAGCCACGTAGAAGTGCCAGACGGTCTGAATCTGCGAGTAGAATATGAAGCCCAGCCCCATCACGAGATAGCCGATTATGACCATCCGGCGCGTTCCCAGCCGATCGACCAGCCAGCCTTCTAGTGGACCGAGCAGCGCGCCCTCGACACGCGATAGCGCGAACGCGCCCGACAGCGTGGTTCGATTCCAGCCGAAGTTGCGCTCCAGCGCTACGAAGAATGTGCCGACACCCTGAAATACAGTGGTTGACATCAGCATCAGCATAAAGCTGGAAATGCCTACCAGATACCAACCGAAGAAGATGTTACGTGGGCGGGGGAAATTGAGCATATTTGATGGCGCGATTGTTCCGTGCAGAAACGCGCCAGTGTATTGCACGGTTGGTAGTGGTTCGGAACCGGATGGCGTGTCTATGATACCACTACTCACTCGCCAAATCGCACAGCCAGGCCAGGATCGGACTTTTTCGCTTATGTTTGGTATGGATAGAGACGGAAATGAGGTTCCCGGTCTTTGACAGCTCCCATACATTCGGCTAGCCTTGTGGCGAATTTCCTAGGTAGAGGTGTATTTTATGGATTATGTTAGGCTTGGTCGCAGTGGCTTGAAGGTCTCCCGCGTGTGTGTCGGGACCAATATGTTCGGCGCGGGCTATGTGGACGATGACCGCGCGGTTTCGGTCATTGATGCTGCCTTCAATGCGGGAATCAACTTCATAGACACGGCTGACGCCTACAACTCAGGACACTCAGAAGTAGTGGTCGGCAGAGCGGTTAGCAGCCATCGCCATGACTTTGTTGTCGCCACGAAGGGCTTCATCGCCACGGGACCAGGACCCAACGATGTGGGTCTCTCACGCAAGCACCTGATTGACGCGGTGGAAGCGAGTCTGAAACGTCTTCAGACCGACTACATTGACCTCTACCAGGTCCATTACTTCGATCCGGACACGCCACTTGAAGAGTCTCTCCAAACTCTTGACGACCTGATTCGGCAGGGCAAGATTCGCTACATCGGGTGTTCCAACTTTGCGGCATGGCAACTTATGAAGGCCCTATGGGTCAGCGACAAGCAGGGATTCGAGCGATTCGAGTCGGTGCAGCCGGAGTACAATCTCGGCAAGCGAGACATCGAAAACGAACTCTTTGCTGCATGCTCAGACCAGTCGGTCGGCATCATCCCTTACCAGATATTCATGGGTGGCGTTCTTACGGGCAGATACAGCCCTGAAGCGCCGCCTCCGTCCGACAGCCACATGGCGTCCCGCCACGCACAGCGCGCGAAGGACACATACTGGACCGATCGGACATTCGAGATGGTGAAGGCGCTCAAGGAGACTGCTACCTGCCTGGAAATCAGCGTGCCTCAACTTCTCATCGCTTGGACTCTTTCCAAACCGCAAATCACTTCCGTCATTGTTGGCGCATCACGGCCGGAGCAGGCTGAGAGCAACGCCCACGCCGTTTCGATTCAGCTGCCCGATGAGATAGTTGTGCGCCTTGATGCCCTCTAGAATTGGGAATACGCACTGTTGCGCCGATAGTTGTTTAGAGATATATTCTGTGCAAATCCACGACACTTGCTATGTAGTCCAGCCAAATGGATAAGCAGCGAACGGAGGTGCAATATGAAGTACGACTATATCGTAGTGGGTGGCGGCTCCGCCGGATGCGCCATCGCAACCCGCCTTTCAGAAGACCCGGAGCGTTCTGTGCTGCTGCTGGAAGCGGGACCCGACTACCCGGACTTCGACAACCTGCCCGACGACCTGAAGCTTGGCAATAATGTTTGGCTGTCCGCATACGGACCCCACAACTGGGGGTACACAGCGCGCCTAACAGAGGAACAGGACGAACTCATCATCCCCAGGGGCAAGGCGACAGGCGGATCCAGCGCGGTGAACGGACAGGTACTATTCCGCGGCATCCCTGAAGACTATGACCGCTGGGCGGAGTGGGGCAACGACGAGTGGGGATTCACACAGGTGCTACCGTACTTCAACAAGATGGAGACTGACCTCGACTTCGGTGGCGACGACTTCCATGGCTCCGAGGGCCCTGTGCCGGTGCGACGCCCTCCGCGCGCTGAGTGGATGCCGCATGCCCTCGCGTTCGAGAAGGCGTGCGTCGATGAGGGCTTCCCCATCGACGAGGACCAGAATCATCCCGAATCGACAGGTGTATCTCCGCGCGCGCGCAACAACATCGATGGCATTCGCATGAGCAACGCCATCAACTACCTCAATATGGCGCGACACCGTTTGAACCTGACCGTTCGAGGCAGCGTTACGGCTAGACGCATACTGTTTGAAGGCAGGCGCGCGGTAGGCATCGAGGCTGAAAGCGGCGGTGAAGTCTTCACTGTCGAGGGCGATGAGATTATCGTAAGCGGCGGCGCGATAGCGTCGCCGCAGCTCCTTATGCTTTCCGGCATAGGGCCTGCCGAACATCTACGCAGCTTCGGCATCGAAGTGGTGCTCGACCTGCCGGGCGTAGGCCAGAACCTGCGCGACCATCCCGCTGCCGCGGCGCTCTATCATGCGGTCGGAGACCCGCCGGATGTGCAGGCGCCGACGATTCAGGTGGGACTGCGCTATACAGTAGAGGCATCGAACCTTCGCAACGACATGCAGCTCAGTCCTATGCTCATGACCAGCGAGCACCGTCCGGCACATGTGGAAATCGACGAAGACCTCAACTACATTGGCATTAGCGCCAGCCTGCAACTGGCGCTGGGCAAGGGCGAACTGACACTGCAATCGACCGACCCGCATGTGCAGCCCAACCTAAACTACAACTACTACCAGGACGAAGAGGGAGAGGACTTGCGCCGAATGCGAGAGGCGATACGGCTCGGAGTACGCATAGCCGAAAATTCCAGCTTCTCCGAATTGCTGCTCGACCGCATCATGCCCAGTGACGAAGAACTCCGGTCAGATGATGCGCTCGACGACTGGCTCAGACGCAACTCGGGCACGTCCCATCATGTATCCGGCACATGCAAGATGGGTCCCGATTCCGATCCGATGGCAGTCGTTGACCAGCATCTCAAGGTCAGGGGTATCGAGGGGCTTCGTGTGGCAGATGCTTCGATTATGCCGGACTGCATTCGCGCAAACACCAATGCCACGACAATAATGATAGGGGAGAAGGTCGCCGACTTCATAAAGGAAGGGCGCTGATGCGGTGTCGGTCGCAGCCGGTGTGATTCACCGGATCGCCTTCCGTTAAATGCAGATTAGGTTCTGTTGATATTTGCGTCATTCCCGTGAAAACGGGAATCCAGAGTCGTAAAATATAGCCGATTTCGTATCACTTACGTCGTCTGAAAGCCACTGGATTCCCGCCTGCGAGGGAATGACGATGTTGGTGGACAAGGGCTTCACCCCCATCCTAACCTTCCCCCATTGAGTGGGAAGGGACTTTTGTCTCACTCACAACACACTAATGACGAATTGAAACACCGAAATGTCAACACGCCCTAGGTCTCCGGCGGCGAGTTCCGAGGGAGCACCGCGCCGGACCGCCAGCAGATTAAACAGGATAAGCGATGAACTGGAAGAACGATCCGAATCTCAGTGCGATGAGCGATATGGACCATCTCAGGCAGGTCGCGCACAGCCTGACCGATGCCGTACATGCCAACCCCGATGATGCACGTGCCTGGTTTCTGCGCGGCAACGCCTACCTAGACCGCGGCGCGTATGGGTTCGCGGCGAGCGACTATACCAGAGTCATCGAACTTGTACCGGACGATGCCGTCGCTTATAACAATCGTGGCATCGCGTACCGCAATAGTGGCAATACTGATCTCGCCATAGCCGACTATAACAAGGCGATTGAGCTTGACCCAGACTATAGGGACGCTCACAACAACCTAGGCATGGCGCTCTCCGACACGGGTGACTACGAGAACGCCATAGCCCACTTCACCCGCGCTATCGAGCTTGATCCCGACTACTGGTATGCTTATAACAATCGCGGCATGGCGCTCTGGGCAGTTGGCCGCCGCGATGATGGCATACGCGACTACGAGCGCGCCAAGCAGATTGCTACATCCTCGCCGCGATAATCCCGCTCCCTACGTGGCATCCTCCTGAACATTTCGTCCCGCATCAGTAATCTCTCCATGAGGGAGATGGAGACTTGCCCATATCTCCTATGCTTCCCGGCAACTTCGGAGTTTTCGCGTATTGTGAAGATACCTGTGGTCGTGAAAAAGAGCACAAAGTGTGCCTAAACTGCACTTGACAAGAACAACTATTCGTTCTAAACTTGTTCTATCAAAAGTGCTAAAAGCACATATCTTCTCTTACTTTCAGGAGGAAAAATGGGAAACCCAGTAGTACACTTCGAAATCGCAGGTCCCGATGGTCCGGCTCTGCAGCAGTATTACCGCGACCTTTTCGGGTGGGATGTTCAGGAACAGGGGCCTGAAATGGGCAACTACGGTGTGGTCATGTGGATGGAAGGGGGCATCGGTGGGGGCATCATGGAAACCACAGAAGACATGCCTGTCAGCAACTATGTGACATTCTACATCCAGGTGGATGACCTCCAGGCGGCTCTGGACAAGCTGTCCGGGCTAGGTGGGAGTTCGGCCATGCCACCTATGGAGATTGCGCCTGAGGTTGGATCGGTGGCGATGTTCATGGATCCCGCCAATAACTTCATTGGCCTTTATTCTCTGCCCGCCGAGATGAGTGGCGACATACCCCCGCGCAGCAGTGCGCCGCCGGTGGTGCATTTTGAGCTTGGCGGCAGCGACGCGCAGGCTCTCGAAGACTTCTACACCGGGATGTTCGGCTGGCAGGTCAACCCTGTGGAGATGGGAGACGGCGGAACATATCGCCTGGTGCAGCAGGAAGAGGACGGCATAGGCGGCGGCATTTTCCAGCACATGGAGGGCATGCCGCCCAACGCCCCCGGAATCGCGGTAGGGGTCGATGACCTGCAAGCGTATCTCGACAAGGCTGTGAGTCTTGGCGGGAGCGCCCTGATGCAGCCGACCGATATACCCGGCGGCTTCGGTTCGCTGGCAATCTTCAACGACATCGCGGGTAACCGAATTTCGCTGTTCAAGTCGTCTTAGAAATACGCGCACCCGCGCGATTAAGCATTTACCGAATGCCGCTATGCCACCTCGTTTCCCTTAGCGATGGCAGCATAGCGGCGATACACCTCCAAGGAAGCAGATTATACGGACTGAAAGGAATCTCTTATGCTCAGGCACCTCGCGAGTATCGCCGAAGTAGTCGAAGATGTGGATGCGGCCGTCCACTTCTATCGAGACATTCTCGGCTTGGAGGTAGAAGTCCATAATGAGGGCTGTGCAGATGTTACCGTTCCCGGCACATTACATTTCGGTATCTGGTCGCGATCCGAGGCCGCTAAAGCCACATACGGCAACCCGGAGGCGGCAGATCGCGTTCCTCTTGGCTTCACTATAGGTTTCGAGGTGGATGCCGTGGCTACTGCCGAGAAGCGCCTCGCAGACGCAGGAATCGAAGTCGTCCAACCCACTAAGACCGAGCCATGGGAACAAGTAACTAGCCGATTTCTGACGCCTGGCGGTTCGTTCTGCGAAGTCGCTGAGACACCTTGGGCGCGCAGTATTACGCAGCAGATGATAGAGGAGTAGGGCAGTTATCCATTACCATCCCACGGCGCACCCGTCGTTGCGCGGCTCGCTGCCGCCGGTGAGCACGTCGGACTCAGCACAGCGCTCGATTACCTGTCCGCCTCCGAAGTACAGCGGGTGCGACTCCGTGATGACAATCCTATGCCCTCGCGCTCGCAACTCTTCGGCGACGTCGTCGGGTATGCGCGGTTCAAGTCCGACCTCGCCTTCCAGCGGCCTGTAACTGAAGCGCGGAGCGTCAAGAGCCTCCTGAGGCGACATTCCGAAATCTATCATATTGCTCAGCACTTGAATCTGTCCTTGCGCCTGCTGCACAGTTCCCATCACGCCGTAGCTCAGCCATAGCTCGTCGTTTCTTGTGGCAATGCCGGGAATGAGAGTGTGGAACGGCAGCTTTTTCGGCGCAAGCGTGTTTGGATGGCTTGGGTCGAGCGAAAAGGAAGCGCCACGGCTATGGAGCGCGATTCCAGTGCCAGGCACGACCAGTCCGGTGCCAAAGTCCGAAAACACACTGTTGATGAGCGAGCAGGCGTTGCCTTCGCCATCAACGCAGGTAATGTACACTGTGTCGCCATCCTCCGGCTTTACGCCAAGCGGCACGTTGTCCATCGCATGCTCTTCTCTGATGAAACGACGTCTAGCCGCCGCGTAGCTCTTGGAAATGAGCCTGCCGGTGTCAATACGCATCTGCGCGGGGTCGGTGATATGGTACATCCCGTCAGTCAGCGCGAGGCGCGCAGACTCGATTAGATGGTGATGACGGTCGGCGGACTGTGCGTCCATCGCGCCAATGTCGAATCCCTCCGCGATGTTCAATCCCAACAGCACGTTGACGCCTTGATTATTTGGCGGGCACTGCCAGATATCTATTCCTCTGTAATTGGCGCTAATCGGCTCCTCCCAAGACGGCGCGTGTTCAGCCAAGTCTTCGGTTGTGAGCCATCCTGCGCGCTCCTGCACGAATGCCGCAATCCGTTCCGCAATCTGCCCTCTGTAGAAGGCGTCCGCGCCGCCGTAAGCGATGGTCCGCAATGTATCCGCGAGTGTGCGAATTGTCATCACTTCTCCCGCGCGAGGGGCACTGCCGCGCAGGAGCAGCTCTTCTCCGCCGTAATGCTGTTTCAACCGCGCCTCCGCACCGGCCCATTGGAAGGCAACCATCTCCGAAACCGGATAGCCGGTCTCCGCGTATTCGATAGCGGGTCGAAGCACATCCGCCATTCCCATATTGCCAAATCTATCCAGCAGAGCCTGCCACCCGCTCACTGCGCCCGGCACCGTAACGGCGTATCCGCTGTCATCCGGAATCCTGTCATAGTCCTGTGCTCTCAGCGACTCGGCATCCGCCGCCGCCGCCGACCGCCCACTGGCGTTGAGGGCGTACACCTTGCCGGCTCGGGCGCTCCACACGAGCGCGAACACATCGCCGCCAACGCCGGTAGAGAATGGCTCAACCACATTAAGCGCTGCCGCCGCCGCAACTGCTGCATCGACAGCGGTGCCGCCGTTCATCAGCATCCGCAATCCTGCCATCGCCGCAAGTGGCTGGCTGGTAGCGACCATTCCGTTGCGCGCCCGGACATTCGAGCGCCGCGAGTCAAACTTCATCCTGCTTACTCCAACACCTCTGATGTCCTGAAGACTCCTCCAATCGCTGCTGCGCGAAGAGTTTCCTCGATGAGCACGACCCTTGGGCCCTCGCTGCTAAGTTCCACATGCGCTTGCTGTCCCGGCATCAGCGTGAAAGCCCTCTCGCCATCGAGCGCCACCGTGCATGGGCGCAGCTCCACATCTATGCGCTGCCCGAAATCCATGACCTCCCACCGGCTGACGGCGACTGGAATAATCATTCCCGGCGCCACCGGAGCAGCCACCGTTTCGCCGCCTTCGCCCAACCGAATGTGCAGCCCGCGCGCGTCCTTCAGCGACACCGGCATGAGCTGCGCTCCGATGGCTGACAGCCCTATGCTTGCCGGTTCTGCGCGCGCAAGATACAACTCGTCCACAGTACCCATATCCCAGATGGCGCGCGCTCCGACGAATCGTTCCCTGGATATGGCGACATCCACGAGCGCGATGTCTCGGAGTTCGCCGTCCAAATATACTTCCATCCTCTTGCTGCGCGCTATTGTTTCTTCCGAGTCCACAAGCCCTTGCGCCACCAGCCCTGCCGCAAGCCCCGCGAGCGTTCCCTCCGCCATCACCGGAAATACGTTGTTCGTACCGGTCGATACGGGGACCAGCGGAACATCCCCGCATCCCTTCGCCACCGCCTGGTTTGTGCCGTCACCGCCGAGCGTGATAAGGCTGCCCACCCCCATTTCCGACATTGCGCCCGCTGCCCGCACCGAGTCACGCTCCGCGTTGAACACAGTCATGTCAACGAACTCGACATCGAGCCGGTACTTTCCGCCGTCTAGGGCACCGTTGCCCAGCCTCGCCATGTCGGGCATCATCACCACACGCTCGACGCCGGCCGCATCCAGCCCCGCGAGAATGCGCTTCAGGATATTGACTTTCTCCTGATTCGGTACGAACCTGCCCTGTGCCACCAGCCGCCGAATATCCTTCCCGGCAGCCGGGTTTGCGATTATGCCTACGCTTGCGCTTGCCAAGATACCCTGCTCCAATTGCGTATTATGCCCCAAGCAACGAATGCTATACTATCACCTTGCGTAACAAGAAGGGGAGCATGCATGACCGAATTCGCACTTGCAGCCGATTTAGGAGGCACTCAGATCCGAGTCGCGCTTGTCGATGCCGCCGGAAACGTCGCCGCCAGGTACTCTACTCAGACACTGGCGCGAGGAGGCAGAGATGCCGTAATGGGTCGCCTCGTGGAAGCGTTGGAGCATGTCGCATCGACCGGCTTCTCCAAGTCCATCGAAGGCGTTGGTCTGTCCCTTGCTAGCCCTGTCGAGCCTGGTACCGGTGTCATGTACAACCCGCCAAATCTCGGACCTGACTGGCACATGTACACGCCGATTCCGTTCCTTCAAGATAGACTGAAGCTGCCGGTGGTGGCCGAAAATGACGCCACGCTTGGGGCTGTTGGTGAACATGCATACGGCGCGGGCAGGGGATGCAGCAACATGGTGTATATGACCGTGAGCACCGGCATAGGTGGCGGCGTCATCATCAACGACAGGCTCTATACAGGCTCGAACGGCTTCGGCGGCGAAATAGGGCACATGACCATTGATCGACACGGACCCATCTGCAATTGCGGCAATGTCGGATGCCTTGAGGCGCTCGCGTCCGGCGCCGCGCTCGCACGGATAGCACAGGACAGGCTGAGGGCAGGGGAGAGCAGCCTCATGCTTGACTTGGCAGGTGGTGAAATAGGCGAGACGGATGCACGTATTGTTGTGCAAGCGGCTAGGCAGGGCGATTCACCGGCGCACTCTATCATCCACGAGGCAGCGCTCAGCCTGGCTTGCGGCATAATTGGTCTGATGCACATATTCGATCCGGAGCTTATTGTAATCGGGGGCAGCCTAGGGCAGAATCTCGAAGAGTTCATGCCCATCATCGAGTCCGAGGTCAAGAACCGCGCGATGGCGCACTTTCAGGGCGCATTCCCGGTAGCGATGTCCCAGCTTGGAGACGATGTCAGCCTTCTTGGTGCGGCGGCGCTTGTGTTCTCCAATCAGAGCGAACAATCGTAGCATCGGCAGCCGGTGTGGCGCAGGGTAGCATAGACTTGCACGTCCAGCCGCTTGGGAGGGCGCTGTGGAAGTACGAATTAGAAAGGCGACAACAGCAGATTCCCGTGGAATAGCTAAAGTCCATGTCGATTCATGGCGCAGCAGCTACGAGAGCATAGTTCCGCCGGAGGTCTTGTCCGGACTTTCATACGGTGACAGGCAGAAGATGTGGGACAGCATTCTCGATTCACGGACGCGGAGCAAGCACTGTTATGTTGCGGAGACGAGCGACAACCGGATTGTTGGCTTTGCTTGCGGCGGGCCGGTGAGTGAAGGCTGCGGAAATTACGAAGGCGAGATTTACTCGATATACCTGCTTGAGGAGTACCAGCGCGGAGGACTGGGGCGTCAACTGCTGCTGTCAACGGCAAGACGGATGGAGGACGACGGCATTGAATCGATGCTGCTGTGGGTGTTTGAGAAGAATCATGGAGCGAGGCGATTCTACGAATCTCTGGGCGGCGAATTGATAGGGAGGAAAGACATCAGAATTGGCGCAGCAGACTTGGTTGAAGTGGCATACGGCTGGGAAGACATCCGAACGCTTTCCTGCTAGAAACCGAAGCCAAGCGGGTCCTCGTCGAATTCGAGATTTTCGAGCGCCTCCGCGGCCGCTTCGGTGAGTGCGTCATCGCCGATCTCGACGGCGCGTCGCAGCGCCAGCTTCGCAGTTGGCCCGCCGATATTTCCCAAGGCGATTGCCGCCGCGCACTGCACCTCGATGTCCTCGTCTCCGATCAGCGCGGCAATCTGCGGTATGGTCGATTCCCCTCCCAGGAGTCCGCAGGCGTTTGCCGCTTCATAGCGTATCGCCGGATCGACCGCATTCAACTCGCGCAGCACTATCGGCAGCCAGTCGCTGTTCGAGCTGCGCCCCATAGCGTATATTGCCGACTGTCGCATCGTGGAGTTGGCGCTTTCGTATGCTGCGCGCACTATATCCGAAGTTTCCCGGGTATCGAAGCTTCCTACAGCTTCAATGGCGCGCCTCAAGACGCCCTGGTCCTCGTTCATTCGAGCAATTACCGCAAGCAGGGCATCTCGAATTCGCTGACCGTCTCTGGGCATCAGCTTGCCCTGCTGCGCGAGGTCCGCGAACTGGGACAGCGTGACCGCCGCCGCCTCGCGGACTTTCACCGCCGGATCGTCCTTCAGCAGGCTTATGAGCGGCCGTATTATCGCGCGGTCGTCCGTCTCCAGGAGTCCGCGCGTCGCCTGCTCCCGCACGAGTTCACACTCGTCCGAGAGGCATGTGCGAAATATGGCGCTGAAGTCCAGTTCAAGATTATCCTCACTGAGTTCGAGAAGCGCCGCCAGCACTTCCCGCCTGCGCTCGCTGCCGACGCCCCGCCACAGCCTGCGGAAGTCGTGCGTGTCTTCTCTTGTCAAGCTCGATAGTTGGAGCAGCCCGGATCGCTTAACCGGGCTTGATTCGTCCCCCAGCTCGGCGATGTATGTGTCAAGCGTCATTCACCGTCTCCCACACAATCCCTGTTTCATATTGTCGTATTCATCAAATTGAGATTAAGTGAGAGCCTGAAAATCTGTCAAGTAAAAGTTTTTGCGCGCGCAGACAAAATGGCGCGGACGCCGATGTTATATTTCCGGCGTCCGCGCTCGTCTATCCGACCCTGAATGAACAGGCTAGGGCATTGCCTTCCGATTATTTCGTATCGATTTGCAGCGCGCCCCAGCAGACTAGCGTCCCATCTTCACGTATCGCACAGGTGTGGTCGTCGCCGCTGCTAACCGCTCTGAATGTCCCTTGCGGCGGGGTAGCTTGTCCTTGATCATCCGCGCCGAAGCAGTCGATATTGCCATTGACATCGAGCGCGCATACATGGTTCGCGCCGCTGCTCACTTCCTGGTATTCGGTGGTCGGCTTCGGTTCAGGTCCAGGCGGAGTTTCGCCATAGTAGCCTGAGCCGAATATCAGGCCCTGGAATTCGGTTACGTAGGTGTGTTTTAGTTCTTCCTGTCCTGTTACGGGATTTGGCCACATGTGGCTGATCCAGATTTCCTCATCGGTTTGCAATGCCGCTATCTTCTTGCCCAGGTCGGGGTCGTCGCTTGCCTGCAAGTCTGTTACGCGTGTTGTTGCCAACTCCTCTCTGGTCATTGTGGCGTCGGCGAGAATGGCGCCGGTCGCCGCGTGAATAATAAAGACATACCTTTCGCCGTCTATGCTTTCGGGCGAGTTGTAATGCTGGATTAGATTGCGTATTCCGTCTGCGCCGCCCGTAAGCAGGCGCGCAGCCGCCTCGTATATTGCGGCCACCACGTCCTCGTGGGGTTCCAGCGTAGATTCCACATCTTCGCTTTTATCCCAAGATCCGGCTGCGAAAACGAGGCCGTCGGACCTGATCGCCCATGTGTGCTTTCTGTACAGCGTGTAGTTGCTGAGTGGATCGGGGATCAGATAGTCAACGAAGGTGCCGTTTTCGTCTGCCGCCACGAGTTCCTTGCCAAACTCTTTGCCGATTGCGTCCACCCCTACGCGTCCGGTTATGTCGAACCCTTCTACTCCTCGGAACCCACCGTTCACAATAATTTCGTTTCCGTCGAGCAGTATCAGGTAAAGGTCGTTTTCCCTATCAACACTGGCTTCCGATCGGTAGTATTCCTTAGCGGCTTCGGGGTCTTCGCGATATGCTCTGATTGCATCTTCGACATACGCTTGCGCCGCTGCCCTGGGGCCGACTACGGGCGGCGTTTCGTCATAGTATCCGGAAATTATGTAGAAGCCGAAGAACCTGGTCACATAAGTGTGCTTCAGCTCTTCCTGACCCGTTTCAGGGTTCGGCCACCTGTGACTTATCCATCGGGTTTCCAGCGACTGCACTCCCAGTATTTTCTGTGCCACTTCCGGAGGATATGCGTCGGCTATGTTTGTACCTTCCAGCTCTGGCATCGTAACATCAGAGGCAATTCTGCCGGTCGGATATGCCAACCAGACATAATACTCGCCGTCAATGCTCTTGGTTGACTTGTAATGGTCGAGTGTTGCTATCGCCCCTTCCGCCTGTACGCGCGCCCTGGCTTCGATGACTTCCCCTACGGCTTTCTGAGATTCGGTAAACGTGGATTCGAAATCCGTTTCCAAGTCCAGCCAACCCGCAGAGAACACGAGGCTGACCTCACTGCCGGGGTTGTCGATGTCAGGGACGTTCGCGCGAATCGCCCAAGCGGTCTTCTTGCGGTATGTGTAATCCTGACTAGAGACTGGAATGAGGTATTCCACAACCAGGCCGTCTTCGTCCGCCGCCGCAAGCCTTGCTCCGTACATGTTCCCCAATGGGTCGTCGCGCCAGGAGATGCTGGTTCCCTCAGCAGAAGGGAATACGGGGTTGACCTTGATGATGTCGTCATCCAGCAAAGTGAGGTACAGACCAGGCGGATCGTTGACGATGCTTTCTTCCGATCGATAGTATGCCAATGCTTCTTCAGGGTCTTCACGATATGCTCTAATAGCTTTCAAGACATACGCTTGTGTCGTCAATAGGGGATCGACCACAGGCGGCATTTCTCCGTAGTATCCTGAAATTATGTAGAAGCCGAAGAATCTGATTGCATAAGTGTGCTTCAATTCTTCCTGGCCCGTCTCAGGATTCGGCCACATGTGGGTTGTCCAAAGATATTCACCTTCCTGCAACGCAGATATCTTCTGTCCAAGTTGGGGGTCGTCGCTCGCTTGCAAGTCGCTTATCTGTGTGCCTACTAACTGGGGCATAGTGGCATCGGCGATGATGCTGCCGTCCGGCAATCCCAGTATGGCGTAATACTCGCCGTCTATGCTCTTGCTATCCCTGTAATAGGCGATTGTCGGACGTACTGTTTCGGACTGCATGCGCGCTCTGACTTTGATGACGGTTCCGATGGCTTTCTGCCTCTTGGTAAGGTTGGATTCCACATCCGTTTCTCTATCTGTCCAACCGGCAGAGAATACCAGTCCGTCGTGCTTTATTGCCCAAGCCGTCTTTTTGCGGAATGTGTAGTCGTCGCTAGGGATGGGTAGGAGATACTCAACCACCACGCCGTCTTCGTCCGCCTCTGCGAGCGTCTTGCCATAGTTCCGATCCAAAGGGTCGGTGCGCCAGGAGATTCCGGTCCCCCGGGCGTCGGGGAATACGGGATTGACTTCAATCAAGTCGCCCTTCAACAGAAGGAGGTACAGACCGAGTTCCTCTTCGATGCTTTCTCTCGACTGGTAGTATTCCTTTGTGGCTTCAAGACCTTCTTCGTCGTATTTTCTGATAGCTTCATTTACATAGGCTTTGGTCGCATCCAACGGTTCAAGCGCGGGCGGTGGTGACTCGTCATAGTACCCGGTGATGATATAGCTGCCGAAAACCCTGGTTGCGTAAGTATGCTTCCGTTCTTCCTGCCCGGTCACGGGGTTTCGCCACATGTGGGTTATCCAAAGCTCTTCACCTTCTGCCAGCGCAAATATCTTCTGTCCAAGTTCGGCATCGTCACTCGCTGTCAGGTCGCTTATCTTCGTGCCGACCAACTCGGGCGTTGTGGCATCGGCGGCGATGTTGCCGCCTGGCAACCCCAGTATGACGTAAAACTCGCCGTCGATACTCTCAGGCGTGTTGTAGTAGGCGACTGTCGGGAAAAGTCCGTTTGACTGCAAACGCGCTCCGGCTTTGATGGCGGTTCCGACGGCTTTAAGCCTTTTGTTGTCTTTGAACAGATTGGTTTCTACATCTGTCTCCTTGTCTGTCCAACCGGAAGAGAAAACCAGTCCGTCATGGCGCTTTGCCCAAGCCGTCCTTTTGCGGAATGTGAAGTTGTCGCTGGAGTCGGTTACGACGAGAAATTCAATCACATCGCCATCGTCGTCAGCGGAGGCGATCTTCTCGCCATACCCCACCCCCAGAATGTCGGTGTTACCGGAGAGATCGACCCCCTCTGAGGCGACGAAGGTGCCATTGACTTCAATCGTGCCGTCTCTCAGCAAAAGGAGACGCAGATCGAGGTCGCTGTGATAGCTTGCTTGCGTTCGGTAGTATTCCTTTACCGCATCTATGCCCTCCGCGTCGTATTTTTCGATAGCTGCCTCTACATATGCCTTGAGCGCTTCGGAAGGCACTTGCTGGTTGTCGTCTGACTGCTGGAATAATGCACTTTCCTCTCCGATCCTCTCTTCAGCACTTGCGGAGTTCTCAAGCAGGGATAAGCCGCCCGGCCGCGCTCCTGCGAAGACCGTGAACGCGAATACTCCCAATAGCGTGAGAGCGAGTATGATTAACCTTCTGCTCATAACGATAGCCCCCTCTGTTAAAAGCCATGTGTGAATAATTTTCCGTTGCCGATTATACCCATTAGGCTTCGCATATATCAATGGTGCTTTATCTGAAACTCCCCATCTATTCCTTCACATTTCCCCAAAGGCTCTTCATTGAGTTGTTCTTGGCGCCCACCTTGACACTCCTCATAAGCGCCCGTACCATTCCATCCGACACCGCACTCTGATCTCAATTTGCTTCTATTCCACTTAGCACCCGCAAACTTCAAGGAGGCAGATCATGGTTGACATCATTATTCACGGCGGTCAGGTAGTAACCCCGGGCGGAGTCGGCAACTTCGACATCGCCATCCACGGCGAGAAGATAGTCGCCATTACCGACCCTGGCGGCATAGACCTCGAAGCAGACAGGCGCATTGACGCATCCGGCAAGATAGTCATACCCGGCGGAATCGAGCCGCACGCGCATATCGGCGGCCCTCGCCAACCGGAGCGCTCCGGTGCTGAACCCGTCTCCCTCGCCGCCATCTACGGCGGCACTACCACAGTTCTCGACTTCGCAACCCAGGTCCCGGGCCATGACCTCCATCACGCGCTAGGGGAAGCCGCTGACCGCTGGCGGGGCAACGCATACACCGATTATTCCTACCACCCCATCTTCACGCGCGGCGCGGAAGACCATGTGATAGCGCAGATTGGCGAACTCGTTCAGGATGGCTATGCGAGCTTCAAGATTTTCACTACCAGTATTCGTCCGCCCAGCCCGCAAATGCAGGACAACAAGACTGACTTCGGCAGGCTGGCGGTAATCATGGACGAGATTGCAGCGAGTGGCGGCATCCTCATGATTCACTCCGAAGACGACGACATGGTCATGTACAACTACGACCACGCGCCAGAGCGCGACCTGTGGGACTGGTGGAACATGCACCACATCCATTCCAACCTGTCGGAAGATGTCTCATTCCGTCGGGCAATCCGTCTTGCCGAACAGAAGCTATGCCCGGTGTATTTCGTCCATGTCAGCGCCGGAGAAGGCGTCCGAGCGGTCGGTGAGGCACGCGCTCAGGGCTTCCCCATATACGGCGAAACCCTGCACAACTACGCCTGCTTCAATGCGGACAACTACCGTGAAGAGTTCGGCATGAAGTACCACACATACCCGTCGCTCAAGTCTCCCGGCGACGCGGATACGCTCTGGCAAGGTTTGCTTGATGGCAGGCTTTCCACGGTTGCCACCGACCTTGTATCCACGACCTGGGAGGAAAAGACCCGCTTCAAGACGGTTGCCGATGTAACCGGCGGGCACAACGGAATCGAGACCCGCGTGGGCATCGCATACACGGAGGGCGTGGTTAGGCGTGGGATGTCCCTGCAGAGGTTCGTGGACATCACCTCCGCCAACGCCGCGAGGATAATGGGCCTGTACCCTCGCAAGGGCGCGATCGCAGCCGGAAGCGACGCTGACATCACCATCATCGATCCCGGCGTCAAGGGGCCTCTCTCGCTCGATGACCTGCATCTTGAAGATTACAGCATCTGGGAGGGCTGGGAAATCGAGGGTTGGCCCGTAACTACCATCTTGCGTGGCAATGTGATGGTAGAGGACAGAAAGCTGGTGGGCACTCCGTCCACAGGCCAGTTCGTCCGTCGCAAGATAGACTCTGAAGTTCTCGCCAGACCTGTTTGCTGACCTGACGATGCGATATACTTTGCAGGCGATGCTTGCAGGAAGTTAAGCATCTCAGATGACAACAGGAGGAAGAAAATTGGCAACACTGACATTGGAAGACGCCCAACGGGTAATTGCGGGCGCACAGGCGAAGATGGGCGCGATGGGCGTTAAGCTTACCATCTCGGTTGTTGACGGCAGGGGAGACCTAATCGCGCTCGCCCGAGTGGACGGCGCGTCCTGGCGCACACCATACATATCGCAAGGCAAGGCGGTTGCTTCCGCCACCTGGGGGCTATCGAGCGCGGACATGGCTGCCCGCTGGAGCGAGCCGATTATGCCCGGCTTCATGGCACTCCAGGGCGGGCGCTTCATTCCCAGCCAGGGCGCGCTACCCATCTACAAGAATGGCGAACTCGTTGGGGCAGCAGGCGGCAGCGGCGGCACCCCGCAAGAGGATGAGGATTGTGTTCGCGCGGGGATCGAGGCGGCTGGATTGGCGAGTGGCGCGTAACCCCCGAGAAACTTGCATAAGTGCAGGCATAGCGATGTGCAGGCATTTTCATCCCCATCCTAACCTTCCCCCGTCAAGGGGGAAGGGACTTATGCAATTGTCTCAACCTCCAAACTTGCTTTATGAAGGAGAGCAGATGAGATTCAATCGCATATCGGTCGACCCCAACGTATGTACCGGCAAGCCGTGCATCAGAGGGCTTCGGTTTCCCGCTTCTCGTCTGCTTGGCTTGTTGGCGGCAGGCGAGACTAAGGAGAGCATTCTGAAGAACTACCCGTACCTCGAATCCGAGGACATTGACGAAGTTCTTCTGTATGCGGCTTATCTAGCAGAAGAGGAAACGATAGAGCTGTCGGCGTGAAGTTTCTGATTGACATGGCTCTATCGCCGCAGCTAGCCCATTGGCTTGAGTTGCGAGGGCATGACGCCGTTCACGCGAGAAACATTGGGTTGCATCGAGCTCCTGACGCTCAAATCATGGCGATTGCCCTGGATGAAGGCAGAGTTGTCGTTACTGCTGACCTTGATTATGCTCGCCTGCTGGCCTTGACTCGCGCCGAAGCCCCAGCTCTGATTCTCTTCCGCGGAGGCAATTACAGTGAAGCTGAGGCGGTAGAACGGCTGGCAAAGGCGCTTGAATTGGTGCCCGCCGAAGAAATACAGACTTCTATAGTCGTGATAGAAAAACGCCGAATTAGGAGAAGACGGCTTCCCTTGAACTCTGACCTATGAATCCTTCACGACCTTGAACGCATGCGCCGCCAGCACTCGCACATCCTCCGGCGGCGCAACTGCAACGCCATTCCCTGTGTCAAGCGGGCGTCCATCTGCAAGTTCATCACTGCCAACCCACAGCCAACCGTCGTTGACGGCTTGCGGCACTCCCACAGGCTTGCAGAAATAGATCATGTCGATGTGCTGGTGCCACCCCTGCACGGGGTCGTCTATGTCCTCTATCTCAATCGTGAATGGCGCATGCACCTGTTCCGGGTAATCTAAGTCTATTGATGTTCCCGTTGGCACAACTTCCGCATTCACGCCTGTCTCTTCTTCGACTTCTCGCAAGACTGCCTGCACCGGGTCCTCGTTCGGCTCGATGTGACCGCCCGGCGGCAGCCACATCTTCACCTTTGGATGCCAGTGCAGCAGGGTTGCGTCTTTATGCACCACGAATCCCGTCGCAGTGAAGTGCCGAACCGTGGTCATATCAGCTTTGTTCCTCCACATCATCGCCCTGAGTTGATGACAAGTAATTCTCATCGACTCCTGAACTTGCGGGTGCGCGTCTTGCGGGCGGGCGCCGCCGCGAACTCAGTATCAGGCGCCGTCTGAACCGAATGAGCAAGTATATTACAACGCCGATTATTGCCAATACAGGACTGAAGATAGCCACCCAAATTGCCACCGTGCCTACCACCTGAGCGAAGCCCGAAAGAGCACGCACAGCGCTTTTCAGATTGTCACTCGCGCTCCAACCTGTGATAACGAAACCTTCCGACTCTTGCACGAAGACCTCGATAGTTGCGGTGCCCTCGACGTTGCCTGCCTCGCTTTCGGCAGAGACTGTGAGGGTGGCATAATATGGTTCTGGCCGATGATTCTGGTACACATGTAACGTGGTAACCGTAGTCGCACCCTCTTCAGGCGCGCCGGTTACTGCCTCGCTTCCGTCGCTGAATTCCCAACTGTACTGGTAGTTCGTCAGTCCCTCAGGTCTCGTGAACGAGCCTGAGAACTCGACCTCTTCGCCCTCTTCCACAAAGAGATAATCGCCTGCGAACACCGATATTGCGGGCAGCTCAGTCACGGTTGCGATAAAGGTGTCCGAACCTTCGACTACGCCCGCTTCCCCACGTCCGGTCATTGTAACTTCGACGATGAACGGCGATTCCAGGTCGCTGTTGTACTGGTGATGGACCGTTGCCGTTATTCGGCCTCCCTCGGCCCTTGGCGCGCTGCCGTTACCCGTTACAACATGAGAACCGTCGCCGAAATCCCATGCGAAGTCGAAGTCATCTATACCTTCCGGAGGATAGAATATCGCTCTGAAGCGAGCCACTTCGCCGACACTGAAAGTCTTATCGTCCCCCGCGTCAACGCGCATCTCCTGTGGCGCGAGATTCAGCGAGATGTTCACCAGCGAGAATGCAGCGGTCTCTTCCAGCAGCTTGATACGCCCCAGGTGCGCCTCTATCTCTACCTGAAGGCGCGCAAGCTCTCGCTGTACTTCCAGTGCGTCCTCGACATCTTGTGCCCTGTCAAGGAGCTTAATCAGAGCCTCCTCCGTGGCTTGCAGGCTGGTTACACGCGACCGAAGGTCATAGTACTCGTCGGTTACATCGGTGCTGGTAGATGTCTCCGACAGCACATCGACACCCACCTGCCGCATCCACTTCAGCGTATCGTCCAGCTTAATCGCGGGCACACGCACCGCTATGAACCCGAAGTGCTTCGAGCTTCTGTCGGTGCTGACCACCCAGCCGCCATCCGTCTGCGCGCTCTGCGAAATCTCCTCAATGGAAGCCGCAACATCGTTCACTTCAAGTGCAAGCTGCACGGTCCGCACGATGATGCGGTTCTGCGCCACTAGCGCAGCCCGTTCCTCGCTCAACCCACCGGAGTCTGAACTTTCTTCAGAAACCGAGTGTCCTGTGACCCTAAAGCTGTCTTGTTCAGCCGCAACCTCTTTGACGACCGCTATATCGCCTGCCGCAGCAGCAGCGGGCTGTGCTGGGGCAGGGGCGGCAGCCTGTGATTGTTGAGGTTGCAACGACTTGGCTAACTCAGCCCCTGAGGCAGGCCGGGGGGCCGCCGGTGCAGCAGCAGGAGCTTGCGGCGCAGCCATTTGTGCAGCAGGAGCAGGTGCGGCAGCGGCAAAATCGCTCTCGGATGCCGCGCCGCATCCGATCAGCACACCGACCGTCAAAGTAACCGCTGTTAACAGTATGTAAATTGGGCTTATTTTCATAATTCAAGCCTCCACTAACTCAGAGTAACATTAACACACTTGACCCTTCGAGAAAGTGCGCCCAAGGCGACCTCTCTACACTTCTAACGAGCCACTCAGTGATTTTGTTCCATCTTTTGTTATGAAATTCTATTTCTCAATAGAAGCGCCTGATTTTGCGCCTCTTCCTGTATGGAATTGTGCGTGTACGTTCTTCCAACAGCCGATGACGGAACATCGCCTTGACATTCCTTTGCGTGAGTGTGAACATCGCCCTGCGCCCTGCGCACAACCCAAAGACCTACGACACGAAAGGCAATCCTCGCATGCATCACCCTCACAGTCCAGCCGATGAGCAACACGAACACGACCATGAAGGCGACCATGACCACGACCATCACCCTCGTGGTTTCCGTGGCCGGGGCGGGTTCATTCTGTCCGGACTAACCGGCGGGCATGGTGTGTTCCACTGGTTCACACAGAGCTTCATCGCCATGCTTCCTGAAGTTCAGGCGGCTTTCGCTCTGAGTGGAGTGGGAGTGGGCGGCATCACATCAGTCAGAGAGTTGGTTTCCGGACTGGTGACGCTCCCAGGAGGCATAATCGCTGACGCCCTGCGAAAGTATTGGGGTCTCGTCTTAGCATTGTGCATGGCAGTCTTCGGCATCGGATGGCTGATTATCGGCGTTGCGCCCAACTACTACATCCTGCTATTTGGCATGGCGGTGGTGGCTCTTGCGGCGTCTATATGGCACCTGCCCGCTATGGCGTCACTGTCGCACCACTTCTCGCACCGCAAGGGCACCGCTCTCTCGTTCCATGGCGTAGGCGGGCAGATTGGCGATGTCCTTGCGCCGCCGGTAACCGGCTTCCTGCTCGCCTTTTTGGCATGGCGCGGCATAATCAGCATCTACGCTGCGCTCCCTATATTTCTCGCCTTTCTCGTATATTGGGCGTTCAAGAATATCGGCAGAACCAGTGAAGTTGATGACTCCGCTGAACGCGGGAGCCAGTGGACGTCCACCAGACGTGTGCTTCGCAATCCCATCCTGTGGATTGTCGCTTTCGTAGGCGGCATCAGGGGCATGGCATTCATCGGCCTCATAACGTTCTTCACTATTTTTCTCAACGATCTCGGCATGTCCCCATTCGTCAGAAACCTCCACTTCGGCTTGCTGCTTGCGATCGGTATTGTATCGACGCCGGTTGTCGGCTGGCTGTCAGACATCTTTGGAAGGAAGATGGTGTTAGTGCCGGGCTTGCTCGTGCTCGCCGTGCTCTCTTATCTACTCGGCAACTCCGGTCCCGGCGTCGGCCTTATCGTCATTATCGCCCTTATGGGCACCTTCCTATACGGCGACCAACCCATTCTCACCGCCTTAGCGCTCGATGTAGTGGAGGACGAAGTACCCACAACGGTCCTGGGGGTCCTGTCTTTGGAGCGCTTTCTGCTCAGCTTCGCATCGCCGCTAATCGCAGGTGCGCTGTATGACCATGGATTCGCATTCGGAGGCATAGACCTCTCTGGTCCTCAAGCCACATTCACCTACGTCGCCCTACTTTTCTTGGTGGGGGCACTTATTCTGCTATTCACTCCACTGCCGCGTCCTACTCACTCCGCAGACCATCATTGATCATTCGGGCGTGAGCTGTGGGCATTACCCAACGGGATACAAAAGGCATATAATATCCCGTGCGATCACACGCGCTTAAACCACAACTATGGGAGTTATCGATGAATTTTTCTATAACCGTGCTGCCCGGCGACGGCATCGGTCCTGAGGTCGTTGCTGAGGCCGTGAAAGTAATGAACGCCGTCGGCAATCGCTTCGGACACACTTTCGATGCGAGCTACGGCAGAGTTGGCGGTAATGCCATAGACGACTTCGGCACGCCGCTGCCCGACGAGACTATCGAGATGTGCAGCGAGACGGACGGCATACTGTTCGGAGCGGTCGGAGGCCCCAAGTGGGACGACCCGCGCGCTCCCACACGACCGGAGGACGGTATTCTCGCAATTCGCAAGAGTCTGGGTCTTTTCGCCAACCTGCGCCCGGTGAAGGTGTATCCGCAGCTTATAAACTCCAGCCCAATCAAGCCCGCCTTGCTGGAAGGTGTGGACATGATAATCGTGCGCGAGCTGACGGGCGGGCTGTACTTCGCCAAGCCTAAGAAGCGCTGGGATACTTCCAGAGGGCGGCGCGGTGTTGACACCCTGAAGTACACAGAGCAGGAGATTGAGCGAATCGTTCGTGTCGGTTTCGAGCTGGCGCAGGGCCGCCGCAAGCGCCTCACGTCCGTTGACAAGGCGAACGTACTGGAGACCGGCAGGCTCTGGCGTGAGATTGCCACCGAAGTTGCAGAAGACTATCCCGACGTGGAGCTGGAACATGTTCTGGTTGACGCGGCGTCTATGCAGCTTATCAGTAACCCTGCACACTTCGATGTCATCGTCGCGGAGAACACATTCGGCGACATACTGACGGACGAGGCTTCCGTGCTTGCAGGCTCGATGGGCATGCTGCCGTCCGCCAGCCTGTCCGGCCTGCCAAAGCCAAGTGGTCGCGGGAAGCGCCCTGTCAGCCTGTACGAGCCGATTCACGGCAGCGCGCCGGACATCGCAGGGCAGGGCATTGCCAACCCCATCGGCACAATCCTGAGCATGGCGTCTATGCTGCGCTATTCGCTGGGACTGGATGCAGAGGCGCAGGCCGTCGAGCAGTCAGTCGAGGGCGTATTGGCGGAAGGCTATCGCACGCCGGATATAGCGGGCGACGGCGGCGAGGTTCGCAGGACGACCGATATGGGCGATGTGATTGCGGGACGGGTATAGGCAAGGCTGACGCTTTGGAGGCTGCCAATGACCACAACAGAGCGTTATGACGCAATCGTAATTGGTCTTGGCGGCATGGGCAGCGCGGCGCTCTATCAGCTCGCTCAACGTGGCAAGCGCGTTCTCGGCGTCGAGCAGTTCGGCATCGCGCATGATAAAGGCTCCTCGCACGGCGTAACGCGAATCATCAGGCTTGCGTATCACGAGCACCCATCGTATGTGCCGCTTATGCGCCGCGCCTACGAACTCTGGCGAGACCTGGAAGCCTCCACGGGAGAGCAGATACTTCATATCACCGGCTCGATTGACGCGGGCCCGCCGGGCAGTGCCTACTTTGCAGGCTCGCTTCAATCGTGTGAGGAACACGACCTGCCGCACGATGTGCTTACGAGCGCCGAGCTTACCAAGCGTTTCCCCGGCTACCGCTTGCCTTCCGACACGATGGCCGTCTTTCAGGACGAGGGCGGCTTCTTGCTGCCGGAGCGATGTATCTCCCTGTTCGTGGAGCAAGCGTGGGAACTGGGCGCGACTGTCCACACGAACGAGCGCACCGTAGAGTGGCATCCAACTGCCGGCGGCGTGCGAGTGACTACCGAGAGGGGTGAATACGAGGCGGAGACCCTCGTCGTATCTGCGGGTGCATGGGCATCCAAGTTGTTGCCTGACCTTGGAGATTCAGCCGTTCCGGAGAGGCAAGCACTGGCATGGTTTGAGACGCTTCAGCCCGAACTCTTCACCCCTGAGGCGTTTCCGGTCTTCAACATAATGGTGGATGAAGGCAACTTCTATGGATTCCCGGAATTCGGCATACCCGGATTCAAACTGGGAAGATACCACCACTTGGAAGAGATAGTCGATCCTGACGAAATTGACAGAAACCCCAACGCGCAGGACGAGGCGCTGCTGCGAGATTTCACAGAGAAATACTTCCCTGACGCAGCGGGCGCGACGTCCTCGATGAAGGTCTGCATGTTCACCAACAGCCCGGACGAGCACTTCATCATTGATCGGCTGCCCGGGTCTCCGCAGGTCGTGGTGGCGGCGGGCTTTTCCGGACACGGCTTCAAATTCTCAAGCGTCGTCGGCGAAATACTTGCTGACCTTGCCGTTGACGGTGCGACAAAGCACGACATCGGAATGTTCAAGGTGTCCCGCTTCGACTAGGGGAGCGATGGTTAGCGTGGTCGGTGTTGGCGTGCCCGATCTCGTCTAATTCACTTTTGTCTTGGCAAAACGGGTAGGGCGGTACGGCGAAAGCACATCGTCGGGGTTTACGCCATCGCATATTTCCAGCGCCGCCAGCTGGCTCAGGACCGGAGCGAGCGTAACTCCGCTGTGGGTGAGCGCGATGTACAGGTTGGGGACCTCCGGAGTGAAGCCCATTGTGGGGTAGCCATCGAGCGGCATGGGACGCCATCCCACCGGTACGGGGATAGCTTTCGCTCCGTCAAGGCCAGGCAGATAATGGCAGGCACGCTCCAGAAGGTCGTCGGCATGCGCTTGGCTGTCGTCTTCCGCCAGACTCTCCTGGTTGCCCTCACCAATCATCATTCTGCCGTCCGCGCACTGGCGAATGTGAATTTCTTGACGCCCATCGCCCAACCCGGGCGCATATACGACCGGGACATTTTGCAGCAATTCGGGAACCGGCGTAGTGCGGATGACCACACCTGGACTCTCCGCCTGCGGCACATGCGCGCCTGCCATAGATGCTAGTGAGGATGTCTCTGTGCCGGCGGCGAGTACGATGAAATCGCACTCGATGTCTCCGGATGTCGTATTCACCGCCACTATGCTCCCGCCCTTATCGGAAGAAAACCCGACGAGTTCAGTCTGCGTATGAACCGTAGCATCCCACTCGGCAAGCCGCCGCACGCAGGCATCCACGACTAGCTGCGGCTCGACTTGTCCTTCGTTCTCGCTGTATTCGGCTGCCGCCACGTTACCGGCATTCAGAGAAGGCTCAAGCTCCGAGAGTTCTGATGCACTTATCAGACGTGTCGGATAGCCCCAGGATTGCAGTTGCCGAACCTGAGATATGAGCCTCTGGGCGGCGGCGTCTTCGGCTTCCCACGAAACTTTACCGCCCCACCGCAATCCTACATTCGCCACATCGCCGTCGTCCGACAGCCCAGCCGCAAACCGCTGCCACATATCCAACGAGCGACGATTGAGGTTGTGATAGCCAAGCGGCTCTTTCGCGCCTGCGTTTATCCATGCAAAACTGTGGCTGGACGCACCGCTTCCCGGTTCAGCCTTGTCGATGAGCGTTACCCGAAGGCCGCGAGAAGCGATGCGCCATGCGATGGTGGCGCCAACAATTCCTGCACCGATGACGGCAACGTGAGAGGGATTTCTTAGTGTGGGACTCATCTATTGGCACAGAATCCTGTTAAGTAGATTAAGCCCGACTTTGGAGGACAGCTAAAGTCGTCAGCAACCTGAGTGGCTTACGTCTCGGATTGAATTCTGGTGGATTGAACGCCTGCGTTCAGGCGATTCCGGCGCGCGCAAAGCGAACATCCTGAGACGTGCAAGGCTTGGGCATTTCGCGAAAATTCTTCGGTTGATGAGGCTCTTCGACCCAAAAGGACAAGGAATATCTGAACAAGCAGCGCGCAAATGCTCAGAATTACTCCAACGATTAAGCCAAATAGTGTCTGTACGAGCAGGCGTGTCAATCCGAAGCCGCCTTTGCTTCGATAGGTCAATTCGTAACCTCCGAATTTGTTGGCATCTTTCAAGACTCGTCTTTAACGATAACAAAACTTATGTTGCCCGTTAAGTCCAGCATACATTAGCAATTTGTGCAAGCGGCTTTCAGGTGTACTTTGTAGCAATTCTTCGACATACATTTCATTGCCAGCTTCACATGTCATAATCGTGGAACGCTGCCAGCGAAGCCCCTACGGGAGTTCCGGTCGCAGTGCCTTTCCGTAACCCATGAATCAACGCGCTTTTACTGAACATCTGCAATCCGCCAGCTTGGAGTTGGTAAAATTGGAACACCTTTGCAAATGCTGTATGCTTGTATCCTAGCTAAAATCCACAGCAGTTAGCCAATTATCTCTCTGCCAGTACCTCATCATAACGGCAGTTCAGACAGGAGAAAACAGATTGAGTGATTTAGTATTGAAGACCGCCATCGCCAACTACGGACACACAACTCCGCTGAAGGACGGGAGCGTCACTTCAGACATGTTCAGCATGGAGCATGTAGAAATTTCACCGGTGCCTATGATATTCCGTCGAATGGTGCGGAGCCTGGAGTTCGATGTTGCGGAAATGGCGCTGGCAACCTATCTGTGCTCCCGAGCGCACGGCAAGCGGTTCACAGGACTGCCCATTTTTCTTACGCACGACTTCTATCATGGTGGCATTCTTGTTCGCGCACGCAGTGGCATTGACTCGCCCAAGGACCTAGAAGGAAAGCGAGTCGGTGTTCGCAGCTATACCCTGACGCCGGGTGTATGGACTCGCGCACTTCTCCAGACCGAGTACGATGTTGACCTGGATGCCGTTACCTGGGTGCTGTCGGGGGACGAACACGTCGCCGAGTTTGTCGAGCCGGGCAACGTGGTTTCATCTCCTAACAACGACCTTGGCGATATGCTGCTCTCAGGTGAAGTGGATGCCGTGATAGGCGCGGGGGCAATAGATTCTCCGGACGTTATGCCGTTGTTTCCGGGCGCGCACGATGCCGATAAGGCTTGGCACGAGAAAACAGGCTTGTATCCCATTAGCCACATGCTGGTAGTGAAGGACGACTTGCTAGAGTCTCAGCCCGGAATCGCAGAGGAACTTTGGGATGTGTTCAGCAGGGCAAGAGCGCCGTATGTTGAGCGTCTGCGCTCCGGCAAAGCCACCGATGCCGGCGACGAAGCGTTTCTCAAGAGGGCAGCTATCGTGGGAGACGACCCTATACCGTTCGGCTTCGAGAGCGCGCAGCCGACACTGGAAGCGTTCATAGGCTTCAACGTGGAACAGAGTGTTATACCGGAAGCCGTAGATCCTGCGACATTATTCCCGTCGAACACACTGGCATTGGCATAGCAAAAGGGAGCAATTCTCAGTAGAGCTAAGTAGCGCATACTAAGAGTGCCGTCCAAGTACGAATTGGACGGCACTCGCTTTAATTGATGCTGCTTTTGCCTGGGCTTGCCCGATACGAACTTCTATCGCGCGACGATATTCACCAGCTTGCCGGGCACATAGATTACTCGCGAGACGTCTTTGCCTTCGATGTGTGGCGCTACTCTCCTGCTGTCCATCGCGGTGGCTTTTGCCGCTTTTTCATCGATGGAAGCCGAGATTTCGATCTTGTCTCTCACTCGCCCATTCACCTGTACCACAAGAGTGATGACCTCATCGGCAGCGAGTTCTTCGTCCCAATTCGGCCAGCCTGTGGAGTGGATGCTGCCCTGATGTCCGTTGCGCTCCCACAACTCCTCTGAGACGTGTGGCGCCATCGGTGACATAAGCGTCAGCAGGCTGCTTATAGCCTGCGCCCAGTGCTCGGAGTGAACGCCCTTACCTTCCCAGAACTGGTTCAGCCCGTTCGTGTACTCCATCAGGCCGGCAAGCGCAGTGTTGAACTTGAAGCGTTGCAGGTCCTCACCGACGCGCCGGATGGTCTTGTGCATCAGGCGTTGCATATCCCGCACAGTGTCGTCGTTGCGCGGGAAGTCGTCCAGCTGTCTCGCGTCTCGTGTGGCGACATCCCAGACGCGGTTCATCCAGCGCGCCATGCCGTTGATGCCGGTGTCGCTCCAGCTGCCGCCCTGGTCCCATGGGCCGAGGAACATCAGGAAGCAGCGCACGACATCCGCGCCAAAGGCGTCCACATACTCATCAGGAGCGATGACATTCCCGCGAGACTTGCTCATCTTCTCATGGTCAGAACCGAGTATTACACCTTGGTTGTACAGGCGATCGAACGGCTCGTCGAAGTCGAGCATACCGAGGTCGCGCAGCGCCTTAACAAAGAAGCGCGCGTACAGCAGGTGCATGACCGCATGCTCAACGCCGCCCGTGTACTGATCGACCGCACCCCATTGGGACAAACTTTGAGGATTGAATGCACCTTCCTCATATTTGGCATCGGTAAAGCGGAGGAAATACCAAGACGAGTCCACGAATGTATCCATCGTGTCCGTCTCGCGCTTGCCCGGGCCTCCGCAATGCGGACAGGTGGTGTTCACAAATGCTTCATTCAGTGCCAAGGGAGACTCGCCTGTCGGAAGAAAATCGGCGTCCTCGGGCAGCAGAACAGGCAGGTCATCTTCCGGCACGGGAACAATACCACAGCCGTCGCAATAGATGACGGGGATTGGCGTCCCCCAGTAGCGCTGACGTGAAATTAGCCAGTCGCGCACGCGATACTGCACCTTGCGATTTCCCCAGCCATTCTCCTCGATGTGATCGGCGATGCGTTGCAAGCCATCCTTGCTGTTCAGACCGTCAAACTGAGCCGAATTGACCTGCGTACCGACGTCGATGTATGCCTCTTCCAGCGGCTTGCCATCCCAGTCGGGGGGCGCAACAACCACGCGAATCGGCAGCCCGTACTTCTTGGCGAAGACGAAATCGCGCTCATCGTGCGCTGGCACGCCCATCACGATGCCCGTGCCATAAGTCAGCAGCACGTAGTCGCCAACGAGTATAGGCACTCGCTCGCCATTCAGTTTGTTCACGCAGTAAGACCCCGTGAATACTCCCGTCTTTTCCTTGTCAGTGGCGAGGCGCTCGATTTCCGTCTGAATCCGCGCTTGCTTGACGTATGCCTCGACCTCTTCCTTGTGCTCAGGCGTGGTCAGCTTATCGACTAGCGGATGCTCCGGGGCGAGCACCACGAAAGTTACGCCGTAAACGGTGTCTATCCGAGTTGTGAAAGTAGTAATAGTCTTCTCATCGAGGCCGTACTCGGAGATGTCGAACTCGATATCCACGCCTTCGCTTCGCCCGATCCAGTTTTCCTGCATCCTGTTAATCTTCTCGGGCCAGTCAATCTTGGAGTGGTCGAGCAGCTCTTCGGCATAGTCGGTTATCTTGAAGAACCACTGATTCAGGTCTCTGTGCGTAACGGTGGTGTCGCAGCGTTCGCACATTCCATCAATCACCTGCTCGTTAGCCAGCACTGTCTGGCATGAGGGGCACCAGTTCACCGGGGCAAACGCCCGGTATGCCAGTCCGCTCTTGTAGAACTGAAGGAAGAACCACTGGTTCCACTTGTAATACTCAGGGGCGCAGGTAACGACTTCCCTGTCCCAATCGTAAATGGTGCCCATGCTGCGGAGTTGTCGCCGCATGTTTTCCATATTGTCGGTCGTCCATGTATGAGGATGGATACCGCGTTGGATTGCGGCATTCTCAGCGTTCAGTCCGAAGGCGTCGAAGCCCATCGGATGCAGCACGTTGTAGCCCTGCATGCGGCGGAATCGCGCGTGCGCGTCTGACGGACTCATGGCGTACCAGTGCCCTATGTGAAGGTCGCCGGACGGGTAGGGATACATCGTCAACTCGTACCACTTCGGGCGCGGGTCGTCGTCTTTCACCTTGTTGGTGCCGTCCTCGAGCCAGCGCTGCTGCCACTTCGCGTCAATTGCTCTGTGATCAAATCGCTGCTCTATCGTCCTGACAACTGCCATCGTTTGCCCTCCGCTCAAGTCTCGTATCACCAAACCGGCACAAAAAACCCCGTCCCTCAGCAAGGGACGGGACTTCACTCAGAAGATACCGCGGTACCACCCTTGTTCCCCGGCAGTGCATTCCGCCGGGACGCTCGGTAGCTATAACGGGCATACCCGTCCGATCCTATTTCGCCGAGGGCACTTTCAGATCGGAGGCTCCGGGGCGAGTTCACGGCAGGTCAGCGTACCGGGATTCCAGCCTCCCCGGCTCTCTTTCTGCCCCACTGCAACGCTACTACTCCCCTTCAACGCATTCCATATCTATATTAAAATAACCTAACATTGAGCGAGAATCGCGTCAAGATTTAATGCCAATTACGGACGGACCAAGCGTTAAGCTTGAGCGAGGTCGCTTAGTAGGAGTTTACATTCACGCAGATAGGCGCGCACCGTCGAACATGGTCAGAGGAAGTCCCCCTCCAAAAGTCAATCCACGCATCGTTGTTCTCGGCACTACGGGTTCGGGCAAGACTACGCTGTCGCGGCGGTTGTCGCAGTTATTCAGCGTACCAGTGATAGAGTTGGACGCGATCCGCCACGGGCCGAACTGGGTTGAGACGCCGGATGAGATATTCAGGGAGCGTGTCGCGGCTTCGCTATCTACTGAGGGCTGGATTGTTGACGGCAACTACAGCCTGGCGCGCGACATCATCTGGCCTCGCGCAACAACACTCATCTGGCTCGATTATTCTTTCCCGCTCGTGTTCTGGCGCCTGTTCTGGCGCACGATGACGCGAGGCATAATGCGAAAGAAGCTATGGAATGACAACAGGGAAGACCTGTGGAGGCATTTTCTGACGAAGGACTCTCTTTTCCTGTGGGCATTTCAGACCCACTGGAGTCGGCGAGAAACTCTCGCGGCGGTGCTGGACTCGCCGGAATATAAAGCTACTGAAGTGCTTCGGTTCAAGTCTGCCAGAGAAACCCGATATTGGCTTGAGCGGATAAGAAGCCAATTGTAGTGTATGATTACGGGCAGTTGAATGGGCTTACGAACTAATCCGCTGTAATGAGAGGTCTGATATGGCCGACTATAAGGTATCCGTTATTCGTGGGGACGGCGTTGGGATTGAGGTCATCGAGGAGGGCATCAAGGTTTTGGACGCCGTCGGAGAGCAGTACGGCATAAGCTGGAACTTCATCGAGCATCCCTGGAACTCAGACTACTACTTCGAGCACGGCAGGATGATGCCGACCGATGCGCTCGATCAGATGGCGCAGTCCGATGTGATCTACTTGGGTGCTGTCGGGCACCCCGACCTGCAAGACCACATCACGCTGAACGGCCTGCTTCTACCGATACGCCGCACATTCGACCAGTACGTGTGCGAGCGCCCCAGCGTTCTGTACCCCGGCATTACTTCGCCACTGCGAAATCAGCAGCCTTACGACATCGACATGCTTGTAATCAGAGAGAATACTGAGGGAGAGTATGCTGAAGTCGGTGGATTCCAGTATCCTGGATTCGAGGAGGAGATAGGCATACAGTCCGGCGTCTTTACCAGGCGGGGCTGTGAGCGCATTATCACCTATGCCTTCGAGCAGGCGCGCAAGCGGAACAAGGCAAAGCATGTTACTTCGATAACCAAATCCAACGCCTTAGGTTTCGGTATGCTCGTGTGGGACCGGGCATTCGACAGAGTGGCGGAACGCTATCCAGACATTGAAACCAACTCGCTGCTGATTGATGCCGCCTGCATGGATTTCGTGCGGCGTCCTGAAAGCTTCGATGTCGTTGTGGGCAGCAACCTGTTCGGCGATATACTAACCGACATCGGCGCAATCATCACAGGCAGCATGGGACTCGCGCCGAGCGGCAACGTCGATCCGGAGCGGCGCTTCCCGTCCATGTTCGAGCCGGTGCATGGCAGCGCCCCAGACATAATGGGCAAAGGGATAGCGAATCCTATGGCGGCCATACTGTCCGGCTCGATGATGCTTCGCCACCTTGGACATGACGATGCTGCCGATGTTGTGGACAGCGCCGTAACTTTCATCGTCGAGCAGGGAGAGATATTGACTCCCGACCTTGGCGGTTCGTCATCCACTTCGCAGGTGGGCGATGCAATAGTCGGCGCTCTGGGAAAGGGCTAGACCCCGTGCAGGTTCACAAGTCATCAACGCGACCGGCCAAGCCAGCCAGAAGGCGCAAGGTTCGCGCGCAGGATGTGATGGATTTTCTTGGCGCAGACTACGGTCCAGCGCAATGGCATGTGCGCTATTCGCCGGTCGAAGAGCTTGTCTATACCATCCTGTCGCAGCACACGTCCGACTTGAACTCAGAGCGCGCCTTCAACAACCTGATGAGCACGTTTGACTCCATTGACGCCGTGGCTGACGCTTCTGTCGAAGCGATAGAAGAGGCGATTCGACGCGGCGGTCTTGCGAAGCAGAAGGCGCCACGCATAAAGAATGTGCTTTGCCAGATTCGAGATGAGCTTGGGTCGTTCGACCTGTCGTTTCTTGCCGAAATGCCCCTTGATGAAGCGAAAGCATGGCTCAAGCGGCTGAACGGCATTGGCCCCAAGACGGCAGCGATCATCCTCTGCTTTTCGCTTGGCTTGCCGGCGATGCCAGTGGACACTCATATCTTCCGCGTTTCCAAGCGCCTTGGGCTTATCGGACCGAAGGTGAACGCGGACAAGGCTCACGACATCCTGGAGCCGATGGTCGAGCCGCAGGACGTATTTGCCTTCCACATGTACCTGATTCAGCACGGACGGCAGGTATGCAAGGCGCAGCGGCCGCAATGCGGTGAATGTGCGCTTGCGTGGGGCTGCAGGGAACGACCGAAGATAGAGCGGGAGGCGAAACGGGTGGCGCGCAAGCGTAACAGCGGCAATAAGTCCGGATAATCCTTGTCCCACCGTTTGGCGAGGTTTATACTTGACATATTCAGTATCAGGAGGCTATTGCGTTGAAAGTGAAAGTTGGCATCATAAATGTGACGGGATATGCGGGCGTAGAGCTGGCGCGTATCCTCGCCCGACATCCCAACGCAGAAATCACCTCCGTAACCGGCCGAAGCGCAGCAGGGCAGAAGCTGGCTGATGTGTTCCCGCACATGTCGGAACTCGACCTGACAATAACCGAGGAAATCACTGAGAGCGTGGATGTCGTCTTTTCGGCTCTGCCGCATGCCGCAAGCGCGGAGCGAATTGGGCGGGCGCTTGCCGAGGGTGTTAAGGCTGTGGACATCAGCGCCGATTTTCGTTTGAAAGACCTTGACGTATATGAAGACTGGTACAGTGTGCAGCATCCGTGTCCTGAGCACATGGAAGGCTCCGTTTACGGGTTGACCGAGTTGCACCGCGACGAAGTGTCTGATGCGAGTCTTGTCGCTAATCCCGGTTGCTATCCTACCGCGTCGATTATGGCTCTCGCGCCGGCGGTGGACGCGGGCATAATCGAAAGCGATATTATCGTTGACGCCAAGTCGGGCGTATCAGGGGCGGGGCGCGGATTGTCGCTGAAGACGCACTTTTCAGAGGTCAACGAGAACTTCATGGCTTACTCTGTTGACGGGCATCGCCACTTGCCGGAAATTCAGCAGGAATTAGACTTGCTCGATGACGGCGACGGGCTTCGCATAACCTTCATGACACACTTGGTCCCGATGACACGGGGCATTCTCGCGAGTTGCTACGCGCCACTGAAGGAGGGTGCGATTGCATCCGGCGAGGACGCGAAGGCTGAAATACGCGAGATATACGACAGTTTTTACGATGGGGAAACTTTCGCGAAGGTCGTGCCCGCGCCGCCGATGACCAAGCATACTCTAGGCAACAACGATTGCGTTGTCTATCCAACGGTTGACACGCGCACAAATCGCCTTGTGGTCATCAGCTGCATAGACAACCTGGTGAAGGGCGCGGCAGGGCAGGCAGTGCAGAACATGAACCTCATGTTTGGGCTGCCTGAGGACGAGGGCATCACGCAACTCGCGCTGTACCCGTAGCGGCTGACCAAGAGCATAGGCAAACTGCCAGCGCTCTATTTCATTGCGCGCGGTTCGTCGAATCTCTACAATAGAGATGCAGGCACTTTGCCTCGTGACTTGTGGCCCCATCGTCTAGGGGACTAGGACAGCGGCCTTTCAAGCCGCAAACACGGATTCGAATTCCGTTGGGGCCACCACTTCTCGCTTTTACCTTCGCGCTCAGGTCTCCCGAACTTTGTCCACCGACTCCATCAAGAGAGCTATTCGCTTGGGCTGGGATGAGATGTCCAAGTCCTAT
Organism: Dehalococcoidia bacterium; assembly: GCA_034421195.1. GTDB lineage: Bacteria > Chloroflexota > Dehalococcoidia > Lucifugimonadales > JADFKI01 > Bin90. The sequence continues at coordinate 96,789 of DAOUKP010000009.1, forward strand.
CAGATGGAGACTCGAATTTCCTTGGACGACGTGCATTATTCGCCGTTGTGCCCGGGAGAGGGCGAACTAGGCATCATTGGCGACGTGCGTGGAAAGAGAACGTTGGAACTCGCCTGCGGCGCGGCGCAGAACTCAATCGCGCTGGCGAAGTGGGGCGCGGAAGCGACCGCCATTGACATGTCGAGGCAACAGTTGGCGAAGGCGAGCGAACTTGCGGCGCGAGAAGGCGTCTCTCTCAACCTGATGCAGTGCGACATTGAGCGCATTTCCATGCTAAAGGACGAGTGCTTCGACCTGGTGATTTCGTGCTTCGGTATGGAATTTCTGCCTGATCCTGCCGCCTGCCTTGGCGAGTCTTACAGGCTGCTTCGGGAGGGTGGGATTCTGGTCATCGGCACAGTGCATCCTCTAACAGCCTTCGAGTGGGATGCCGACGAAGAGATGCTGAGAGTCACAGACTACTTCAATCCGCCGGTTGAAGTATGGGACGAGCCGACGCAAGACACCTCCCAGAAGGGCTTAACCTTCTTCCGCACCGTCTCGGAAATGTTCGCGCTGCTGACGGGCGCGGGCTTTCAAGTCGAGCAGGTGGTCGAACCTATGCCTTACGATTGCGCGGATCCCAGGCGTCTGCGAGCGCCCTACGGAGGGTCTTATTGGGAGAGCCAGCGCCAGCGCTTGAGCAGAATACCTTTTGCGATCGTGTATAAGGCGCGCAAGCAGCCTTCGTCCTAGATGAAGGTGAAGGCTATCTAGCCGCCTCCAACCGCGCGCACAATCTCTACCTCGTCGCCCTCGCTGAGCGTGACGTCCTCGAACTCCTCGCGGCGGATTACCGTGCCGTTGTGCGCCACCGCGATGAAGCGGGTATTTACTTCGAGCGATTCAAGGTAGTCAACAAGGGGCATCGGCGTATCCAGAGTGCGTTCCTTGCCGTTTATAGTTAGCGTAATCATGACTAACCTCAACTCTCCCTGACTGCCTGGGGCACGACTGCCGCGCGCATGGCATTACAAAGATCTGCTGCTGCGAGCGCAGGGTCTTGGGCAGTGGAAACTGCCGAAATTACCGCCACTCCTGCAGCGCCTTCCCCGATCACCTGCCCGGCATTTGTAGCGTCGATGCCACCGATGCCGAGAAACGGTATGCTCACCGCCGCCGCAACTTCTCTGACTAGCTCGGAACCGCCTGTGCGTATCCCCGGATGCGAGGCGGTGGGGAAGATGGTGCCGAGCGTGAGTATGTCGGCTCCTTGGGACTCGGCTTCTATCGCCCCGCTGACGCTGTGAACGGAGCGACCTAGCAAGAGATTTTCGCCGACAACGCGTCTTGCGGCTTCGACAGGCAGAGCATTTTCGCCTAGCTGAACTCCGTCCGCATCAGCCGCCATAGCGACATCCACGCGGTCATTCACGAAGAGTAGCGCCCGATTTCCCACGATGTCTTTGACTCGCAACGCAAGCGAGTACAATTCCGCAGCCGGCAGGTCTTTTTCGCGCAACTGAACTATATCCACTCCACCGTCAATGGCTGCGTCAACCACAGACTCGACTGATCGGCCATTGCAGCGCAGGCGGTCGGTTACCAGACAGAGTGAAGGGTAGGGGAACCGCATATTCTCGCCCATAAGCCTGCCTACGTCGCGCTGCCGACGGGAGCGGCGACGCCTTCCGTCGGACTTGAGGCGATCGCTGCTTGCCTGCGTTCGATGCGACCGGCGATATACGCCTTGCGTCCGGCTTCCACTCCCAGCCTGAACGCCTCTCCCATCAGCTCGGCGTCCGCTGCCTGAGCAATGGCAGTATTGACGAGCACGCAGTCAGCGCCTATCTCAAGCGCCTGAGATGCTTCGGAAGGCACCGCGAGGCCCGCATCCACTACCACGGGCACGTTGGCGTCCGCGACTATCAGCCGTATTTCGTCAAGCGTGAGAATGCCCTGCCCTGAGCCTATTGGAGAGCCTAGCGGCATCACGGTAGCGCAGCCGATGTCTTCGAGGCGTCTTGCAAGCACGGGGTCGGCGTGAATGTACGGCAACACGGTGTAGCCTTCATCCACAAGCTGGCAGGCAGCCTCATAGGTGCCCACCGGGTCTGGAAGCAGGTGCTTTGGTTCGGGTATGACCTCCAGCTTGATCCAGGAAGAGCCGGTTACTTCGCGGGCAAGGTGGGCAGTGAACACCGCTTCTTCTGCCGTCTTGCAGCCGGCGGTATTCGGCAGAATGGTGTACTCGTCCCAATCGAAGTAGTCTAGGATATTCTTTTCAGCCGGGTTGTCGAGATCGAGGCGGCGTATTGCGACTGTGATGATTTCAGCGCCAGAGGATTTAACGGATGCGACCATTTCTTCCATGCTGCGATGGCGCCCCGTGCCGACCATCAAGCGCGACTTGAACTTTTTGCCTCCAATAATAAGGGGGTCGTGCATCTGAAACTCTCCTATGGAACTCATACCGCTGCCGCAGTTTGCGGACAATTATATCACTAACGGATTCTCGTAAAGAAAAGCAGGCTGCTGACGATTATGCCAGCAGCCTGTGAATTGCGTAGTAACGCACTCCCTACGCTGGCATTATCCAGGTCAGGTACGAGGGGTCGCTCCGAAATGTCGAAGCCTCTCAGCCTGGCTTGCCCAAGCTCCCCCAACAACTTGCGTATCTTATAAATTATGCGCCCAGAATAGCCTACGCAGCCCCGCAAGTCAACGAATTGTAACTCTCAATTAGGAAACACGCACGGACCGGTCTCATTCCAACAGATAAATTGTGCCTCGCAAGGTAAACGGGCGTATGCGATAGCCGACACTTCATTCATTGCAGTATTTTGCGCCTCTAACATATAATTGCGCTCAGGCAGATGGGATTTCTGACGTACTCTGCGATTCCATTCTTCAACAGAGCCGGCATCCCCAGCCACGACATTGAGTCACCACAGGGAGTTCAACAATGAGCAGTAACGACCTTGCAATGATAGCCCACCTAATGCGGCGCGCGGGTTTCGGCGCATCGCGCGAAGAGCTGGAAGAGCGGCTTGCCGTGGGATATGAAGAGACGGTAGAAGACCTACTGCATCCAGAACGACAGGAGCCGGTGGACATCTACGAGTTCCTGCGCTACCACCACATGCAATGGAAGCCGGGTACGCTCGGAGGCGTCGGACAGGTGAGCTGGGTGTGGCGGATGATAAACACGAAAGCGCCGCTGCAGGAGAAGATGTGCCTGTTCTGGCACCAGATATTCGCGACTGGCGTGTCGAAGGTCGATCACTACGACGAGATCACGGACATGATCGACATGTTCCGCGAGAAGGGCCTGGGCAAGTACCGCGACTTGCTGCTTGCGGTGTCGAAGAACCCGGCGATGCTGTTCTGGCTGGACAACAACGAGAACCACGCTACCGCCGTCAACGAGAACTGGGGCAGGGAGCTGCTCGAACTGTTCAGCATGGGGGTGAGCAACTATACCGAGGACGATGTGCGGGAGTGCTCGCGGGCGTTCACGGGATGGACGATGACTCCAAAGCTGCCGCGCTTCCACATGGGCAGGTGGGACTGGTATTTCGAGTACAGGGAAGACGACCACGACAACGGGGACAAGACCTTCCTCGGCGAGACTGGCAACTTCAACGGCGAGGACATCATCGACATCATCCTGAAGCAGCCTGCGACGGCGCGCTTCGTTGCACGGCACCTGTATAGCTTCTTCGTGGCGGACGAGGTGCAGGTGCCCGCGTGGCCGGTTACGCCGCCGCGGGACCCGGAGGCGATCGACTTCCTTTCCAATGCGCTGTTTGAGACGGACTATGATATTCGCGCGGTGCTGCGGATGCTGTTCAACTCGGACTTCTTCAAGGAGGCGCAGTTCCGCAAGGTGAAGAACCCGACCGAGGTGGTCGTCAGCACGCTGCGAATGGCAGGCGACGCCGCGCTGCCCTCTCCGGAGATATATGACTGGGCAAACCACATCACCTATATGGGACAGGAATTGCTTAACCCGCCGAGTGTCGAGGGTTGGCACTCCGGCGTGGAGTGGATAAACAGCGGCGCGCTGATGAAGCGGACTAACTTCGTCGCGGACATGGTGAACGAGGTTGACCGTCCCGGCATACGCAAGATCATAGACAGGGCGCAGGCGGAGGCGACGTCGCCGGAGGCTCTGGTGGACGCATGCTTGGACCTGATGGGGCCGCTGCAATTCAACGACGGCACACGGGCGGAGCTTGTGGCGCACGTGGAGCAGAACGGGGTGTGCGGCAACGGGAAGAGCGATGCCGAATCCGCGCAGCAGGTGGCGGAGTTGCTTCAGCTCATCGTATCGACGCGGGAGTACATGTTCGCGTAGGTGAGTCTAATCTAACAAGATGTACAGGATGGGTAGGATATGCTGACACGGATTGTTGCCGACAGAGTCTATGACTACAGCCATGTGGTGGGGGGCAGGCAGATTACCGGGCTGCTTACGCTCGCTGTGGGGCGAGACGATAATGTGTTCACGGTGGTGAGGCGTCCGAACGGCAGCGAAATCGTGAAGATTTCCATCGGGACTGTGTCCGGCGACGAGGAGTTGCTTACGCGGTTCGGCAAGTGGGAAGGCGGTGGGCAGTTCAAGTGGCCCGCGGGCGTGGCGGTTGACAGTGATGAGAATGTGTATGTCACTGACGAGTGGCTGCATCGCGTGACGGTGTTCGATACGGACGGCGAGTTCATAAGGATGTTCGGCGGGCACGGCAGCGGGCTTGGGCAGTTCAACCGGCCATCGGGTATCGCTATCGACAGCAACGACGATGTGTATGTATCGGATGCCCTGAATCATCGCATTCAGAAGATGGATAAGTACGGCAAGCCGCTGTATTCATTCGGCAATAAGGGCGATGGCGACGGGGAATTCAACGCGCCGTGGGGACTGACTACCGATGCGGACGGCAACGTCTATGTAGCGGACCACAATAACCATCGCATCCAGAAGTTCGACGCGGATGGCGAGTTCGTCTTCAACCTCGGCGAACATGGCGATGGAGAGGCACAGTTTGACCATCCGACTGATGTGGCGGTTGACGCGGACGGCGACATATACGTGTGCGACTGGGTGAACAACAGGGTGCAGGCTTATGACGCGGACGGCAGCTACATCACCACATTCACTGGGGACGCGCAAGAACTGTCGAAGTGGCAGCACGAATACGTGCTGAGCAACCCGGATGTGTATAAGGCGCGGCGGCGGGTCTATAGCCTCGAACCGGAATGGCGGTTCGCGCTGCCGATGGCGGTGGAATTCGACCCTGTGAAGTCGCGGCTGCTGGTGGTTGACCCGCAGCGTTGGCGGATTCAGATATACAACAAGCTCGACAACTACGACGACCCGCAGTTCAATATCTGATGGCAAGGACTTTCTGCTAGCGCTTATCGGAGGATGGCTCTGCCTGTTGCTGTGCGCTAGACTTTGTAGCATGCCGCCAGGTGGCTGTTGTTCTTCAGTTCAAGTGGCGGGTGATCGTTGTTGTGGCAATACTCATCGGCGATGGGGCAGCGATCGTAGAATCGGCAGCGCGCGGGCGGGTCCACAGGCTGAGATACGCCGCCTCTGATTTCAACAGGAGGGCGGGCTGCCCCCGGCTCCGGAATCGGCACGGCGGCAAGCAGAGCGCGTGTGTAGGGGTGCTGGGGATTCTGCAGGACGCTCTCAGTTTCCCCAATTTCGACAATCTTGCCAAGATACATCACCGCAATGCGGTCGCACATGTAGCGAGCGAACGCGAGATCGTGTGTTATGTAGAGGTAGCTGATGCCCAGCCGTTCCCCGATGTCCCGCATCAGCCGCATCACGCCCGTTCTGACTGACACGTCAAGCATTGAGGTCGGCTCATCGGCGACTACGAAGGCTGGCTCCAGTATGAGCGCTCTCGCAATCGCTACTCTCTGGCGCTGCCCTCCGGACAGCTCATGCGGGTGCCTGAAGAGGAAGGTCGGCGGAGGTGTGAGTCCGACTAGCTCCAGCATATTCGTTACTCTTTCAAGACATTCGAGCGTTCCGCCCATCTTCTGGGTCTTGAGAGGCTCCGCGACTGTATCGAAGATGGTCCGGCGCGGATTCATAGACTCATACGGGTCCTGAAAAATCATCTGCGCCTTTTTCCTGAAGGCTTTAAGCGACTGTCCTTTCAGCGTGGCAATGTCATCCGGCTCTCCTTCGCCGTCGTCGAATATGATACGACCGTTCGTTGGGTCCGCAAGACGCACGAGCAGCTTCCCGGTCGTAGTCTTACCGCATCCCGACTCGCCCACAAGTCCGAAGCTCTCGCCCCTGCCCAGTTCGAACTCGATTCCATCAACCGCATGGATGAAGTTGCGGTTGCGCCGCAGCCAGTTCGTCGTCGATACGGGGAACAGCTTCGCAAGTCCCTCGACTCTGAGGAGCGGTTGACTCCGCCCGCTGTAACTGGTTTGTTCACTAACTGTCATGTGTCATCGAGTCCGTTTCAGACTTATTCAGTGCAAGGAAGTGTCAATCTTGGGGATTCCAGCAGGCTGCCCAGCGTTCACCAATGCGGACAATTGGGGGGTCCTGAGTGACGCATTCCTGAGTGGCATAGGGACATCGTGGGTGAAAGCGGCAACCGGAAGGCGGATTGAGCAGATTAGGCAGTTCTCCCGAAAGTCCGGCTAGTTCCTTCTTTTCTCCGGTCACGCTTGGAAAGGCGGACATCAGAGCGCGCGTGTACGGGTGAATGGGACTATTGAATATGCTGCGCGCGTCTCCGAATTCCATAATCTTTCCGGCGTACATGACTGCCACCACATCGCTGACTTCTGCGATGACTGCCATATCGTGGGAAATGTAAATCATGCCCATATTGAGTTCGTCCTGAACCTTCTTCATCTCTATCAGGATTCGGTTCTGGACTATGACATCGAGCGCGGTAGTCGGTTCGTCCGCGATAATCAGGTCGGGTTCGCAAGCGAGCGCCATGGCTATGATAGCGCGTTGCTTCATCCCGCCGCTGTATTCGTGTGGGTATCGAGGGATAAATGAGTGGTCGAGACTCACAAGGTCGTAAAGTTCCCGAACTCGCTCAATAGATTCCGGCCGAGCCGAGCGAACATGCTGCTCCAGAGCCTCAATAATCTGGTCTCCGACTCTGTACACGGGATCGAGTGAGTTCATCGCTGCCTGAAAGACCATGGAGATTCGTGCCCATCGGTACGCCTGCATCTCTTCTTCGGTAAGCGTCAAGATGTCAACGCCATTAAGCAGGACGCTCCCGCCTTCTATGCGAGCGCTCTCTGGCAACAGTCGCAGCAACGCCATAGCAATTGAGGACTTGCCGCACCCGGACTCGCCTACCAAACCGAGCGCCTCTCCCTTCCTGACCGAGAACGACACTCCATCAACGGCGCGTACTTCGCCTTGCAGCGTGGAATAGCTCATTGCGAGGTTCCGAACGTCAAGCAGCAGTTCGTCCTCACGCCTCTCTTCAGCAGCTCTACCATCCAACGAGTTCATGCGCGCCTCAATCTAGGATTCACGACTTCGTCAAGCGAGCGCCCCACCAGATAGAAGGACGAGCAGAGTAGGGTTATCGAGAGGCTCGCGGGAAATATCAGCCACCAGTACTCGGTAACCTGAAGCAGATACCCCGCCGATTCGGTCGTGTGAATCATGAGGCCCCAGCTCATGCGAACATCCAGCAGGCCCAGGAAGCTCAGGACCGCTTCCGAGAAGATTGCGCTCGTTACCGTGAACATCATGTACAGGAAAGACAAGGGCAGCAGATTGGGGACTATATGAACAAAAATGATGTGAAACGGACCGCCACCGGCAATCCGCGCGGCTTCGATGTATGGCTTCACAACGACTGAAAGAGCCTGTGACTTCAGGACGACCCCTGTGCCTCCGAATCCGGATAGAATGCCTATTATCAGCGCCAGTTCAAGGTGCTCCACGCCGATAAGCGCGCTTAGCACGATGAGCACGCTTATTCCTGGCATCATAATCATGATGTCGGCAAGTCTCATCAGCAGCATATCGACGACGCCTCCGAAGTATGCCGCGACCGCGCCGACGCTGGTTCCTATGGTTACGGTTACGATTGCAGCGAGCAAGCCCAGCAGAAACTCGGAGCGGGCACTGAACATGAGCTGGCTCAGGACATCACGTCCCAAAGGGTCTGTACCTAGAAGGTGCTTGGGACTTGGCGGGGCGGGCTGTCGTACTTCGTCGTAGGAATAGCCTACAACGGGGTCATACACGCTCGGCTCCCATACGCTGTTCATAAGCATCGGATGTGCGAGCGCCAGCAGCGCGTAGAAAACTATGATTCCAAGGCCGATAACGCCTACTCGCGTCCGCAGGAATAGCGACCAGTTCTGCCTGAGACTGCGAGCCGCAAGTTGCAGGCGTGCCTTCCAGAGCGAGTCCGCGTCAAGTCTGTTGTCGGGTGAGACGGGAGCGTTCAACACGGTATTCAGTATCTGATTCTTGGGTCGAGATAGACGTACAGGATGTCGGCGGCAAGATGGGCAAACAGTACAAAGATGCCAACGAAGACGAAAGCGCCGACCGCGAGGGGCAAGTCCTCTGTCACGGCTGCCGACACTAGGGTCTGGCCCATCCCCGGCCATGAGAATATAGATTCTATGATGATGCCCCCGTCAACCGCGAATGCGAGGCTGAATACGAAACTCGTTACCACGGGAAGCAGCGCATTGCGCGCCACATGCTTGTCGCGCACCTGTTTCTCAGGAAGCCCCTTTGCGCGCGCGGCCATCACATAGTCCTCACGCATCGTCTCCAGCATGCTGTTGCGCGTCAGCAGCATCGTTCCCGCAAAGCTGATGAGCGTCAGCGTTATTACCGGCAGCGCCATGTGCTGCACGATGTCCCATGCCAGATGGCCCACTCCGCTGAGAAGCCATGTAACCGCTACAACCGCCGCGGACGCCGCAATGGCTGCTACCTGAAGTATGCGCGCGCCCGGCACGCGCAACTTTGCGGTTAGAAGAAAAGTCAAAAATACCACTACGGACACGGCAATGACGGTGAGGATTATCCTGCTGAATATGCTGTTTGCGTCCGCAGGCGCATCGCGCCACAACACCGGATCAAGAAACTTCCCTATCGGAAACCAGCCTGCCTTGAACGCGAACAGCCATATCATCATCAGACCGAACCAAGGAGTGAATACCGTGTATAGGGTGACACCGCCAATCGTATAGGCGTACTCGGTGAACTGCCCTCTGCGCCACGCTATGATTTTGCCAAGAGCGAATCCCAGGTAGAAGGAAATGACGGTGGCGGTCAAAAACAGGACGAGCGTCCTAGGCAAGCGCTCGGCGATGACATCGGACACCGTTCTTGGGTAGTGGCTGAACGACACTCCGAAGTTACCGGTCAGCGTGTTCTTCACATGGATGACGTACTGCTTCCAGAGCGGCTCGTTCACACCGAACAGGTCCCGGAGCTTCTCCCTGGTTTCCGGAGGAAGATCCGGGTTCAGAGCGTACAGATTGCTCACATCTCCCGGCTGCGCGTTCACGACGAAGAACACGATTGACAGGAACACGAACAACGTCAGGAGAATCTGAGCCGTTCTCTTCAGCAGGTATAGTGCCATTTCAAGGCTACTTTATGACGGCGGCAGTCTGCATTCCGTTCAGATTGGTAATGCCGCCGAAGACTTCAGTGTATGGATATTCGATTCTTGACGACCTGTATGTATCCAATTTCGGAATTGTGAACAGTGGCACATAAGGCAGGTCTTCTGCCAGCATCTCCTGGATGCGGAACATCTTTTCCCGCGCATCGTCCACATTCGTCTCGGATAGAAGCGAGAATGAGAAGTCATCGAACTCAGGCTCGGAATAGCCGCCCCAGTTGTATCCGCCTTCTTCGTTCTCCGGCGCGTGGCGGGAGTGGAAGAAGTTCTCTACATAGTCGGGGTAGAGCGACAGGCTCCAGCCAAGCATCCACATATCGAGGTCTTCTTGGACCGTGTCGCTGAATAGTTGCGCCACCAGGACGTTGAATCCAACCAGATTAGCGCGTGCCGGAACACCCAGGTCGTTCAGCCAGCGCTCGATCCAGATTGCGAATGTCGCTCTGAGCGGGTCGTATCCCGGGCTGGGAGCTATCAGTTCGAGCGGGGGAACTTCGGTGCCGTCCGGCATCTTGAGACCCTTTGCCTGCACTTCCACGAAATTGCCGTCTTCACTCATCTGGGGTTCTTGCTCGTAGGTGAAGCCGGCGCTCTTCAGCAGTTCGACAGCCCGCTCCATTCGCTCAGTTCTGGTCAGTCCCTTTCCGAACTGCGGCACATCGGAGTTGTGCCAGAAGGTGTTCCCTTCAGGCACAACCGAATACATGGGGATCGTAGAGTCCTGAAGGATGGTCTGAGAAACGAACTCCTTGTCGATTATGGTAGCGACCGCCTGCCTGAACTCTTTGAAGCTCATCGGAGTCTTGCGGGTGTTGAAACCTAGGTAGAACATACCGTTGTCTGCGTTGGACACGATAGTGAGGTCATTTGCCGACCTGATGCGATCCTGAAAGCCCTTCTCCACTCCGAGCGGGTTGAACAGGTAGTCGATGTCGCCGTTAGTAAGCGCGAGTATGGCGGCGTCCTGGTTGCCGTATATGCTGAACAGCGCCGTATCTGCGTGGGGACCCACTTCATATTCGAGAGTCTTTGCGCCTTCAGCATCGCCGTAGAAGGCAGTTTCATAATTAAGACGGTCATTGGATTCGGCGTAGGCGCCGTTTTCGTACTCCGTTACCACCATTCCCTTCCAAGCGTAGTTGGGCGCAGCGTCATTCTCGAAGAATGCGCCGGGTTCCCACCTGCTGAAGGTGAATCCGCCAACCGTCGGCTCGTTGTCAGGCACATGCGCGAACAGCGCTTCAATCTGCTGCTCGGTATCGCCGGACCCCTTGATTTCTTCCACAACCGGAGCCCAGTAATGCTCTGCCATGATTGGCATGAACCCGAGGCCGAACTGCCACACGCTCAGTCCGGGCGTCTGTGGGTTGCCCTCGTCATCAGTCGTCTTGAAGAAAACCTTGATGCGATATTCGTCGAGTGCCTCGACGCGCTCAAGAAACGCGCCGTCTGCCGCACTCGCCCAGTTGGAGCCGAGTTGGAGGTCGAAAACCGTGTTCACTGTAAATACGAAATCGTCGGCGGTCAGCGCTTCGCCGTCACTCCACTCGATACCCTTCTTCATTTGAACTTCGGCCGTCCAGAATTCGGTCCCGTCCACCGTCTCCTTTACCAGTTCGGTGGGGAAATCCTCAGCGGCGACAGGTATCCAGTCAAAGCGCTGGTCAGAGTATCCGTAAAGAGCGGTTGTATTGCCGCTAAGCACATACAGCGTCCAGACTGAACCGCCTGGACCGCCATAGTAGTTCCAGTAATTTCTGGTGACCGGCTCCTCGAACAAGCCCATTTGGTAGATAGGCGGACCCGCCGGAGAATCCGATTCGTCGGCCTGTTCGGGCTGGGCCGCAACCTCGACTATCTTCTCAACTTCTACAATCTTCTCGACTTCTTTCGGCACTTCTCTTTCGACGACTTTTTCGACTTCGACGGGCACCTCGACTTCTTTGACGACTTCAACGGTCTTCACGATTTCGATCGGCTCATTGGAGCAAGCAAGTGAGATGGCGGTCAAAGCGATCAAGACCGAAAGGGGGAGCCTGAGCATATTAGCGAATTTTTTCAATTTGCAATCTTCCTCGTCAGAAAACTACGGTACGGACTTATAGAAGGGGGAACCACACGAACTCGAAGCTGAGTGGCTATTCAATTATAGGCATATTTCCCGAGTTGCTATGATACATAAATTGCAGATTAAAGGAAAGAGTCAGCGCATTTAGCGAATATAATGCAAAGGTCTCTCCATCAATTTGCGGCGGCGTTTGTCCATATAAGGCTATTCCTGCATGCCGAGAGCTAGGACGATGTCCCACTCTTCCTTGCTCACGGGCTGGACGGACAGCCGCGAGTTCTTTACAAGCGGCATATTTTCTAGTCCGGGAGTCGCCTTGATTTCGCGCAAGGGTACAAAGCGTTTGAATTCTTCGACTGCTTTGATGTCCACCATGTACCAGATGGGGTTGTCGGGCGTGCTCTTGGGGTCCGGGTGCTCGGAGTCGGGGTCCCAGGCAGTGAAGTCGGGGTAGCCCTCTCGGACTATCTCGGCGATGCCCACCGCGCCAGGCGGCTTGGCGTTGGAATGGTAGAATATGACGCCATCGCCCACTTTCATATCATCACGCATCGTATTGCGCGCCTGGTAGTTGCGGACGCCGTCCCATTCGGCGGCGCCCTCGTCCTCATCCATAAGGTCAGTGAACGAGTAGGCGTTGGGTTCGGATTTCATAAGCCAGTATCGCTTTTCGAGCATGTCTTTTCCTCCATTGATGTATGCTATCGGGGTTGAAGCGGAGAACTTTACATCGATTGACAGGATAGACAGGATTTTCTGTCCAGAGTAATTTTATAGCAGTTGGGCTTTACATGGGACTATCTATGACTACAGATAAACAGAAATCAATACTGACGCCTGCTGAGCACCTTGGATTCGAGGTAGGAGCGGACAGAAAGCTGGCGGGTTGGGCGGAGGTTGCGAGCTACTTTGAGATTCTCGATGAACTGTCGGACCGGGTGAGGACGATCGAGATTGGTAGAAGCACTAAGGATAATCCGTTCCTGATGTCGATTGTTTCTTCCCCGGAGAATTTATCGCTCCTGGATGAATACGCCAGCACACAGAGACGGCTGGCGGACCCAAGGACTATCGCAGACGATAACGAGGCAGAACGGCTGATAGGGCGGGGCAGGGCGGTCGTGGCTATCACATGCAGTATTCACGCGACGGAGGTGGGGGCTACGCAGATGTCGATGTTGCTGGCGTACGAACTGGCGACCGGCACGAGCGAGCAGGTTCAGGCGATACTGGACAATGTGATTATGCTGCTGATACCGAGCGCGAATCCCGATGGTCTGATCGATGTCAAGAAGTGGTATGAGAGCACACTAGGCGAATCATACGAGGGGATGATGCCGCCGTTCCTGTACCAGCACTATACGGGACACGACAACAATCGCGACTGGTTTATGTTCACGCAGCGGGAGACGCGGCTGGTAGTGGAGCACTGCTTCAACGCATGGAGACCGCATGTCGTGCTGGACATGCACCAGACGCGGTCCAACGGTGTGCGTATGATGGTGCCGCCATTCGTCGATCCGATGGGGCCGAATGTGGACGCGATTCTGAACGCGGAAAGCGCGATGCTGGGCGCTGCGATGGCGGCGGACCTGACGGCGCAGGGCAAAGCAGGCGTATCCATGAACGTGGTGTATGACGCATACAGCCCGAACCGTTCGTATCAGCAGTATCACGGGGGAGTGCGCATGCTGACGGAGGCTGCGGGTGTGCGGATCGCCACGCCTGTGAAAGTGCCGGAGCGGGACCTGCAATCGGACCGGGGTGAGAGGCCAAGAGAAATCACATGGAATCACCCACTGCCGTGGGAAGGAGGCACTTGGCGGCTACGAGACATAGTAGAGTATAACCTGGTGGCTGCGATGTCTTGTCTGAGCCACTCGGCGCGGTTGCGTGAAACGCTGGTGCGTAACTTCTACAAGGTGGGCAGGAATGCAATCGAGCAGACAGAATCGCCGTATGCATTTGTGATTTCGACGCAGCAGCACGACCATTCGGCTGCCGCCGAGATGCTGGATGCGCTGCGGCTGGGGATGGTTGAGGTGAGTGAAGCGACTGAGGCGTTTAGGGCAGATGGACAGCCGTTCGCCGCAGGGTCGCGAGTGATTATGAACGGGCAGCCGTATTGGAGGTACGCGAAGACGCTGCTGGAGCAACAGAAGTATCCGGAGATACTGACACATCCGGGCGGACCGGCGAAAGCGCCATACGATGTTACGGCGCACTGCCTGCCGATTCAGATGGGCGTTAATGTTTATGCTATAAGAGGCAGGTTCGGCGCACGGCTGAGACTGCTGGACGATGACGAGCCTTCAATGCCCGCTCAAATGTCAGGTCTCAGCCCCCGTGTGTCAGGGACTTGTGGTCGGACGGCAGGGCTTGATGGAGTCTGGGTTATACCGGCGGACTCGAATGCGAGCGCGAGGGTTGTCAACCGGCTTCTTGTTTCCGGCGCGAAAGTATCTCGGTCGCGAGAACCGATCTCCATAGGCGGCAAGTCTTATGGCAGGGGCGCTTTTGTGGTTGAGGACGCCAATGAGCTTGACGAGGCAGTGTCCGAATCTGATATGTGGCTGATGCGCGCGGTCGAAGGCGCGCCGGACTTGGAGGGACATGAGATGCGAACGCCGCGTGTCGGTCTGTACAAGAGCTACATCGCTTCGACGGAAGAGGGATGGACGCGCTATATGCTGGACGAATACGGCTTCGAGTATGAATCGCTCTTCGATGGCGAAGCGCGTGAGGGTGGACTAGCTGAGCGGTTCGACGCGATTGTGCTGCCGCATCAGCAAGTCTGGCACATACACCGAGGGCACCGGGAGTCGTACTACAATCCTAAGTATTCGGGCGGGCTAAGCGACAAGGGCGCGGAGAATCTTCGCGAATTCGTAGAACAGGGCGGAACGCTCATCACATGGGACGGGTCGGCGCGGTACGCGATACGACATCTCGGGCTGCCGGTTCGGAATGTACTGGCAGACATGAAACGGGCGGATTTCTACTGTCCGGGCAGCTTGCTTGCGGTGCTGGTGGATACGGGGCATCCGCTGTCATACGGGATGCCGAGCCTTGCAGCAGTGATGTTCTACGACAGCCCGGCGTTCGACATTCGGAGTGGCAGGGTTGTGGCGAAGTATCCGCTGCGGAATCCGCTGTTCAGCGGCATGCTGGTGGGACCTGAGAAGCTGTACAACAGAACTGCGCTCGCGACCGTGCCGCTTGGAGAGGGCGAGGTGGTGCTGTTCGGGTTCAGGCCAAACTTCAGGGCGCAGGCGCGAGGGACATACAAGCTGCTGTTCAATGCGCTGTACGGGAGCGCGTACAGAGACTAACAGAATAGACAGGATCGTTAGGATATAAGTAGGGGGCAGCCCTGTGGACTGCCCCTGCACCATACTGCTTTATGCCATTTCGAGGGATCCTGTCAGGCCATACTCATCTGCCAGCGATTTCAGCGCATCCCAGGTAGCATCCTCTATCGTGACGCCTTCTCGCAGCAGCGCCTGTTCCTTCAGGTGTTCGAGTTCGCCGGGATAGAAGACCTCGGAGAAGCCGGCGGCTGTGGGAGTGCTCTTGAGGTATTGGGCGAATTCGGTTACTTCCTGCTTGAAGTCGTCGAGCGGGCGGAAGGCGTCGACGTTGAATGCGGCGAGGAAGCATCCGTCGTTGTGGCGTCCGGAGGGGTCGTGTCCGAAGCCCAAGCCGGTTAGTATGCCGGATAGTATCTCGACCATGACCGACAAGCCGTAGCCTTTGTGCCCCTCTGGACCGCCTAGAGGCAGAACCGCGCCGCCGTTGCGGAGGTCGGTCGGGTCTGTGGACGGGTTGCCGTCCTTGTCGATAATCCAGCCTTCAGGAACGGACGCGCCACGGGCAACTGCGACGCCGAGTTTGCCAGCGGCGACTGCGCTGGTCGCCATGTCAATGAACATTGGACCTTCGAGGTTGCTTGGCATGGCGATGCAGATTGGGTTCGTGCCGAGGCGCGGCTCGCGCCCGCCAAATGGAACTACGCCCTTGGACGACCTGCCGGAGTCGGCGGTCATGATGCCAATCAAATCGTTAGCGGCTGCCATGAGCGGGTAGTCGGCGACTCGCCCGACGTGGCTCTGACGAAATACGGTGGCGGCTGCGACGCCGTGCTGCTTTGCCTTTTCAATCGTCATCTCCATGGCGCGCTCGGAGACGACATAGCCGAAGCCCCAATTTCCGTCTATGACGGTTGTGGTGGATGACTCGCGGATGATGTCGAAGGGTGCGCCGGGAACAATGTGGCCGCGCTTCACACGGTCAATGTAGGTCGGAATCTGGATTATGCCGTGCGAGTCGTGCCCGGCGAGGTTCGCGCCTATCGAGTGCTTGGATACGATAGAGGCTTCTTCCTCGCTCGCGCCGGAGCCAATGAGAAGCTGGGCGGCGATGTGTTGCAGTCGGTCAGCCTGGATGGTGGGCATGGTTTTCTCCTTAACTTACATGGATAGACAAGATGGACAGATAGGATTAGGGCTGTTGCCAGCCTTTAGACCGGTTGACGGCGCGAAGCCAGTCGTCGTACAGACGATTGCGAAGTTCAGCGTCCATTGCCGGTTCAAAACGCTTGTCGCTTGCCCAGTTTGCGGCGATTTCATCAGTGTCCCGCCAGAAGCCGGTGGCAAGTCCGGCGAGATATGCTGCGCCGAGTGCGGTGGTTTCGGTGGTGGCGTGGCGCTCGATAGGCACGCCCAGAATGTCGGACTGGAACTGCATGAGAAGGTCGTTGGCGGTGCCGCCACCGTCCACGCGCAGCAGCGGAATGTTCAGCCCTGTGTCGCTTATCATGGCGTCCATTGCGTCCCTGGTCTGGTAGGCGGTGGATTCGAGGGCGGCGCGGGCGATGTGGGCGCGTGTTGTGCCTCTTGTAATGCCAACAATCGTGCCGCGCGCGTACATGTCCCAGTGGGGCGCTCCCAGTCCTGTAAAGGCAGGCACAAGATATACGCCGCCGTTGCTCTCCGCAGAGGCGGCGAGGGCTTCTACATCAGCGGATTCTTCGATGAACTGCAAGCCGTCGCGCAGCCATTGTACGGTCGCGCCGGTTGAGAAAATACTACCCTCCAATCCGTAGGTTACGCCATCGCCTATATCCCAAGCGATTATGGAAAGCAGGCCTTTTTGTGAGCGCACGCGCTCCGCTCCGGTGTTAATGAGGATGAACGAACCTGTGCCGTAGGTGTTCTTTGCCATTCCCGGCGTGAAGCATGCTTGTCCGAATAGGGCGGCGTGCTGGTCTCCGGCGACGCCTGCGATAGGAATAGCCTGTCCCGCAAAGAAGTTGCCGCCAGTGTATCCAAAGACGCCGCTTGAGGGTTTGACTGACGGCAGAATAGCGGCTGAGACATCCAGCGCGTCCAGCAATTCGTCGTCCCACTCCAATGTGTCTATGTTGTAGAGCATAGAGCGTGAGGCGTTGGTTACGTCAGTTGCGTGAATGGTGCCGTTGGTTAGCTGCCAGAGCAGCCACGTATCCACCGTACCGAATGCGAGTTCGCCGCTCTCGGCGCGTTGCTGCCCGGCGGGGATGTGGTCGAGAATCCAGCGAATTTTGGTTGCGGGGAAGTAGGCGTCGATGGGCAGACCTGTCTTTTCGGCGACGTCTTCCTCCAGTCCCCGCGCCGTCAACGCATCACAGAGCGAGGCGGTCCTTCGGCACTGCCAGACGATGGCGTTTGATACGGGTTTGCCGGTGCTGCGCTCCCAGATGATGGTCGTTTCGCGCTGGTTGGTAATGCCAATGGCGATAATTTGGCGTGGGTGAATCTCAGTGGCTTCGAGCAACTCGTCCACAGTCTCGATTACCGAGTCGAAAATCTCGTTGGGATTGTGCTCGACCCAGCCGGGCTGCGGATATATCTGTGTGATTTCGCGGTATGCCTGCCATACTACCCGCCCGGAGCCGTCAACCAGCAGCGCGGTCGTGCCGGTAGTACCTTGGTCTATTGCGAGAATGTAGCCGGAAACTAACATGGATGTACAGGATGAACAGGATAGGGTGATGTATAATTCCGTGCTGAGTATATGATGCTCGGCAATGAATTGGGAAGAGGCTAACAGATATGGAAGACAGAAAGATCAGCATTTCGGCGGGCGATGTGTCGGTTACTGCCGCGCTGAATGACAGTAGTACGGCAGACCTTCTCTGGGAAGCGCTGCCACTGGAGGCGTCCGCGAATACCTGGGGAGACGAGATATACTTCCGGATAGGCGTGCAGGCAGACGAAGAGGATGGCGCCAGCGATGTAGTGGATATGGGAGCGGTGGCGTATTGGCCTCCCGGTCAGGCGCTGTGTCTGTTCTTCGGACGCACTCCGGCGAGCAGGGGCGACGAGATACGGGCTGCGAGCGCGGTGAATGTGATGGGCGCTATAGACGGTGATGCGACTGTGCTGAAGCAGGTGAGGTCCGGGACGCGAGTGGTGGTGGAGAAGATATGAGGCTGACAGGATATACAAGGTCAATCGAATAAAAGGTAAGAGGAAGATATGGGCTTTTCGGATGATATGCGACAAGAGTGCGCCGAGATATGGGATACGGAGCACAATCACCCCCTTGTAACCGGCATCGGTGACGGAACCTTGGAACTGGACAAGTTTCGTTATTATATGCGGCAGGACTATATCTATCTCATCGACTTCTGCCGAGTAATTGCGCTTGCCGCCGCGAAAACGCCTGACGTGGAGGATATGGGTTGGTTCGCCAAGCTGCTCGACGAGACGCTGAACACAGAAATGGCGTTGCATGTCAGCTTCTGCGAGGACTTCGATATCAGCGAGGCGGAGCTGCTTGCTACGGAGCCTTCGCCGACCACGCAGGCTTATACCCGCTTCCTGTTGCAAGCGGCGTATAGGGGCAGCATTGGGGAGATTTCGAGCGCGATTCTGCCCTGCATGTGGGGATACAGCGAGATAGGGCGGATGCTCTACGACAGGGGCGTGCCGGAGAACGCGCCGCTGTATGCTCGCTGGATCGAGATGTACAACTCACCGGAGTTCGCGGAGCTTGCGGAGTGGCTGCGCGGCTTCCTGGACCGAATCTCCGAAAGCTGTGGCGATGATGAGTTAGAGCGAATGCGCGAGACGTTTGTGTCTGGCAGCCGCTACGAGTACATGTTCTGGGATGCCGCGTGGCGGATGGAAGAGTGGCCAGTTTGACGGGGCTGACAAGATGGGGAGGATAGTATTTTCACTCCCGTCCTAGCCTTCCCCCATCGAGAGGGAAGGGAATTAGCGGAACAGGTCCTTTGAGCGCTCTCGGATGAGGGGTGCGATGGTGGCGTCTTCCATGCGCTCGTAGTCGTAGCCTCGAATCAGGGCGACAGGCACTTGGATCGCCTTCGCTGTTACGAGTTCTGCGGACGCTGCAAGTTCGTCCGCAGCAGCTATGGTCGTTACCTTCAGCACCACGCCGTTGACGTCAAGCGTGCCGCGGTAGTCCTTGACCGGGTTCATGCCCGCTACGCCAATGGCGATGTTGGCGTGGCCATCCCGCCATGCGCGTCCGAAGGTGTCGGAGATTACTATCGCAACATCTGCGTCTGCGGTACGCCGGATTTCGTCTCGGATGGCGCGAGCGGAGCGGTCGGAGTCTTCGGGAAGCAGGCATACAATGTCGTCACCGGGAACGTTCGAGTTGTCTATGCCCGAGTTGGCGCATACGAAGCCGTGTCTTGTCTCGCTGATGATGATGCCGCGCTCTGAATCCATTCGCACGACAGAGCGGCTTTCGCGCAGCACAAGCTCGACTAGACGCGGGTCTTTTTGAGTCTCGTGCGCGAAGTTGACTGCGAGTGGAGACGGTTCGATGTCGTTGAGGTCAAACAGCCTGTGCTCCGCTTTGGAGACTATCTTCTGAGTAACCACAAGCACATCGCCCGACTGCAAAGGCGTGTCTTGACTCTGCGCCGCGTCCGCGATGAGACTGCCGAGATTTTCGCCACCGATTATCTCAGGAATGCCAGTGATTCCAATGACTTCAAGATGAGGAATCTGGTTCATGTTTGCGTTCTCCAGGCTTGCGTTCTCTGGGACGGAGGCTAACATGTGAGGCTAACAGGATAGATAGGATAATTGGTTAGTCAGTATATCAGGTAGCAAAGTTGTGAGGGAATTGAATGACCGTATTGAGAAGTCTCTTGTTTGTGCCGGGCAACCAGCCGCGTATGCTTGAGCGAGCATCGGGACTGAAGCCGGATGCCTTCATACCGGATATGGAGGACTCCGTGCCATTGGACGAGAAGGTGAATGCGCGCGAGGTTACGGGGTCTTATCTGGCGAAGCTCGCGGCGGGCGGAACGCCTGTGATTCCGCGTGTGAACTCTTTGGATACTGGGTTATTGGACGATGATTTGAGGGCGGTCGTAGGTGAGCATGTCTTCGGTGTGTCGGTGGGCAAGATTGAAACGCCTGATGACATCGCTGTCATATCTGCAAAGCTGGAGGTGCTGGAGCGCGACGCAGGGGTTGAAGTCGGCAGCGTCAGGCTGCTGCCGTGGATAGAGACGGCGATGGCGATAGTGCATCTGTATGAGATATGCACGGCGTCTCCGCGCATCGTGGGCGTGGCGTTCGGCGCGGAGGACTTCACGAACGACATGGGTATCGAGCGCACCGAGTCTGAGGCGGAGACTTACTTCGCGCGCAACAGCATCACAGTAGCGGCGAGGGCGGCGGACGTGCTGGCGTTGGATACGCCGTATTTCAGCTTCCGCGATCCGGACGGGCTGCGGGAGAACGCGCAGACGGCGAAACAGTACGGCTTCAAAGGCAAATTCGCAATTCACCCGGCGCAGATAGACATTATCAACGAGACCTTCTCGCCGTCAGCCGCCGAGATAGAGCATGCGCGGCGCGTTGTAGAGGCGTTCAATGAGGCGGCAAGTAGGGGACGAGGCTCCACATCGCTCGACGGCAAGGTCGTGGATGTGCCGGTAGTGAAGCGGGCGGAAGCCGTGCTGGAAATGGCGGAGTCAATGAGGACCGGGAGCTAACAGATACACAGGATGGGAAGGATAAGGGATATGGCAGCATGCGAGCAGACGGACAAGATATTTCTGAAAGGGCTTGCCTTCTACGGGCATCACGGCGTCAGTCCGCATGAGAAGGCGCTGGGGCAGCGTTTTATCGTTGATGTGACTCTCGAATGCGACGCTCGCCCGGCCGGGCTGTCAGACGATTTGGCGGACGCGGTGGACTATGTTCCGGCATACGAGATTGTGAAGGCTGTCATCGAAGGCGAGAGCAGAGACCTGATTGAGAGCGTTGCGGAGGATATTGCAGGACAGATACTCGGAAAGCTTAATGTGAGCGCGGTGAGCGTTGCTATCAAGAAGCCGGAAGTGGCGATTAAGGGCAGCATCTTGCAATATGCGGGATTGGAGATTTATAGGCGGAGGGAATAACCAAGCGCAATCGCCCCGAACTAAATATCCGAGTTCGCGCCAATATGCTGGATGTAGCGGGCCGCCGACCGCCGTACTGCCTCCTTGCCACCCTGCATCACATTACGTCCCCACCAGCCGCCGTATATGCGGTCGAAGTCATAAGGCTCAACAGCGGAGACGATTCCCTCGATTTCAGGCGCCGACAGCGGTATCAGATTGGGGTAGCTGGTCATAAAGCTGACGAATCGGCGATCTGGTACGACGGTGATGGTGTCGCCCACGAACAGCGCGCCCTTGCCATCCGAGCCGCCTATCCAATGAAGCACTGCGCTGCCGTCGAAGTGGCCGCCGCACTGAATCAAGGTCGCGCCCGGCACTAGCTCAAGCGGCTTGCCGTCCCAGTATGCTATGTTCGCGTGAGGGCGCATCACATGTTCGCGGTCTGCTTCGGGGATGATTATGGTGGCATCGTCGAAAGCAAGGCTCCAGCTGACCATGCTGTCGTAGAAGTGTGGGTGCGAGAAGCAGATTGCCTGTATTCCTCCCCGTGCCTTTATTGCCGCGATTGCGCTGTCGTCTAGCAGGCTGATGCAGTCGTACAGCACATTTCCGTGTGGTGTTTGCAGCAGCAGAGCGCGCTGGCCGATAGAGAACGAGGGCGTGATGCCGATGCCCGTCAGGCCGGGTTCGAGGTCCCTGACCTCGTTGGCATAGCCCTCCGCCTTGAGTGCATCCATTGTCGTCCACTGCTGACCGTCCCAGCCGATGTACTGGCGCGGGTCTTCGCAAATAGGGCAGGTTGAGGGAGGCGCTTCGCTCTCTGAGAACTCGACGCCGCATGTCTTGCAGATGTAATTTTCCATAACGACGGTCAGTATATCAGTTATTCGGTTAGTCGGTGTGTCAGTGGCGCGGCGTGTCTGGTATTATGGTTCTGTTCAATGCAAGCGTAACGGCTGCGATGTTGACGCCACATGGAAGCCTGTGGCGCATAGAATGTAAACACGGGGATGGGAGAGCGAATATGCCCGGCAAGGCTAAGACACTCGGAGAACTACGAGCGAGCGGTTACAAGCCTCTGACGATACGCGAAGAGATACGCAACAACCTTATCGGAAAGATTCGGAAGGGCGAGGAGCTCTTTCCCGGCATCATAGGCTTCGACGATTCTGTGATTCCGCAGCTTGAGAACGCGATACTCGCGGGGCAGGACATCATCCTGCTAGGCGAGCGCGGGCAGGCGAAGTCTCGACTCATACGGCATATGGTGTCGCTGTTGGATGAGGAGACTCCGGTATTGGACGGCTGCGACCTCAACTGCGACCCGATGGTACCGATATGCGCGCAGTGTAGGGCGATTCTTGCCGAGTTCGGAGACGATGCCGCCATTTCGTGGATGCACCGCGACGAGCGGTACAGCGAGAAACTGGCGACCCCGGACATAACGGTCGCTGACCTGATTGGCGAGGTGGACCCAATTAAGGTTGCGGAGGGACGCTACCTTTCGGACGAGCTGACGATACACTACGGGCTGATACCACGCACGAATCGGGGCATATTCTGCATCAATGAGCTGCCTGACCTGTCAGAGCGCATACAGGTAAGCCTGTTCAATCTCATGCAGGAGCGGGACATCCAGATCAAGGGCTACCGTATCATGTTGCCCTTGGATATTTTTCTCGTCTCCACAGCGAACCCGGAAGACTATACCAATCGCGGACGCATCATCACGCCACTCAAGGACCGCTACGGCGCGCAGATTCGGACGCACTACCCGCGCTCGCTTGAAGAAGAGATTGGCATCGTAGAGCAGGAGTACGCGAACTTCGAGGATACACGGAGCCGCGTGCGCGTGCCTCAGTACATGAAGGAAGTCATTGCGGAAATCACGGCGCTCGCACGGCGTAGCCCCGATATCAACCAGCGTTCCGGCGTGAGCCTGCGTGTGTCAATCGCAAACTATGAGACAATATTGAGCGCTGCGTTCAAGCGCAGTCTGCGGCATGACGAGCCGGCGTCTCCGCGTGTGAGCGACCTACCCGCAATCGTAGCGTCCACGACAGGCAAGATAGAAATGGAGAGCGTAGAGGAAGGGCGCGAGTTCAAGGTCATAGATGATCTGGTGAAGAAGGCAGTACTGAACACTTTCGGACGGTACTATCAGGCACGGCAGTTCTCTGACCTGACCGAGCGATTTGAGGATGGACTGACGATAGAGGCAGGCAGCGACATTCCATCGGACGAATATCTGCGGAGCTACTCGCAGATGGGGGAGGCAGCGGAACTTATCAGTGAGATAGAGCAGTCCGAGGATGCGGCGGCAATCGCGTCCGCAGTGGAGTTTGTACTGGAGGGGCTGCACCTGAACCGGCGGCTGAACTGCGACAGGGTGGGGGGCCAGTATATTTACAGCGGATAGCTAACATGGATGAACAGGATGGACAGGATAAATGACACAGAGTAAGACCCTGAGCGAGATACCACGAGCATACGAGCCGCAGAGCGTGGAGAAGCGCATCTACGACTTCTGGTCGGACGGCGGCTACTTCACGCCGGAGATCGACCACGAGCGCGAGCCGTTCACGGTCATCATGCCGCCGCCAAATGTTACCGGCGAGCTACACATGGGGCACGCCCTTACGATTGCGCTCGAAGACCTGATGGTGCGCTGGCATCGGATGAAGGGCGAATCTACGCTGTATCTGCCCGGCTCCGACCACGCCGGCATTGCCACGCAGGTCGTCGTGGAACGAATGCTCGCGGGCGAAGGCGTATCCCGCCACGATTTGGGACGCGACGGGTTCAATGAAAGCGTCTGGCAGTGGGTCGATAGATACGGAAGCCGCATCTACGAGCAGACCAAGCGCATCGGCGCGTCTTGCGACTGGACACGCACCGCATTTACGCTCGACGAAGGTCCTAGCACCGCCGTGCGAACCACATTCGTCAACCTGTACAAGAAGGGTCTGATTTATCGCGGCGAGCGCATCACGAACTGGTGCCCGCGCTGCCACACCGCGCTCTCCGACCTGGAAGTGAAGTACCGCGAAGAGAACGGCAATCTGTATCAGATTCGGTATGAGTTGGAGGACGGGAGCGGCGCGCTTGTGGTGGCGACAACGCGACCGGAGACGCTGCTAGGCGACACTGCCGTTGCGGTGAACCCGGACGATGAACGCTACACCGGCTTCATAGGAAAGAGCGCAATTCTGCCGGTCCTGGAGCGCAAATTGCCGGTCATCGGCGATGAGGCAGTGGAGCTTGGTTTCGGCACAGGCGCTCTGAAGGTTACGCCCGGACACGACCCGACCGACTTTGAGATTGGCCAGCGCAACGGCTTGCCCACCGTCAGCGTGATGAATCTTGACGGCACGCTGAACAGCAATGCCGGTCCATACGAAGGGCAGAGCATGGAAGAGGCGCGCAAGAACATCGTCGCGCAGTTGGAAGAAGAAGGCTTGCTGGTAAAAGTCGAGCCGTACAACCACTCGGTAGGACACTGCGATAGGTGCGACATCATCGTTGAGCCGATAGTTACAAAACAGTGGTATGTCAGGATGGAGCCGCTCGCGAAACGGGCGAGAGACGCCGTAGCGAACGGCGAGACGCGAATTATCCCGGAGCGTTTCGCCAAGGTCTATTTCAACTGGATGGACAACATACGGGACTGGTGCATCAGCCGCCAGTTGTGGTGGGGGCATCGCATCCCCGTGTGGTATTGCGACGACTGCGACGAGCCGATTGTCGAACTGGAAGACCCGACACCCTGCACCCACTGCCCCAATGGCAATCTGCGACAGGACGAAGATGTGCTGGACACATGGTTTAGCTCAGCGCTGTGGACGCACTCTACGCTGGGCTGGCCCCGCGACACGGACGACCTCGACTACTTCTATCCGACAAGCGTGATGGAAACCGGCTACGACATCATATTCTTCTGGGTTGCGCGGATGATGATGATGGGCATCGAGAATATGGGTGCGCCGCCGTTCCACACGGTATATCTGCACGGGCTAGTGTTGGACCCCGAAGGCGTAAAGATGAGCAAGACGAAAGGGAACGTGCTTGACCCGCTCCAACTCATTGATATGTACGGCGCGGATGCTTTGCGTTTTGCTCTGACCATCGGCAACTCGCCGGGCAACGACCAGCGCCTGAACGAGCAAAAACTGGAATCTAGCCGCAACTTCGCCAACAAGCTTTGGAACGCCGCGCGCTTCGTAATGGGTAACCTTGAGGATGCCGGCGATGCGCTGGACGGCTGGCACAGCCCGGATATGCCGAACCACAGGCAAGACCGCTGGATTATGAGCAGGCTGAACCGTGTTGCCGCCCAAGTAGAGCGCTTCATGCAGAACTACCAGTTCGGCGAGGCGCAGCGTACGGTTCATGACTTCTTCTGGAATGAGTATGCGGACTGGTACATAGAGATGGCGAAGATACGGCTACGCTCCGAAGATGACGATGACGATTCGCCACTGCCGTATCTGGCGTATGTGCTGGAGCGCGTGCTGCGCCTGCTGCACCCGTTTATGCCTTTCGTGACCGAAGAGATATGGCAGACGTTAAAAGAGCGCGTGCAGGCTGATCCGGGCGCGCCTGATGCGCTAATCATCGCAGAATATCCTCTAGCCGACGCAGCGTTTTTCGATGATGAAGCCGAAGATGACATCGCGCTCGTGATGGAAACGGTGCGCTCGATACGCAACCTGCGCGCCGAGTTTCGCATACAGCAGCACCGGCGCATCGAGGCCGTTCTGGACTTGCCGGAGGATGGCGCAGTTGCTGAGGCGGAGTCAGAAGCGATCAAGATGCTGGCAAGAGTAGAGCCGCTGAAATTTGGCGCGGAGACTAATGGCGCGGTGTCTGATGACAGCGTTTCTCTTGTGCTGTCCAAAGGTGTAGTAACGATTCCGCTGGGCGGGTTGGTGGATTTGGACAAGGAACGTGAGCGGCTGCGCGACGAGCTGGCGGACATTGGCAGGAACAAAGAACGGCTCGTGGCGAGACTGAGTGATGAGCGTTTCTTGTCGAGAGCGCCTGCCGAGGTTGTTGAGCGCGAGCGCGAGCGATTGGCGAGCATCGAAGAGCGCAAGGGTAGGGCAGAGGATGTTTTGTCCCGTCTGAGTGGGAACTAATATCGATGCACAGTGTGGATTGCATGGGTTGATCGACTATCCATGCTGTCAAGAGTTTTGCCTCAGATAGGACGTGACGGCAATATCATCATTGCTGCCGCCGCGCTGCGAACGCTCGATTACGGCTTCATCAGCGTGTTTCTGGGCGTCTATCTGACGTTGCTTGACTTCAGCGTGGTGCAGGCCGGGATGGTTTTCAGCGCGATAATGGCAGGCAGTGCGCTGTCTAACATGCTGGCAAGCTGGAAGGGCGACACCATCGGGCGCAAGCGGATGTTCATCGCCATGTCCGTGCTGATGGTGGCTGGCGGCGTGGCGTTTTCCATTTCCTCTGATTTCATCGCGTTGATGTTGATAGGCGTCTTCGCGGTCACGACGTCGGGCGGCGGCGACCGCACGGCGTTCATATCGTTGGACACGGCAGTGCTGGCTCAGACAGCTTCACCCTCGCAGCGCACTCTGGCGTTCAGCTGGTACAACCTTGCCACCATCTTCACGCGCTCGCTGGGCGCGCTGCTGATTGCTCTGCCCGTGCTGATTCAGAGGTGGTCGGCATTAAACGAACTGGACTCTTACAAGGCTATGTTCGCCGTGTACGCCATGATTGCGGTTGGCGGGATACTGCTGTATGCGAGATTGTCGCCGCGGGTCGAAGTCTCCCGCGACAGTGCTTCCGTGATTCGGACGAGAACGGTCTCAGAGGAGCGTTCGTCGCGCAGCGTCATCTGGAAGATGACGGGGCTATCGTCGCTTGACGCACTCGGAGGCGGGTTTGCGGTTCGCAGTTTCGTGTCGTTCTGGTTCGTAAGTCGATTCGGTGTGGATCTGTTCGGCATTTCCGGGATATTCTTCGCCGCCCAACTGCTGAATGTGGTGTCGGTTGCCCTTGCTGCGCCGGTGGCGAAGCGAGTCGGCTTGGTGAACACCATGGCGTTCACGCAGGTTGCGGCAAATCTGATGTTTATCGGATTGGCGTTCTCCGGCAATGTGTGGGTGGCGATCGTGTTCTTCCTGCTGCATGAAGTTTGCAACGATATGGATGTACCAGCTCGCCAGTCTTACACGATGGCAATCGTGCCGCCGGAATCGAGGACGGCGATGGCAAGCCTGAATAACCTTGGGCGCAACATGGCGCAGACAATCAGCCCCACGCTGGCGGGAATTATCGCGCAATTGGCGTACTTGAGCGCGCCGTTTCTGGTGGGAGCAGTTACGAAGCTAGTCTATAACGCGCTGCTGTTGCAGATGTTCAGGGGAATTAAGCCGCCGGAGGAAAATTAGACTGCGTTGGTTGGGGCGATTACATCCCAAAGGCTGAAGTGAAGAGAATCGTGCCCTGAAAGTGGCGCAGTCTGATAGCGAATTCACAGCACAGTACCTGAGGGATGGGGAGACTAGGGTTGTTGAGGAGCGTATCCTGGGGTTGCGGACTCAGATTGCGTGTCTGCGATTGCTCTTAATTGGGCGATGCCTTTGCGGGTGTCACTGGCTACCTTTGCCTTGTCAGAGATGTACATACGATACTTGAACAGCCAATATAGGAACTCCTTGGATTGGCTGAGGGAGATCACGCCTTCGTTTATGTATCCCATGTCCGCGCAGAAGTTGTGCAGGAGTTCGGTTCGGGTGCGGCGGTAGATTCTGAAAAACGCCTCTTCTGAGAAATCGTCCTGGTACTGGTTGCCGTTGCTGACGGCGCGCTTGTGGACTTCACGTTCGACCGCAAGCTGCAATGCTTCCTCTACGACAACGCCGTAGTAGTAATTCAGGAATCCGCTGTGCTTATGGACTCCTAGCAGCTCCTTGAATTGCTCGGAGTCGAAGCTTTCCGGAAAGCGTCCGGAGAATAACAGGGTCTCGCGTTCGTCTTGTGGGATCAGGTTTCCGGCAGCGTCGCACAGTCGTTCAGCCATCAGGAGCCAGTCAAACGCCTCGCTGCCGATGAAATAGTTGTAACGCCTGTCGTCGATGGTCTCCGTTACGGTGCGCCACATGGACATAGCTTGCAGCAGAGCGGTGGGCCAGTCAACGCCGCGCTCCAGCGCGCCAAGCAGGTGCGCTATCGCCTCGGCGTCTTCTCCGTCTGTGGGGGCAGTCGAAACGACGTCTTTGACATCAGGTTCGTGCAAGTCTTGCAAACGCTTCAGTCCTCTCAGGCTTCGGAGTATGGAGGTATTCGAGGAACTTGTCGAAGGGTAAGGTGTTGAGGATGTGGTGAGGTTCACACCAGGCCCTGCGCGCCACGCCGACGCCGAAACGGGTGTTATTCAGCCCTTCCGTGGTATGTGCGTCAGTGCTGATGACCAGAGGCACGCCGAGTTCGCGGGCGCGGAATGCGTGGCTGTCCTTTAGGTCGAGGCGCTCCGGAGAGGCGTTGATTTCGAGGGCGGTGCCGGTGCCTGCGGCTGCCCTGAATATGGCTTCGTAGTCGGCTTCTATCGGCTGACGCTCGCCAACCAGACGGGTGCTGAGGTGCCCGATTACATCGACATAAGGGTTGTGCATCGCCTTGATGATGCGCTCGGTCATCGTGGTGGCGTCCTGTCCCATGCCGGAGTGGATGGAACCAATCACCCAGTCGAGGCGGTCAAGTACGTCGTCTTCGTAGTCGAGGGTGCCGTCCGCGCGGATGTCCATCTCGGTGCCGCGTAGCAGGTGAATGCCGCCGATGTCGCGCTCAATCTGCCTTACCGTCTCCATGTGCCGGTCAAGCCTTTCGACGCTCAGCCCGTTGGCGATGCCCCTTCCGACCGAGTGGTCGGTCATTGCGAGGTACTGCAAGCCTCGCTCTTTGGCGGCGAGGACCATCGCCTCCATTGGGTCGCGCCCATCGCTCCAGTCGCTGTGGTCGTGGAGGTCGCCGCGAATATCCGACACTTCCACCAGGCGCGGAATGCCGTTCTCAAGAGCGACTTTCACCTCACCGATACCCTGACGGAGTTCGGGCGGAATGTACTGCAATCCCAGCCTGTCGTACAGGGTCTCTTCGTCTGCGAACTCTTCAATGACGCCTGTCTCTCTGTCAGTGATGCCGTACTCGTTGAGGGACAGGTTGAGGGCGTTGGCTCTGTCCCTTAGCAGGATGTTGTGCTGCAAATTGCCGGAGAAGTATTGCAGCAGCGCGCCGAAGTGCCGTTCATGCACAACTCTCAGGTCAACCTGAATACCGTCGCTGAGATAGACGGACGCCTTTGTGTCGCCGTGTCCCAGAACATCGGCGACGTTAGGCATTGCAACGAAGGTGTTGAGCACCTGCTCCGGGTCGTCGGCGGTACACACGAGGTCGATGTCCCCGATAGTCTCCTCGAACCGACGCAGGCTGCCGCCGGGCACGATGCGATGGATGCCGGGGCACTGCTCGCGCAGAGATTCGATGAGCCTGTCGCATATCGGCTGTGCTCTTGCAATGGGCATGCGCTTGCTCTGGCTTCGCTGGAACTGTATCTGGCGGGCGATGTTCTCCGCCGTCTTCTTGCCAAGACGGGGCAATCCGGCGAGGCTGCCGTCATCGATAGCGGCTTGTAGGGCTGCAATATCGGTTACGCCGAGTTCCTTCCAGAGGCGGCGCACCGTCTTGGGGCCGAGACCGGGAATCTGCATCACATCGAGGATGCCGTCTGGGAACTGCGCCTTAAGTCGGTCATAGTAAGCGAGAGAGTCTGTTTCGACCATCTCGGTTATCTTCTCAGATATAGCTTTGCCGATTCCGGGAATCTTTCGCAGGTCGTGTTCCTCGCGCAGCATGGCGTCTAGTTCCATCGGCAAGCGTTCGATGGTGCGAGCGGCGCGCTGGTAGGCGCGTATAGTGAACACCTTCTCGCCCTTCATTTCGAGGAGGCCCGCGATGCTTTCGAATGTTTCGGCTATCTGGGCGTTGTTCATGACGAGTCGCTCAGTCTGTCAGTCGCTCGTGACATTGCCCGCAAACAATGTCTCCCCAAGTTCGGAATAATCCAATAGGATTCTTGAATATAGATAACCACTTAGATTTCGCGGCAGATTCACTAGGCCAGTCTTTACCGCACCCAACGCAATGCCAATAAGACCCCGACCTTCTCTTTACCATGACGAGCAGACTGCGACCTTCGTCGCTTAACGCACTATACATTCTTTTTCTGATCGCTCTGTCAATATGCATTCAAATTGTCCCCTAGTTAAGTCCCATTTCAAGGACCTATCAGGTAAATGGGGTTCCATTCAACATACCTATGCGCCATGGCAGCGCTTGTATTTCTTGCCGCTTCCGCAGGGGCAGCGGGAGTTGCGCCCGACTTTGGCGCTTCCTGCGGGGACGGCTTCACGGTTGTCAGGCACAACCTTGGTCATCACGCTGGGAGCGATTTTTCTGCGCCCATTGCCACGACTCTGGTTTGCGCTTCTTGCGGCTTGGGAGTGCGCTTGAGCGCCAATCTGGGCGAATTCCCTAATCGTGTGCAGCGTGAAATTACTCTTCGCTCCCAGATTTCCATCGTAGAAGTCCCCGCGACTAACCTGCCCCTGCAATTCCTGGAACATCTTGTGCGCTTCGTGCCTGTACATCACCAGTGGGTCTCGCTGCCCGAATGCTTCCAAGCCGATGCTCTGTCGCAGTCGCTCCATTGCGGTTAGGTGCTCCACCCAGTTGTCGTCTATGACCTTCTGCATGATGAAGCGTTCCAGCGTGCGTAGATTGTCTGCGCCGTAAACCGCTTCGATAGAGTCGTAAAGCTGCCGCGTGTGCGAATGAAGTATGTCTTCGATTTCATCGTAATCGTAATCCCGAAGGTCTTCGGGGTTATCGAATTCGGCAGGCAAGTCAGTGATGGCGCGTAGCTCCAGGGCTGTCAGTCTGAGGGTTTCGGATTCCCATGTATCGGGGTGGCTGTCCTTCAGATATTGGCTCAGGACTTCAGAAATGTTCGCTTCGATCATGCCGACCACGTTGGCTTTGAGGTTAGCGCCGGCGAGAACCTTTTCGCGCTCCTTGTAGATTACATCTCGGTGAGCGTTGGCGACATCATCGTACTCCACGAGATGCTTGCGGATGTCGAAATGGAAGGCTTCCGTCTTGACCTGTGCGGACTCGATAGACTTGCTGACCGCCTTGCTCTCGATATGCCCTTCATCTTCCATAGCCCAGTTCATAAAGCGCTTTATGGTGTCGCCGCCAAATCTCCGCATCAAGTCGTCATCGAGAGCGACATAGAAGCGAGTCTGCCCCGGATCGCCCTGCCTGCCTGCACGACCACGGAGCTGATTGTCTATGCGTCGGGCTTCGTGGCGCTCCGTGCCTAGAATGAACAGGCCGCCGAGGGAGATAACCTTGTCGTGATTCGCCTGCCATTCCTCTTCGGAAATGCCGAGCATGTCGCGGTTGCCGCCGAGGATGATGTCGGTTCCGCGCCCTGCCATGTTTGTGGCGACCGTAACCGCGCCGGGGTGTCCCGCCTGCGCCACGATATTCGCCTCACGCTCGTGCTGCTTTGCGTTCAAGACTTCGTGCTTGACGCCTGCCTTGCGGAGCATGCCGCTGAGCATTTCAGACTTGTCGATGTCGGTCGTTCCCACGAGCACGGGCTGGCCCGCACGGCTGCGTTCCCTGATTTCGCGCACGACAGCGCGGTATTTTGCGTCTTGGTTGGGATAAATCAGGTCCTGGTCATCCTGCCTAACCATCGGCATGTTGGTTGGGATTTCGACTACTTCCAGCTTATAGATTTTCCAGAACTCTTCGCCCTCGGTTGCTGCCGTTCCCGTCATTCCGGAAAGCTTGTCGTATAGCTTGAAGTAATTCTGAAGGGTTATCGTCGCGTATGTAACTGATTCCCGTTGTACTTTTACGTTTTCCTTTGCTTCGATCGCCTGGTGCAATCCTTCCGAGTATCGGCGTCCGTGCATCAGCCGTCCCGTAAACTCATCGACGATTATCACCTGCCCGTCCTGCACGACATAGTCCCGGTCGCGCTCGAAGATTGCCTCCGCCTTAAGAGCATTCTCGACAAAGCCCACGAAGCGATTGTTGTCGCGGTCATAGAGGGAGCCGATTCCGAGGATACTTTCCAGATGGGCGATACCCTGAATGGTTAGGGCGCTGGTTCGGTGTTTTTCGTCAATCGTGTAGTCTTCATCAATGTTCAGCCTTCGGGCTACACGCGCGAATCGGCGGTATTCGGTGTCGTTCGACTGTTGAGAAGGACCGCTTATGATGAGAGGAGTACGAGCTTCGTCGATGAGGATGTTGTCCACCTCGTCAACAATGGCAAACTCCAGCTTGCTCTGAACCCGCTGACCAAGGTCGATGACCATGTTGTCGCGGAGGTAGTCGAAGCCGAACTCGTTGTTGGTGCCGTAGGTAATGTCGGCGGCGTAGGCATCCCTACGCTCTACGCGGCGAAGGTTATCCATGCCGCGTTCTGAAGTTTCCGCGTCGGGGTCGAATAGGTATGCGGCGTCGTGCTGGAGCACTCCTACGGACGCGCCGAGGAAATGATATATCTGTCCCATCCACTGGGCGTCTCTACGGGCGAGATAGTCGTTCACGGTTACTACATGCACGCCGCCAACAAGCGAGTTCAGATAGGCGGGGAGGGTAGCAACCAGCGTCTTGCCTTCGCCTGTTCGCATCTCCGCGATCTTACCTTGATGAAGCACCATGCCGCCGATAAGCTGGACATCAAAGTGGCGCATTTCGAGAACGCGCTTGGAAGCCTCACGCACTACGGCGAACGCTTCCGGCAGGATGTCATCAATGTCCTCGCCGCTATCGAGACGCTGGCGGAACTTGTATCGCATAGTGGCGAGGTCGGCGTCCGTCTTGCGCTCGAAGTCGCTTTCGAGATTGTTGATCGTGTCAACAATGCGTCGGAGCTTTTTGAGCGCGCCCTCATTGGAGCCGCCAAGTAACTTAGTGAGTGATTTC
This sequence comes from Dehalococcoidia bacterium, assembly GCA_034421195.1. GTDB lineage: Bacteria > Chloroflexota > Dehalococcoidia > Lucifugimonadales > JADFKI01 > Bin90. Next base: position 129,958 of record DAOUKP010000009.1, read on the forward strand.
AGCATGAGAGGTTTGCCCCGTGATCAAGAGATTCTTACGCACAACCAAGAGAACTGCTCTCGCAGTCGGCAGGCGCTATGCTGTCGGCGCAGTGCCGAGCGGCGCATGGCGTGCCTCTAACACCTATTATAACCTAATTGGCAATTCTCGTCTTGAGGACGCCTGAGAAGGTATATTCCGGACTGCGAAAGGGCAGCCCATAGCGGTCTCAAAATCGAGCGCGCAGTGTGTGGCTAAGCCGCTCCACCGCCGTTGAACATCGCGCCTACGGAACTGCCGCTGTGGATGCGCTGGATTGCCTCGCCGAGCATTGGCGCGACCGATATGATACTGGTCTTGGTTCCCATCTTGAAGGGTGGAACGGGGAGTGAATCGGTTACGACCAACTGTCTAATATCGCTCTGTTCGAGAATTTCAGTGGCGTTTCCGGCGAGCACGGCATGAGCGGCGTAGCAGTAGATGTCGCGCGCGCCGTGACTGCGAAGCGTATTGGCGGTGGCGATGACTGTGCCGCCCGTGCCGATCTCGTCATCGACGATAATCGCCGTCCTGTCGCGGACATCCCCGATAAGGGTAGCCGATTCCACACGCTCCTGGTTGCCCATGCGTACCTTCTCCACGATGGCAAGGGGAGCGTCGAGCCTGTTAGCCATATTTCGGGCGCGCTTGGCATCTCCGGCATCAGTTGCGACGACGACGATGTTGTTGGCGACTTGCCGCTCCTTGAAGTGCTGCGCCAGTTCCGGTATGGCGCTGAGTTCGTCGAGCGGGATGTTAAAGAAGCCCTGTATCTGACCTGCGTGAAGTTCTAGGGTGAGCACCCGGTCCGCGCCTGCTGTCTCAATCAGGTTGGCGACGAGGCGCGCCGTGATAGGCACTCTGGGCTGGTCCTTTTTATCGCTGCGGGCATAGGCGAAGTAGGGGACGACTGCTGTAATCCTGCCTGCGGACGCGCGCTTGGCGGCGTCGATCATAATCAGGAGTTCCATTATGTGGTCGTTGACTGGGTGGGCAATGGGCTGTACTAGAAAGACGTCCTGCTGGCGAATGTTTTCGAGAATTCTGACGAAGGTGTTGTCGTTGCTGAACTTGAACACCTCGCACTTACCCAGCGGAATATCCATGTAGGCGCAGATGTCCTTCGCCAGCTTGTGGTGAGCATTGCCGCTGAACACCTTCATGTCTTCGTACAGAGCCATCGCAACCCTCTCTGAGAGCTTACTTGCAAACTGCTATTGTGCGCTTGTCCTGCAACCCATGTTAGCGTAACTGCGCGATTGCGAACTGAGGAACAATTATAGCATGCTCGAAATTGCTAATTTCTATGCGAGTGAGTGCAAGTTTTGGGTGAAATTTCGATGAATGCTCACTGCACGCTCCAATAGCCAAGCTGTTTGTTCTGGTCTATAATCAGCGCGGCGCTCGCATGTTGACGGTCGCCGTTCGTCTGAGAATGGAGGTGAAGCGGATTGGCTGGAGAATCGGGACGGAGCGTTCCCACGCATCCAAAGTTAAGGCTGCTTGAGCCGCAGTTGGTGGACTATCAGGGGCAGCGCATGATCTACTTGCACGACAGCATGGGCATTGCCAGAGACGGCGCGCTGATACCGCAGCCGCTCGCGCCGCTGCTGTCGCTGTGCGACGGTACGCGCGACATTTCAGGGCTGCGTTCGGGCCTGCTGATGAGAACAGGGAATACGCTGCCTGAGCAGATAATCGAGCAGATAATCGAGCAGTTGGATGACGCGCTATTACTGGAAAACGGAGCGTATCAGGATGCCGCGGCAAAAGTGGTGCGACGGTATAGGGAAGCGAGGCATCGCCCGCCGTCGCATGCGGGGCCGGTTTATCCCGGCGACTCGGCAGGACTCAGCCGCGCGATTGCGGGCTACTGCGAAGAGACGCCGGTGGAGGAGATGACCGATGCGCCTGCAAGTGCGCTCGTGGGCATGCTGTGTCCGCACATCGACTATGCGCGCGGACATAAGACATACGCCGAACTCTGGCAGCGCGCGAAGCCGTCTCTGGATGAGGTCGATCTGGTAGTCATACTGGGCACGGACCACTCCGGTGGACTGGGAATGATTACGCCTACTCGCCAGAGCTACTTCACGCCGCATGGGGTCCTGCCAACGGAAACTGAGGTCGTGGACGGGCTTGCGGACGTGCTGGGACAGCGTCGGGCATACGCGGAGGAGATTCACCACATCAATGAGCATTCGATTGAACTTGCCTCCGTGTGGCTGCATCACTTCCTGGACGGGCGTGCATGTCCGGTAGTCCCCATATTGTGCGGCTCGTTCCACCACTTCATAGCGGATGGCGGCAATCCTCTGGAAGATGAAAACATCGTCAATGTGGTTCAATTCCTGAGAGAAGCGACGGAGGACAGGAACACACTCATCATTGCTGCGGGAGACCTCGCGCATATTGGACCGGCATTCGGCGATTCCGCGCCGCTCGACACAATTGCGCGAGCCAAGCTCTCTGCCGAGGACAGCGCATCGATGGAAGATATCCGCAACGGCGACGCAGCAGGATTCTTCGAGCGTTCCCGTGCAGAGTCGGACTCGCGGCGGATATGCGGCATCTCGCCGATATACCTTATGCTGCAATGTTTGAACGACAGGGAGATTTTGGGCGAATCTATGGGATATGACCAGTGCCCAGCGGACGCGCAGGGCGGTTCGGTGGTGTCGATAGCGGGCGCGCTGCTGTATGATGAAAGTTAATTGTTTCCCATAGTTAGGCTATTCTTGGGTGATCAGTAGAATCTTGCAAGTAGTGACATGTGAACGCCCGTTGTACACGAACTGCAATTTATCAGAAGCGTCCACATACTCAGAATCAAGGAACTCGTCTATTCTCTGATATAGGAGATGGGCATCCCGCTTCAGCTCCCAGCTTCTCTCAACATCTGTTGTGTTTATGAGTACGACATATAGTCGAGCTTCGTCGCCAAATCGTTGTGCGCCCTGATTTTCATAAAGCCATTGAGCGAGGCCGAGTGGATTATTCAGGGCAGATTCCAGTTCATAGACCCGCGGCAGGTGGGTTATCTTCAAATCGAACGGTTGATCTCGAAAAAATATATCCACACCTTTGATGTTCTTCAATGTCGGAACTACATTTGGGTGCTGGCTGATGTGGTCTTCGATCAGAATCGTTGACCAATGATTGTACCAGGATGCGATCGTATAGCCAGTAATCTGGTCATGCAGAGTGCTACGAACGCTTTGCACCAATTCGTCGTATCTTGGGAAGACCCTTACGTGTTCTCTTTGAATTCTCCCGTCCAATTGTCCTTGGACGACCCCCCAATCTATTGATTTGACCTTTTGCAACTCGTTCAGCAAATCAGCATCTGAGATAGTGTCAGCTTGTCTTTTTCTGACTTCGTCTCGATACTTACGCTTGATGAACTCATCGATTTCTCTAGGATCTTCGCGGAGCAGTCGGGATGTTAAGGCGCCGTGTGTTCCAGAATCTACAAGACCTAAACTCCTTGCTAATTCTCTTAACTCTTTTACTCGCACGCCGTTCAGCTTTTGGTTAATCAGTTCCATCTTTTCTTCTTTTGCCTAATGCCTTTGATGTTTTGGAAAAGCACAATGTACTCGTGCTTGAAGATATAGAATCCATTGGCGAGTGCCCGGTATCGCCACAAGTTTTCCTGATTGCGCTTGGCGCGGTTGTTAACCATATTCTTTACAATGATGCTCTTCAACTTTAACTCATTAGTGGAGAGAAGTTTGCTCGTGATTAGGTTTTGTAGAGGCACCCATTCGCTATTTGCATAGATGTCGCCGATTACAACTGCGAGATGACGCCCTGGTTGCAGAAATCCAGCTAGGTTTTCGTAAACGCTCATAAAGCGATTAAGAAAATCGTCAGCACTCTCGCAATTGCTTAAGTCGGAATCGTTATCGCTAAACTTGACTATGTTGTGGTAGGGTGGGTGCATCAATACGAACTGAACGTGCTGCTCCTCCATAGCTTCAAGGCGTTTGGAGATTTTCTGATAAATCTCGCGGGATGAACTGTCCCCAGTGATTACTGATTCGTCATCACTTGGTGTATAGTCGGATTGCAAGTGTGAATGACCAATGAACATGTTGCCACGGTCATCGCGAATGCGTTGTCTTGCTAAATCAGCCACTGATGAGGAAAGTTCCACCCCTATATAGCGCCTGCCTAATCGATTAGCTTCCATCCCAGTAGTTCCACTCCCTATGAATGGATCTAGAACTACTTCGTCAGCCTTCGTAAAGCGACGCAATAATTGATTGGGAATCTGAGGAATGAAATTGCCGTGATAATCCGCCTGATGCGCTCCGCTTGAGTCCCGTGAGTCTAACATCCAAAGAGAATCGGTAAGAATGTCCTCATACTGTTTCCAATTGGACAAATCCAGGTCGTTCACTTGGCTTGCACGACGTTTAGCAGATGACACTTGTGAATTCGCTTTACTTAATAGAATTCGACCGAACACTAATCAGCCAGCCATTTCTTACGATCGGCTGATTCAATGGTAGTAAATGGCTAGTTTGCAAGTCAATTACTCTTGTTGTAATTTTCTTTCTATGTTTCTTCACTTTGTGAAATTCCTATGAAACCAGTGGAGGTACAACCATGCTAGGAGTAGTTTTTACCGGCGAGAGCAAGCTGGAAATACGGGAGTTCGAGGACCCCTCGCCCGCTGCGGGACAGGTCGTAGTGGAAATGAAGTCGTCGGGACTGTGCGGGAGCGACCTGCGACCGTATCGTTCTTCAGCGGATGAGCTTGGTGCGCGCACGGAAGTTATCAGCGGGCACGAGCCTTGCGGGATTGTCGCGGAAGTGGGCGCGGGCGTTCGGAATGTTCGAGTGGGTGACCGAGTGATGGTGCATCATTACAGCGGCTGCCAGCGATGCGAATTCTGCCAGACGGGTTGGACGCAGTTGTGCCAGAGCGAGTACCAGAAGGTCTATGGATCGGGCGCTCACGGCGGCAATGCCGACTACGAACTCATCGAGGACTATATGTGCGTGCCGATGCCGGACGATCTGAGTTACGAGGAAGGGGCTGCGATAGCCTGTGGCACTGGCACGGCGTACCAGGCGCTGCGAAGGCTTGACGTGTCCGGACGAGACGTGCTCGCGGTGTTCGGGCAGGGGCCTGTGGGACTGAGCGGCACGTTCCTGGGAGCGCACATGGGCGCTCGCGTGATTGCCGTTGATCCTGTGGCGGAGAGACGCGAACTAGCGGAGGCGTCTGGCGCGTGGAAAAGCATCGACCCAATAGCGGACGACCCGATAAGCGCCATCTATGAACTGACAGGCGGCAGGGGAGCGGACTGTACTCTGGATGCAACGGGCATCGGGGATGTGCGTGCAAATGCGATTCGCAGCACGCGAATCTGGGGCAGAGCTTGCCTCGTAGGTGAGGGCGGCACGATGACCGTGGAGCCGTCGCCGGACATCATCCACCGTCAACTCAACCTGTACGGCTCGTGGACATTCAGCAAGACGGTTCTTGAAGAGTTGGCGACATGGGTCGTGGAGCGCGAAATACCGCTGAATGACATCATTACGCACCGCTTCACGCTGGACAAGGCGGAAGAGGCGTTCACTCTATTCAATGGCGCGACCACGGGCAAGGTCGTCTTCAATTGGGACTAAGCGCAAGATTGATAAGGATAGGCGGGCTGTGGGTGGTGAAGGGCATGTGCTAAAATGCGGATGCCTCGCGGATATTGGGTGAGGCGCCGATTAACCACTCAAACCGGATTTTACATTACATGAGGAGCCGAAAAATATGCGTCCGATAATGGATGTCGCAGCGGAACTGGGACTGGATACACAGACGCTTATCCCGCAGGGACACTACAAAGCGAAAATACCTCTGACAGCCGAGCGCACTGAAGGCAAGCGCGGCAAGCTCATAGTCGTCACGGGCATCACTCCGACGCCTGCCGGCGAGGGTAAGACGACTACGACAGTCGGCATGGCTCAAGGCTTCGGCAGGCTGGGCAAGAAGGTTGTCGCCACCCTGCGCGAGCCTTCGCTTGGACCCATCTTTGGCATCAAGGGCGGCGGAACCGGCGGCGGTCTGTCGCTGATAGAGCCGCAGGACGAAGTGAACATCCACTTTACGGGCGACGCCCATGCCGTAGGTTCGGCGCACAACCTGCTTGCTGCGTTGACGGACAATGTGGCGCAGCGCGGGCAGATACCCGGCTTTGGGCCTACCGGCATCACCTGGCGGCGCGTTACGGATGTAGAAGACAGGGCGCTGCGAACCATTGTGTCGGGGATCGGCGGCTCCCCTAACGCGCCAATGCGCGAGTCCGGTTTCGACATAGTTACGGCGTCCGAGATTATGGCGGTGCTAGCGCTTTCATCGAGCCTCGAAAATCTGCGGGAACGGTTGAGCCGCATCGTGGTGGGGCTGACCGATTCCGGCGAACCTGTTACTGCTGAGGATGTGAATGCGGTCGGGTCGATGATGTCGCTGCTTCGATATGCCATTCAGCCTAACATCGTTCAGACGACTGAAGGGCAGGCGGTCATCGTGCATGCGGGTCCGTTCGGGAACATCGCGCATGGTTGCAGCTCAGTCATGGGCGATAGAATCGCGCTTGGATACGCCGACTATGTGCTGACAGAGGCTGGCTTCGGCGCGGACCTGGGCTTTGAGAAGTTCATGCACATCAAGGCGCGCTTCAACGGTCTTGAGCCTAGTGGCGCGGTCATAGTTGCGACGGTGCGCGCATTGAGGTCGCACGGCGGCGCGCTGAGACGTCAACTCGATGAGCCAAACGAGGATAGAGTTCACAGAGGCATGGCGAACTTGGAGCACCTAATTGGCGCGATTCGTTCGTTTGGCTTGCCTGTCGTAGTCGCGCTGAACAGGTTCCCATCTGACACTGAGGAAGAACTTGCGATAGTCAAGCGGGGCTGCGAAGAGGCAGGCGCGTTCGCCGCTGTCGATACCCGTGTGTTCACCGAGGGCGGTGCAGGTGGTGTTGACCTTGCTGAGGCGGTGATAGAGGCGACGGCGGGCGACGATCCGGAAATCACTTACATGTATCCTGAAGACTCGACTATCCAAGAGAAGGTACTTGCGCTGGCGCAGAAGATGTACGGTGCGGACGATGTCTCTTGGGCGACCTCGACACGAAGGCCCTTGCGCCGCTACACGGAACTGGGCTGGGGCAATCTGCCGGTCTGCATGGCAAAAACGCACCTCTCCATCTCACACAACCCACGCCTGAAAGGGCGGCCCTCCGGATATACCTTCGAGGTTAATGATGTCCGCGCGTCAGTCGGCGCGGGATTCATCTATCCCATCGCCGGGAGCATAATGACAATGCCCGGGCTGCCCGGTTCGCCGCGCGCGCTTGATGTGGACGCCGACGGGAATATATTGGGGTTGTAGAGCTTCATGCGTATGCACTAACCTAGCGAATGGTTGCTGCTAATTCTTGGCTATTAGATGGTGTCGTGTGCCGCTAGTGATCAGGCTGGGAACGAATCACAGGAAACGAGCCGATGCCTGAATTCTTTAATGTACTCGCTCCGCAGGCAGCGTTTGAGGCTATAAAGCCGATGCTGCGTGTCAACATTGAAGTGGACGTCGTCCCTACGAGCGATGCGCTTGGTCGCGTTACCGCTGAGGACATCCGCTCGCCTGAAGACCTGCCCGCTTTCGCCCGCTCCACGATGGACGGCTATTCGGTGCGCTCACGAGACACGTTCGGAGCGAGCGAAGGCCTGCCCGCATACCTTGACCTAGTGGGCGAAGTTCCAATGGGTGCGGAGTCGAACGTCCGCCTTGAAATTGGGCAGGCGGCCATCGCCTACACGGGCGGAATGCTGGCACACGGCGCGGATGCTGTGGTGATGGTCGAGCGAACTCAGACGCTCGATGATACGGCTATCGAGGTGCTGAGAGCGGTTGCGCCGGGCGAGAATGTGGTGCAGGTCGGCGAGGACGTCCGCAAAGGAGAGCCGATTCTGTCGAAAGGCAGCATAATCCGTCCGCAGGACATCGGTGGAATGCTTGCGCTAGGAATCACAACCATCCCCGTGAATTGCAAGCCCCGCATAGGGATCATTTCGACCGGAGACGAGCTAGTACCGCCGGACGAGAAAGCAAGCCCCGGGCAGATACGCGACATCAACTCCTATACAATCTCAGCCCTCGTGGAGCAGTCCGGAGGGAAGCCGGCGCGCATTGCTCTTGTATCGGACGACTTCGAGGCGCAGAGACAGTCTGCGATGGAAGGCTTAACTACATGTGACGCCCTGGTGTTTTCTGCCGGTAGTTCGGTAAGCAGCCGCGACCTTACGGCCGATGTGCTCAATAGCCTGGGGGAGCCAGGCGTCGTAGTACACGGCATTTCAATCAAGCCCGGAAAACCGACTGTTGTCGGCGCGGTGGACGGCAAGCCTGTGTTCGGGCTGCCCGGCAACCCGGTATCGGCAATGGTGGTGTTCGACTTGGTGGTTCGGCCCACCATATACCATTTGAGTGGCTGTAAGATCGCGCCGCCGCAATCTACTGCGCGGGCGACACTGGCGCGGGACATACCGTCAGTTGCCGGCCGCGAAGACTATGTGCCGGTGCGTTTGGTGGGTGACGATGACCAGCAGCGCGCCGAGCCGGTGTTCGGCAAGTCAAACCTGATATACACTCTCATCAACTCGGATGGTATAGTCAGAGTGCCGTTGGATAAGTCGGGACTTTATGCGGGCGAAGTTGTAGATGTGCGGTTGTTCTGAGTGGCGGGAAGTCGAAGTTCTGCGTTAAGCTGTATTGCCCGCCAATGAGACTGTGGATCTGCTTTATCCTGCATAAGAGAATAGGCAAATATGAAATCTGAAGACTTTCTCGGTAATTTGAGCCGCAGCCTCGGGCGCGAGACTGCGGAAGAACTTGTGCCAGATGTAGCCACACACCTGTCGCTTAGCGCGGATCAGGTGCAGGCGCGCGCTCAGGGCGTTGCGGACGATGTTGCCGCCCGCGCCGATGAACTTATGGGGCTGATGGAGAAGAGCGCAGCGGAAGCGGCTTGGAATGTGTATCGCACAAAGTCTCCCGGTGATGCCGCGAGTTATATTCGCCAGGTCGCGCGCGACATCGAAGCTCGCACGATGCTGCGCTCGACGCATTCCGCGCTAGAAGCGCTTGACATCGAAGCCGCCATGCATGGCACGGGCATCTCACTGGAAGTCATGGCGCTCGACGACGATGAGCGGGGCGACGCGCTAGAAGCCAGTCGTGCCGACTTTCGGCAGAAAGTCATCGCCGCCGACATCGGCATTACCGGCGTGGACTATGCCATCGCTGAGACCGGTTCAGCCGTACTGCTGCCGCGAAAGGGCGTCAGCCGCGTGGTGTCACTCGTGCCGCCCGTCCATATCGCCGTCGTGGAGTCCGGTCAGGTGCTGCCCAGCCTAGACGAACTCTTCACCTTGCGCCGTCAAGACTTCATTGACGGTAACCTTGGCAGCTACATGAACCTCATCAGCGGGCCTAGCCGTTCAGCGGATATTGAGTACCAGCTCGTAACGGGCGTGCATGGGCCGGGCGAAGTCCACATGATCTTGCTTGGGTAACAGAGCAAGGGAGCGCCTAACGGCTGCTAAAGACTTGGCTTCCGGCCGTCATGAACCGCAGAACTTGTTCGGTAGCATTCGAGATAAGTTCCTCTGCGCGCTCAGATGCTTCATCCAGCGTCATTGGGCCAGGGGTAATCGAGGCGAGCGCGTCGATGCCGTGTTCGTGGACATCTTGAAAGCCTGCGCCTAGCGAACCGCTTATGCCGACTACGGGAATACCCAGCCTCTTGGCGCGCTCAGCGACGCCCACAGGGGCCTTGTTATAGATAGTCGAATGGTCCATGCTGCCTTCGCCAGTGATGACCAGGTTGCAGCCTGTAAGGTAGTCGTCTAGGCGCACCGTATCAAGCACGATGTCCACACCTGCTCGAAGCTCGCCGTTGGCGAAGGCGATCATTCCACCGCCAAGCCCACCGGCTGCTCCCGCCCCCGGAACATCGTTGATTTCCACCCCTATGTCGCGCTTCACGACTTCAGCGAAGTGCAGGAGCGCCGCGTCCAGACTTTCGATCATCTCCGGGGTTGCGCCCTTCTGCGGGCCGTATATCGCCGATGCGCCGGTAGGCCCGGTAAGGGGATTGTTCACATCGCAGGCGACGAGAAATTCGCAACTGCGGACGACATCGTTCAGTCCGGACATGTCGATACTGTTCAGCTTGGAGAGCGCAGCGCCGCCGAATTCCAAGTCCCTACCGCCACTGTCAAGCAGCCTAACGCCTAGCGCCTGCGCCATGCCTGCGCCAGCGTCATTTGTCGCGCTTCCTCCAATGCCGATGATGAAACGGCGGTAACCGGCATCTATGGCGTGGATGATGGCTTCACCAAGTCCGAAAGTAGTGGTAACCAGGGGATTGCGCTTTTCGTCGGGAACAAGGGCGAGACCGGAAGTGCGCGCCATCTCAATGACCGCAGTAGCGCCGTCGCCCATCGCTCCCCATTCGGCCGTTCGGCGCTCGCCAAGGGGCCCAGTAACTTCGATATGGTGGATTTCGCCTCCGGAGCCTTCGACGAGCGTCTCAAGCGTGCCGTCGCCTCCGTCTGCTACCGCCACTGCGGAGACTTCAGCGTTAGGAAGTACGCGCAGCACGCCTCCCCGCATCGCGGCTGCCGCATCGACTGCGGAGATGCTTCCTTTGAATGCCTGTGGTGCAATCAGAATTTTCATAATGAGGAATTATATCATCCACTCGGCACTGACGCATTTTGTCTCGTGGTTGCCATACAACAGGCAGGTATTGCAACAAGTAGGGTAGGGGAGAGGAGCAGGACGGAACAGACAGCGCAGACGCCGGCCAGTGCAAGTGCTCCAACGATTCGAACTCCGCCCTTGCGTAGGTTGTGCTGATCGTTTGACTCGAACAATGTCCGGATAGGCACCGTGAGCTGAGTAATATATACGGACGAATATCGAGGTTTCCACGGTTTTGGGACAGGCCGCAGGTTTATCGGAAACACTGCTATGGCGTTTGTCCTTGAACAGATGCAGTTTTATGGTTTTGCAGATGAGTGTTAGTGCTGTGCATACGAGTTTAGCCACAAACCTGCTGAAAGCGATAGCAAGAGACGAGCTTGAGAAACATATATAACAATATGGCGACTCATTACTAAACGGCGAGAAATTGCCGAAATTCGGCTGGGTTTGCTCCTTGACTATATGATTATATTGCAATAATGTTCCATTATGCCTAGAACACGGGAACATTCAGAGCCTACCCGGCAGATTTACGCCTCCATCCGTGAGGACATTTATCTTGCTGCGAAGGCGCGTGCCACCGAACTGCGCCTACCTATGCGGCGCTTTATTGAGGAGGCTCTGGCGAATGCCATAAGTGCGGACAACTCAACGCCGACCGACTTGACAGATTCTCAATTTTCGCCGGATCAACGACCGCCCTCAATCTGGGATGATCAGTATTTGGAAGCCCAGGCGCGACAACCGTTAGGCGCTCCGCTAAACCTGTCTGAGCACGAGGCGCGTCGTGTGGCGCTGGGCGCTTTCGAGGGCTCGGCCGAGTTCGAGGATCAGCCATTCCCGTCGGTGCCGGACCGCATTCAGAGTCATGCGATGGGATACGTGGGCGATCCTGTTGAACTGTCGGACGAGGACGCGGCACAAATTGCCCGCGAAGTTCTTCTGTTTGGACCGCGAGGCAGCAAGGAGGGTGGAGATGGCTGATGTGCTGCTGGACATTACTGTCTTCAATGACTTGAAAGCGGGAGATCCGGATGCCCGCAAGGTCGTCGAAGGAATCCTGGACGGCGAGATCAAAGCTGCTGCTTCTCCGTTGACTGTGTGCGAGCTTTGGCGTGGCAGCGGAATTGACAGGCGCACCGAAATTGGGTTTCTTAGCGTGCTGCGATTTGTTGAAGAGGTAGCGCCGGCCATTGAGGACGCGAGAACTGCCGGCCTGTGGCTTGCCAATATGGATATGGATGGGCGACGCGATGCCTCTTGTGTAGCTATTGCGGCAGCGACCGCAAAGCGACTCGGCATACCGATATGCACTCGCGACACCGAAGCATTCGCGAGTTTTGATGTTGAAGTTGCATCATACTAATACGCCGTCTCGTCCACCCAAGCAAAACACACAGTCCGCTTTATCCTCTCCCATTCCCGCTCTGATGCGGTTCCAATTGGCTCAGACTGTGTATTTTTTGGAACCGTTGATAACCTGATCAAATCGAAAAATCCCGACTGAGCGCCCTTGTGCGCCCTTCTGCCCCGCGTTACTATTGACCTATGAGGCTCACAACTGCGACACCGTGACGAGCCTTGTCCCACTTGCGAACCTCGGATTGCATAGAGTTAGCCCGGTCGGAGAAGCCGCCAAATGAGACATATCGTCGCCCTTGCGCTCGTGCTCATAGGCTTTGGGGGATTTCTTGCGTTGCAAGTGGTGGGCAGCGCTCAGGCATCGGGCGGTACGGCGCACCTATTTGTAATCGACGACGCGATTACGCCGCTTGAGTCGAAGAGGTTCTCGAACGCTATCGAGGAAGCGGATGCTGCCGGTTCGCGCCTTCTCATTGTTCAGCTTAGCACTCCCGGCGGGCTATACGATTCGACTCGGCAAATGGTCGAATCAATCTTCGCATCTCCCGTACCTGTCGTTGTGTACGTTGCCCCGGCTGGTGCGCGCGCCGCGTCTGCGGGCACATTCATCACCGCTGCCGCGCACGTCGCCGCGATGGCGCCCGCAACGAACATAGGAGCCGCTGCCCCCGTTGCAGCGGACGGGGATGACCTGCCCGATACGATTAAGGCGAAAGCTACTCAAGACGCGGCAGCTTTTATTCGGAGCATCGCCTCTCAGCGCGACCGCAACGCCGACGCCCTTCAGGATACGGTGCTAACTGCGGAGTCGTACAGCAGCGACGAAGCGCTGGCTTTACGAGTCGTTGATCTCAGGGCTGAGAATCTCGCCGACCTTCTGGTGCAGCTTCATGGCAGGAATGTGCTGCACAATGGCGAACAGATACAGCTCGACACCGAGGGGATGACTGTCACTGAGCTTGAACGCACGCCCGTTGACAACTTCCTGCGCTTTCTTGCTAATCCCAACATCGCGTTCCTTCTGCTGACGATTGGTGGAATCGGCATTGTCATAGAGCTATTCAGCCCGGGTCTCATAGGTCCAGGCGCCGTTGGCGTGATTGCCTTGATTCTGGCATTCCTCGCATTCGGCAACCTGCCGGTCAACTGGGTAGGCGTTGGGTTGATTGTTCTGGCTATGGCGCTGTTCTTCGCGGAGGCGCAAGCGCCGGGAATAGGCGTATTCGGTATAACCGGCGCAATCGGCTTTCTCGTGGGCGCATTCCTACTGTTCGGCAATGTCAGCTTCAGCCCGCAGGTTCCTGAATTGCCTGCCGCTCCCAGTTTCACCATAAGCCTGTGGGTGATCGGCGCGATAAGCGCGCTGCTATTCGCCTCGATGCTCCTCACACTCCGAGCCGTGGCGCAGGCTCGAAGGACTACGCCTTACTACGACAATTCGAGCAGCAATCCTGATAATCTAGTCGGTTCAGTCGGCACGGCAACTACTGAACTAAATCCGACAGGCAGTGTCCTAGTCGCCGGCGAACAGTGGAGTGCGGTATCCGATGCGGGCGAACCCGTATCGAGTGGCGAGCGTGTTATGATAGTCGAAGTTGACGGGCTTATCCTGAAGGTAACGAAAGAATCGACCTTCAGCTAACAGGCGGAGCGATGATGAGCATCGAAGCATGGTGGGTCGGTCTGATAGTCGCAGCCCTGGTCCTATTCTTTCTGGAAACCCAGATGCCTGGAATGGGCATATTCGGCTTGAGCGGCGCGGTGTGCCTCGTGCTTGGCGCGTTCATGCTTAGCAGCGGAAACGTGGCAGTTGTGGGAGGCGCGGCAATAGTCTCGCTGGGAACTGTAGCGTTGACTATCAAGGCGATGTACGATGCCCGCAAGGCTGGCAAGTACGCCAGCCCCACCGACCCAAAGAGGCTGATAGGGCAGATCGGGACCGCCACGACCGCCCTGAACCCTCGCGGCAGCGTGCTCATAGCCGGAGAGCAGTGGACCGCAGTCTCCGACTCGGGCGCACATGTGGCGAGTGGTGAGCAGGTAATCATTCTGGAAGTTGACGGACTCGTTCTCAAGGTTTTCAAGGCTGATGAAGATTGAAGTAAGTGACAGGAGAGAAAAACGATGATTCCATACATTAAGATAGTTCAGCAGTATGAGTTGCTAGGCGTATTTTGGCTAGGCAAGTTTGCGGGACTCAAGCCACCTGGCTTACAGGTCCTGCTTTGGCCGTTTCACAAGACGGAGACAATAGATTTGAGAGAAGATGTTATCGATATTCCTCGCCAGACGAGCATCACCAGCGACAACGCGCCTATTGACATAGACTTCCTCGTGTACCTGCGCGTGTTGCCAAACGAAGCTCAGAAGTCGGTGCTAGAGGTTGTTGACTACGCCAGCGCAGTTATCGGCATCGCTACCACTACGCTACGCGCAGTCATCGGCGAGATGCCGCTGGACGATGTGCTCTCGCAGCGAGAAAGGATCAACGAAGAGCTTCGCATGAAGTTGGATGAGATAACGGAGAGATGGGGGATCAAGGTAACGCAGGTGGAGATACGCGAGATCGAACCGCCGCGCGACATCCAGGAGGCGATGAATCGCCAGATGTCCGCGGAGCGTGTGCGCCGTGCCGCAATCATTGAGGCAGAGGGCACCCGGCAGGCTGCGATTACCGTTGCTGAAGGTGAAAAGCAGTCGGCTATCCTCAAGGCGGAGGGCGCGAGACAGGCTGACATTCTCTCGGCAGAAGGCGACCAGCAGGCAGCCGTGTTGCGCGCGGAGGGCTTTAGCACCGCTCTGGACAGAGTGTACGGCGTAGCGCAGAATATCGACTCCAACACGCTGAGCCTGCAATACTTCGACACACTTCAGAAGTTGGGCGAAAGCTCGTCCACGAAGTTCATCTTCCCGATGGAGTTCACCAACCTGCTGCGCCCCTTCACCGGCGGAATGCAGCAGGGGGGCGGTTCTAGCAGCGGCAGCGCGGCGGCAGACTAGGCACGGGTCGGGCTAGGTTGTGTGAAGTCTTAAGAGTGTCGCGCACCAAAATGCGCGACACTCTTGTCGTTGGTGCGGCTAGACGTAGTTCTTGACGCTGCGCGCCAGAGACATGGTCATCCCCGGAACCGCCGCAATCTCTTCGATAGAGGCGTTGCTGACGCCGCGCAGCGAGCCGAATCTGCGAATGAGCATCCGCTTGCGCTTGGGGCCAATGCCCGGCACCAGATCAAGGGCAGACTTTACGCTCTTCTTGGAGCGGCGCTCCCTGTGGAATGTGATGGCGAAGCGATGCGCCTCGTCGCGGGCGCGCTGCACCAGATACAGCCCTTGCGAGTTGCGCGGCAGCATAATGCCCTCGCTCATCATAGGAATGAAGAGTTCTTCATTTTCCTTGGCGAGGCTGGCAAGTGGGATGTCGTTGATGCCAAGCTCCAAAAATACTTGCAGCGCAGCGCCCAGATGTCCCTTGCCGCCGTCTATGAGCACGAGGTCCGGCACAATACCCCAAGAGTTGCCTCCGGCCCTCTTCTGGTTCGATTCCGCGGGCGAGTCCGCGTCTCGCGGGCGTCTTGACTGTGCAAGGCGCTTGAAGCGGCGAGTTAGCATCTCGCGCATCATGGAGTAGTCGTCCACGCCTTCCACGGACTTAATCTTGAAGCGCCGGTAGTGGGCTTTCTTGGGCTTGGCGTCCTCGAAGACGACCATAGACCCGACCGAGTTAGTCCCCTGAATGTTGGATATGTCGTAGCATTCGATTCGCCTTGGCGGGTAGGGTAGGCTCAGCGCCTCTTGCAGCTCGGACATCGCGGCGTCCATTGCGGCCGTGTCCGACAGTTGCTTGACACGCAGCTGTTCGAGACCCTGCGCGGCATTCTCAGCGACCATCTCGATCAGGCGCCGCTTCTCGCCGCGCTGCGGCACATGGACGCGAACGCTGCCCTGTCTCTTCTCACGCAGCCACTTCACTATGCCGTCCGGCTCTTCAAGATGATGCTGGACGAGAATGCGTGGCGGCACATAGGGGGTAGCGTCGTAGAACTGCTTCACGAATGCCGTGAGTATCTTGTCCGGCTCGTCGTCCTGTGTGCCCGCCATCAGAAAGTTGTCCCTGCCGATGAGCTTGCCTTGCCGGATGAAGAAGACCTCCACCCAAGCCTCACGAGGCCCGGGCGCAGTCGCAATCACATCGGCGTTCTCCGAAGTCAGGTGCAGCACCTTCTGCCCTTCATTGACCTTCTCGATTGCCGTGAGCTGGTCGCGCAGAACGGCAGCCTTCTCGAACTCAAGGCTGTCTGCGGCTTCGAGCATGCGCTTCTTAATCGAGCCTACGACCTTATTGGTCTTGCCTTCAAGAAAAAGCACGACCTGGTCTATGACCTCGGCGTATTCGCGCTTGTCAACCGCTCCAATGCAGGGGCCCACGCAGCGGTGGATATGGAAATCGAGGCAGGGACGAGCGTCTGTGCCTGTAATAGTCTTGGTGCAGGAGCGGTAGGGGAAGAGCTTTTTGAGCAGGCTGAGGGTGCGGCGGACGCTTCCCGCGCTGGCGAACGGCCCGAAGTAGCGCGAACCGTCTTTGTTCACGCGGCGCGTGATATAGACCTGTGGGAAGTCCTCCGAGACGTCAATCTTGATGAACGGGTAGCTCTTATCGTCCTTGAGACGCGCATTATAGGGTGGCTGGTGCTCCTTGATGAGGTTGCACTCTAGTATGAGAGCTTCCGACTCGGATTCGGTTACGATGTATTCGTAGTCTGCGACCCTGGCGACCATGTTGGAAATTTTGCGGGGCAGATTGGCACTGGGAGCGAAGTATGAACTGACCCGGTGCCGAAGTCCGGCAGCCTTGCCCACATAGAGAACTTCGCCTGATTTGTCGCGCATAAGGTACACTCCCGGCTTTGCGGGTGTGGCTTTGAGGCGCTCAGAGAAGTCGGTTTGCGGCATTTTTCTTTTCCGCAAGTTCATAGGGATGTCAGAAGGAGGCGTCCGCCTTACCCCAGAACGAAGGTCAGCCCGACAAGTATCACGGCTATCAGTGAGGTGATTGCGCCGATCTGACGCAGTTCGCGGCCCAGGTAACGGCTGACATTCGATGTGCCCGTATCCACGGCGCGGCGTCTTGCGCGTGGGGCAGGGTGAATCTCCACCGATGCGGATGCTGGAGTCCGCGCGCTCACAGACGCCGTCTGCCTTACGGGAGAACTGGGGGAATCCACGGCAGCGGCATTGGGCTGGGTAGGCTCGGCCCGAAAGTTCTGCGGCGCGGCCTTGCCACGTCGCCTTCTACGGCTGAGGCGCGCCTGTCGTGATGCTGCGCGTTGAGCTTTGCTTGGCATTGGATTAGCTCCTGTGGATACTTCTATGTCTGTCTGAATCTACGAATAGGTCGCAAAACCTGCTTGGGCTTTAGGACTCTGCTCAGGTCGCTACGCCCGTGGGTGGGACTTGTCATATTCTGTCCGTACATGCTCGCTGGTAAGATGCGTGTACACTTGGGTCGTAGTGATACTCGAGTGTCCTAGCAGTTCTTGCACATGTCGAAGGGGTGCGCCGCCCTGCAGCAGGTGAGTCGCGAAACTGTGGCGCAGAGTGTGGGGAGTAATCTTCTTCGTGATGCCTGCGCGCTTGGCGCTTGCCTTCAGAATGAGCCAAAACCCCTGCCGGCTAAGTCTCTGGCCTCTGCGATTCAGAAATAGGGACTGCTCTGAAGCCTTCTTGATGAGGGAAGGGCGGGCTTCGGCGATATAGCGACGCAGCACTGAAATCGCGCTCTGATGCACGGGGATGATGCGCTCCTTACCGCCCTTGCCCAGACAGCGCACGCTGCCCTGCTCAAGGTCAACATCGCCGAGGTTCAGGGATACGAGCTCGGTTACGCGAAGACCGCTGGCGTACAGCAATTCGAACATGGCATGGTCCCTGACGCTATCCGTAGTATCGCTCGCTGCGGCAGAAGACAGCAGGGCTTCTACTTCCTCCGCGCTGAGCGTGTCCGGCAACGACCGTCCTATGCGCGGAGAGCTGATATTTTCAGTAGGGTCGCGTGAGACTATGCCTTCGTCCAAGAGAAAGCCGAAGAGAGACTTACTCGATGCAACCTTCCGTGCGCGCGTAGTGTCCGAGTATTCGAGGGCATGTAGATGAAGCAGATACTGAGACATCATGTCTTCGTCAACTAATTCCCATCCGCTACCGTTGCCGTTGAAATGGTTGGTCTTGAGGTATTCTACTAGCTGGGAGAGGTCGCTTCTGTACGCTGCCAGCGTATTCGGCGATATGCCTCTCTCGACTGTCATATAGTTAAGAAATCCGTCAACATGGCTTTGCAACTGACTTGAACGCTCCAAAATTATATTCTTTACTCTTTCATTTTAGCATAACGAACAGGCTGACTGCCTGTTATCATTCTATTGACATATCAACTCCACACCGCTATTTTTCGTTTTGCCATGTGGACTTTGTAATGTAACATCAGTAACCAACTCAAAGCACTCGGGTTGGCGTATTCGAGTGGGATTTAGTAGAAGAAGTATATGATTGAAATTGACCTGGGACCCTTTCTAATCTCGTCTGGATCGTTCCTGCTGAGCTGGCACGGCTTTTTCAGCTTCATAGCCGTGGCTACTGCGGTATATCTGGTTGGTCGCTGGGCGCCGATGAAAGGGATCGACCCGGACGACATCTACTCCATAGCAATCTGGGCGATTATCGGCGGCATAATTGGCGCGCGATTCGTCCATGTCATCGATAACTGGGGCTTCTACCAGTACAACTTGTTGCAAATACTCTTCATCTGGAGCGGCGGCATCGGTGTTTGGGGCGGCATACTGGGCGGTTTCATAGGAGGAGCGGCATACGCCTATATCAACAAACACCCCATCGGCATTATCGCGGATTTGACCGCGCCCGCGTTGCTGCTAGTGCAGTCGATAGGCAGGCTCGGCGACATCGTTAACGGCGAGCATTGCGCGAGAGTGGCGACAGACTTCATTCTCGCTTTCAACTGGATTCGCCCGGAAAGCGACGCAAGGAATTGCGCTAATGGCGTAGGAGTGCCCGTTCAGCCGGTCATTGCGTATGAAATGCTATGGAATCTGGCGGCGCTGTTCATCATCTGGAAGCTGAGGGACAGACTGCGCCCGGACGGTATGCTGTTCGCTCTTTACCTTGCGTTTTATGCGGTCGGGCGCTTCATGGTCACATTCCTTCGGCAGGACAAAGTGTGGGTGCTGGGCTTACAGGAGGCGCATTTCATAGCGATTCTGGTGCTGGCAATCACCATTCCACTTCTTGTCGTCAAGGCTCGCCCGACTACTCCTGAGCAATTCGCCGCGGAGGGTGAACAGATCGAGGAGCGGCGCTCGCGAAGGCTGTCGCGCGCAGAGCGCAGGCGGCGCGAACGAGAAAGCTGACTGCTAGACCGCCGCTTTCAAGTCCTGCACTGTCATCTGGAGCCTCGGATACTGACCCCAGGTGTCTAATCCGACGGTATATACTACGTCAATGGACTGGCGCGTCTCGCGTACCTTGTGCCCTTGATTGAACGCGATGGCGCTTATCGTTGCTCCGCGCTGTGCGAGGCGCATTTTCAAGTGTTGTCGATTTGCCCCGACGAGGCGAGCTTCCAGAACTCGGACGGCTCGTGTCAGAAAGACGGGCGCCGGGTTGCCCTCGCCAAAGGGCGCGAGCGACTGGATGAAGTCGAAGTTCTGGGGCGTGAAGGCTGACAACTGCACCTCACAATCTATGTCGAGGGATGGCGCTAGATCGTACCCGTCAAGATGCTCCTTGGCGATGCCCTCAAGATTGTGCTCCAACTCAGGAAGTGAGGCGGTTGGGATGGTGAATCCTGCCGCCTGCGGATGACCGCCGTGGCGGTCGAACAGGTGGGCATTCTGTGTTAGGGCGTCAACGATATCGAACTCAGGTATGCTGCGCGCGCTGGCTCGGCTCGTTTGCCCTCCCAGCGACACGGCGATTGCGGGCCGGTAGTGATTGTCCGAGAGCCTCCCCGCAATGAGACCTAGCACGCCCGGAATCCAGTGCGGACTCTTGACTATGAGGACCTTCGGCAGTTCCTCCTTAGCCTCTAGCTGCTGCTCTGCCTCGGCTACGGCTTGTCTGGTTAGCTCCTGGCGCTCGCGATTCTGCCCTTCAATCTCACCTGCCAGGGATTGCGCTCTGTTCGCGCTGTCGGTCGTCAGCAGTTCCAGGCTGATGCCGGCGCTGCCGAGTCTGCCGGCGACATTGAGCCGGGGAATGATGCCGAATGAGAGCGCTTCCGTGTCGATCGATCCCATCTTCATCCGGGCATTCGCCGCCAGTGCGCGTATCCCAAGATTTTCGGTGCGGTTGATATGCTCCAAGCCGCGCTTGACCAAGAATCGATTTTCGCCTTTGAGCGCGCCTACATCCGCCACGGTGCCAAGTGCGACAAATTCAAGGAGGTGTTCGGGGCGCGGCAATCCTATGTCATCGTACAGTGCCTCAATAAGCTTGAAGGACATACCTACGCCCGTCAGCTCGCCAAAGGGGTAGTTTGAGTCAGGGTGTCTTGGGTTTATGAGGGCATGGGACTTTGGAAGGGTAGGGAGTACGCTGTGATGATCAGTGATTATTGTATCGATGCCCAATTCGGAAGCCAACTCCACCTCGGATATGGATGTGGCGCCGCAGTCCACCGTAATCAACAGGGAGATGCCCCGGTCATGAAGGTGCTTGATAGCATCGGGATTCAAGCCGTGCCCTTCATCAACACGGTCGGGAATGTACGCGGCTACTCTTGCGTCCAAGTCCCTGAGCGCCTTTATCAAAAGAGCGGTGCCGGTAATGCCGTCAGCGTCAAAGTCGCCATAGACGCCAATGTGCTCGTTGTCCGCGAGCGCGCGACGGAGTCTTGCCACTGCTTCGTCCATTTCCGGCAACAGGGCAGGGTCATTCAACATGCGCTCGTCAGACTTAATGAAGAGGCTGGCGTCTTCTCTGGTTCGTATGCCGCGGTTGTAAAGCAGGTGAGCGTGAAAGGGCGTGAACCCTAGCTGACCTGCAAAGCCGAATGGCGGGAAATCCCGTAGTTTCCAGCGCTTGTTGCTCACACTCATTGTCTGCGTTCTAACTTGACACTTGGCGACGATGGATGAAGGATGTCCTAGCCCTCATAGCGCTGGAAGGCGAGAGAGGCATTGTGCCCTCCGAATCCGAACGAGTTGCTGAGCGCAGCATCAATGCGACCTTGCCGCGCCACGTTTGGCGTGTAGTTCAGGTCGCAATCGGGGTCCGCGTTATGCAGGTTGATGGTTGGAGGTATCGTTTCCTTGGCAACGGCGAGAGACGTGATCGCTGCCTCAAGCGCTCCGCTTGCGCCGAGCAGATGCCCGGTCATGGACTTGGTGGAGCTAATCGGAACCTTATAAGCCTCCTCGTCGAACACCCCTTTCATCGCCATAGTCTCATACTTGTCGTTGAGGGGAGTCGATGTGCCGTGGGCGTTGACATAGCCGATTTCGTCCGGCTGCAAGCCTGCTTTACGGATGGCGATTTTCATGGCGCGCGCCGCGCCCTCTCCCTCCGGAGCGGGCTGTGTTATGTGATTCGCGTCTGCCGTGGAGCCGTAGCCGACAACTTCCACTATCGGTTTCGCGCCCCGGTCAATGGCGCACTGTAAAGTCTCCATAATGAGTACGGCTGCGCCCTCTCCCATCACAAAGCCGTCCCGCTCCGCATCGAACGGGCGAGAGGCAGCCTCGGGGTCATCATTGCGCGTGGATAGCGCCTGGCAGGCGTTGAAGCCGGCTACGCCAATCGGGCATATCGCGGCTTCCGCGCCTCCTGCGAGGACTACATCGGCATCGCCTTCCTGCAAGACTTCGAGTGCCTGCCCGATGGAATCTGCGCCGCTGGAACAGGCTGAGACCGTGGAGTAGTTCGGTCCTCTTGCGCCGAGCATGATGGATACCTGCCCGGATGCCATATCCGGTAGCATCATAGGCACTAGGAACGGGCTGATGCGCGATGGGCCGCGCGATTGCAGCACGCCAACCTGGTCCGACAGCGTGATGATGCCGCCGATGCCGCTTGCAATCATCACCGAGACGCGGGTGCTGTTCTCGCAGGTGATGCTAAGCCCCGCATGCTCAACGGCTTCGAGCGCGGCTACCGCACCGAGTTGCACGAACCGGTCCATTCGGCGAGCTTCCTTTCTGCCGACGACGGACGCTGCGTCGAAGTCCTTGACTTCGGCCGCGATGGTGGTCTTGTAGCCTTCGGTGTCGAACGACACGATTGGCGCGACGCCGGATTTGCCGGCGACCAGACTCTGCCATGTTGACTGCCGGTCAAGGCCCAGCGGGCTGACCATTCCTATGCCGGTGATTACAACTCGGTTTTTCATCAGAAGTACGCTCCAGTTTATGTGGGTCCCGGTGAGTCTAGGAGTCCGATTCTCTTAGGATTCCGGCGACCTTGAATTTTCTCAGTTGTGAGCAGCGTTAAAGCTAGTCCCTCCGAGAACTATAGCAGTCTTGCAGTTTTATGGATACCTTACGGAACGGACGAGCCTTTTTAGTTGGAAGTCGCCTCCGCAACATACGCTGCTGTCAGCGCATCCTGGAGGGCCCGTTCAGTAGGGGGATGGCCGATCCGGTGTTCGCGGCTGGACGCCTTGCTACGCGCCTGCACATGGAACACACCGCCTGAAGTAACGGACAACGCTACGGCAATGCCTCGACCGGTCCCCCAGCTCAGGGACCAGATGCATTCGTAAACCACCTCTTCGGCTTCCGATCCATCAACCGCTCCGAATGCGGACGGCTGGGCGGAAACTCCTCGCGTCGTGTCTAGCTCAGCCTTGCCATCCAGGAGATCGACATTTAGTGCGTCAAGCAACGGTAGTATAAGTGCGTCCAGGTCGTCCGCATCTACCCACAACCGCATTACCAACTCGATATGCTCGGAACTTACCGCGAAATGCTCGGAAGCTCGGTGGATGAAGTTGAGCGCGTCTTCATAGTAGGCAACCATTCGACGAGCGCGCTCCGTCCAAGGCACATCCTCCGGGCGGGATACGTGTGCCGATGTTCCAGCGTTGTCGTGGGTGGACATGCGGCTCGTTTTGACCTCAAAGTAGGGAATTGAACACGGGTGAATTGACCGGCTGTTCGGCGAGTTCCTATAATAGCATAGGCAGGTATGTCGAACACGGAAGGCACCAGGTCAATGCAGGAAAACCGCCACACAAGAACATTCGCCATCGAGACGCACGGCTGCAAGCTCAATCAGGCAGATACGCTGGTCATTGCGCGCGAATTCAAGGAAGCCGGCCTTATGCAAGTGGCGGAAAATGAGCGGGCGGACGTGTATGTGGTCAACAGTTGCACGGTAACGCACGTCGCCGACAGAAAGGCGCGACAGGCATTGAGAGCGGCGCGGCGCCGGAATCCGGAAGCTACGATAGTCGCGACAGGCTGCTACGCTCAGCGTACTCCGGAGGCGTTGGAGGCTATCGCGGAGATTGACCTGGTATTTGGCAATGTGCAGAAGCCTCGTCTGGTGCGGCAGGTACTGGACTGGAGAGGCGAGCAAGCCGTCCCATGCGCGACCGGAGACGAAGCCGAATACTTCAGTCCGCACGTTGGTCGCAGCAGGGCGATGGTGAAGATACAGGAAGGGTGCAATCAGGTCTGTGCATATTGTATCGTGCCAAAGGTGCGCGGCAGGGAGCGCAGCATACCGACCGATGAGCTGGTGAGTGAAGTGAGCGCGCACGTAGCTAGCGGCTATAAAGAGGTCGTGCTGACGGGCACGCAACTAGGCTCGTATGGGTTCGATCTGGCCGAATCTTCTCTCGTATCATTGATCGGGTCAATTCTTGCCCGGACGGATATTGGGCGTCTGCGAGTTTCATCATTGCAACCGAAAGAGATGACGGACGAACTGCTGGCGCTGTGGGATGACCGGCGTCTTTGTCCGCACTTCCACATGCCTCTTCAGAGCGGCAGCAACTCCATACTACGGGAGATGCGCCGACGCTACAGTTCCCATGAGTACGAGGAAACCGTTGAGCGAATTCGCAGCCGGATACCAGACGCCAGCATCACTGCGGATGTCATCGTGGGATTCCCTGGCGAATCCGACAGAGATTTCCGGGATACTTACGAGTTGTGTGAGCGTATCGGCTTCACGGACATGCATGTGTTCCCATACTCGGTTCGGCCCGGCACCAGCGCAGCGCACTACGAAGGCCATGTGGCATCTGATGTCAAGAGCGAGCGGATGCAGGCGTTGCTTGAGCTTGCGAAACGGCAGGCGCGTCAGTTCAGGCTTAGCAGAATTGGCGCTACTCGCCGGGTGCTCTGGGAGAGCCAGGGCATGCGTGACAATTCCCTATGCTGGTTCGGCTTAACCGATGACTACATTCGTGTGATGACGAAGACCACGCATCCTCTCTTGAATGAAGTAACGCCGGTGACACTTGCCTCTCTGACCAATGATGGCATTATGGAAGCCGACTTGAACTAATCGGGACAAGCGAAGGGAGCGCTCTTTGGCGCTCCCTCACAATGTCATATCCTGCTTTTGCCCGCTCGCCTGCGCCTACACCTCAACAGGCAGGAACTGAATTGCGCCGTTTTTCTGGGTAATATACCCTGCGTTCTGCTCGAAGGCGTGCCCAAACACGACCAGCCATCCACCTTCGACCGCCATTTCGATGAACTGACGCTTTTGCTCAAGTGTGGTATTCGGATGCTCGTGCATTGCGGGGATATAGGGAAGGGGAATATGATATGGCGTTGGGATGAGGTCGCTGACGTAGGCAATCTTCTCGCTCCCGCGCTCGACAAGCACAATCTGATGGCCTTCCGAAGGTCCGTTGGTTACCCTGACAGACAAACCCGGGATGACTTCGTGATTGTCCCCGATGAACTCGATCATCTCGCGCTCCGCAAGCGGTACGAAGTCGTCCTCATAGAATGTATTTCTGTAACGCTCATTCGGCGAATTGGCTTCGTTCCAGCTGCTTTCCTGCACAAGATATTTCGCCTTCGGAAAGGTGGGAACCGGTGTGCCTGAGCGGTCCAGCTTGGTGCAACCGCCGGAGTGGTCGAAGTGCAGATTGCTTAGTATCACAGCGTCAATGTCACGCGCCGTAATGCCACGCGCCTTGAGGCCCTTGAGCAGCTTGTTGCCATTCAGCCGGATGAGCTCTTTCATCTTGTCCTGACGCTTAGAGCCGACACCGGTATCGACAAGGATGTTGAACTCTGGAGTTTGAACCAGCAGACAGTTCAGTGCCAAACGGATGCGATTGCGTCTGTCGGGCTTTATCTGCAATTCCCATTCAGTCTTGGGGACCTGACCGAACAGACATCCGCCATCCATCAGAAACGTGCCGTCGCTTACTACATCGATGGTAGTTGTTCCTAGATTCACGGTTTTCTCCTTTTGGAGTTGCGGCGACCATCGCGGGCGATAGGTTCACCGATATCCGGGTGATAAAGAGTATCCGCATCTGAGACGAGAGCGCGGCTATGTGTCCAAACCGATTCGTCTGAGGCACTGCAACATTAGAGTTAAGAATCGCAGACTTCAAATGCAGATGAGTGGAGGCAAAAGGCTCACCGATCTCCACCCGCCATCAGACCTTCTCCACATGAACCTTCCCCTGCCCGTCTATCAAACCTATGCTCTGTCCCGAACGCAAGTCAATTGGAATACCAGCCACATTTTAAGAAAATTCCAAACCAAATGATTCATCGATTTGCATTCAGTGAATAGTTGTCCCCACAATTCGGCGAGGGAATTACGAAAATCGCAACCGATTTTGCCTTGCATCAAGCGACAAGCGAAGTAGAACGGGATGGTTGTAGGCAGCGAGGAGGTATAACGCCGATTATGGCACTAGAACTCATAATCGGCGTTTTTCTGTGTGAACAGGTTAGCTCTTCAGCTCATCGACGGCGGCAGCGAATGCGTCGAGGGTCTGCTGAACATCGGCGGCAGTGTGGGCGAGGGATATGTAGAATTTTGTGTCGCCTTTGAGGACGCCACGAGCGAGAAGCAATTCGTTGAACCGAGCCAGCATCTGCTTGTCCGCGGAGAGAGTGGAGCGGTAGTCATTTATTTCCTGCTCGGTGAAGAACACATCGAACAGAGGGGCTTCGCCGACGACGCTTGCCGGAATCTCGGCTTCATCGAGCATACGTTGAAGTTCTTCCTTGAGCCGGTTGCCCGTGGCGAAGATGCGCTCGTAAGTACCCTCACGCCTGAGAATTTCCAAAGTCTTCAGTCCGGCGGCAGCAGCGACAGGGTTGCCGCTAAGAGTTCCGATTTGCGGCAGAAAACCGCCCGTCTCAGCGGCAGAGGTGTCGAAATGGCTCATAAGCTCTTCGTTGCCTGTAACTGCCGCGAGTGGGAATCCGCCCGCGATGACTTTGCCGAGCGAGCACATGTCAGGTTCCACGCCGTAGAACTCCTGCGCCCCCCCATAAGCGAAGCGGAAGCCGGTTACCACTTCATCGAATATCAGTGGAATGCCGTACTGGGTCGTTGCTTCCCGGATGCCTTGAAGGAAGCCGGGCTTGGGTGGCAGCAGGCGCTGGAACGGTTCTACTATCACGGCGGCAAGTTCCTCGTGATGCTTCTCGATTATGGTGGTGGCTGTCTCAAGGTCGTTGAACGGCGCGATAAGCACTTCATCCTCGATTGCGCGCGGGATGCCGGCGGAATCGGGAGTAGGGCGGGGGAAGTCGTGCGGTGCTGCCGGGGACATGCTCATTAGGGCGTAGTCGTGCATGCCATGGTAGCCGCCCTCGAACTTCAGAATCTTGTCGCGCTTGCGATAGGCGCGAGCGGTACGGAGCGCATAGAATGTCGCCTCGGTGCCGCTGCTTGTGAAACGCACCTTGTCGGCGCAGGCAACCGCGTTCACAAGTTCTTCGGCGAGCAGGATTGCCTGATCGTTGTTGGCAAAGAAGGTCGTTCCTTTCGCAATCTGTTCTCGGACGACCTCATTGACTTCAGGATGAGCGTGGCCAATGAGCATTGGGCCTGAGCCGAGCAGGTAGTCCACATACTCGTTGCCGCTGGCGTCGCGTACCCTGCCTGCGCTGCCTTCGGTGATTACGATGTCTCTGCCGATATTGCCGAGGCTGCCGCCTGGCAATACGCGGTGCGCTCGCTGAATCAAGTCTGTCTCCGCCGGGGATATGGTGCGTTCTGACACTGGGTTGCTCCTTCTGGGTTAGTCAGTCTATCAATGTTTCAATCAATGAATCTTTGCATACTAACGCGGGCACGTATGATGCCCAGTGCAAGGATAGCAGAACGAGCGGGTGCTGGCATATAATGGGCGCGTAATTTGCAGACTTTGGAGGAGTGATGATGGATATAAAAGTGGTTTCAGGCGACATAGCGCATCAGGATGTGAGCGCGGTCGTGGTGAACCTTTTCGAAGGAGTTACGACACCAAGCGGCGCGACGGGCGCTGTGGACAAAGCTATGGGTGGCGCAATATCCGCGCTCATTGCGGACGGAGAGATTAAGGGGAAACGGGGGGAATTGACGCTGATACATACGCTGGGAAGCATCGTGCCGAAGCGTGTGCTGGTGGCTGGGCTGGGCACAGCGGAGTCGTTCACCCTTGACGGTGTGCGGAGCGTGGCAGCTGAGACGGCGCGGCATCTGAACAGCATCGGCGTGGAGTCGGCTGCGACTATCGTACACGGCGCGGGCATCGCTGGGCTTGACGACCGCGCAAGCGCGCAGGCCCTTGCCGAAGGCATTGTGATGGGCATGTATCGCTTTGATAAGTACAAGTCGAACTCATCTGACAGCAGCCTATCTGAGATAACCGTTGTGGAATTCGACGAAGGCAAACTGGATGCGCTGCGCCAGGGTGTGGACGAGGGGTGGATCATAGGCGAGGCAGTGAACAGTTGCAGAGACATGGCGAACGAGCCTGCCAACAATATGACCCCTTCTACGATGGCGGAGCGGGCGCTTGAAGTATCTCAGGCGCATGGCGTGGATTTGGAAGTAAAGGAACGAGCATGGATGGCTGAGATGGGGATGGGCGCGCTGTTGGGGGTGGCGCAGGGAAGCGAGGAGCCACCTAAGTTCATCATCATGCGCTACGAAGGCGACCCTGATGATGCAGCGAACAACATAGGTCTGCTTGGCAAGGGCATCACCTTCGACAGCGGGGGGCTGGACATCAAGAACGCTGCCGGCATGCTTACGATGAAAGGCGACATGGCCGGTGGCGCGTCTGTCATCGCGGCGATGCAGGCTATCGCCCAACTAAAGCCGAAGATCAACGTAACGGTGATAGTGCCGGCGACCGAAAACATGCCGAGCGGGACGGCGCAGCGTCCGGGCGATGTTGTGCGGGCGATGAACGGCAAGACCATCGAGATTGACAACACGGATGCGGAGGGTAGGCTGGTGCTGGCGGATGCGATGTCTTACGCGCGCTCGATAGGGCTGAATCGCCTCGTCGATGTGGCTACGCTGACGGGCGCGATGTCGGTCGCGCTAGGAGACCAGTGCATGGGGGCATTCGGAAACGACGACGATTTCACCGGACAGGTGGTTTCGGCGGCAAATGTGGTTGGCGAGCGGGCTTGGCCGTTGCCGATGTTCGACGAGTACAAGTCGCAGTACAGTAGCGACATAGCGGACATCAAGAATACGGGTGGGCGCGGCGCGGGTTCGATAACGGGCGCGCTGATAATCGGTGAGTTCAATGACGGCGCTCCGTGGGTACACCTTGACATAGCGGGGACTTCGCGGGCGCGCGGCAGTAAGGGCGCGACAATCAAGGGCGCAACCGGCGTGCCTGTTCGCACTCTGGTACAGCTTGTTTGTGACCTGGCGGGCTAAGTCAATGGCGTCTTCCTTAGTGGCGACCGGCCGGTCGTCATGACAGTCGTCGCGCGCGAGAATCCCATAAGTCCCTTCCTCCTCGATGGGAGAGGGTTAGGATGGGGGTGAAAATGCCTGTATCGTCTCTAAAATTGCACTTGTGCAGGATTCTCTCGTGCGCGGGTGCTTGTTGTACGGGTTTAAGGGCTGTGGTAACATTTATGTCCACTTGAAAGAGAATTCGGAGCCACATCTTGACCACATCTGCGCGATGGACGTTCATAACCAATCACGGGTTGGTGCTGTCCTTCATATTTCACAACCCGCGCAGCACGGCTCGCGAGATAGCGAACTACATCGGCGTTACGGAGCGGACGACTCATAAGATAATCTCGGACCTGGAAGTTGCGGGATACATCGAGAGACGCAAGGAAGGCCGCCGCAATGTGTACCGTGTAAACCCTTCGCTCCCGCTGCGCCACCATACCAAGCAGGACGTGATGGTTGACGAACTGCTGGAGGCGCTGACTACAAAGAATGAGGAAGGGCTGCTGATAGGGTAGTATTCAGAACGGGCAGCGATAAACGGAATAGTCTGCGTCATGAGCATGGGCAGCCATCTAGGGCGCCCTTTTTTGTAGCGGTGCCCCGTTGTTGAGATTGCAGCAATGGTTGACCGCCAAGTTCGCTGACTGCTAAAATCGAAGTGTGCATGGTGGGTGTGGCCCAGCGGTTAAGGCGCCAGGTTGTGGCCCTGGAGATCGGGAGTTCAAATCTCCTCACCCACCCCACTTTTTGTCCCACAATTACGTCTTCCGTGCCGAATTGCGTGATTTTGACTCAGAACGGAGACTTGTCTTGACTTCCCAGTTCAGAGACGTTGTAACGGTGCGTGCAGGCGATTCGGACGGCAACCGTATGGTCGTCCGATTAGAGACGGAGCAGGGGAGACGCATCCACGCGATCGGCGTGCCACAGGACAATGACTCGCGCACAGGTCCGACTTGGGCATACCTGTTCGAGAACAGCGGGATGACACTGATTGACGCGGGCGCGACAGGATCGTATCGACATCTGGCGGACGGTGTGGAGGCGACGGGCTACCAGGTGCGGGACATCGAGCGAGTGGTCATCACTCACGGGCACCAGGACCACGACGGCGCAGCCGGGCAGCTCGCTCAAGAAGCGGATGCAGAAATCTGGGCGCACGACATCTATACCCGCCTTCTCCAGTACAACCCATGGGACATACAGCGCAATCCGTCCTCTCCGTTGCAGCGCGAGATGCAGCGGGTGGTTATGGCGGACCGGGTGAGCAACTCGGTAGAGTCGGCACGGCAATCGGCAGGCTACGCAGACCGGCAGAAGCGATATGTGGAAACACGTAGGCAGTTTCGAGTGAGCCGCAGCGTGCAGGAAGGGGAGAGTTCAGGAGACCTTGGATTCATGCATGCGCCGGGGCATTCGCCGGACGAGATATGCGTTACGCTGGATGGGCTGGTCTTCACAGGTGACCATGTGCTGCCGGAGATAACGCCGCACCCCACGACCAAGGCGCGGTTCAGCCCTGACATTCGGAAAAAGGTGCCGTCACACTACCACTGTGAGGACGAGATATACGGGCTGGAAACATATCTACGGTCGCTGAGGCTCATAACGAACTTGGGCGAGGGCGTGTCGGTGCTGCCGGCGCACCGGCTCTTCAGCAAGGGGAAGTTCAACTTCGAGACGACGGAACGGGCGGAGGACATATTGCAGCATCATGCGGTGCGGCTGGGACGGATTCTGCATAGGATGGGCACGGAGCCGACGTCGCTGGAGCACATCACGCGAGGAGTGTTCGCGCGGCGCAAGCTGATAGGCGGCAACTTGTACATGGCGCTGTCGGAGATAGTCGCTCACATCGAGCTGCTGGAGGACGCGGGCGACCTAGAGGTGTGGGAAGATATGCGGCTTCGGTCAAGGGGCAGCGAGAATTATCGAGATGTGATTGAGGAGCTTTGAAATCATTTAGCGTATTAGCGGAACAAATCCCTCTGCCGAGAAGTCGCGGTCGTGCGTGAGTATTTGGCTTATATCTCGCTCGCGCATTACCACCATCGAGATGCAATCCGCAAGACTGTAACGCTTGTCCAGGCGTTGCTCATATAAGTCTAATCCCTTATTGAACAACTCCTGAGACGGCGGAATTACGATGATGGTTTCGTCGCCTAAAATCGTCCGAGCTACGTCAACTGCCGCTTGTCGGGCCGTTGGATCGCTTCTCGAAGCGGCTGCAAGGAACTCGGTTAGGACTTCCCTCGTGGTTACAAGGGTGGTGTCATTGTGAAGGGTTTCTCCTGCCGCAAGCGCTTGCTCGTGCCATTGGTCGCGCGGGAACAATGACGCAATCCAGAAGAGAGAATCTACGAATACTTCCGACATGTAGTCTTAACCCTGGTCCTCTGACTTTTTGGGCGTGCCATATAGGTAATAATCTAGATTCTCGGACAAGTCTGTAGGGATTTTCTCAAGCTCCGACTCAGGTATGGACTCTGAGAGCTTGCGAATCTTCTCCATTAACGGAGCGTACTTGTCCTCGGCATCATCAGTTTTGGGCTTGGCTGTTTGCGTCATGCCGAATGCTCCTAAATCTGTCGATTCGTGTGAGTCTGTTCCAGTGATTATAGCAGAGGGGTAAAGGACATCTACAATCCTGAACGCGACACCTGCTATAATATGAAGTAGGGGTGAATTGCGCGCCTGTAGCTCAACGGACAGAGCATCGGTCTTCGGAACCGAGGGTTGGGGGTTCGAATCCCTTCAGGCGCGCCACAGAATCTCACAGTTTACAGTCATTAGCTTGGAGCAGGCACAATTGCCTGCTCTTTTGTTTTCAGTGCATCTTGCCGAAGACGGCTATCCAGATGCAGGGCGGCTGTGCGCTAGTGTAGGCGACGCGGTGGCGGCGGTGGGCAGGTAGGAGAACGTGGTCACCGGCTGACAATCGCAAGTGTTCGCCATGTTCGTATTCAAGAACGGCTTCACCCTGTATCAAGGCTACCCATTCGTCTTCGTCCTGGTCGTACCACTGGCCTGCGGGTGTGGTCTGGCCGGAGGACACGATACGTTCGATTCTGAGGTCTTCAGAGCGAAGTAACTCTGTGAATTCTTCGTCATCTGGGAGCGGGTCTTGGAAATCGAAGAGATTCACGAGAAGTCCTGGAGTTCTGTGGGGCAGACAATAGAAAGCCTGCCCCCAATTTACGTTAGGTCTTATGCTCGAGGAACTACGGGTAGGGTAATATGGGAAGCGTGCCCGGCCGAATGGTGAATGGTCTGGAGGGCGGAGGCGAAGCAGCCTTCTTCGCCGATTGTGCCGCCGGTGTTCATGTTGCGGTCGAAGCGCGGGAAGTTGCTCGACGAGATTTCCACTCGGATGCGATGCCCCTTCTTGAACACATTTGCGGTCGCCCAAAGGTCGATGCTGTATTCCACGACATCGCCAGGTGAAACGAACGATGCCGGAGTGCGCGGCGTGCGATAGCGCGCCCGGACGATGCCGTCGGTGAGGTTGCGAGCATAGCCGTCCGGCTCCACATCGACAAGCTTCGCCGTAAAGTCCGTGTCCACGGCGGAAGTGGATGCGTACAGGGTAACGGTGATGGGTCCCGTTACCTCGGTATCCTGCTCCATCGGCGGCGTTGAATAGACGAGAACATCGGCCCGCGCCTCGATGGGGCGCTGGTCGAATGCGCCGGGTGCCATGAATGCGGGATCGCAGCAGAGACCCCCGCCGCTGGTGGGTACCGGGTCTATCGGGTTGTACACAAAGACGTCGGGCGGTTCATCGCCGGGAGATTCGGGGCTGAGGCTGCCGTCGCCGTTGAGAGTGTTGGCGCGCCCCCCGCTGTGCAGGTAATACTTGACGTCCTCAGCTCGTTCCAGGGGCCACTCGTTTTCGTAGCGCCACTCGTTGATGCCCATCACGAAGATGCGGACGGGCTGGTCGCCGGGAACACCGTTGTCCTCGCCTTTCAAGTGGTGGTCGTAGTAGCGGAGGAACTCGCCGGGCAGGTCTATTGCCGCCGCCGCCGCGCGTGTGCCGAAATTGTACTCGCCGGATACGGCAGGCGCAGAGCCGGAGTGTATCCACGGCCCGATGAGCAGCCTCTGCCCGCTGCGGGCGACTTCTGATGCTCCGTTCGCCCGCATGCCGAGGTAGTTGCCGATTGTGCCGCCAAGGAAGATGTCATACCAGCCGCCGACATTGAAGGCGGGAATGGCGATCTCGGAATGGGACTCGGCGATGCACACTTGCTTCCAGTAGTCGTCATAGTCGGCGTGGGCGAGCCAGTCGTAGTAGTAGGGGGCGATGCCTTCTTTCAAGGAGGGCATTTCTTGCATTGGCAGGTGGTCGAAGTCTGCGCCTAGCGCATCCTTCGCTGTTATGAGTGCGTTCAGGGCCGCCGCATCCTTGTTGATTAGCTGAGAAAGGTTAGCCCAGTTTGCGCTGGATAGGGCACCGATAGCCCATGACAGATTGAAGCCGAGCTCAAATGCGCCGCCCTGCCATGTCCAGCCTTCATGGTAGTCGTGGGCGGTGAATCCGGGTGCGATGGCGGTGAGCGATGGCGGCAGGGACTTGGCAGCGAGCCACTGGGTCGCGCCGACATAGGATATACCAAATGTGCCGACCTTGCCCGTGCTCCACGGCTGAGAGGCGAGCCATTCGATGGAGTCGTATCCGTCGTTGATCTCATTGACGAAGGTGTAGAATTCGCCTTCCGAGGTAAAGCGACCGCGCACGTCCTGCACGACGGCGGCATAGCCGCTCATCGCGGCTCGGACGACATCGAGAGTGCCGGTGCGGTTCTGCGGACTGCTCTTGTCGTAAGGTGTTCGGGTGAGCAGCACTGGGAACTGTTCTCCCGGAGCGTCCGGCCTGAAGATGTCCGCGTAGGTCGTTGTACCGTCTCTCATCTGAATGGGAACGTCGAAGTCAGCTTTGATGGAGTATGGAGCGGGCATGTTTTTACCTCCGTAATAAGATTTCAGGGGTCATGTATCAGTTGACAGATGGTCAGTCCTTGAGCCGGTGGTTCGACAAGTTCACCATGAACGGGAAGAGGACGACCGACCAACTGATGCACCAACCGAATTACTTTGCGAATGTATAGCAGAGGGCTTTAAGTGTCAAACAGGAATCAGGGACTAATAGGATACCCAGGATGGATAGAATGAAGAGAAAATTGCATAAGTCCCTTCCCCCTTGATGGGGGAAGGTTAGGATGGGGGTGAAAATGCCTGTACCATCGCTATATTACACTTATGCAAGAATCTCAATGAAGGGCTAGGTGGATTCGGCCCAAAAAGCGACGCCAAGGAGTCCGGGACCGATATGCGCGCCCATTGCGGGCGTAAACTCGCTGACATACAGTTCGGCGCAGTCGAAGTCATCCGCGATGCTCTGCCTGATGGATTCGGCGTCCTTAAGGGCGTCGGCATGCATCACGGTTGCGTGGAGCATGCCTTCTCCTGCCTCTTCCCTCATAAGTTCTAGCATGCGACGGATTGCGGTGCGTCGGGTTCGCGGGCGTGCCAAAGTAGCGATTTCGGAGCGGTGCAACCTGAATAGAGGCTTGATCATCATCAGGGAAGCACCGATGTGTGCGACGAAAGTAACACGCCCGCTGCGGTGCAGGTAACGCAGCGTGTCCACGAATGCCAGTAGGGAGACTCGCTCTACCACACGAATAGCATTCATTTCGACTCTTGCGAGGGTCCCACCTTGCTGCGCCTCACGCCAAGCTTGAAGTGCGGCAAGAGCTTGGGAGCCTGCGGCAGCCTGTGAGTCGAGAATGCGGATTTCAACGGCAGGAAGCTGACTGCGGGCTTCTTCAGCGGCAGCGGCAGCAGAGTCGAACGAAGAGCTGAAGCGTTCTCCGGCGGTGATGCAGAGTATGGAGTCGAACTGTTCTGCGGCGCTGCGAAAGGCGTCGAGATATGCTGCCGAAGACGGCGCCGAGGTCGTTGGCGAGGAAGATGTGCTTCTGAGGCGTCGGTAGAAGTCCGCCGTGGTGATTTCGATTCCGTCGCGGTATGACTCGCCGTCGATGGTAACCGTCATAGGCACCACAAAGATGCCTGGGCGCTCGGAGAAACCGGGCGGTAGAGAGGCGGCGCTGTCAACTACGATTGCGACTTTCGGCAGTATTGGCATGGAGTGAATTGCACGAGCGGAATGGGATTGTGTGTAAGTCTAACATGCATATATGGAATAGTCGGTTTTTGTTGACACT
The DNA here is from genome assembly GCA_034421195.1 of Dehalococcoidia bacterium. GTDB lineage: Bacteria > Chloroflexota > Dehalococcoidia > Lucifugimonadales > JADFKI01 > Bin90. Next base: position 165,265 of record DAOUKP010000009.1, read on the forward strand.
AATTTGTGAAAGTGCGAACATGGCGGCGTATTTGGGCTAGGTTTTAGAGCAGGCGGAATATCGCATGAACCAAGTGCGGGATCGTAGCGTGAGCAGGCAGATTCGAGGACTGGTCGGAATGGGCGACCTCGACTCAAAGGCGTGGAAGCGCAGCGACGATGTGCTTGCCAGCCTGCGTTCTCATCTGAGTGCCCGGGGCTATGAACCCATCGATACGCCGCTTCTGGAAGAGACCGAGCTTTTCGTGAGAAAGGCGGGCGGCGACCTTGCGGGACGGCTGTATAATTTCACCGATCCCGGCGGTACGCCTGTCAGCCTGCGTCCGGAGTTCACATCATCCGTAATCCGCCACTTCGTTGATAACGAAGCGTCTCTTACGCTGCCAGTGCGCTGGCAATACAGCGGCCCGGTCTTCAGGTACGCTCCCGCAGAGCAGGGAAGCTACCGTCAGTTCACGCAATCCGGCGCTGAACTGGTTGGCGCGGGAGGCGATGACGCGGATATCGAGATAGTGTCGCTCGCTGTTTCAGGCCTGCAAAGGCTGGGGCTTGACTGTTTCCGATTGCGGATTGGACACCTTGGCGTACTGCATAGCCTTCTGGACGCATTCGGGCTTTCTGAGCCTGCCAAGCTGTTCATCATTGGGAATATGAACGCGCTTGGAGAGGGTGGCGTCGATGTCGATGGCTTGATGAAGCATGCAGGCGATGTAGGACTGCTCAGCGGCAGCGTGGACCTCGGGTTAGGACTGGAATCTGCATTGGAAAGTATGAGCACTGAGTCCGCCGAAGAGTTTATACATGGTGTGCTCAAGGAGTCGATGCCCGAGCCAATGGGCAGACGGACGACGGATCACATCATCGCGCGGCTTCTCAGCAAGGTGCGCCAGGCGAATTGCCCTGAAGAGTTCGAGCGTGCGCTCAGGCTTGCGTCGAAGTTCTCCGTCATGAACGGTGAGCCGAAAGCCACATTGCAATCCGCGCGAGAGGCTGCTGTGGACTGCGGCGTTGATGCGACACCGCTAGATTGTCTTGAGTCGCTTCTTGAACGAGTTCCTGCCACGGGCATTGCGGAGTCTCGTGTCGATCTGGATATGGGAATGGCGCGAGGCATATCGTATTATACGGGCGTCATTTTCGAGCTAGTGGGAGATGATGGCGTAGCGCTTGGCGGCGGTGGCAGATATGACGACCTTGTGCAGGCTCTAGGCGGGGGCGACGGCGTTCCGGCAATGGGCTTTGCCTACAATGTGAATACGCTGCTGGATGTGCTTCAAAGCGGCACTGACGCAGCCATCGGAGTGGGAGCAAATGGCGCTTAACGGCAGTCTTCGGCTTGCCATATCGAGTGACGGCGCGCTGTTCGAGCCTACGCAGTCATTTCTGCGCTCGTGCGGGATTGGCGTATCGCGGAGCAACAGTCGCCGCTATATTGCGGACATTCCCGCGTTGCCGGGCGTGACTGTGCTATTTCAACGAGGCGCGGACATTACGCCGAAGATTGAAGAGGGCAGCGCAGATCTCGGCATAGTTGGGTTGGACAGATACCTGGAGATGCGAAGCGAAGGCAGCGATTCCGGAGTCGTGATAGACGACCTGGACTTTGGCAGATGCCGGCTGGTGCTGGGGGTGCCGGACTCGTGGGTGGATGTGGTGTCGCTTGCTGACCTCGCTGACCTTTCCATGGAGTTCAGGCAGCAGGGCAGGGATTTGCGAATCGTTACAAAGTACCCTCGCCTCGTAGAGCGGTTTCTGCTAAGAAGCGGCATCAACCTGTTCTCGCTCGTGCATTCGAGCGGAACTCTGGAAGCGGCTGTGGCTATGGGCTTCGCGGACATGATCGCGGATGTGTCTGAAAGCGGCACTACCATGCGCGAAAACCGGCTAAAGACGATAACAGGCGGGACGATTATCTCCTCGCAGGCGTGCCTTATCAGCAACCGGCGTCTATTGAGTGAAGACCCTCAAAAGCTCGACCGAGCGAAGACGCTCGTGGATGTGATCGAAGGACACCTGCGCTCGCGGGCGTACTACAGCATAACCGCGAATATGCGAGGAGAGACGCCGGAGGATGTCGCGCGGCAGGTCCTGGAGCACACCGACATCAGCGGCTTGCGCGGTCCTACAATAGCCAAGGTATATTCGCAGGACGGGGTTGGATGGTATGCCGCGACCGTGATAATAAGGAAGAGCAGGCTGACAGAAGCAGTAAACCGGCTGCGTCAGGCGGGTGGCACGAGCGTTACCGTTACTGACCTTAATTATGTGTTCAACTCCACTTGCGAAGCGCAGGAGCGGCTTACCGGAAGCTGAAATGGATGTACAGGAAAAACAGGACTGGATAGGGAAGTAGGACATAAAATGCCGAATCCGCCGGTGCATATCAACCTTGCGCGTCAAGCGGCTGACCTTCTTCGCCATGACACGATTGACGCCAACATGGGTTACTACCTGCTTGGCTCCACTTCGCCCGACATTCGCGTTATCACTCGCCGGGACCGGTCCGTGTATCACTTCGCGCAGCTGGATTTCGAGGAGATTGGGACTGGCATCAACGGACTATTCCATAGCCACCCGGAGTTGAGCGATGCAGAAGCTCATAGCGGGGCGACGCAGGCGTTCATGGCAGGGTACTTGACGCACCTGCTTGCCGACGAGACGTGGATCGCGAATATGTTCCGCCCGTACTTCGGCAATCGCAGTGTATTCGAGGACGGCGTTCTGGGCCTGGTGATGGACAGGGCGATGCAGCTGGAGCTAGACCGCCGATGCTGGCAGGACATAATTTCGATGCGCGGCATGCTGGACATAGCGGTGGAGCGCGTGCATGTCGAATTCATCCCGGATGACACGCTTGCGGACTGGGTGCAGTGGGTTACATCGAATCTGGACAGAGGCTTCTCATGGGAGCGTCTCCGATTCATGGCGCGGCGCATTGCGTCAGGCAACGAGGAACACCCGGCGCATGAACTCGCGGACGCCTTCGTGAATGACTCGTCGGACGGGCTTGAGCGCATGTACGAGTACATTCCGCGAGGCAGCGAGGAAGAATATCAGGAAACGGTGGTTGCGTCCCTGACCAAGGCGATTGAGGAATATCTGCCGTGAGGATTGTGCGCGGGCTTAACGATGCTCGACAGGCGCTCTGCGAGGGCAGGGGGCTGGGTCTGGACGATGTGCCGCAGTCGCTTCTTGACGGCATTGAGGATATGTTCGGAGAGTCGCTGACACCGGCGCAGGTGGTGGAACGCATCGTGCGCCAGGTGCGAAGTGAGGGTGATGCGGCGCTTCGACACTACACCGCGATGCTGGACGGAGATGCCCCTGACACCATCGAAGTACCGCGCTCCGCGATAGAGGGTGCCCGGCAACAAGCGTCCCCCGATGTCGTAGATGCGCTGGAGGCTGCCGCAGAGCGGATTCGCATATTTCACGAAGCCTGTTTGAGCAGAGGATGGACCGACTACGGCGCTGGCTACGGTCAGATTGTGAACGCCGTTGGAAGCGCGGGCGCGTACATTCCCGGCGGCACTGCGCTGTATCCCTCGACCGTGCTCATGACAGCAATACCGGCGAAGGTTGCGGGTGTCGAACAGATCGTGATGTGTACGCCGACCAAGGGCGGCGAGTTGCCGCACCCGGCGGTGCTGGCGGCGGCTGACATCGCGGGGGTCGATAGAGTATTATGCATCGGTGGAGCGCAGGCAATCGCTGCGATGGCTTACGGCACCGAAAGTGTACCGCGCGTGGACATCATCTGTGGACCGGGTAACATATTCGTTACACTGGCGAAGAAGCTGGTGTACGGCGATGTGGGTATCGATGGGCTGTACGGACCCACCGAGACGGTAGTGATAGGGGACGGGGCATCGAACCCGACATTGTGCGCGGTGGATATGCTGGCACAAGCCGAGCACGATGCGCTGGCGCGACCGGTGCTCATAACGACCTCTGAGCGTCTTGCCGAGGCAGTGGACGCCGAGGTAACGGCACGGCTTGAACGGCTGGATCGAGGCGCGATTGCGCGTGCTTCGACGCAGGAGCAAGGGTGCATTGCGGTTGTGGACTGCATGGACGATGCACTTACACTGGCGAACGAGTTTGCGCCGGAGCATCTGTGCCTGATGGTGCGGGACGCTTGGGAGCACCTGGGTAAGGTGCGGAATGCCGGCGCCGTGTTCATCGGCGACTTCTCGCACGAGGTGCTGGGCGACTATGTAGCGGGACCAAGCCATGTGATGCCGACGGCCGGTACGGCGCGCTTCAACTCAGGGTTGGGCGTGCATTCCTTCGTTAAGATTAGCCCTGTCGTGGCTCTGAGTCAGGAGACATCGGCGGCGATCTCGAAGGCTGCGTCGGTGTTGGGGAGAGCTGAAGGGTTAACCGCGCACGCGGAAGCAGCGGAGATTAGGGAAGAACTCTTTTAGAGCAGGTTGACAAGACCTACCGGATGGAATAGGACAGAAGGGAGTGCGCGATGGCTGGGGAGATTAAGCGTCTGCTGCGACCACATCTCGCCGATGTGCAGACTTATGAGGCGGTTGATCCGCCGGAATTGATTGCGAGGCGCGCCGGAATACCGGAGAGCGAGATTGTAAAGCTCAACGGGAACGAGAACCCCTATGGTGGCTCTCCGAAGGTCGCTGAGGCTGTGGCGAACGCTCCCGTGCATATTTACCCGGACCCGCTGCAACGCAAGGTGCGGCAGGCGCTGAGCGATTACACGGGCGCGGCACCGGAAGAGATTGTCGCGGGCGCGGGCAGCGACGAGCTTATCGACTTGATGTTCCGGCTGTTCATGGAGCCGGGCGACAAGGTGCTGGACTTCGATCCGACATTCGCGATGTACGGATTTCTCGCGCGCATCGCGGGCGGGGAAACTGCAATGGTGCAGCGCGACGAGGTGTTCGACATAGATGTGTCGGCAGCTAGGGATGCGCTGGACGACCGGACGAAGATTATCTTCCTTGCGTCGCCCAACAACCCCACCGGCAATCTCACGCCACGTAATCATGTGCGCGAGTTGCTCGACACGGGCCGTATCGTAGTCGTGGATGAAGCATACTACGAGTTCTGTGACTCTACCGTCGCGGATATGGTGTCCGAGCACGAAAACCTTGTCGTGTTGCGGACACTGAGCAAGTGGGCGGGCCTCGCCGGGCTGCGTATCGGCTACGGCATCATGAACGAGGAGCTGGTGCAGCACGTCATCGACATCAAGCAGCCGTACAACATCAGCGTTGCCGCCGAAGCCGCGCTGCTGGCGTCTCTGGAAGACGCCCCCGCGCTGCTGGATAATGTGGGGAAGATAGTTGACGAGCGGCAGCGGATGATTTCTCTCCTGGACGAGATTGCGGGCGTAACGCCGTGGCCATCCTCCGGGAACTTCGTGCTGTGCAGGCTGGAATCGGCGGAGAAGGCTAAGCAGGTCTTCGAGGCGCTGGCACAGCGGGGCATCGTCGTGCGGATGTTCGGCTCGGACCGCCTCCGAGACTTCTTCCGCGTGGCAGTGGGTACGCCTGAAGAAACCGACAAATTCATCGCCGCGCTCAGAGAAGTAATCTAGCCGTGGCTGACAGGACGGACAGGATGGATAGGATAGGGAATCTAAGCCGCGAGACCCGGGAGACGCAGATTAGCGTCGAGGTGAACTTGGACGGAAGGGGCGAGTACAACATCGACACCGGCAACGGTATGTTCGATCACCTGCTGGCGCAGCTATCTCGGCATGGGCTGATTGATCTGAAAGTCCACGCACGCGGCGATACGCATGTTGGCTGGCACCATCTGGTCGAGGACACCGGCATCGTGCTGGGCAGGGCGCTCAAAGAGGCGGTCGGAGACGCGAGTGGCATTCGTAGGATGGGACACACCTACGTGCCGCTCGACGAAGCGCTCGCACTGACCGCCGTGGACTTCAGCGGACGCGGATACGCCGTCATAGACGCTGCGATGTCCGACAGCGATCTTGGCGCGCTTCCCGCCGAGCTAATCCCGCACTTCCTCGAAACCATGGCGCGCGAAGGGGCGTTCAACCTGCACGTGCGGATTCTGGCGGGCAGCAGCAATCACCACAAGGCTGAAGCACTATTCAAGAGCCTGGCGCGCTCAATGCGCGCCGCGCTGGAGGTCGATGATCGGCTGGGCGGGGAAGTGGCGAGCACCAAGGGAAGCATTGGGTAGGGGAGGAAGGCTATTCGGCGGCGAGGTCTCTTGGTCTGAGCCTGAACCATGAGGCTTTGCCCGAATCGATGTCTCTTTGCGCGCGGTTGTTGGCGCGCATTCCGGCGACCACGGCATAGGCGGGACTGCGCGTAAAGTCGGAGAGATATTGCGCGTTGCGGATGGCGCGTCGCGTGTCGTTGCCGGCGAGAGTGTAGGAGATCTCCACGGCGACGTGACAGGCTCTGCCTTCATCATCTTGCGCTTCAATAATCAGGTCGGCTTGGCGGAAACTGTCCAGGTCGTTGGCTGGAATACCGCTAGTGTCCGCGGCGTCGGTGATGTTCCAGATGTCCTCATCAGTGAGGATTTTAGGCTGGATCAGGCCGACGCTTCTGGCGATACTGAAGGCGCGCCTGACTGCGTAGTTTCTGGCGTGACCGCCTTTCACTTCGCCCATGTCGGCACGGATTTCTTTGATGTCGCCGCGGATTTCTACGATGTCAGTGCGAATCTCCGAGATGTCTTCCTCGATTTTGTCGAAACGTCGATTGGCGGCTTCGACGAAGCGCGTGTGAGATTCAACGAAGCGAGCAAATTCCTCAGGCAGAGCGAGAAGTTCGGGCGTCAATAGTCGCGCGCGCAGTTGCTCCGTTAGGCGCTCGTCTCTGTCCATTGCTTGCAGGATTGCTTCCGGGGTTATGAGGCGCGTGCTGAGTTCTTCCGCGAGCTGCGGATTATCGTCGAGTGCCTGCATGATGTCTTCAATGTTAATGGTGGTCATGGCTTTTATTGCGTCGGTCTCTGAGTAAGATAGCGGCTAGTCGGCGCATGTCAATGTAGGTGCGCTGTTGCCGATATAGGATATAGGATGAGGGAAGCGCTGAAACCTCTCTCTAATGGGCGAAGCATCCACCTTCGCGTTGGCGAATCGGTTGCATTGTAACACGGATTTCGAGGGTCGCAGTGACCTTGTTCCGATGTTCGGGTGGCGTGATTATGACACAAGCAGGGGCTCTCCCAAATTGAAAGCAGCCTCTTGTATGTAGTTCAATGGGAGATATACTCGCGAAACAGGTTCTGAATCTATTTCTTGGTCCGGCTAACCACGCCAATCTAAACGGAAGTTAACGCAGATTCCAGAACCATAAAGCATCGCGGTGGTCTCGATCAGATAGGTCGAAATCGAAATAATCACCGAATAGTAACAACGATGAAGTATCCGAGATAATGACTTCGGCGCAAATATTGCCTTGCAAGACGCCACTTGGGAAAATGCGCGTGATGCTACTGAATCCATTTGGAATTACACCACACCCGTATGCGTTATTTTCTACGTTTGAATCTCCGACGGAATTCAACGAATTTGCGGAGAATCTGCTTGCTTCAGAACCATTGTTACGTACTTCTATTGTGATGAGGACAAATCTATGGCCAGGATCGGGAGGGTCGTTGAACTGATTCTCAGCTTGTATCTCTAGCCAAGCGTCCCAGTCAACTGATAATACTTTCAAATCCCAAGGCGAGGAAGGAGGTCGGAACGCCTGCCCCAGTGGAACAGGGTTTGACCGTGTGCCCAGATTGCCGGGCTGCGGAGTAGGGGTGTTCGTAGCCATTGGCGTGGGCGTTTGTGTTGGTTCTGGGGTCGGCGTGGCTTGGCCAGACATTGGGGTCGGAGTGGGCGTCGAAGCATCCGCCTCCAACGTCGCCACCCTGCTGTCCAACGCCGTTACCTTGCTCTCCAGCGTCGAGATAACTCCCTGTTGCGTAGCCACGCGGGTTTCAAGCGCGGTCAGCCTGTTCAACACATCGGTGGGCACAGGCGTCAGTGTGTTACCGGTTACAGGCGTAGGCGTGCGTGTCTCCGTAAATATAGGAGTTGGGGAAGGCGTCGCTTGCCCGGATATGGGCGTAGGCGTCACCGTCGGAGTATCCCCCGCGCCGGATGTCGGCGTAGCGGTCGGCGTCGATGCGTCCGGCAGTCCCGACACAGTAAGCGTGAAATCCCCGGTGGCTTCAACTTCGAAAGTCGTGGCTTCGATGGTATAGCCGCCGGACTGCAAAGTCGCCTCTATGCGGGAGTTAGTGCCGCCGGATTCCGTGTCGTCGTTCTCGAACAGCACCGTACCATTCGCGCCATGTCCCTCCATCAAGTACATGTATGTGTCGGTTGTTGATGTGAGGTCGATGGTTATGTCTGAACCTTCATTTAATGTGAAGGTGTAGAAGCGAACATAGCGCGTACCTGGCGGAGGATTGGTCGGCTCGGTAGGCGTGTTTTGGGAGAGGCAGGCTGCATCCCAACTTCCGGTGACAGCGCCATTGCTTGTAATCGCCTCGATGCAGGCTGATTGGGCGTCCACACCGCCGATCTGGAACAAGATGAATGTGCCAAAGGCGACTATGACAGTTGCTATCAAGGCGGTCCTGGTCGATGCGACATTCATTTCCCCGTCCTTTTATCAATGTAGCGACGAAAGACGATTCGGTACAACCGCAAAAGAGGGAAATGCGTGAACGCATGAAAGTTGCCCCCTTGTGGTAACAGGTGCGAATCGCCAAAGACGCATCATCCCATAGAGGGCCACGCAGGGGCGCAATGCGCCCTGTGAAACTCGCCCGCATGCACGGGCAAGCTCCTCTGTGAGATTTGTCTTTGGCGAGTGGATGTTAGCACAAAGCAATGCACCGCGCCAATGAAAACTTACACTGCGCGCGGCAGGGAAGGGAAGTAAATGGGGAACTGCGAGAGGGTGGAATTATGAAACTAGGACTTCTATCTCAAACCGGTAGTCCTCAATCACCGGGTTCGCCAGCAGCTTGTCGCACATGTCACGCACCTGCTCACCGGCGGCATCCTCGCTGCCGGCGTCCAGCGTAATCTCCATGTACTTGCCCGCGCGCACGCTGCTAACGCTCGTGAAGCCGAGCTGGTGCAAGCCACCGCGAATTGTCTGGCCCTGCGGATCGCTGACCGTGGGGCGGTATTGGACATAGACTTTGGCGAGATACATTGCGCTCCTGGAACGGGGGCTAACAGGATGTAGAAGGATTTCCCGGCCCGTCCTTTCCCCCATCAAAGGGGGAAGGGACTAGGCGGTGAGAGCTACTGGTTCGTGTTGGACTCGATGAAGTCTCGGATGGCGGCTTCGTCAAAGGCGTCGAGCGTCTGATTGGATTCTGCGCCCACGAGCAGAATCTTCGCATCCATGTCGGTCTTGGGCGTAACGCCGATGGGTGAGTCGGCAGTGTCAAGCTCATCGGCTATGGTAGAAAGCTGAGCCACGAGGTCGTCACAGCCGTCCGGACAGTTGTAGAAGATGTCCACGCCGCCCAGTATTGGGTTGGGCGGCAATGGTGGGGCTGCCGCCTGGTCAGGTGCAGCTTGTTGTGCGCCTGTCGCCTCAACGTTGGTCGCTTGCGCCTCAGCCGCGCTTCTGCCAAAGATGTCGCCGCTGCCGCCACCACGGAAAAGCGTATCCAGTGGCAAGCCTGGCAGCACAAGGCTCAGGATGAGCAGGAACGCGACAAGGCCGGCAGCGCTGAAGCCGAATATCGCCAGCAGTTTCTTGCGGCGTGCCTGCCGTCTCCTGCGTGCCGCGCGGGCTTGGGTTGGGGTTGGTCTTCTTGTTCTGGTTGTCATACTTGTTCCAAATTAACAGGATGTACAGGATGGCTAGGATTTTCACCCCATCCTAACTTTCCCCCTTAATGGGGGAAGGGATTCTTATGCATGATTGTCTAGGATAGGGCGTTGCCAGTCAACTTTTCGTAGGCTTCGAGGTAGCGTTGGTGGGTTTGGGCGACGACATCGTCCGGCAGTTCGGGCGCAGGCGGCTCGTGGTCCCAGCCGGCTTCGTCGAGCCAGTCCCGGACGTACTGCTTATCATAGCTGGGCTGCGACTTGCCGGGAGCGTAGCCGTCCATGTCCCAGAAGCGGCTGGAGTCGGGCGTGAGCACCTCGTCAATGAGGGAGATTTCGCCGTCAATGATGCCGAACTCGAACTTGGTGTCGGCGATGATGATGCCTTTTTCTCTGGCGTAGTCTCGGGCGGTGGAATAGACATCGATGGAAGCCTGTGAGAGGCGCTCGGTGAGTTCCTTGCCGACCATGTTTTCCATCTGGGCGACGGTGATGTTCTCGTCGTGTCCTTCCTCAGCCTTCGTGCTGGGCGTGAAGAGCGGCTCGGGGAACATGTCGCCGTCCTGCAAGCCTTCGGGCATTTGGACGCCTGCGACGGTGCCGTCTCTGCGGTACTCGGAAAGTGCGGAGCCTGTGATGAAGCCGCGCACGATGCACTCGACGTCAATCCGGTCGGCGCGCTTGACGACCATAGAGCGACGGGCAAGCTCGTCAGAGATGCCGAGGTCGTCGCGGTCGGTGGCGAGAGATACGAAGTGGTTCGGGATGATGTCCTTCGTCATCTCGAACCAGAACTCGGAAATCTGGGTTAGAACGGCGCCTTTCTCCGGGATTCCGGTGGGTAGGACGACATCGAATGCGGAAATGCGGTCAGTGGCTACCATAAGCAGCAAGCCGTCTCCGAGGTCGTAGGTGTCGCGGACCTTGCCTTGATACAGGCGGTTGGGCAGGGTGGTTTCTCGAATCGTGGTCATTTCTTTTACCTCCGAACTTACATTGATGGACAGGATGTGGCTGTCCCTTTCCATAGAATGGCTTCTTGTCTGCTCGATGCGCCAGAGCATGTCATCGGGCACTCCCGTCAGTAGGCGGATAAGCGCGTGTAGAGCGCAAAAGGGAGCGGGACCTTCTCTGCCCAGCTCCAAGTCGTGGGCATGCTCCCAGAGGTCGGATTCTATCTCGTCGCGCCTTGCTTCGCGTATTTCAGAAGGAAGCCCGAGTGTGTACATGCGCGCCCAGTTTCTCACCAGGCTTGGTACTATTCCGACGGATTTTTCAGTCATGCGAGCGTGAGTCCCCCTTTTGCTTCGCCGGCGGGGCCGACGCTCGTGTGGATTGCCTTTGCCAGAGCCGCTTCGCCCGCGGGTGTTACGGTGTAAAGGCGACGTCTGGGACGCCTTTCTTCGGCGGCAATGAGCGGGTCTTCCCAACTACTTTGGAGCAGTTTGGCTTTTTCCAGTCTTCCAAGTGCCTTGTATAAAGTGCCGTGCGCCGTCAGTAGTCGCGCGCCCTCCCGTTCCTTGATTTGCTTGGCTATGAGGAAACCGTGAAAACTAGGCAAACCGTCGGTTCTCAGACGGATGCCCGCGTCAAGGATGGAAACTTCGATTGGCAGAAGGGTGTTGGCTTTTCTTCGCATGAGTATATTATAGGAAGATATATTCCTAAAAGTCAAGCCTCGTGATATAAGAGCATTTTTGACTTGGAGATAACACCTTTCTTCAGGCCGAACCGCAAAGCGGAAATCCGGCAGAGGACGGTGCTCCTCTAGGGTATGCCTGTGGCAAGGACGACATTAAAGGCGGGTGTGTCGCCCGCCTTTTCTTACATCCATTCACGAACACTGACATACTGCCCAACTGAAGAACTGGTTAGCGATTCTTCAGCGATTGGCGGTACTCGTCGTAAGCAGCGCGAATGCTGTCATGCTTGATGCCGAGAATCTGCGCTGCGAGGAACGCGGCGTTGCGCGCGCCCCAGGAGCCGACTGCTACGCAGGCGACAGGAATGCCGGGCGGCATCTGTGCGATGGCATAGAGCGCGTCCACACCATTGAGGTCGCTGCTTGGCAGCGGAACGCCAATGACGGGCAGGGTAGTCCATGACGCGACGACGCCGGGAAGCCCTGCTGAGCCACCCGCCGCTGCGATGATGACCTCGATGCCGCGTTCTCTCGCAGAGGTTACATATTCCATGACCTTTTCAGGAGTGCGATGCGCGGACGCGACCGTCATCTCGTTCTCGATTCCCATCTGGTTCAGAACGCTGACTGTCTCGGCCACGATCGCCTCGTCGGAACTGCTGCCCATGATTACGCCTACAAGTGGCATTTCGATTATCTCCTTTCGGAATTTAGTCTTTCGTTAGTTAGTCGTCAGTTATCTGTGATTGAATTCGCGCCAACAAGTGTCTCCGGATGGTTCAGGAAGACCCGGTGAAGGACGCGATGTCGGTTCGGTGGAAGCCGTCCTTGAAGGATATTCGCCCGATGCTTTCGTATGCGCGGGAGCGGGCGCGTTCGAGAGTGTCGGCGAGCGCCGATACGGTTAGCACGCGACCGCCGTCAGTAACGGTAGCGTCGTCAAGTATCTTGGTGCCGGCGTGGAATACGGTGGCCTCATAGTCCACGTCCGCGATTCCACTGATGGGATAGCCGGTGGAGTAAGATGCAGGGTAGCCGCCGGACGCCGCCACGACGCCGACGCATGCGCGGTTGTCCCATTCGATTTCTGTATCTTGTAATTTGCCGCTTGCGGTCGCATGCAGAATGGCAGCAAGGTCGGACTTCAGACGCGGCAGAATGACCTGAGTCTCGGGGTCGCCAAACCTGGAATTGAATTCTACGACTTTAGGCCCTTCTTTAGTTAGCATCATGCCGAGGTATAGGACGCCTCGATAGGGGGCACCAATCTCAGCCAATCCCTTTGTTACGGGTTCCATAATGCTGGTGCGGACGAGCGTTTCCATGTCAGCGTTCCAGTGATGGGGCAAGGGCGGGCTGAAGCTGCCCATGCCGCCTGTGTTGGGACCGGTATCACCCTCGCCCACGCGCTTGTAGTCGCAGGCAGCGACCATGGGGGAAACGTACTCGCCGTCAACGAAGGCGAACACGCTGACCTCCTGGCCTTCCATAAACTCTTCGATTACTACGCAATCGCCGGCATCGCCGAACTGTCGCTCTAGCATCGATTCGCGCAGAGCGGTGTTCGCTTCTTCTCTCGTCTGTGCGACGGTTACCCCTTTTCCGGCGGCAAGACCGTCAGCCTTAACGACAATGGGTATGGGGCAGGTGTCGAGATATGCCCGCGCGCCCTCGTAGTCTGTGAAGGCTTCACAGGCAGCGGTTGGCACGGCGCAGTCTGCCATAAGCTTCTTCGCGAATGACTTGCTGCCTTCGATGCGGGACGCTTCCTTGGTGGGGCCGAACACCAGAAGTCCGGCGGCGGTGAATGAATCGACTATGCCAGCGGCAAGGGGAGCTTCCGGTCCAATGACTGTGAGATCAATGGAGTTATCGGATGCAAAGTCGATCAATGATGGGATGTCGTCTGCTGAGATCGGGACATTGTTCGCGATGAAGTGTGTGCCCGCGTTTCCGGGCGCTACAAAGAGACTCCCAACTGACGGGCTCTGGGACAGCTTCCATGCAATGGCGTGTTCGCGCGCGCCGTTGCCGACTACGAGGACATTCATTGCGCCTGTGTCCTCCTGACCAACTTACCGGAGGAAGGTTCGACCATGTGCGTGTGAAGCGTCTTTTTGTCGTTTTTGTCAGCAACCTTGCGGCACGCCAATGCGCCAAGCGAGTTCAATTCCATCAGCGTTCCTATAGCGACGAACGCGACATCCGCCATTTCATCGGCGGCAAGGTCAAGATTTGCCTGATTGAGTTCCCTGGAGTGTTCACCGACCTCTTCCATGAGGAAGGCAAGCCGCGTGCATAGGCGCGGAAAAACATCATCCTCAGCAGTTTTTGCGTTTATGTTCGGTATGTCGAAGCGGGTATGGAAATCGTACACGCTTTCAGCCAGGCGCGAGACGGCGGACACGAAGTCTTCTCTCGACACGGAGTTCACTTGCGAAGGCACAGGCTAAATCACTCCCACTCGATTGTGCCGGGAGGTTTGCTGGTGATGTCGTACACCACTCGGTTGACGCCGGGCACTTCGTTGGCAATTCGCGTAGAGATGCGAGCAAGCACCTCATAAGGGATGCGCGCCCAGTCCGCGGTCATCGCGTCTTCACTGCTGACTGCACGGATGGCAATGACATGGCCGTATGTCCGGAAGTCGCCGGTTACGCCTACGCTGCGCGTGTCTGTCAGAACTGCGAAGCTCTGCCATATTTCACGGTAGAGTTCGTTTCTGCGGACCTCATCCATCACGATTGCGTCGGCCTCTTGCAGCACGCTCAGCTTGTCGTGCGTTACTTCGCCGATGATGCGAATGGCGAGTCCGGGACCTGGGAAGGGCTGTCGATAGACAATCTCATCCGGCAGCCCAAGCTCTAAGCCGACGCCGCGCACCTCGTCCTTGAACAGGTAACGCAGAGGCTCGACAAGGCTGAGTTTCATGTGCTCAGGCAGCCCGCCGACATTGTGGTGCGACTTTATCTTGGCGGAGACTGTGTTGTCGGTCGTCTCGCTCTCGATGACATCGGGATAGAGCGTGCCTTGCGCGAGAAAGTCAACTTCGCCGATGCGCGCGGCTTCCTCGTCAAAGACGCGTATGAACTCCTCACCGATAATCTTGCGCTTCTGCTCGGGGTCGATGACTCCTCGGAGCGCCCCAAGGAAGTTCTCGGTGGCGTCGGCGTAGATAAAGTTCGCTTGGAAGTGGCGCTGGAACGTATCGCTGACGGCTTGCGGCTCGCCCTTCCGCATCATGCCGTTGTTGACGAAGATGCAGGTGAGGCGGTCGCCGACAGCGCGCTGAATGAGCGCAGCCGCCACCGCTGAGTCAACGCCGCCGGACAGCGCGCAGATGACCTTGCCGTCGCCGACTTGATTGCGAACGCGGTCAACGCTGTCGCTGACGAAGTTGCCGGGCGTCCAGAGGGCATCGCAGCCGCATATCTCGTAGAGGAAGTTCTCGATAATCGTCTTGCCCTGCGGTGTGTGGACGACCTCCGGGTGGAACTGCAAGCCGAGCATGCCGGCGCCGTTCCCCATGACCACCACCGGAGAGTTCTCGGAGCGCGCAAGGGACTTGAAGCCCGAAGGTGTCTCAGTTATCTGGTCTCCATGGCTCATCCACACCGGCATGGACTGGGGCAAGCCCTTGAAGAGCGGCTCGCTGTCAGAGCTGCGATCCATCACGGCGTGACCGTACTCCCTGCGGGAGGACGGGGCAACCTTGCCGCCAAGCTGATGCGCCATAGCCTGCATCCCATAGCAGATGCCGAGCACAGGCAGGCCGGACTCGTACACCCAGTCGGGGGCGAGGGGAGCGTCCGGTTCATAGACGCTTGCGGGGCCTCCGGAAAGTATGATGCCCTTCGGATTCAGGCGGGAGACTGAATCCCAGTCCGCGGTGTGCGGGATAATCTCGCAATAGACGCTGCTCTCACGCACGCGGCGAGCGATAAGCATGCTGTACTGCGAGCCGAAGTCTATGACGACGACAGTCTCGCGCTGAACGCGGCCTGTCGCCGGGGATTCGGTTGTTGCAGTTCCGCTTATTGGGCTATCTTCCTTCAACATATACCCATTACCTTAGGGCTGTCGAAACTCGCGCAAAGTCATTAAAATCTACCATCTATGATATACTAATTCAACCATAAGTGGGGTTTCTAATGGCCGATTTACCGCTATACGATGCGATGCATGAGCAAATCAAAGCCGCCGTGGATGTGCTTGCGAACGGTGGTGTCGCCGCTATTCCTACGGACACGCTGTACGGGCTTGCCGCAAATGCGCTCGATGAGTCGGCAGTCATGAAGATATATGAGTTGAAGGGACGTCCGGACGGAATGGCGCTGCCGCTGCTGCTCTCTCAAGCGGAGGATGTGCGGATGTGTGCCAAAGAAGTGCCGCAGGCGGCTTGGACATTGATGGAGCGCTTCTGGCCCGGCGCGCTGACTCTGGTCGTCCGCAAGAGCGCAAGCATTCCTGACATCGTAACGGCCGGGCTTGACACCGTGGCGCTGCGGGTGCCGGATCATCCAGTGCCAAGAGAGATTGTGGAGACGCTGGGGGCGCCCATCACAGGCACCAGCGCGAACCTTAGCGGCAGGCCCGGTATTACGAATCCGGCCGCTGTAAGGCGTGAGTTCGGCAATACAATCGACTTCGTGCTGGACGGCGGCGTTGCGCCAGGCGGAGTGGCTTCAACGATTGTGGATGTCAGCGGCGATGGATTGAGAGTGCTTCGGGAAGGAGCGGTTTCGAGGGAGGAAGTCAAGGCTGCTTTTGGAAAGGAGCCGAAATGATGGACAATAGGAACTTCGTGCGGAAGCGGCGATACCCCAAAGAAGAGTTTGCTCGGATGGGCGACGAAATCTATGAGAACAAGGTGCGTCCGATAGTAGAAGATGGGAACAAAGGAAAGATCGTCGCGATTGACATAGAGAGCGGGGATTACAAGGTGGATACGGATACTCGCAGGGCATCTCAATATCTGATAGACAAGAATCCGGACGCGCAGATATGGTGCGTGCGGATTGGATATCGGGCCGTGCATCGTATTCCCGTGCGGGATAAAGTGATTTCAAAGTGATTATCGGAACGGTTGATGCTGGGCTAAATGCCATAGTCAACATCGCTTTGCTAGGAAGAAATGGTCGCAGGCAAACCGTTGAAGCAGTTATAGATACGGGCTTTGATGGCTATTTGACATTACCGTACCGAGTGGTCGCTCTCCTTGAGTTCCCATGGGTAAGGTCCCAGTCTGTCATTTTGGGCGACGGCAATCCGCAGCTCTGTGATGTTTATGATGGAGAAATCGCTCGGAACAACCAACTAAGGAGCATAGAAATTGAAGCTGCCAACACTCAGCCACTCATCGGCATGGCTTTGACGCGCGGCTACGATCTGAACATCGAAGTTTTTGAGGGCGGCGCAGTTAGTCTTCAACCTCTCTAACAGACAAACCGCATAAAGCGAGATTATTGGTGCTAAATTGACCATATCCCATCACATAGACGAACTGACGGCGCAAATCGACGCGACGATGCAAGCAATCGTGAACGAGCGCGGATTTCCGCTGTACGACATGATGGGCTATCACTTGGGATGGAGGGGCGCGCACGCTCTTGACGACGATCAGCCGCAACGACAGGAACGGATGCACGGCGCGATGACCCTGCTGGCCTGTTCAGCCGTCGGTGGCGATATTGAGGCATGCCTGCCTGCCGCAGCCGCCATGGAGCTCGTGGATAAGTTCGCGGAGATTCATGACGATGTGCAGGAGGGCAACCCCCAGCGCAATGAGCGCGATGCCGTCTGGTGGGTATGGGGACCGGCGCAGGCGATCAACGCGGGAGACGGCATGCACGCGCTGGGAAGGCTTGCGCTGCTGCGTCTTGCAGACCGCGGTGTGCCCGATGAGCGCGTGTTTGATGTCGTGAGACTGGTGGATAAGGCGAGTTTGCGCGCCTGCGAAGGCCGATTCCGGGACCTGGAGGCGCAGGAACGGATTGACCTGAGCGTTGAAGCGTACATGCGCATGGCAGCCGACAAGGCGGGGGCGCTGCTTGGGTGCGCGATGCAGATTGGCGGACTGATAGGCGGCGCGGACGCTGCAACCGGAAATGCACTTGCGGCTTGCGGTGAGAAGCTGGGCATTGCGCTTCAAGTGCGCTCGGACCTGGCGGCGCTGTGGGGTGGAATCGGCGACTCGCGGCCGAATGTCGAGGTGCTGAACAAGAAGAAGCTCGTTCCGGTGGTGTACGCGCTTGAGAATGCCACGATTAGCGAAAAGCGCGCGATGGGGGAAATCTACTTCAAGCGCGTGCTGGAAGCCGACGATGCCTTGAAGTTGCGTGAGGTTATCGATGGACTGGGAGCGCGCGCTGCCTGCGAGAAGATGGCAGACACCCTGAAGGCGGAAGCGTTGGCAGACCTCGAAATCGGAGGCATTGTCTCCGAAGGTGACTCTCGGATTCGAGAATACATTGACATGCTCACCGGCGGTCGCTGACGGGGCATTGTAATGGCTGAGAAGAAGAGCGTTCGGGATGTGGATGTGCGAGGTCAGACCGCGCTTGTCAGGGTAGATTTCAACGTGCCTTTCAAGCCTGGAACGACCGAGATTTCGGACGACACCAGAATTCGAGCGTCGCTGCCCACGCTGCGTTATCTTTTGGAACGCCAATGCAAGGTCATCATCTGTTCACATCTCGGTCGCCCCGCAGGTCGAGTGGTCGAGTCGCTGCGAATGGCTCCGGTGTCGCAACGGCTTGCCGATCTGCTCGGTGCTGATGTATCTCAATGCGCGGATACGGTAGGCGACAGTGCCCAAGAAACGGCTTCCGGTCGTGCACTCGGCGAGGCGATGATGCTGGAGAACGCGCGCTTCCATCCCGGAGAGGAGGGAAATGACGCCGAATTCGCGAAAGAACTGGCCTCTCTTGCGTCGCTGTATGTCAACGACGCATTCGGTGTAGCGCACCGCGCGCACGCCTCGACCGTGGGCGTAACGCGCTACTTGCCTTCGGTGGCGGGACTGCTGATAGAGAAAGAGCTGCGCGTTCTAGGTCGTTTGCTGAACAACCCACCCAGGCCTTTCGCCGCGATACTGGGCGGAGCCAAGGTGTCCGACAAGATAGGAGTGCTGGGCAATCTGTTCGATAAGGTTGATCTGCTGCTCATCGGCGGGGGCATGGCGGCGACGTTCCTCAGAGCCAAGGGGTACGATGTGGGCGAATCGCCGGTCGAATGCGATAGGCTTGAGTTCGCTAGTACACTCATAGAACGGTCTAACAACGGCGGCGCGAGAATGCTGCTGCCCAACGATGTCGTAGTTGCCGATAAGTTTGCGGAGGACGCGAAGTCCCTCACGGTCTCCGTTGGCTCGATTCCGACTGAATACATGGTAATGGACATCGGACCGAATACCGCTGTGAAATACTCACAGGCAGTCCGCGATTGCAGGACCGTAATGTGGAATGGACCGCAGGGCGTGTTCGAGTGGGAGGCTTTCTCGCATGGCACGCGCGCGATCGCGGAAACACTCGCATCATTAGACGATGCGACGACCGTGATAGGCGGCGGTTCGACAGCAGAGGCAGTCGCCAAGCTTGGGTTGTCAGATAGAATGAGCCATGTTTCGTCTGGCGGCGGGGCGTCTCTCGAATTCATGGAGGGCAGGGAATTGCCCGGCGTCGCCGCACTGCCTGATAGGTAAGTCTCGATTACGGTAGAGTTCCCGAGTTTATCCGGAAGGCAATCTCCGTCCGCTAGACGCCGATTTTTGCCGGCTGCGCTCTTTACGCGCGTCCCGTAATGGAGTAGAGTTTTCCCTTGCGTTATACTCAAGACTATTTCTGATGCTAACAGTTCTTATAGTTACAAAATCAGCATAGAATTAACCAAAATTTACCTTGCGTTTGGATTGGCTACATGATTGATCTTCCATTTCTCGCCGATATTTGCCGCCCGACCAATTCCAAGATCGTCCTGCTTGTGGTGGACGGTCTCGGCGGCGCGCCGAATCCTGAAACGAAAAAATCGGAGTTGGAAACGGCAAATCTGCCGAACCTCGACAAGCTCGCGAACCGCAGCGCGGCAGGCGTTACGACTCCTGTCATGCATGGGATTACGCCTGGAAGCGGCCCCGGGCACATGGCGCTGTTCGGCTACGACCCTGTTAAGTACCTGATGGGCAGGGGAGTGCTTGAAGCATTGGGCATAGACGTGGATCTTGGGCCGGGGGACCTCGCGGCGAGGGGAAACCTTTGCACAGTGGACGGCAACAATAACATTACGGACAGGCGAGCGGGGCGAATACCGACGACAGAGAGCGCGCCACTCGTCGAGATGCTGAACGACATCGAAATCTCCGGAGTGGACACCAAGGTGTATCCGGTGCAGGATTATCGTTTTGTGCTGGTTATGCGCGGTGGCGACCTTAGCGACAATATCAGTGAGACCGATCCGCAGATGACAGGCGTATTGCCGCTTGAAGCCAGGGCACTCGACGAAGCGTCAGAGCGCGCAGCCGCTCATGTTCGCGCCTTTATCACTGCGGCTGGTGAGGTGCTGCGTGAGAGGGAGTACGCGAACATGGCGATGCTTCGCGGATTCTCGCTTTTGCCTGAACTGCCGGACTTCGGAGAGCGGTACAGTCTCAATCCGGGAGCTGTGGCGGCTTACCCGATGTATCGAGGACTGGCGAAAGTTGTGGGCATGCGAGTTATTCCGACCGGCATGACCTTTGACGACGAACTGGATACGCTGGAAGAACACTTCGATGAGCACGATTTCTTCTTCCTCCACTACAAGCCCGCGGACGCAGCAGGGGAGGACGGCGATTTCTCCGCAAAAGTAAGGGCATTGGAGGCGCTTGATGCCTGCATAGAGCGCCTCGTCGAAATGCAACCCGACGTTCTAGTAGTTGCCGGCGATCACTCTACGCCCGCTATTCTAGGAGCGCACAGCTGGCATCCCGTACCGCTACTGGTGCATTCTGCCTGGACCGAAGGAGAGGGCATAGAGGATTTCACCGAGCGTGCTTGCGCTACCGGTTCTCTGCGAAGCCTGCCCGCAACTGAGGTAATGATGCTGGCAATGGCGCACGCAGGGAAATTATTGAAATATGGTCCATAAACGTTGATGGACTGATATGATAGAACAAGAGGTAAATAAACAACAATATGTCAATATGCTTAATAGTCGGCAACTGGAAGATGAACACCACGGTTGCTGAAGCCGTCGATCTGGCGTCCGACATCTCCACCGGTATGCCTCAGGAAGCTGATGCAGAGGTGGTCGTATGCCCACCTTTCATATCTCTGAAGTCAGTACAAGAAGCATTGAATAATAGTGTAATATCAATTGGTGCTCAGAATGTATATCATGAAATGAACGGCGCTTACACGGGTGAAATATCATCCGATATGCTCACTAATATATGCCAATATGTAATTATAGGGCACTCGGAGCGGCGCAGTATATTCGGCGAAACAGATGCGGCGGTGAATCTCAAGGTCAAGGCTGCGCTGGGCGCAGGCATCACGCCGATAGTGTGTGTCGGAGAGAATCTTGATGAGCGCGAGGCGGGTAGGGCGGAGTCGGTGGCTGAAACACAGGTGCGAGCCGGGCTTGAAGGCGTGGACCTGGGCGCGGGAATCGTGGTGGCTTATGAGCCGGTTTGGGCAATAGGGACGGGACAATCGGCGTCTCCGGAGATTGCCCAGGCGATGATGGCGCACATTCGCAGTGCGCTGGCTGCGATGGGTGACGAGGAAGTTGCGGCGAGTCTGCCGTTGCTGTACGGGGGCAGCGTGAATGCGGGCAACATCGGTGGATACATCAGCCAGCCAGACATCAACGGCGCGCTCGTTGGGGGCGCGAGCCTGGACTCTGAGTCATTCGTTGAGATCGTGAAAGTCGCAGGGGACGTGAGGTAATTTCGGAGAAATATACGAAAGTCCCTTCTCTTGACAAGGGTAGGCAAAGTTCCTTACCCCTACCCCTAGACGGGCTGACAGGGGTATGCAAATGGTGAAATCGATGCTAAAACGACGTTTTTGCAGGAGAAATGTGGAATTTCGCTCCGCATTTTCATCGTCATTCCCGCGAAGGCGGGAATCCAGATGGCGCTTCCTCAGGTGCTTCGTAGGCTTTCGCCAGACATTTTCGTCCTGAAGTCAACATTCTGACTGAAACGCTGCTAAAGTTTCAAAACAGAATACATACCCCTTTCAGCCCGTCAAGGGGGAAGGTTAGAGCCTGCCCCTGCGAAGGCAGGGGATGGGGGTGAAATCGCCAATGCAGGCGCGATTACTCTCAATGCTACCCCTATCGGTTCCTGATGGTGGAAGGCCAGGAAGGAGTTGAAGATGCTTGCCCACAGCTACCTCAACAACCCTTCTGCGTATATTTCTTAACAATTGCACTGGATTTGAGAGGATGCCGGGTCTATGGGATGAAACTGCTAGTGATTGTGGGACCAACCGGAGTAGGGAAGAGCGCGCTGGCGATGCGGCTGGCGCGCGAGTTCGACGGCGAGATAATCGGAGCGGACAGCCGGCAAGTCTATCGATATATGAGCATTGGCACCGCAAAGCCCTCGGATGCCGACCGCGCCGCAATCCTTCACCACATCGTTGACATCATCGAACCTGATCAGCGGTACTCGCTCGCGCTCTTCTTGCGACACGCTAGAGAAACCATACATAACGCCAAAAAAATGCGTGGGCGCCTGCCACTGGTGGTAGGGGGGACCGGCCAATACATCTGGGGACTGCTGGAAGGATGGCAGGTCCCAGAAGTTAACCCAAACGCAAAACTGCGTGAGACGCTGGAATTGCGCTTGGAATCGGAAAGCGTGAGTGCCCTGTACGATGAGCTTAGACGGCTCGACCCGGATGCGGCGGAGCGCATTGACGGGCGCAATCCGCGGCGAGTGGTGCGCGCGCTGGAGGTTGCGCTTTCGCGCGATGGCGATGAATCTTCGGGCAGCGGCGATAAAAATCGACCTCGCAAGATTCCCCCCGACTACGACGCGCTGATTATCGGCATGACGATGGAGCGTTCCGCATTGTACGCCCGTATAGACGCTCGCATAGACGCACAGATGGCGGCTGGATGGCTCGACGAAGTGCGCGACCTGCGCCGGCGCGGGTATGGGATGCAGCACGCCGCGCTTTCCGGCCTTGGATACGGCGAGTTGATGCGCCACCTCGACGGCGAGCTGCCCCTAGACGAAGCGGTGCAGCGTATCAAATACCGCACCCACCGCTACGCCCGCCAGCAATACAACTGGTTTCGCCGCACCGACAAGCGCATTCGGTGGCTGACCGTGCCGATAGGCGATGCCGAGTACGCGCAACTGGCGGAGGATGTGCGGGAGTGGCTGGGAAACTAACGCCGATGTACAGGATAAACAGGATTGAACTGGTTGAGGATATGATACACTTGTTCTTAGACTGCTGATTGATAGTGGGACAAGGACAAGCCAATGGCAGAGCATCCGCTGAACCGGCACCTGTTCAGCGCTGACAACCTGAACCTTCTGCGCGCTGGACAAGGAGTCTATCGGGACTACCACGCCGAGATAGCCGACGCTGGCGAGATTCTGGTCAACACCACAAGCGAACTCCTCAACCTTGCCGAGGCGCACCACAAGGCAATGCAAATGTACGGGCAGGCGTATGGGGTGGTGACGGGGAATTGACATAGATGGAGGGGATGGGAGCTTGACTACTAGAAGGAGCAAATAAAGTTGGAGATACAGAAATGCCCGATTTGGAACGTGGATTGCGAGGTGTCAAATCCGTACGACACTCCTGACATATATCTGGTAAAAGGATCAAACCGAGCAGGTGGAGAATACGAAATCACCGCTGGCGCAATCAGTGAAATCGAAGACGACTCTTATGGCGATCTTGAGAAAGCGCGTATTAGTTCATTGTTGGTGGAACAGTGGATGAAGGGCGTTGATGTCCCACGGATAGGGGTGGATGACGTACAGCGTGCTAAAGGTAGGTCTAGGCTCCCCATGCTTGATAGGGCAGAAAGGTGCTTAGGTTGTTGGTGAATCGATCATCGTATCTTGGCGACATCCTAGATTTCATTTACTTGAATGGCGGAAGATACTCAGCACGTCGCCTTGACACAAGCGAACTTGACCCTTCGCATTTTGAGTACGCCTTAGCATGGTCGGAGTCAATCAATTTTGAGGAACTAGGCCACATCACCAATTACTTGGCACAGCGTGGTTTGATTCAGAAAGGCGAGACTATCAGAAACAGCCAAGGATACGAAGTCTGGCATACAGATGGACTATATAGCTGTGTTGTAGAAGTTGCTGGATATAGCTTGATTGAACATTCCGTTACTAATCCCGATTCATCGCAGTGCTTTGTGGCGATGTGGTTTGATAGCAGCATGGACAGCTTGTATAAGGATGGTATAGAGCCTGCAATAAGGGCAGCTGGCTATTCTCCCTTCCGTATAGATCGAGAAGATTTTGTCGGCAAAATTGATGATAGAATCGTTGCTGAAATCCGAAGGTCGCGCTTCATCGTCGCCGACTTCACGCATGGAGAGAATGGCGCTAGGGGCGGAGTGTACTATGAAGCAGGCTTTGCTGAGGGGCATGGATTGAACGTAATTTTCACTTGCCGAAACGACATGATCGAGAAGGTTCACTTCGACACGCGACAATTTAACCATATTGTCTGGGATAGTCCTGAAGACTTGCGAGTGCGTTTGGAGAACAGAATTCGGCGCGTGATAGGAGAAGGCCCTATCACAAATTAGGATATTGGTTCGTCATTCTGTTACAATTCACGTAATTGAGAATTAAAGGAGACAATTCATGGCATCTAATGAGAGGCCAGACATACCGGAGAGGGTAGCCAGCGTTGAGACGGCAATCGAATACTTGGCGCAGGCGCAGGTTGACTCCAACGCGAGATTCGACAGGCTGGAGGCGAAGGTTGACCGCATCCTGTTCACAATCATCGCGGTGGGCGCGGCTATATTCGCAGCGGTCATCGCGTCCAATTGGCTTGGGTAGGTGTGGTTCGACAATCTCACCACGAACGGGATGATTAGCATAAGAGGACAAAATTGCAATTCACAAAGATGCACGGCGCAGGCAACGACTATGTGTACATCGACGCGCGTGAGCAGCAACACGACTGGCCCGCGCTCTCCATAGCGATGAGCGACAGGCACCTCGGCATCGGCTCGGACGGGCTGATTCTCGCGCTGCCGTCCGACAAGGCCGACCTGCGGATGCGGATGTTCAACGCCGACGGCTCCGAGGGCGAGATGTGTGGCAACGGCATTCGTTGCCTCGTCAGCTTCGCGTTCGACAACGGCATCGTTTCGGCCGAGAAGTCCCCGGTGCGCGTGGAGACCATGGCGGGCGTGCTGGATGTTACGCCGCTGCGCGACGACGGCAAGAGCATGACCGGCGCGCGGGTGTTGATGGGCGAGCCGCGTCTGAACCCACCGGAGATACCTGTCGCCATTGAAGGTATGGATGTGGTGATAGAACAGCCGCTGAAGGTCGCGGGGCGAGAGTTCAAGATGACCTGCGTGTCGATGGGCAATCCGCACGCGGTGGTGTTCATGGACGAGCCTGTTGACGACTTCCCGCTGACAGAGATAGGCCCACAGGTCGAGCACCACTCACTCTTTCCGGCGCGCGTGAACTTCGAGATAGTGAATGTGCTGGACGGCGGCAAGACGCTCAAGACTCGCGTATGGGAGCGTGGCTCCGGCATCACGATGGCTTGCGGCACGGGAGCGTGCGCGGTGCAGGTGGCGGCGCGACTGAACGGCCTCGCCGGCGACCGGGCGACTATCGCGCTCCCTGGCGGAAACCTCACGGTAGAGTGGCCCGGCGAGGGCGAGGTTGTGATGGAAGGCCCCGTTGCAACGGTGTTCGACGGCGAGTGGCATTACTGACATCGATAGACAGGATGGATAGGATGCGTAGTAGAGGCCCCGCAGATAGCGGGGCTTTTTCTATTCTCGGGCGATTATAAGAGTCCCTTCCCCCTTGATGGGGGAAGGTTAGGATGGGGGTGATTCGCCCCCAATCGCCGACAGAACCCTCTCTCACAATTTCTCCATGTCTGTCCCCCCTTGCAGTTTCTGCTATCATGTGCCAATCGCTTCCAACTGAGGCGTTAATGGCGCAGAAAAACAAGCAATCGTTTATGGAGTTGAAATGAATTTCGCCAGCCGTATAGACAAGGTTCCGCCGTATCTTTTCGTGGGCATCAGCCGGAAGATAGCGGAGAAGAGAGAGCAGGGGATTGATGTCATCAGCTTCGGCATCGGAGACCCGGACATACCCACGCCGGACAATGTAATCGAGAAATTGCGCGAGACGGCGCTCGACGGTCCCAACCATCGCTACCCGGAGACGGACGGCTTGCCGGAGTTCCGGCAGGCTGTGGCCGACTGGTATCAGCGCAGGTTCGGCATTTCGGTGCATCCGGACAAGGAGACGCTGCCGCTCATCGGCGCGAAAGAAGGCATCGGGCACGCGGCGCTGTGCTTCATCGAGCCGGGCGACATCGCGCTGGTGCCGGATCCGGGCTACCCGGTCTATTCGGTGGGTACTTGGTTTGCTGGCGGCGAGTGCCACTGGATGCCGCTGCTGGAGGAAAACGGCTGGATGCCTGACCTCGACGCCATACCCGACGATGTGGCGGACAAGGCGAAGGTCATCTGGCTGAACTACCCGAACAACCCGACGGGCGCTATCGCTGAGGCGGGATATTTCGAGAAGGTTGTGGAGTTCGCCAAGGCGCATGACATCGCCGTGATGCACGATGCTTCATACTCTGAGGTCGCGTTCGACGGCTACCGGCCCGTGAGCTTCCTGGAGACGCCTGGCGCGATAGATGTGGGCGTGGAGTTTCACTCACTGTCGAAGAGCTACAACATGACCGGCTGGCGTCTGGGCATGGCGGTGGGCAACGAGGACATCATCAGCGCGCTGATGGTCATCAAGTCAAACCTCGACTCCGGCGTGCCGAATGCGATCCAGTACATGGGCATGGAGGCGATGGAGCTTTCGCAGGAGGCGATTGATGAGCGCAACGCCATCTACGAGCGCCGCCGCGATCGCGTAATCGAGACGCTGCAAGAAATCGGGCTGGATGCCGTGCCTCCTAAGGCGAGCCTGTATGTGTGGACCCGCATACCGGAGGGCTTCACATCGGCGGAGTTCACGGAACTGCTGCTGGAAGAGGCGAACATCGTAGTTACGCCCGGCAACGGCTATGGGGAGTACGGTGAAGGATACATCCGGCTGTCTCTGACGATTGACGATGCGGACATGGAGAAGGGGCTGGAGAAGCTGTCGGAGTGGCGTATCCCGTCAAGGAGTTAACATGACGGACAGGATACGAAGGATAAGGGGGTGAACTATCGCTAAACGACGAATGAAATCGACACGGCCGAGGCTTGAGCGCGCGATTACCGTTGGCGTGGAGTTGCGCCGGCGGCGTGGACCCTGGAGGCTGAAAGACTCGCTTGCCGAGCTTGCCGAGCTTGCCAGAAGCGCGCGCGCGCTGGTCGTAGGCACGGTGGCGCAGCGCCTGGACAGACCCACTCAGATTTATCTTGGCAAGGGCAAGCTGGACGAGCTGAAGCAGCTCATCTACACCAAGCGAGCGAGCACTGTCATCTGCGACGATGAGCTGACTCCCACGCAGCAGCGCAACCTCGAAAAGGCGTTGGGTGAGTCCGTGAAGGTGATAGACCGCACCGCGCTGATTCTGGATGTGTTCGCACAGCGGGCGCGCACGAAGGAAGGCCGTTTGCAGGTGGAACTGGCGCAGCACGAGTATCTGCTGCCTCGCCTCGCCGGGCAGTGGACGCACCTTGAACGTCTTGGCGGTGGCATAGGCACGCGCGGACCCGGCGAGACACAGATAGAGACCGACCGCAGGCTCGTGCGAACTCGCATACAGAAGCTCAAGGGCGACCTTGAGGATGTGCGGCGGCATCGCGCTCGGTATAGGGCACGGCGCATCGAGATGGAAGTGCCTGTAGTGTCGCTCGTAGGCTACACGAACGCCGGCAAAAGCTCGCTGCTGAACCGTCTGACAAAGGCGGGTGTGATGGCGGAGAACCTGCTGTTCTCCACGCTCGATCCGGTTACGAGGCGCATCCATACGCCTGCCGGTCGAGATGTGCTGCTGACGGATACCGTGGGCTTCATTCAGAAGCTGCCGACTGCGGTGGTCGCGGCGTTCAGGGCGACGCTTGAAGAGGTTCAGGAATCGACCCTAGTGCTGCATGTCGTTGACGTGACGCATCCGAATGCAACACAGATGGTGAGTGTTGTGGAAGGTATTATCGACGAATTGGGCATTGCGGACAAACCGCGCCTGATGGCTCTGAATAAGGCTGACCTGCTGGACGAAGCTGCCGAATCGGATACCCTCAGTAGGGCGCTGCGCTTGGCAGACGGGGAGCTGCGCTGCGTGTTCACATCTGCCGAGACGGGCGCGGGACTCGACGAGCTGCTGCGAGAGATTGACGCTACACTGGAGCTAGAACGGACATCGATGGACAGAATGGACAGGGTAGTGGTGGGCTGACGCTATCTCAAGAGATGGATGCACATTTTTGTGGGGGACGGTGCTATTTCGGATAAGGGCACCGTCCCTCATCGCGCTTATGAAGAACAGCGAAAGGTTCATGTGGCTGAACATAGCAATTGGTCTATTCGTCGCTACACTTTGGTACATCGGCGTGGCATTGGTATTCGTCGAAGAAGGAATGGAGTTCAAATCCACCTTGTTAATCGGTGGAACCGCGTTTTTCGGAAGTGCGCTTGGGCTGTTCTACGGGCTACGGTTATTGGTGAGAATGGCATTCACGCGAATGGGCCATATGCGGAAAGACGACAGGTGGTTGGGGTTAGACATTTCGATAGGTCTATTCGCTGCATTCCTCTGGTCCGGTGGAGGTGCACTGATACTTGGCGGCAATAGTGCCGAATATACCTTGGCGAGCTTCGTGGGGCAAACCCTATTTGGAACGGCGACAATTGGATGTCTCTTCGCGCTATTCTTCGGACTGCGGGCGTTGGCGCGAATGGGATTGCGACAAGTCAGATCCAAGGTGCGGAAATAGCGCAACGAGTACGATGACCTGAACTCACTCTCCACATAGCGCATTTGAGAGCAGGGGATAGTGATAAGGCCGAGAGAAGTACATTGCGATTGAGTCAGTGCCCATAAGCGCATGTTCGCACTATAAATCTTATGTAAAGTTTAGGGTGGTGTCCGAACTGCTTTTTGACATAACATGCACCACTTTACATAATAAAGTGGCATTGCGAGAAGTACGCAAGGCTCCTCGCAGTGGTATCGAAATGGGCATAGTTTGAAGCAGAGCAATTCCTTGTCTTTAACTCTAAGAATTCGCGCCGCCCCAGAATCGCCGTAGAGCCTCTATTTTCGTCCGTCAGGTGTCTGTGCATTCAGGCAATCGAAAATGGATGCACCACATGTGAGCCGCACGCGCTCACCCACTCGGTCTTTCATTATGTGGTAACACTGATGACCCCGGCCTTGTGCAGCGCGACCAGCAGGTTCATCCCGGATTCCCCCGGACGCTCGTGGTCGAAGTCTATGTGGTTGAGGCGGTCAAGGCTGATGCTCATTCGCTCGCCGTCTTCGTGAAGCAAGACTACACGGTCGTCGAAGAGAACCGATGACGCGCCGAGCATCCCTATCATCTTGTCCCTGGAAGCCCAGGCGTTGTCACCACTACGAAACACTAGAACAGCCGCGCAGGAATCTCGCATTGCCTGCGAGACTTCCTGTGGCACGAGCAAGCCCGTGTCGTCTTCCGGAATCCTTGGACTCGCCGTGAGGATGCCGAACTCATCCAGCATGGAGACGACATAGTCTGCCGCTGCGGAGTCTCCGATGTGTCCGACAAATACGCTCTTCTCGCTGACCGGCGGTTCGCCGCGCTCAGGCGCGCCGACTTCCGACTGCGCCACATACGGGGTTGGCATCTCCGTCGCCACTCTTTTGGGGACCGGTGAGACATCGGAAATTATGTCCGGTTCAGGCAGGCGCACGCGATACTCGCCGTCGGCTCCCTCCTTGATGAGTCCCGCGAATTCGCCGTTGTCCCAAAGGATGGCAAGGCACTCATCGGCGAGGTCTGATCGAATGCCAAGCTCGCGCTCAAGGATGTTGTGCAAGTAGTTGCTTTGCGGAAGTCGCCTGCCGTCGAAGAGCCTGTAGAATCTGTCGAATGTGTCGGGATTCGTCGCCGCGGCCGCAACCGCATCGCTACGTCCCGCCTCTTCCGGAGCCGACGATACAACGGTCTCACCCAACTCCGTGAGCCTGATGTCAGGGTCATTGTAGCCCCCCTCGGTCAGGCCGTAAGCGGCGGAGGCGTTGAGCCGCATTGTGAACGCGCTGCTCTTGGGTGTAGTGCCGAGAGCGCCCGCAAGCAGCTCCCTGTCGAATGGCAAGCCTGCGTTCACTTCGTATATGGCTCGCGCGACACTCAGCGCGTCCTCCAGCGTATAGGTTGGATACGGCCTCGTTACCCTGGTGCGCCTGGCAACATCGGTGGGCTGTGTCATATATTCACCTGCCTGGGTTGGTTTTCTGATGGCGTATCGGAACTGAAGGTTTGACAGCGACCGACACATCGAATATAGACAGAAAAGGCATGGGGTGTCAAGGGCGCTTTTCAGATATTTTCAGCATATTTACCAGTCAACACAGGCATCTATGACATTTGGAAAAGCAATGTTGAAAACTTGAAATGGGATTTCACACGGTTTTTCATCTCTGCGTTTCGTGACTTTTGCTGGCATCCGGCATGATTTCATGCTTTTGCCGCTGAATGCTCTCACGACCCAGATTCGCCGACGATAGGCGGTTTCATGTGCTCCGTCAGTGTGCGTGTTAGAATGGAGGCAATAAATGATTAGGTGTGCTGACATTCTTGAACCCCAAGTGAATTGACCGTGGTTCGGCGTCGATTTTCGAATCTTTCGAGGAACATCTACGCTCTCTAACCCCACCTGGGATTCCCGCTTTCATGGGGAAACGGGCGGGCGATTATGAATGCCAGCAAGGACTATCCCTCGTGGCGGAATATCCATTCGGTAAGGTGAGCGCAATTGTCATACTTGTCAAAAATTAGGCGATGGAGCATGCTGGCGGCAGGTGTTGCTTTGCTGACGTCGGTCGCATGTCAGATGGATGCAGAGGCTCCGGCTCCGGCAGCTTCAGAGCCTCCTCCTACAGCCGCGACTGAAAGTGCGGTGCCCGCGCCAACTGAGCCTGCAAGCGTCCCTGCCGAAACTCCGACTTCCTACGCGTCGAGCGACAAGGGAACCGCGGCAGTGGATACACTGCCCACGCGACCTCCCCGCGAGACTTCGGCTCCGGACGCTCCCCTGCTCCCTGGGCTTATCCCCCAGGAGATGCCGCTCGAAGTGCCGGAAGGTGTGCCCGAGGAACTCGCGGTGGTGTGGCAGGTATGGTCGATGCTCGCTGCGGAGCATGTTGACCGCGCCACATTCGATCCTGAGATATTCACGGAGGCGTCTATAAGAGGGATGCTCGTAGCGCTCGGCGACCCCCATACCAACTATGTCGGCCCCGAAGTGTTCGGCATTGAGAACCAGGACATTCGCGGCCGCTTTGAGGGAATCGGCGCCCATGTATCCATGAATGCGGACGGAAGACTTGTGGTGGTCGCACCGATAGCGGACAGTCCTGCGGAGAAAGCCGGCATACGCCCCGGCGACATAATCTTTGAAGTGGACGGCGAGAGCATCGCAGGGATAAGCCTGATCGAAGCGGTGTCAAAGATCCGGGGACCGCGGGGCAGCGTGGTGAGTTTGCTCGTGCAACATGTCGGCAGCGTGGAGAAGGTTGTTATTGAAGTGGAGCGCGGCGTCATCCCGCTGCAAAGCGTCATACTTCGCAGCGAGCCGGGCCACCGCATAGCGCACATACGGCTCACCAACTTCTATGAGGACACGATGGACGACCTGTCGGAGGAAATACGCGAGGCGTTGGATGCCGGCTCCGAAGGTATTGTGCTTGATTTGCGGGACAATCCCGGAGGGCTGTTGAGTTCGGTGATAGATGTTACGAGCCTGTTCATTGATGACGGCCTGATACTTTATGAAGTCGATGGCGACGGCAATCGCAAGGACTGGGTGGACCGGGAGAACGATGACCTGCTTGAAACGGTGCCTATGGTTATACTCGCAAATCAGTTCAGCGCGAGCGCGAGCGAGATACTCGTGGGGGCGCTCCAGGACCATGACCGCGCCACGGTCGTAGGAAGGAAGACTTTCGGCAAGGGTAGCGTCAACATCCTGCGTCAGCTCGACAACGGAGGCGGGCTTTTCCTGACTTTCGCCCGCTGGTACACGCCCGACGGCAGAGTCATCGACCGTAACGGGCTTGAGCCTGATGTCGAGGTCAGGCATGGCGATGCTCAGCAGGAGGACATCAGGCAGCTGGAGAAGGCGATTGAGTTGCTCGAAGCGGAGATACACGCAAGCGCGTCCAAATAGAGGCAAGTGTCATGAGCGGCAAGGCAAGTCGGAAACAGCAGCAGAAGCAAGGCGGCACCGTAGTCAATAATCGCCGAGCGCGGAGAAACTACGATGTCTTGGACACCGTGGAAGCCGGTCTGGTTCTTACCGGAACTGAGATCAAGGCAATCCGTGAAGGGCGCGTCAACCTTAGCGATGCTTACGCCAAGCCGGAAAATGGGGAATTGTGGCTTGTCAACATGCACATAGCGCAATACTCTGCCGGGTCGCGTAACAACCACGACCCTACCCGACCGCGTAAGCTCTTGCTTCACAAGGACGAGATCGTCCGGCTGTCGAGGCAAGTCTTGGAGCGCGGTCTGACCCTGATACCGATGCGCCTTTACATCAGGCGACACAGGGCAAAGGTGGAGCTTGCGGTTGCGAAGGGTCGCAAGCTGTACGACAAGAGGCGCTCGATGATCGATAGAGAGAGGGAGCGCGAGGCGATGCAGGCGATCAGGAGGTAGTGCGCGTATAACCCTTCCCCGCCCTCTCGTCTTGGGAAAGTGTGCGAGAGGACCCGCGCTGTCATGCGGTCCTGGATTCATTGGACTAGGCTGATCGCTCCAGGGTCTGTATTAGTGGGATTGTCCCACACACAACAATAGAAGAGCGCCGACATTGTCGGCGCTCTCTCTATTTCCTGCGTATCGGAACTGCCGCGCTACCCGATGCGTTTCACTTCCAGTGTCTCGCCGGGAGCGAGGGCGACACGCCTGACTATGATGTCCAGCTTCAGCAGCCAGTAGCCGAGCGTAGCCTTGCTCACACCGAGGTAGTCGGCGGTGGCGGACAGGCCGTTCTCCGTTACCATCTCGGGCAGGAGCTTCTCAAGCGGCTGATTGAACTTCTCTTCGACTGCCAGCATCTTCTTGGTCTTGCGCCTCATTTGTCTCCCTCCTTGGAGTTAACTTATTCATTGGTTTAACCTATTGAACATATATTAGCGTTGCGCCATACATAGGGTCAATGCCTTTTTCAACGCTTTTCTCTAATTTTCTGATAATTTCTGATGTTATCAAACCTATTCAAGTGTTTTCAGGATGTTTCTGCATGGGTTAACCGCTTTGGGGACGGATGGTGTAAAATACACCTGCTGCAGAACAGAAGCCAGACAGCTCAAGGAGATGAATGCCGGTGATTCAGGAGACGATCAGGCGCGTGCGGCGCAACCATGCCCTCGAGCATGCCACCGTTGCATTGATGTTGGAAGAGGGTGTGCGTGGACCGCTAGGAGGCTACTCCACGCCCTGGGGTTTCTTCATTGTGGGGGATCTCTCAACGGAACAACTCGGACGCATCGTGGATGAAGCTCTGAACGGCCTTAATGTGGGGCGCAGCGAGATGGCAATTTCCCCCCATTGCGGCACCAACATGGCGGTCGCGGCGCTGTTCTCCGGCGTGCTGACCCGGCTGGTTCTGGGCAAGAATAAGGAAGGACGCTGGAAGAGACTGCCGCTCGTGCTTGGCGCGGTCGTCGTGGGCGCGCTGCTCAGTAAGCCCGTTGGCAATGCAATCCAGAGGCGCTTCACTACCCTGTCCGAGATGGACGGCTTGGAGATAGTCAGCATAAGGAAGGCATGGCCCGGTCCTCATCCCCGCTTGCACCGCGTTGCTACGCGCATGCCCTAGCTTTCCGCGTAGGCGTTTTCCTTAAAGGTGACAAAGTCCCCCTCTGGCTAGATTTAGCGTGAAATTGCCATTTATCTATCGACCTGAATGGAAACGCTATCATCTCCGAGGGATTGCTTGACCACGATATTTCTCGTTGCTACACTTGATTGCACACCCTCTTAAGTGCGTCCCTGTAGCTCAGTTGGATAGAGCGGCTGCCTTCTAAGCAGCGGGCCGCGGGTTCGAATCCTGCCAGGGACGCCACAGACATTATCCCCGCCTACTCCCCTCCCCACTTTCACTGCATAAATATAACCATATCGTATTGAAGATATTGGAAATCAATCATAAGCATCGTTTGCCATTGTAGATATTGTGATATTTATATTGCAATACTGCTGGCAGTCCGTAAGATTCCCGTACCCCCGATATGCGCCCCTTTTCCATTCGCCCGTTTCCCTCCCCTTGCCTGACTAGGACGTTTCCTTCTGCTCCGACCGAATGATGTGAAGAATCAATGCTCGCTTGCCAGTTGCCCTTGGCTTCGGAAATTTGCGTCCCGTCAGATTGCCCGTAGAGCGCCGTTTTAGGCGGCGGACAATCAATCGTACTAAGGGGCATCCAAGAAAATACATTTTCGGATAGTCATATCACCGGCAAGATCGGACTGGAACAGGGGTGTTGTACATCGTGTCGATGGTCAACCACACCGACGAGGCAGCTGCTTTTATTAACTGTCAAGTAGATTTTCGTCCATTTCTTTCGCGTATCGGTTGGCATGATGGTATTTTTCGACTATTTCGACTACCTTTTCGGATTTAAGCTCCTGGTCGCATCGCAAAAGTAGTCAGCCATGCGCCGCCGGAAAATGCTAGCCGATTGGGATAGGTGGGAGCCTGTGGAGCACGTTGCGTTAGTCTGTGGCGTCCCCGTCAGGCAATGACGCCGACCAGCCTCTCGCTCGACCGGAATCGGTGTAAAACCACTCCCCTACCCTGCTTTGACCAAAGTATTATCTATTTTTCAAACTTTGCTTAGACAATGACAAGGCAGGGCGAATGCGTTTCCTGCCCTGTTCTTCTGACAGAACTGATGCCGCGAACGATGCCTATCTATCGAATCATCCGGAAGTAGTAAGTGGCGGCGGCGTAAGGAGTGTCCTCTGTGTTATATTGTCGGAACGAAACAGGAGAAAATCCGCCGGAAGTCCGCCCGGTCGAGGTAATACACGATGACACAGAGTTTTTCTGAAGAACTGCGACAAGAGGCGCTGCCCATCTGGGAGACCATTTTCGCGCACCCCTTCCTTGAAGAAATCGAAGTCGCGACGCTGCCGCTCGAAAAGTTTCGCTACTATGTGGAGCAGGACTACCACTATCTTGCAGGATTCGGGCAAGTCGTGGCGACGGCGCTCTCCAAGGCGCCGGATACTCATACGCTCCGCAGACTCACGCGCCGAATCACCACGCCGGTCGAGCGCCCGCTGCATGGCAAGATGTTCGAGTTGTTGGAGATGAGTGAGGACGAGGTGGATTCGGTCGCGCTTTCGCCGACCAACTCAGCGTACATCAACCACATGCAGGTCGCCGCATCTACCGGAGGCGTGGGCGAGGCAGCGGCGGCTCTGCTCCCCTGTCCCTGGACATACCACGAAATCGGAATGCGAATAGCGATACCCGAGCATCCGGTGTACAGCTACTGGGCGGAGCCGTACCGCGAAGGTCTGCTGGAAGAGAGCACGGCCGCATGGCGAGAACTGGTGGACGAGTTTGCCGCCAATGGCGGGCCGGCAGTGCGAGAGGCAATGCGAAGCGCATTCATGACAAGCTCGCGATATGAGTACATGTTCTGGTCTATGGCATACAACATGGAGCGATGGCCGGTATAAACAGGCCCGTTTGTGGTGAACCTGTCGAACCACACTGACTGGCTGAATTACTGACAGACTACAAAAAAGGAGGTCTGCATGAGTCCGAGAATGTACCAAGGGCAGATTAACGCCCCCGAATTTCCACCCGGACTGGAGTGGATGAATACGGACAAGGCGCTCACTATGACTGACCTTCGAGGTAAGGTGGTGGTGCTCGACTTCTGGACATACTGTTGAATCAACTGCATGAATGTATTTCCGCAGTTGCGGAAACTGGAAGAAAAATACGCGGACGAGCTTGTAGTCGTAGGTGTGCATTCGGCGAAGTTCGCAGCCGAGAAGGACTATGAGAATGTGCGAAAGGCGGTGCTGCGATACGAGATTGAGCACCCGGTGGTCAATGACAAGGACTTTCAGGTATGGCAGCAGTACGGCGCCCGTGCCTGGCCCACGCTGATGTTCATCGACCCGGAGGGCAAGGTCCTCGGCAAGCACGAAGGCGAGTTCGCCGTGTCCGACATGGACAGCCTTCTATCCAAGATGATCGAAGAGTACGACAACAACCAACTCGTCAACCGAGCGCCGATTGAATTGAGCCTGGAGAAGGACAAAGAATGGGAGCGTGCGCTGTCGTTCCCTGGCAAGGTGCTTGCGGATGAAGCGTCTGACAGGCTCTTCATCGCAGACTCCAACCACAACCGAATCGTGGTCACCGACCTGCGCGGGAAGGCGGTCAGCGTCATCGGAAGCGGCGAGCAGGGACTGCGCGACGGCGGATTCGGTGAGGCGGAGTTCTACGATCCGCAGGGCATGGCGCTCAAAGGCGAAATGCTGTATGTCGCGGACACTAAGAATCACGCCGTACGCGAAATCGACCTTGCAAACCAAAGCGTAAAAACCATCGCAGGAACGGGCGAGCAGGCGCGAAGATTCCATCGCGGAGGAAACGCCCGCTTCGTGCAGCTCAACTCGCCTTGGGACGTGGTCGTCGAAGGCGATAGCCTGTACATAGCGATGGCAGGCTTCCACCAGCTTTGGCGCTACGACCTGAACACGCAGGAAGTGATGCCTTACGCCGGCAACGGACGCGAGCGCATCACCGACGGCTTGCTCTCCAACGCCGAGCTCGCGCAGCCGAGCGGTATCGTGAGCGATGGAAACAAGCTCTACTTCACCGACAGCGAAACTAGCGCCGTTAGGTCAGCTGACTTAAACGGAAATAACTTTGTTCAGACCATTGTCGGGCTGCATCTCTTCGAGTTCGGAGACGTTGACGGCGTAGGCGACGAGGTCCGATTGCAGCACCCCATCGGCATTGAGTTGCACGACGGCGTGCTGTACATCGCCGACACATACAACAACAAGATTAAGCGCATATACCCGACCACGCGGGGCGCATCGTCATTTATCGGCATCGGCACGCCGGGTCATGAAGACGGCGCGGGCGTGTTCGCGCAATTCCACGAACCCGCCGGCCTCAGCATCGCCCGCGGCAAGCTCTACATCGCCGACACCAACAACCACGCCATCCGCGTCGCCGACCTCGAAACGCAAGAAGTCAGCACGCTGGAGATTGAGGGGCTTTAGGGTAGGACTAAGTAAACAGGATTTATGGGATGAAACGGGAAATCCGATGACGCCTCTAGAATTCAATGCCAAGTGGCGACGCAGCCGCGGACGGGAGGCGGCAGGCGCGCAGGAATGGTTCATCGACCTGTGCCGCGTCGTGGGACATGGCACGCCCAACGAACTTGATCCTATGCAGTCTTGGTTCACATTCGAGCGTTCCTTGCGCGAGGCGTCCGGGCGGCTGGGACGCGCCGATGTCTATAAGCAGGGTTACTTCGCTTGGGAATTCAAGGGACTGCACCGCGACCTCAACGACGCATACGCCCAGCTCCAGCGTTACCGCGAGGCGCTCAGCAACCCGCCCATTCTCGCAGTGTCCGACTTCCAAACCATAGAGATACACACCAATTTCACCAACAAGGTCTCGGAAGTCCACACCATTCCTATAAGCGAATTGGACGAGCCGGAAAACCTCGAACTTCTGAGGAACGTTTTCAACGAGCCGTTCAAGCTAGAACCGCAGACTACCCCCGACGATGTAACCAGGGCAACCGCCGACATATTCGCCGAAATCGCCATTTCCATGCGCGAGCGGGGCATTGATTCGCTTGAAGTCGCGCGCTTCCTCAATAGGCTGGTATTCTGCTTCTTCGCTCAGGATGTGCGACTGCTGCCGGACCGCGTTCTGTCCGACCTGTGCGATAACTACAATGCCAATCCCGCCGAGTTTGACGCCGCTTTGCTTGAGCTGTTTCACAGCATGAACGAAGGCAAGCGTTTCGGGTTCACGCCGATTCCACATTTCAACGGTGACCTTTTCAAGCAACCGACCACGATTCGCATGACCGGCGGCGAACTTGAAGCCCTGGTTGAGGCAACGCTGCCTAACTGGGCGCACATAGACCCATCCATCTTTGGCACTCTCTTCGAGCGAGTAATTGACCCGGAAAAGCAAGGGCTTATCGGCGCGGAATACACCACGGAAGAGGATATTCTAACTGTTATCAACCCCGTGATAATGGACCCGCTGCGCGAAGAATGGGGGCAGCTTCAAGCCAAAGTGGGCGCGCTGATGCTGTTCGAGGGACGGCGCGACGAAAAGCAAGCCTGCGAACTGCTGCGCGAGTTCCAGTCTCGTATTGCGTCCATCACAGTGCTGGACCCGGCTTGTGGCAGCGGCAACTTCCTGTACGTCGCTCTGCTCCAACTCAGAGACCTGGAGAAAGAAGTCATCGGAACCGCCATCGAGCATGGATTCAGTGACTTCCAACCGCAGGTATCACCGGAGCAGTTCATGGGCATCGAACTGGACGAATACGCCAGCGATTTGGCGCGCACTTCGCTGTGGATTGGCTACCTGCAATGGTCAATCGAGAACGGCTACCCTTACGAACGTGACCCCGTGCTGGGCGCGCTGAACACGATAGAGCGGCGCGACGCCATACTCGAATTCGACGACGAGGGCAATCCGGTCGAACCCGAATGGCCCCCCGCCGACTACATCGTCGGCAATCCACCGTTTCTGGGACATGTCCCTTTCCGTGAACAGCTCGGGGACGAGTATGTTGATGAAGTTTATGCGCTGTACGGTGAGCGCATACCTAACTCCAGCGACTTGTGCTGCTACTGGTTCGAGAAGACGCGCGCTCAGGTAGAGGCGGGCAGTTGCAGGCGCGCCGGGCTGCTGGCTACGCAGGCTATACGCTTCCAAACCAACCGTCCGGTGCTGGAACGGATTAAAGGAAGCGGCGATATTTTCCATGTGATTTCCGACAGGGAATGGAGAAGCAATGACCCTGACGCCGCAAGCGTGCATATCTCTATCGTATGCTTTGACGATGGCTCAGAGAGTCGCCGTTCCTTGGACGACATTAGCACTTCTAACATCAATGCGGATTTGACGCGGGGACCTGACCTCACGCAGGCTAAGCGGTTGGCAGAAAATCGTAACCTATCGTTTCAAGGCATCAGCCCAGTGGGAGATTTTGAAATTACCGAAGAACTTGCGCTTGATTTGATGTCGAAGCCCAATCCTCACGGAAAACCCAACTCTGACGTCATTAGACGCTGGATAAATGGAACTGACATCACTAATCGTTCCCGTAACATGTGGATCATAGACTTCGGAACTACCATGTCTGAAGACGCCGCCGCCTTGTATGAAGCTCCGTTTGAATATGTGAATGAGAAAGTGCGCCCAGACAGAATCGAAAAGGACGCAGATTGGTTGCCCGATAATTGGTGGTTCCACGGGCATCTTCGTGTAGGGATGAGGCGGGCGATGTCTCCTTTGCAGAGATTCATAGCGACATCGTTGACGGCAAAACATCGCTTTTTCTCATGGGTGGTAGGCGATACACTCCCATCTAGTTCAGTTGTAGTAATCGCACGCGACGACGACTATTTTCTCGGCGTCCTACAAAGCCACATCCACACACTCTGGGCAGAGGGAGTAGGCAGCCAATTACGCGAATCGGAAAGCGCATTACGCTACACTCCCACAACCTGCTTCGAGACCTTCCCCTTCCCTACGCCGGACGACGAACAGCAAGAGGCGGTAGCGACCGCTGCCAATGAATTGAACCAGCTACGCGAGAACTGGCTCAACCCCACCGACATGCTTGGTGAACCCGCGCTCGGCGCAAGCGAACTCCGCCGCCGCACTCTCACAAACCTGTACAACGAAAATCCTACATGGTTGCGAAACGCCCACGCCAAACTGGACGCCGCAGTAGCGGACGCCTACGGCTGGCCCCATGACCTATCCGACGAGCAGATTCTCGATAGGCTGCTCGCGCTGAACCTTGAACGCGCCGCCGAAGAGGGAGCGGGTAATCGACAGCAATGTTAGGAAAGAATTCGTATCATAGTAGGGAAACTCAAAATTGCAGGACCTGAAGAAAATTGTGTTAAGCTCACTCCGTGCTTTGGGTAGGTCAGCGGGAAATTACTTTCCGGCAGCTTTCAGCCTCTATCTGCAATCATCTCTGCTGATTTTCATGTTGGTTGTTCCTCTGTTCATCAGTCTGATTTTTGTAACTGCTGACGATGAAATGACAACGACCCAAGCAATCGTCCAAACGAAATACGCGATACTCGCAGGCTATCCACTACTGGGAATACTGCTGGGAACTATACTCAGATGGTATGAACTCAAGAATAGACGGAAGAAAGATCAGATGCAATGCAGAAGCAAGTGGCTCGACATTGCGAAAGTGGGAATTCTTCTAGGTGGTCTCGCCTCCGCAAAATTGGCGGGTATCATTGCTGTGGTAAGAGAGGTCGTAGGGGACGCCGATTTGATTGCCTCTGAGAGTGTGCTGTTCATGGCAGTGGTTCCTATGTTCGTCATTGTGTTGGTCACATATACTACGGCAAGAGACGCTATTTCCAAAGAGTAGGGTCCGATCGAAAGAACTGTGAGGGTCAATATGCAATCAATTGGAACTGCGTTCGCGATTATCCTCGCCATTGGTACATATGTATTCTTGGCACAGTTGCTTAATGACGAAGCTTGCAACGCCGTTGCTAGGTCATACGCGCCTGCCGCCAAGTTATTTTCACAAATAATCCTAGTGTGCATCTAAGGAAATAAGGACACAAAATGCCCAACCGCCTAGCTAACGAGACCAGCCCCTACCTGCTCCAGCACGCCAACAACCCGGTGGACTGGTATCCGTGGGGCGAAGAGGCGCTGGACAAGGCGCGAGCGGAGGACAAGCCGATCCTCCTGAGCGTGGGGTATTCGGCGTGCCACTGGTGCCATGTGATGGAGCGCGAGTCCTTCGAGAATCCCGCAATCGCCGCGCAGATGAACGACGGCTTCGTCAGCGTCAAGGTTGACCGCGAGGAGCGCCCCGACATCGACTCCATCTATATGACGGCTGTGCAGGCGATGACCGGGCACGGCGGCTGGCCGATGACGGTGTTCCTGACGCCGGACGGCAAGCCCTTCTACGGCGGCACATACTTCCCGCCCGAAGACAGGGGCGGTATGCCGAGCTTCCCACGCGTGCTGGAGGCGATTTCGGATGCGTACAACAACAGCCGCGCCGACATCTTGCAAAACACCGAGCATCTGCTGGAGCGCATGCGGCAGATGTCCGCCGTCGGACAGCAGGGCTTCGAGCCGCTGACGGACGAGGTGATGCGCCTTGCCATGCGGAAGGCGGCGAGCGACTTCGACCCCAGGCACGGCGGCTTCGGATTGCAGCCCAAGTTCCCGCAGCCGATGACCTACGAGTTCCTGCTGCGACACTACCTCCGCACCGAGGACTCTGAGGCGCTGCACATGGTCGAGCTTACATTGCAGCGAATGGCGACAGGCGGCATCTACGACCAGATTGGCGGCGGGTTCCATCGCTACTCCACCGATGCCTTCTGGCTTGTGCCTCACTTCGAGAAGATGCTATACGATAACGCCCTGCTCGTGCGCCTATACCTGCACGCCTACCAGATTACCGGCAATCCGATGTACAGGCGCATCGTCGAGGAGACGCTGGAATACGTGATGCGCGAGATGACATCTCCGGAGGGCGGCTTCTACTCCGCCCAGGACGCGGACAGCGAGGGCGTGGAGGGCAAGTTCTTCGTCTGGTTACCTCACGAGTTAGAAGAGGCGCTGGGCGACGATGATGCCGAGATAATCTGCCGCTACTACGGCGTTACGCCGCACGGCAATTTCGAGGGACGGAACATCCTGCGGGTGGCGATGGACGCCGCCAACCTCGCCCGCGACGAAGGGCTGGACGCCGCTGGGTTCGGCGACTTGCTGGCGCGCGCCAAGTCCCGATTGCTTGCTATCAGGAACGAGCGAATCGCGCCGGGCTTGGACGACAAGATTCTGACATCGTGGAACGGACTGATGCTCGCGGCATTCGCGGAGGCGGCGTCCGTGTTGGGGCGCGAGGACTACGCCAAGGTCGCCGAGCGGAACGCCGAATTCCTCTTGGCAAACCTGCTCCAAGACAGCAGGCTGCTCCGCACCTACAGGGACGGCGAGGCAAAGTTGAACGGCTACCTGGAAGACTACGCCTTCCTGATTGACGGACTTCTGACGCTTCACGAGGTTAACTTCAGCCGCAGCACGCTGGACGCCGCAATCGAGCTTGGCAATGCGATGGTGGAGCTGTTCTGGGACGCCGCCACCAACCAGTTCTTCGACACCGGTCACGACCACGAGCAGCTTGTCGTCCGCCCCAAAGACCTGACCGACAACGCCATACCCTGCGGCAGCTCGATGGCTGTGGATGTGCTGTTGCGCCTCGCCGTGATAACCGGCGACGGTGACATGGAGCGGCGGGCATCCGTTGCGCTGCGTGGAGTGCGCCAGCTGATGATGACCTTCCCCACGGCTGCGGGCACCTGGCTCGGCGCGCTGGACTTCTACCTGTCTCGGACGAAGGAAATCGTCATCGTAGGCGAGCGCGGAGACGCCGACACCGGCGCATTGCTGACGGAAGTGCATAAGAACTTCTTGCCCAATCGCGTGCTGCTGGGAGCGTCTCAGGGCGACCACGCTGACGATGGGCTGCCTCTGCTTGCGGAAAGGCAGCCCATTGATGGCAAGGCGACCGCCTATGTGTGCGAGAACTATGTCTGCCAACTCCCCGTAACGGAACCGCAGGCACTCGCCCGTCAGCTTGTGGACTGATTTCCGCACCTTCCGCTGCGACGAATTCATAAATCCCTCAAATACCGTCGTTCCGAGCGACTTTCCCTTTGTCATTCCGAACGCAGTGAGGAATCTGAAATCGTTGCCTGCAAGCCTGTTTCCGACTTTAGATTTCTCGCTTCGCTCGAAATGACAGGGATGAATTGCATTTGTGAAGCCGGCTTATCTTCGTGAATTGTTTGGCATTTTCACGCCACTCCCTGTTATCATGCCGAACTGAAATGGCGCAAATTCGACAACTCGCAAGGACAGGAATGACAGACTCACCGGACATCTCGAACTTGGTCATTCAGGTAAGGAACCTGACCAAGCACTACGGCGACCTGAAGGCGGTTGACGGCGTTTCGTTCGGCGTAGAGCGAGGCGAGGTGTTCGGCATTCTGGGACCGAATGGCGCCGGCAAGACGACCACACTGGAGTGCATAGAAGGGCTTATAGAGCCAACCTCCGGAACGACCGGCGTACTCGGCATCGACACCCAGCGAGAACCCCAGCAAGTCAAGGAGCGCATAGGCGTCCAGCTT
Organism: Dehalococcoidia bacterium; assembly: GCA_034421195.1. Classification (GTDB taxonomy): domain Bacteria; phylum Chloroflexota; class Dehalococcoidia; order Lucifugimonadales; family JADFKI01; genus Bin90. The sequence goes on from DAOUKP010000009.1 coordinate 208,555, forward strand.
CAGGCGTCCGCCTACTTCGACTACCTCACGCTGAAGGAAATCCTCGACCTGTTCGGCATGTTCTACAATCGCCGAGTCGAGCCGCTGGAACTGCTTGAGCAAGTCAACCTCGCCGACAGGGCGAACACCACCGTTAACAAGCTGTCCGGCGGGCAGCAGCAGCGCTTCACGATTGCCGCAACGCTGGTCAATGACCCCGAGGTAGTGTTCCTTGACGAGCCGACGACAGGGCTTGATCCGCAGGCGCGCCGCAATCTCTGGGAGTTCGTGCAGGAAATCAACGAGGCGGGGCGCACCGTCGTTCTGACGACCCACTACATGGAAGAGGCCGAGTTTCTGTGCGACCGGATCGCCATTATGGACCGCGGCAAGATTGTCGCGCTCGATACGCCCGTAAATCTTGTGCGTTCCCTGCCTGTCCCGTATCAGATAAGGCTGGGCGCTGAGTGCCTCGATTCTCTCGACGAAATACGACAGCTCGCAGGCGTTCGGGACGCGATAGGAGAGGATTCCACGGTGCGTCTGCTGTCCTCCGATGCGTCGATGACAGTGCCCGCCCTGATGGAATGGGCGGCAAGTTCCGGCGTAAAGTTGACGCATCTTGAAGTGGTCCCTTCAAATCTTGAGGATGTGTTCCTGTCAATCACGGGACGCGCGCTGAGGGAGTAGGCTTCTACCGACATGCTGTTGCTTCATCTCACCATAGCCAACCTGAAGATGCTCGCGCGCGATAGGCAGGCGCTGTTCTGGGCGCTGGTATTCCCCTTGATATTCGTCATCGTTTTCGGCCTGTTCTTCAGAGACACGCAATCAACTCAAACCCTCGCGGTAATAGACTACGCGCAAGATTCGATGTCCGCGCAGCTAGTCGATAGTCTGGAGCAGGTGGATTCGCTGAACGTCGTTCTAAAGAATGACGAGGCGCAGGCACGGCAAGAGTTGAGCCGGGGCGATCTCGGGCATCTGCTGATTATACCGAGCGGGCTTGCGTCTGCCGTCACTGAGAATCCGCCGGCGCGGATTACGCTACTCTACGATGACGCGAATCCGCTAAGCGGTATCGTGCTTGGGATGGTCTGGAGCTTTGTGGACAGGGCGAATTTGCAGATGGCGCAAGCCCCTACCCGCCTTGAACTCGCTCCCGAGGGCGTCTCAAGCCGCAATGTGAGTTATCTCGACTTTCTGATACCCGGACTTGCCATCTGGGGCGTGATGAACTTCTCCGTGATCGGGATCGCGACCTCCATGGCGGCATACCGCGAGAAGCGCATCCTGGTCCGACTGCTGGCTACCCCTTTGAGGGTGCGCGTATTCTTCGCGGCGCGTGTGCTGTCCGCGCTCGTGCTGTCGATCTTGCAGGCAGCGATTATCCTGGCAGCAGGCTGGATATTCTTCGGCGTCGCCGTAGAAGGCAACCTGCTGCACATCGCGCTTCTGGTCGTTCTGGGCAACATAGTCTTCCTTAATCTCGGATTCGTCGTAGGCGGATTCTCCAAGACGGTGGCTGCCGCGAGTGGACTCGGCAACGCCGTGGGACTGCCGCTCATGTTCATGTCCGGCGTGTTCTTTCCAATCGAAAACCTGCCAACAATCCTTCGCATCATAGTCGAATACCTGCCACTCGCGCCCATTCTTGAGATTGTCAGGGGCATAGTCCTGCACTCCAACGCATTCTGGGAGTTTCCGCTTCAACTGGCAATCGTCTGCGGCTGGATAATCCTGTCAGCCGCTGCCGCCATACGCACCTTCCGCTTCAGATAGGACTGCTCGCACTTTAAGGCTGGGCACATTTGCTACTCCTCTTGTCCCTTCCCCTTAATGGGCTGACAAGATTAAGTAAAGTTCCTTCCCCCATCAAGGGGGAAGGTTAGGGCCTGCCCTCGCGGAAGCGGGGGATGGGGGTGAAATGGGCTATGTCCACTACTTTGCATGAGACGTTTCGTTTGCAACACCTTACTCAATCCACTATCATATTCCCGTTGAGCAGCGTATATTCGGCATCACATTCCGAGGTCTGGAATTGGCGACCATAGACAGCCTGAAGCTGGGCATCATCAGGGAATTGCAGGGAATTGTGGGCGACGATTATGTCGTCTATAAGCCTGAAGATCTGATTGTGTACGAATACGACGGCTCTGCCGACAAAGCAATGCCTGCGATAGTGGTTATCCCCGACACTGCCGAGCAGGTCGCTGCGATTGTCAAGGTGGCGCGGGCGAACGATGTGCCGATTGTGGCGCGTGGCGCAGGCACCGGCTTGAGTGGCGGCGCGGTCGCGCAGGTGGGCGGAATCGTCATATCGCTGACTCGCATGACTCGCATACTCGAAGTGGATGTGGAGAACCGCGTCGCGGTCGTCGAGCCGGGCGTCATAAACCTGCATCTGACCGAGCATGTGTCCCAGTACGGACTGTGTTACGCGCCCGACCCGTCCAGCCAGAAAGCCTGCACCATCGGCGGCAATGTGGCGGAGAATTCCGGCGGACCTCACTGCCTCGCTTACGGCGTTACCACGAACCATGTATTGGGCATGGAAGTGGTGATGGCTGACGGCTCGCTGCAATGGGTAGGCGGCAGAACGCGCGAGACCCCCGGCTACGACCTGCGCGGTATCATCATCGGCTCTGAGGGCACCCTCGCTATCGTTACCAAGGTCATAGTGCGCCTGTTGCGCCAGCCCGAAGCAGTCAAGACGCTGCTTGCGGTGTTCCGCGAGTTGGATCAGGCAAGCGCGGCGGTGTCCGGCATCATCGCGGCAGGCATAGTCCCCGCAGCTATCGAGATGATGGACGATCTCTGCATTCAGGCGGTGGAGCCTGCGGTGAACGCCGGCTATCCCGCTGATGCGGGCGCTGTGTTGCTGGTTGAAGTTGAAGGACTTGCCGAATCGGTAGAAGAAGAAGTCGAGGAGATAGAGAACGTCTGCAACGAGTTCAGTCCAATGGAGATACGCACCGCGACCGATCAGGATGCCCGTGACAGGCTGTGGGCAGGACGCAAGGGCGTACTTGGCGCGCTCGGCAGGCTTGCGCCCAACTACCTTCTCGTGGACGGCACTGTGCCGCGCACGCAGCTGGTGCAGGTTCTGTCGCAGATACGCGAGCTTTCGCAGCGCAGTGGCTACCCAATCGCCAACCTTCTGCACGCTGGAGACGGCAACCTACACCCGTCGGTGCTGTTCGACGAGCGCAAGCCGGGCGACACTCACAACGCGCTTGCCCTCGGCGGCGAGATACTGAAGATGTGCGTGGACGCCGGAGGTGTGCTGTCCGGAGAGCACGGCATTGGGCTGGAAAAGCAGGAGCACATGCCGCTCATGTTCAACGACGACGACATGGAGGCGATGGCGCGGTTGAAGCCCGCATTTGACACACGCGACATGCTCAATCCAGCCAAGATATTCCCAACTGGCGCCTCCTGCAATGAAGTGGCATTCGCCGGTGCAATAGCGCGCGCCGGTGCGGACGCCTGGATATAGTTAGAAACATACCCGCTCGCCCCGAACTTCTCGAAAAGCATGGGTCCTACAGGCTCACTACGAACGACAAATTATGACCGCAGACCCCTCAGTTTCCGTCAAACAGGCTATGGTGGACGCCGTCGGCGCCGATATAGTCGGCGCGGGCAGCGCATCAGACGCTATCGACGGCATACTGCCCGAGGCAGTCGTTTCACCCCGAAATGTGTATGAACTTGGCAGGCTCCTTGCGCTTGCCAACCGTGAGGGCATGACGGTCGCTCCGCGTGGCGGGGGCACACAGTTAGGGCTGGGCAACCGTTTGCAGCGGCTCGATGTGATCGTCGATATGTCCGAAATGAACCGGGTCGTGCAGCACAACGCCGCGGACCTGACGCTGGTCGTGGAATCAGGTATCACGTTGGCATCACTGCGCGAGACACTGGCGGCGGAAGGACAGTTTCTCGCGCTGGACGCTCCCCTGCCTGAGTGCTCAACGATAGGCGGCACGCTCGCCACGGGCGTCAGCGGGCCGATGAAGTGGCAGTACGGCAGCGCGCGAGATCTGGTCATCGGCATGAAGGTCGCGCAGGCCGACGGCAGAATTACGCAGAGCGGCGGGCAGGTCGTCAAGAATGTTAGCGGCTATGACATGGCGCGTCTGCATGTGGGCGGTCTAGGAACTCTGGGCATCATAACCGAAGTGTCGTTCAAGCTCACCCCGATGCCGAGGCACGAGGCTACCCTGCTATCTCAGTTCGACTCTGTCAGGGACTGTCTGGACGCGGCGCTGGGGATATTCAATAGTGGCGTGATGCCGATAGCGCTGACGGCGTTCAATCGAAGAGTAGCCGACCGCGCGCTGCCTGAAGACGAGGTTAACGGCGAATTCGCGCTTGCCGTGAGGCTGGGTGGCAGGCCGCGCACGCTCCGACGAATGGAGAATGAGGCGTTCTTCGTCATCCGGGAGCGCACGAACCGTGTTGACAGACTGGAGGACGAGGCTGCAAAGTTGTGGTCCGAACTTGCCGACTTCGGGCACTCTAGCGGTGACGAGGCTGTGGTGTCGTCCAGAGTCGCCGCGCTCCCCAATCGCCTGGACAAAGCAATAGAGGCGCTCGCCTCGCAAGGGAGCGCCGCAATCGTGGCGCAGCCCGGCTATGGTATGATGAACGCTCACTGGTTCGAGCCGGAAGCCGATATGAGCGAGAGTATTCGCGGCGCAAGGCAAGCGATGCATGAAATCGGCGGATCGCTGATAGTTGAGCGCGCGCCGCTCGAAGTGAAGAACACCCTTGACGTCTGGGATTACACCGGCGAGTCGCTCGAAGTGATGCGGAACTTGAAGGCGCAGTACGACCCCAACGGCATACTCAACCCGAACAGGTTCATCGGAGGAATCTGAATGGCAACAGCCCCTGAGAAGCCGGTAACCGAAGTCGGCCTGTCTCTATTCGAGGGACCGGACGCGCCGCAAGAGTCCGAGCTGTACAAGTGCGTTCACTGCGGATTCTGCCTCCAAGCCTGCCCAACCTATGTCGAGACCGGGCTGGAAGCCGAGTCCCCGCGTGGGCGCATCGCGCTGATGAAGGCAGTCAACGAAGGGCGCATCGGCATTACAGACTCCGTAATGCGACACTGGGACCTCTGTATTCAGTGCCGCGCCTGCGAAGTGGCATGTCCGTCCGGCGTTCCTTACGGGAATCTCATCGAAGCGACGATGCAGCAGGTCGCGGACCGCCGCAAGCCCGGCTATGTCAACGGCAAAATAGCAACACTTGCACTGAAGCGCCTGCTCCCCAATCAAGGCTTGCTGGCGATGGTCGTCGGCAGCATGCGCCTGTATCAGCGCCTTGGATTGCAGACGGCAATGCGAAAGAGCGGTCTGCTGAAGCTGTTGCCCGGCAACATGGGCGAACTTGAAGACTCAATGCCGGAACTGTCCCCAGAGGTCTTCAAGGCGCAGGGGCAGGTCTATCCCGCGCAGGGCAATCGGAAAGCGCGAGTCGCGCTGCTCTCCGGCTGCGTAATGCCGCTCATACACGGGCCACAGATGAACGCGGTGGTGCGCGTGCTCACACGCAACGGCTGCGAGGTAGTCATAACCAAGGCGCAGGTCTGCTGTGGCGCAATAAACTCCCATGTCGGCGACCTGGAGACCACGAGAGAGTTGGCAAGGCGAAACATCGACGCATTCCTCGCGGACGGCGTGGACTATGTAGCGGTAGCATCCGCGGGCTGTGGCTCGCGTATGAAAGAGTACGGCCACCTGCTCAGGAATGACCGCGCGTATGCCGACAAAGCCGAGGCGTTCAGCGCCAAAGTGCAAGACATTCACGAGCTGCTCGCCGCGCTGCCGATAGAGCCGCCCAAAGGACACCTACCCTACCGCGTAACCTATCAGGACTCGTGCCACCTGTCGAACGCGCAGCGTATCACAGCCGCGCCTCGGCAACTGCTGCGCTCGATACCGGGCATTGAGTTCGCGGAACTGTCCAACGCAGACAAGTGCTGCGGGGCAGGCGGAACTTACACGATCACGGAGCGTGACTTCTCGATGCGCGTGCTTGACACCAAAATGCGCGCGGTCCGCGAGACAAAGGCGAACATCATTGCAACGGCGAACCCGGGCTGCATGATGCAGTTGCAATACGGGGCGCAGAGAGATGGGATGTCGGTTGAGGTCAAGTACATCACCGACCTGCTGGACGAATCATATAGCAAAGAGTAGCCGGCTATCAGTTCACTGCTTTCAGGTTCTGTGGACATTTGAGAAAATAGGCGTGTTTGCTTTGAAAACACTTATAACCTGTCTTTCCGAACATTCCATTCTGTCATTCCGAGCAAAGCGAGGACTCTAAAATCATTGTCTGCAAACCTGTTTCCGACTTCAGCTTTCCTACACCGCAGGAAATGACAATCGAAGCTGGAGCCATCTATGGAATCTCAACGTGCCCTAGTCGTCGGTCGTCGGCCGTAAGCGCGGGGAAGAGTTTGAAGACGACAATCGCTTACTGATAACTAAAAACTATCAACTGAGAACTTACAAAAAGGAGATTTAACGCTATGGATATGGGACTTACAGGCAAGGTCGCGCTCGTCACGGGCGGCAGCGACGGCATCGGCAAGGGCACGGCAACCTCGCTCTGCGCTGAGGGCGCGAAGGTCGTCATCTGCGCTCGCCGACAGGAAGTGCTGGACGCTGCCGCCGAAGAGATTCGCGCGGAGACCGGAGGCGAAGTTACTCCAATACAGGCTGATGTTACCAGCGACGAGGCTGTCAATGCACTCTTCGACGCCATCGTGGAAAAGTATGGCAGGCTAGACATCCTCGTGAACAACGCGGGCACCTCGGCAGCCGGCCTATTCGAGACGGTGAGCGATGACGTGTGGCGGTACGACCTCGAACTGAAGCTGTTCGGCGCGATCCGCTGCTCCAACAAGGCGATACCGCTGATGAAGGCACAAGGCGGCGGGCGCATCGTGAACATCACTACTCCGGGCGGCAAGGCGCCTACGCCCGCGTCCGTGCCGACTTCCGTTAGCCGGGCGGCAGGCATCGCGCTGACCAAGGAGATGTCGAAGGACTACGCCGGCGACAACATCCTGGTGAACACCGTCTGCATCGGCCTCATCAAGGCAGGGCAGCACGAAAGGCGCTGGGAGGCGGCGCAGGAGTCCAACCCTGACCTTACGCTCGAAGCCTACTACGAAGACATGGGCAAGCGCGTCCCCATCGGTCGCGTAGGCGAGGCGAGAGAGGCAGGCGACCTTGTAACCTTCCTCGTGTCAGACCGCGCAGCTTACATCACAGGCGTAGCGGTCAACATAGACGGCGGCACATCCCCTGTCGTGTAGTGGAATTGGCAAGCTAAGCGAAATGAAAGGGGCACATCTCTATGCGCCCCTTCTATTTATCTCAAATTGCTTTCTCTGAGCAATTCGTCTGCCCACGCAGCATCCGCCTCTGACAGCGGCGGCACGGGGTCATCGGAATAGTTGACGCGCATGTGATATCTCGCTCGCTCGTACATCGATTCAAGCAACTTGCCTATGTCTATAACAGGCTCGAAGTCCTCCAGTTGTAAAGGCAATTCAAAGGATGGTATAGGATGCCTCACGCCAAAGGCATAAAGAGTTGCCGTGCTTCTGCCTCCGCGCCTCACTAAGATGCGGTAATCACTGCTCACATTGCCATTGGCATAGAAGAAGCGCATTGGCTCGCCCGCGCGGAGCAGATCAATCTCAATCAGATTCGTGCTGGTTTCGAGTATCCGTCGCCGCTTACTTTCGTAGAGTTCGCGTCCTCTTCCTGCCCGCTTGTTGGAGGGTGACAGTATTTCCAGCGCCGTTACCAGATTGCCGCTGTGTGCGTCTCTCACTTCAAGATATGCTTCGCGTATCTCGTCCGGAACAGGAAGCTCAACTGTTATTACTTGAGTGTCCAATCCTTCAGGCTGTGGCATCGCTCCAATTCCCCGCAAACCTCCATTCGTCGACGAACTGACCACAGACACGTCCGGTCTCTTTGACGACCTGGGATCGTCCAACTCGCCAACATACACGCGCTGCTCTATGTCAACGTAATATCGCTGGCTGACTTGGGCGGAGATTTCGTCGGCAACCGCCACTATTAGCCTGTTATGCAGTCCAGACCAGATAAACGGATGCTCCAAGTACGGGTCCATCCCCGGAAACGGTGAAGGCATGGTAATCCCTCCCCTGCGCTTAACATTTACACGCTGCCCCTCTGACCGCGCTGCCGAAGCGCATGGTCGGCAAGCACCAGCGCCATCATGGACTCGACTATCGGCACTGCGCGCGGCAGAACGCAGGGATCATGCCTGCCCCTGCCCTGCAATGTTACCTCGTTGCCATCAACATCAACCGTGTCTTGCTCGCGCATGATGGTAGCGGTGGGCTTGAACGCCGCGCGAATAACGATGTCCTCTCCATTGCTTATGCCGCCCTGTATGCCGCCGGAATTGTTCGTGCGTGTGCGGATGCGTCCGCCTTCGCTGTAGAACGGGTCGTTGTGCTGCGAGCCTGTCATCGTAGTGCCGCCGAAGCCCGAACCCACCTCGAAACCCTTGCAGGCGGGCATGGATAGAACCGACTTGGCGAGGTCCGCTTCCAGCTTGTCGAACACCGGCTCCCCCAGTCCAACGGGAACGCCACGCGCCACGCACTCCACTACGCCACCCAGCGAGTCGCCGTCCTTGCGCGCCTCCTTGATCCGCTCGATTATCCGCACTGCCATGTCCTGGTCCGGGCATCGCGCGATGTTAGATTCGACATCCTCCTGCGTAACGGTTGACGGATCAACATCCGCCTGGAGCTTCCAGACCTGCTTCACATAACCGACAATCTCGACTCCAAACTCGCGCGCCAGAATCTTCTTGGCTATTGCCCCTGCCGCCACGCGACCAATAGTCTCCCTTGCGCTGGCGCGACCTCCGCCCTTCCAGTTGCGTATGCCGTACTTGGCGTCGTAGCTGTAATCGGCGTGCGAAGGACGATACACGCGGCGCATGTGGTCGTAGTCCTTGCTGCGCGCGTCTCTGTTCCATACGCCAATGAGAATGGGCGTGCCGAGTGTCTCGCCCTCGAATACGCCTGAAAGTATCTCGGCTCGGTCGCCTTCTCTGCGCTGTGTGGAGATTTCGCTCTGCCCCGGACGGCGGCGATCCAATTCCTTCTGAATGTCTCCGACATCAAGCGGAAGTTGTGGCGGGCAACCGTCAACGGTAACGCCGATTGCGTCGCCATGCGACTCGCCCCAGGTCGTGATTCTGAACATGTGCCCGAAGGTGTTTGCCATTATACGTTTCCTTTTGCCCTGATGATGCTATCCGGTTATGGTTGCCGGAATCTGGTCTCCGCTACATCCTATCACCAGCGCGCAAGGTTGTGGTAGAATTGCCACCTACTTAATTTGAAACGGGTCTGGGTTGAACACCTGTGAGCGCCTGCCGCTAGTCGGATGAGCGCTGCTTGCAGCCCAGGCCCCTTTTCCGTAGCGTTTCCTTCTAGGCGACAAAGTCCCTTCCCCCTCGATGGGGGAAGGTTAGGATGGGGGTGAAATTGCCATTCATCCACCTAAAAAAGAAACGCTATCCCTCTTTTCTCGCATCTTCCGTCAATCACCTCACTCAATTCTTATGCACGGTAGTAGGTTTACCACGCTTCTAAGGCTTTCGCCATCAAGTTGCGTGAAAGCCATTTCAAGTATAAAATCGCCTACGTGGCAGACACATCAGAACGCAGCGCAATCCACCGGCCTGTAATCGCCTCCTCCGGAGCGGCCCCCGCTTCCCCAGCAGCAGCGTCGGAGACGCGCCCGCCGCGCAGAGGCCCCCCGAAGTCGGACTGGCGCGCCACATTCAGCTCCCTCCAAAACCGCGACTTCCTGTATCTGTGGCTGGGAATGCTTGTGATGATGGCCGGGATGCAGATGCAGATGATTGCTAGGAGCTATCTCGCGTATGACCTTACATCCTCGCCACTTCTGCTTGGGCTAGTTAGTTCCGGTTTCGCCGTGCCGCTTCTGGCGCTTTCGCTCTTCGGAGGTGCATTCGCCGACAGGCTGGAACGCAAGTACATCATTCAGTTCGGTCAGGCTATGTCCGCGTTCCTCGCTCTCCTGATCGGCGTAGCTATCAACTTCGACATCATCGCTTGGTATCACCTGTGGATTGCGTCCATCGTTCAGGGAGCGCTGTTCTCCTTTCTCATGCCTGCGCGCCAGGCAATCATCCCGCAACTCGTGGGCCAGGAGCGGCTGTCTAACGCAATGGCGCTGAACGCCGCCGCGATGAGTGCAACTACTTTAGCAGCCCCTGCGCTGGCGGGGTGGGCTTACGCCTATCTTGGCGCTTACAATGTGTACTACATCATCGCCGTCCTTGCCATAATCGCCTTCGGATTGACCGGGCTGATTCCTAGGACCGGTACCGGCGCAGGCAGGCGTCCCGCACCGATGATTGGCGACATCATCGAAGGTCTGGTCTATATCCGCCGCAGCCCGCTGGTTCTGATATTGCTTCTGATGGGGCTGGCGACAGCGCTGCTTGCTATGCCCTTCCGCTTTCTAATGCCCATATTCATTGTCGATGTGTACAGGATGGGACCGGAAGCGATGGGACTGCTCGTTACGATAATGGGCGGCGGCTCGCTGGTCGGCTCTCTGTTCATAGCCTCGCTTGGCAAGAGTGGGCGGGGTATGCTTCTGCTGATAGGCAGCTTCATATCAGGCGTAACGCTGCTGCTGGTAGCGATCATTCCCAACTATCTCATTGCCGCCGTATTGATGCTTCCGTTGGGACTCGGAGACGCGGGACGGCGCACGCTGAATCAGTCTCTGATAATGGAGGAGGTAGAGGACAGGTACAGGGGGCGTGTGATGAGCGTGTTCATGTTGAACTTTGGCTTGATGCCGTTAGGTGTGTTGCCCGCGGGTACGGCCGCAGAGTACATCGGCGGTCAGGCGGTAATCGGCATACTCGCCGTGCTGCTGATAGGAGTTACCGCCCTGATACTATTTACCCAGAGACAACTGAGAGAGATGGCATAGAGAACCTTCGAGACAGCGAAGATACTATTTCATCAGCCACGTTTCCAGCACGATAAAGTCGCTCTTAGAAGCATGAACTGAACACTGAAAACTCAGCACTATCCCCTACTTGCAAGTGTCCGTTTGCAGCTGAACCACGAACGGCCCCGACACAATCTTCGACGGAAAGACGAGCGTCTCCAGCTCTCCCTGAACGCCGGGGACATTCATGGTGAATATCCAGTTATCCCTTGTAGCAAGGGGTTCGGCGGCCTCTACTGATGTCAGCAAGTTTGCGATGATGGTATTGCTCTTGCCCCTGCATATATTCAGCACCTCGCGCTCTATCAGCGCGCGCGCCTCCGGTTCGGATAGCTCAGTGGATACATTGGGCAGGCATGCCATTACTCCGATTATCGCTACGACTGCAATCAGTAGAGTTCGCTTCATTCATTCACTCTCTGCAATGTGTTTAAGTCTCTTGCTGATGTGCCTCCATTGTCCGCTCCTAGAAGCGCGAACAGGCAACGAAAACACTTGAATTACCGTAGCAGGTTTCAGGTTAATAAACAATCGGTTTTATGCACGCTTCACACACGCAGCCTCGCGACAATTGCCGCGAGGCTGTATTAGAGTCCCTGGTATTGCCCACACATGTTGAGATGAGGCATTTTGTCCCTTCCCCCTTTGATGGGGGAAGGCTAGGATGGGGGTGAAGTCCGCATCAAAGGAGATGTCGTGTCTGACACCAACACTTGTTAGCAATACTGAGTCCCTTCCCCCTTGATGGGAGAAGGTTAGAGCCATCCCCTGCGAAAGCAGGGGATGGATGTGAAATCGCAAACACAAGCGCGACTATTGTCGCCGCTACTTGGCGTTCGCCGCCTGCATCTCGTTTGCGACCTTCTCCACCTCGGCCACACTCTCGGCAAGCACGGCCGGATTGAGCCGAGCGGCGTGGTCGCTATATCCGGCGCGGTCGAGCATCGCCGCCAGCTTGCCGCCCTTGAACAGGTTCAGCGCCCAGTCCAGAGGATCCGGTGTTGCGGTCATATCCAGGTACAGGCGCTGGTTCTTGGCGCGGGGGCCATAATGGTAGTGCGGCGCGCGCTCGAAGCAGTCGAACGTAAGCAGTTCATACTCGTCGCTGCCAAGATCGCCTAGAACGTGTATCGCCACTCCCCTGTCATTGGCGAGTTCGCGGAACTCGATCCCGAAGCGCACCGGCCCCGCCTCGATGATGACATCTCCGCGGTCGTGCATCACCGTGCGGCGACCGTCAACCGCCATCTGCTTTGCCGTACTCTCGGTCTCGGCGAGCGCGTCCTGAAGGCCGTCCATATCTATGCTGTCCGCGAGCTCGTCATATCCGGCGCGGCGGACCATCTCCGGCAGGCGCTCATTCAACTGCTTGAGCGTCCAGTCCAGCGGGTCTCCCTCAGTCGTCTTGTCCAGCATCAGGCGCGTGTTGCGCTTCTCGGGTCCATAATGGTAATGCGGTTCGTGGTCGAAGCAGTCGAAGCGCAGAAGCTCGACCTCCTCGCCGTCCACATCGCCCAGAGCATGGAGGCACACGCCCTGGTCGTTGAGCAGGTCCCGGTACTCCAGCCCGAACTTGATATTGCCGTCTCCGATAATTACATCGCCTCGCTCTCTTGCCATAGCGACACCTCCCTTTCAAGGTGATTTCAGGTGTATTTCAAGCGGATTATAACGCCAAGCGCGACATGGCGCAAACCGATCTTCGTTATCCTATCCGTCCTGTGCATCCTATTAACTCCCCCGGTATTCGCGCTGGACAATACACAGGAATTGGCGCACAATGCGTCATAAGGCAGTTAAGATAACTGCACCGGAGGTGAAACATGCGTGAAACAACAAAGTTTGTGTCGCCAGACGATATTAGAGACGCTAACCGTGTGACTATTAGAAAAGAATGGCTACGCCAGGGGCTTTACATTCGATTTCGGCACGCAGGGACATTGTACCTCATCCGCCATGACAAGTTGGTGGAAATAGCTCGACAGGTAACACCTTGGTTAGATTCATATTCGTGGAGAGAACTTGGGGGATATAGCACTCCCAACCCCTCCAGAAGGATGCTTGCAAGACTCTCAGCATATGCAGTTTCAGAATAACTGACAGCATTAGCACTTGAAGAGGGAGGACGAAAAATGCGACTGGAAGGCAAGGTAGCAATCATTACGGGCGCAGCGGGCGGCATGGGCGCGGAAGAGGCGCGCCTGTTCGCGCGCGAGGGCGCGAAGGTAATCATCGCCGACGTGCTGGACGACGAAGGCAAGCAGGTCGAGGCAGAGATTGCCGAGGCGGGCGGCGAGGCGACCTATGTCCGCGTCAATGTCACCAGCGCGAACAGCTGGGAGCGCCTAATCGCCGAGACCATATCCCTCTACGGCAAGCTGGACATCCTCGTGAACAACGCGGGCGTCAGCAGCGGGTCCGAGCAGGACAAGCTGGACTTCGGCGGCTGGCAGCGCATCATGGATGTCAATGCGACAGGCGTGTTCCTCGGCACGAAGTACGCGGTAGAGCAGATGCGGGAGACTGGCGGCGGCTCCATAGTCAACATCTCGTCCATAATGGGCTTCGTTGGCGGCGAAGGCGGCCACCCTGCCTACCACGCATCTAAGGGTGCCGTGCGGATATTCACCAAGGCGATGGCAGTGCAATACGGCCCCGACAACATCCGCGTGAACTCGGTCCATCCCGGCTTCATGCCGCCGATGCGTACTGCCAGGCCCGATCGGGAAGGGCGCGAAGAACTGATCCGCCAGACGCCCCTACGGAGGACAGGCGAGACCATCGAGGTTGCCAACGGCGTGCTGTTCCTAGCATCCGACGACGCCTCGTTCATAACCGGCACGGAGCTTGTGATAGACGGCGGCTTCATCGCCCGCTAAAGAAAAGTCCCTTCTCCATCAAGGGGCTGGCAAGGGTAGGTAAAGTTCTAAAAGTGCTCACAACTGCGGGATCAAAGTCCCTTCCCCCTCGATGGGGGAAGGTTAGGATGGGGGTGAAATCGCAATGCAGGCACGATCATTCTTATTACATACCCCTCTCTGCCCTTGATGGGGGAAGGCTAGAGCCTGTCCTGAGCGTGTCGAAAGGATGGGGGTGAACCTGTCCAGCCGAAATCAATCGCACGGATGCAAGAAAATCACGAACGCATCACTCCCACCAGCAGCCAGGCATCCCTCCCGTCCTCATGCACGGGATACGGAATCCGCTTCGCGCGGAACCCTGCTTGCTCCATCAGGCCGAGCCAAGTATCGATGGAGAACATGCCGGTAATATGGCGGTCTTCTTCCACACGCACACTGCCCTCTCGGTCCTTGATAACGTAGATGAAAACCGACTCAACCGTGTCGTCATTGGGGTCCGGGTCGTGGTCGTACTCGATGGAAGCGAACTCCGGCGTTATATCCCGCCGAATGCCCGCGTTGAGTTGCGTGCCGGGATAGGTCTCGCGGAACCAGTCGGGAGCCATTATGAGGACGCCGCCGTCCCTTAGATGGGCGCGAGCGGTGGCAAGTGTCGCTCTTATGTCGTGCTCGCTTAGCAGGTAGCACACGGCATCGTGAATGAGCATAGCGTCAAACGTCTCGTCGAGCCTGACAGAGCGCATGTCGCCGATATGCTGCGCGACAGTAGGGTTGAGCAGCTTGCAGTTGGCGAGCATCTTGTCGGACGGATCAACCACCACCGCGTTATGGGCGGGACTGTCGCGCCGCATGTGCTCTCCATTGCAGGCTGCGTCAGCGGATGGACGACCATCGCAATTCGGGTATAGTATGTGATGCAGGTTGTTGCCGCCGCCCACTCCAAGCTCAAGAATTCGCAGCCTGCCCTGCCCTAGCTCGGCAGTAAGCGCATCCCGCCAGTGGCGCGCCTCCGCCTCGTAGTCCGAGTGGTGGCTGATAAGCGGCCACAGATGGGCAAAGTCGTCGTACATTCGGTTCATGATAGTATCTTACACCATCCAGTAGATGTTATAAGTTCCTTCCCCCTCGATGGGGGAAGGCTAGGATGGGGGTGAAATCGCGATTCAGCCACCTGATTGGAAAGGTTATCAAGGACAAGCGAAAGGAAGGCGGTTATGACGGACTACATTTCCTATTTCAACGGTGAGTGGGTGCCCCTGAGCCAGGTGCGAATTGACCCAGACGACCGCGGATTCACCACCGGCGACGTCGTATTCGATGTGGAACGCACCTTCAACGGCAAGACATTCCGCATGAACTACCACATCGCTAGACTCTACCGCTCGCTGCAATATGCGCGAATGGACCCTGGCCTGTCGCCCGAGGAGATGCATGCCATCAGTGAAGAGGTCGTTGCGCGCAACGAAGACGCTCGCGCTGAAGTTGGCGACTACTACATTCGGCAGTTCGTCACGCGCGGCAAGGGCATCTGGGCGCACAGCGCCGGACCGCCGATTGTATGCGTGCGCGTCAGCCCCATCGACCTGGGACGATACGCGCCCGCATACACCGATGGACTGCACGCTGTCATCGCGCGCACTCGCAGCTACTCGCCGGAATCACTCGACTCCAAGATAAAGCACCAGAGCCGCATGAACTTCGAGCTTGCGGAAATCGAAGCTGGCTATGTGGACCCGGAAGCATGGCCGCTGCTTATGGACCTCGACGGCAACATCACGGAAGGCACATCGAACAATGTCTTCATGGTCACTGACGGCGTGATACGCACGCCGGGGGACAGCACCATACTTCAGGGCGGCTCGCGGAACATGGTTCTCGACCTTGCCACGCAGCTTGGCATTCCCGTAGCGCAGGAAGACTTGCAGCCCTACGACCTCTACACATCTAACGAGGTATTCTTCTCGCGCACTGGTCCTTGTATCCTTCCGGTAACGAAGGTTGACAACCGCATGGTCGCGGACGGCAAACCCGGCGAAATAACACAGCAGCTTCTTGCGGCCTGGAGTGAGACCGTCGGCGTGAACATCATCGACCAGGTGATGAGCCAAGCATAAGTCACATTGTCCCTTCCCCCCCCCCGATGAGGGAAGAGCCTGCCCCTGCGAAAGCAGGGGTTAGAGCCTGTCCTGAGCTTGTCGAAGGAATGGGGGTGAATACTCTCACCAACATCCAACTATTAGCGCAACACAAAGGGCTTGGCATAAAAACCAAGCCCTTTCAGTGTCATTCAAGTGGTGCCGAGGAAGGGACTCGAACCCCCACTCTCTTTCGAGAAGCGGATTTTAAGTCCGCCGCGTCTGCCATTTCGCCACCTCGGCATCTGCGCGTCTGGTACATTCGCGCTACGATTACACTTAAATTGTAGCATAGAGTCACGCCACTGGTAGTAGAAAAACGTAGAATCCGCGAACAAGGAAGAGGGCGGCAGTGTCAATATCTGCCGCCCTCTTGTCATCGATTATGGTCTGGATTACAGGAACAACGGCGCAAACACCAGCGCCACTATGGACATCAGCTTGATAAGGATGTTCAGCGCAGGCCCCGAAGTATCCTTGAACGGATCGCCTACGGTGTCTCCAACGACCGCCGCGTCGTGCTGCTCAGAGCCTTTGCCGCCCAGGTTTCCTGCCTCGATATACTTCTTCGCGTTGTCCCATGAGCCACCCGCGTTCGCCATCATAATGGCAAGCAGGAAGCCGGTCGCAATCGCGCCGATGAGCAGCCCGCCTAGCGCAGCCGCACCCAGAATTATGCCGACCACTACAGGCACGACGACCGCGAGCAGCCCCGGCACGACCATCTCCTTCATCGCGCCGTTCGTGCTGATTGCCACTGCCTGCGCGTAGTCCGCTTCCGCCGTGCCTTCAAGCAATCCGGTAATCTCGCGGAACTGCCGCCGCACCTCTTCGACCATCGCGCCCGCAGCCCTGCCGACTGCCTGCATCGTTAGCGCGGCGAACAGGAACGGCATCATCGCGCCGATAATTAGACCCATCAGCACCCTTATATTAAGCAGGTCGAACGACTGTATGTTGGCAGCCTGTGAATAAGCAGCCATCAGCGCCAGAGCGGTAAGCACCGCAGAGCCGATGGCAAACCCCTTGCCTGTCGCGGCAGTTGTGTTTCCAAGCGAGTCAAGGGCATCCGTCCGCTCACGCACGGAGGGGTCGAGATGCGCCTGCTCAGCGATGCCGCCGGCGTTGTCAGCAACCGGTCCGTAGGCGTCCGTAGCAAGCGTTATACCGAGCGTGGAAAGCATGCCGACTGCCGCCAGTGCAACACCGTAAGTGCCCGCCATCCAGTAAGTCAGGCCCATCGCGACTACTACTACGAGGCCCGGGATGACGGTGCTGAGCATGCCTAGTCCAAGACCGCCTATTATGACCGTAGCCGGACCGGTTTCCGACTGCGCTGCCAGCCGCTTTGTCGGGCTGAACTCGAACGACGTGTAGTATTCGGACGCCGTGCCGATAGTCTGCCCTGCCACCAGCCCAATGAGCACCACCCAGAACAGTTTGAAGTCCAGTTGCAGGGCATAGATTGCCACGCCCGTTCCGATGAGCACAAGCAAGCCTGCGCCGAATATGCCGTAGCGCAGTGACCAGAGCAGCTTGCCCATGTCCGCGTCTTCGCCGGTGCGAACTATGAACTTGCCTAGAATTGCGGAGAATATGCCGATGGCGGCGACCAGTATGGGCAGCAGCATCAGCGAGCCATCAAATCCGCCGGGATTTGCCATGCCAAGTGCCGCGGCGCCAACCGCGGCAAGCGCGATGGTCGCGATTATCGATCCGACATAACTCTCGAACAGGTCCGCGCCCATACCCGCGACATCGCCCACATTGTCGCCCACATTGTCCGCGACCGTTGCTGGATTGCGCGGGTCATCCTCCGGTATCCCCTGCTCCACCTTGCCCACAAGGTCCGCGCCCACGTCCGCAGCCTTCGTGTAAATGCCGCCTCCAACCCTTGCAAACAGCGCAATTGACGAAGCGCCGAATCCGAAGCCCGCGACAACGCTTATGTCGCGGAAGATGAAGTACAGGATTGACACGCCCAGCAAACCGATCCCCACGACCGATATGCCCATAACCGCGCCGCTGTTGAATGCCACTTGCAGCGCAGGATTCAGCCCCTGCATCGCCTTCACCGCCGTCCGCGTATTCGCGCGCACCGCGATGCTCATGCCGATATAGCCTGCCAGCGCCGAGCCTATCGCGCCCACAAGGTATGAAATTGCCGTCGCCGCAGGGAATGGGCTTACATTGCCTACTCTGCCCGTTACATCGAAGTCGATGAACACCGCCAGAATGATCGCGATAACGACCACGAACACGGCGAGAAGCGTGTATTCGCGCCTCAGAAATGCCTGTGCCCCTTCCTGAATTGCGCGCCCGATGAACTGGATTTCCTCGCTGCCGGGGTCCTGTTTGGTTACATTCATCGCCAGGTACAGCGCGAATGCCAGAGCAACGATGCCAGCCACCACAGCGAGAAGTATTATCTCCACGGGTTACCTCCACAAAAATGGTCTTCCCATGATTACGGAAAATACGGGAAGACCATAGATTACAAAATACCGTAGCCGGATGTTTCAAGCATGCTAAAAGCATGCTAAAAAAGTATCACAGCGCAAATATCAGGGTCAAGTTTGGCGCACTTTCTTAAAGCTGGGTATAAGTGCCATTCGTCTTATCCCTTCCCCCTCCGACGGGGGAAGGCTAGGATGGGGGTGAAATCGTAAATGCAGGCGCGACAATTTACAATACCTAACCTACAGTTGCGAAGGCAGGGGACGGGGTGAAATGGAATATGCCTACCGCTAGATTTCTCAGAGTTCGTCCTCGCGTCCCGACAGCATCGCCTCCAGCCGCCGCTGGCGCAATGCAACAGTCAGATCGCCCCTCGTGCGCTCCAATATCCCTCGCACCATATCTGTGCTACGCCTCAATCCCCGTGTAACCGCGTCCGGAAAGTCCATAGTAACGAGAATCGTGTAAATCTCGTCCATCACCGCCAGCGTCTCCTCGCATCGACTGAAGTCGTCGCGGCGCAACCTGTCAAGGATATAGCGGCGCAGTTCGCCAACCGTATCCGCCAGCCCGCCCAGATACGGAGCCGCGCCCACCTGCAACTCTTCCGGACTTGGCAGCGGCCTGTCCTCTATGAACGCAAGCACCGCATTCGCCTCCACAAACTCCTTCAGCGCATCCTGCATGTAACCTGTGTAATACACTTCAGGATGCTCCTGCAACAACGCTCCCGACTCCTCCACAAGAGCCGCTGCGCTGGAAATCAGCCCACGCGCCGAGTCGAATTCCCCCCGATGTATAGCCCGAATCGAGTCCGCGCAGTACCGTATCATCTCCCGAGAAAGCCGCAACGCCCGCTCCCGAGCCCTATCAGTATCCGCGAGGGACTGCCGCGCAGTATCCGCCGATTCGCGCAGTCTATGGATCTGCTGAGAGTGTTCTTTCGTTGAATCTGGCAAGTTCATCATCTCCATGAATTAGTTCGCACTGGCAATCAATCCCACCAACTCCGACGACGCCCCCTCCACATCCTCCGCAAATGTAACCGCGCTCACCACGCAAATGCAGTCCGCGCCCGCCCGCGCAACATCCGCGATGTTCCCTGCATTGATGCCGCCAATCGCCACCACTGGCGCACTCACCGCATCCTTCACACGCCGGATCATCTCAGGCCCCACCGCCGTGCGCCCGCTCTTGCCCATCGTAGTCGTGGAATACACCGCGCCCACTGCGAGATAGTCCGCGCCCTGCGCCTCAGATTCCAGCGCCTCGCCGGTGCCATTATTCGACCGCCCGATTATCTGCTCAGGAGCGAGAACGCGCCTCGCCTCGCCGACCGGCAAATCCGTCTGCCCCACATGCAGCCCATGCGCCTCCGACAGGAAGGCGATGTCCGCGTCATCATTGACGATGAACAGCCCGTCGTGCTTGTCGCAGAGACCCTTGACGGCGCGGGCAATCTCCAGCGCCTCGCCCTTGTCGCGTGTCTTGTCCCGCAGCTGAATCACGCTCGCGCCCCCGCGCAAAGCCGCCTCCGCGACCTCGACCACATCCCGCCCGCGCGTAGCCTCCGGGTCCACGATGACATACAAACCGCGCATCTTTTGGATACGCTCAAATCTCGTTTCATTCATATCCTATCCATCCCTGTCCTGAGTTTGTCGAAGGGCTGTCCATCGATGTTAGTTCCCCTCAACAGCGTTACGTATCACATCCAGCCGCGCAATCCCGTCATGCCTGTCAAGCTCCACCGCTACCATGTCAATGCGCCAGCGGCGATGCCAGCAATCGTTCGCCGTCAGATAGCGCTGCGCCGCCGCGAGCATCCGTCGTCTCTTGGCGGGTGTGATAGACTCCTCTGGCGCGCCGAACATCCTGCCCCTGCGCGCTCGAACCTCCACAAACACGAGCGTACCACCGTCGTCAGCCACAATGTCAATCTCGTGCCTGCCGCAGCGCACATTGCTCGCCAGTATCCTGTAGCCGGCAGATTCAAGGTGACGCCGCGCCGCCAACTCCCCTAGCCTGCCCGTCTCCTGCCGAGAATTCACAGCAATGATTCCGTCAGCCGGCGAACCGGCGCGAATGTGCGCCGATGTATCGGACAAGCGCCCAGGCTCTCAAGCCCGTCAATGTGCTGGCGCGTCCCATAGCCCTTGTGCTGCCCAAAGCCGTAGCCGGGGTACTCCTTATCGAGGTCCCGCATCATGGAATCGCGCGCAACTTTCGCCACAATGGACGCCGCCGCAATCGAAAGGCACTTCGCGTCGCCTTTGATGATGGAGCGCTGCGGAATGTCCACATCGGGCAGCGCCATAGCGTCCACCAGCAGAAAGTCAGGCGCAACCGGCAGCCCATTTATCGCGCGCCGCATGGCAATCTGTGTAGCCTGCACAATACCCACGCCATCAATCTCGCTGGAACTAGCCGCGCCAATGCTCATAATCACTGACGCTGCTCGCATATCTTCATAGGAGATTTCGCGTCGGCGAGGCGTAAGGCGTTTGCTGTCCCTGATTCCCTCAATCCACCCCTCGTTGCAGTACAAGGGCAATACCACCGCTCCAGCCACAACGGGCCCCGCGAGACTTCCCCGCCCTACCTCGTCCACCCCCGCAATAGCAGCGTACCCGTCGTTGAGCAATGCCGCTTCCTCGTCATAAGTTGGCGCGATGTCGGTGAGCATAGCTATCAGCCGCCCGCGCCGCGCTGTATGCCACGAATATAGGCAATCTGCCCCACATGCTGGGCTTCTTCGACTATGAGATGACCGAGTATCCTTGCGAATGTCCAGTACGGGCGTTCAGGATCGGAAATCCGCTCCAAATCTTCCTCAGTCAGCGAGTTTATGTATAGCAGAGTTTCGCGGCGAACTGAGCTGAAATAGTCCAACAATTCGTCCAGGGAGAACGCTGGTAGGGTTGCAGCCTGCTGTGCGCTCAACCCTTCCCCGATGCCCTCTCGTGGAAGCCCCAGCCTTTCGTGCCACCCGTCGCGCTCCCAGATGTGTGTATCGTGGCGAAGGCGGCGGTTGACGATACTGTCTTCCACTCGCGCCATGTGCCAGACTATGAAGTCAATATGGTTGGACTCAGGTGTGGGCTGGAAGCGTCTCCCTTCCGGAGTAAGTCCGTCGAGAGCGCGTTTCAAATCTTCCATGTATTCGGACAACTGGGACTTCAAGATGTCTCGAAAGTCCATGCCTTACCTGCCTGCGAAGACTTCAACGGGTGCGGGTGCTTCCAGCTCAATGATACCGCCTCCGATGATTTCGTCACCCTGATAGAACGTAACCGCCTGCCCCGGCGTAACGGCCCGCTGGGCTTCGTGGAAACTCAGCTGCGCCCAGTCGCCGCGCGGCGTGAGCGTGGCGGGCGCTTCGCTCGCCTTGTACCGTATCTTCGCGGTTACTTCCATCGGCGCATCGGGCGGCTCGCCCGCGATGTAGTTGATGCGCGAAGCCCACAGTTCATGTCGCATCAAGTCCTCGTGCCTGCCTAGCACAACGCGATTGGCGTCAGCGTCTATCGACGTTACATACATCGGCTCGCCCGTGTTCCCTTGCAAGCCAAGCTTCCTGCGCTGTCCGATGGTAAAGAACTGGATGCCCGGATGCCTTCCAAGAACATTCCCATCTGCGTCAACCATATCGCCGGGCTTGGGCATTACGCGCTCCCCAACGAACTTGCGATAGTCGCCGTCCGGTATGAAGCAGATTTCCTGGCTGTCCGGCTTGTCAGCGACCGGCAGGCACGCGTCCGCTGCGAGACGGCGTATCTCGCTCTTCGGGTACTCTCCGACCGGAAGCAGCAGCCGCTGAAGCTCAGACTGCCGCAGCGTGAACAGCACATAAGACTGGTCCTTGCCCGAGTCTATGCCCTTCAGCAGCCGCGTTCGCTCCTCATCGTGTCGAATGCGAGCGTAATGCCCCGTAGCGATGTAGTCGGCATCCATGAACAGGGCGCGGCGAAGCAGGAAATCGAACTTTATCTTGTCATTGCAGGCGAGGCACGGGTGCGGTGTGCGCCCCCGGTCGTACTCGCGCACAAAGTAGTCTATGACATGCTGCTGGAACTCGCGCTCGAAGTTCATATAGTAGTGGCGCGCGCCAATCGCATCGCACACGCGGCGGGCGTCCTGCACATCCTCCACCGAGCAGCATCGCTTGTTCAGCGGAGCCGCCGCCTCATCCTCCACCGACCACAGACGCATCGTAACGCCCACGACATCATACCCCTGCTGCTTCAGCAGCAGAGCCGCAACGGAGGAGTCCACCCCCCCGCTCATAGCCACAACAACACGCTTGCCATTCATAGATTGAGCCTAACATAGGGCGTTCCGCGGTTCAACGGATTCCACCGGGTCCGTAGCGTTTCCATCTAGGCGACCAAGTCCCTCCCCTCTTGATGGGGGAAGGCTCTAGCCGTCCCCTGCCTTCGCAGGGGACGGGGTGAAAATGCCTGCATCATCTCTATAATTGCACTTATGCAAGATCCTCCCGGAAGACAATTTCACAGTTTCCCCTGGGACGTGTTGACATTTCGATATTTCAGCTCGTCATTCCCGCTTTCCCTCTGTCATTCCGAACGCAGTGAGGAATCCAAAATCGTCGCCCGCAAACCTGTTTCCAACTTTGGCTTTCTCTCTTTGCTCAAAATGACAAGATAGCGTTTTCCTTTAGGTGACATAAGCCCCTTCCCCCTTGATGGGGGAAGGTTAGGATGGGGGTGAAATTGCTATTCATCCACCTGAATAGAAACGCTATCAAATGACAAGGATAAATTTCATTTGTGTAATCGTCCTATCCTACTTATCCTCCACACCCTTTTACCCTCCCAGCCCTTAAATAGATAATCCCGTTTGACCTGCGCTAACAGGCAAATCTATAATATGCCCATGACACAAACACAACAAACCACCCTGGCCCCACTCGATTACGCCCGCTACGCCGCCGATGTCGCCTCCGACAAGCTGGCATCAGACATCGTTATGCTGGACATCAGCGAGATAAGCGACTTCGCAGACTACTTCGTAATCCTCTCAGTCGAATCCACACGACAGATGCGCGCCATCGTAGAAGACTTGGAAAACGCGCTCGAAGAGAAAGGCGGCATCCGTCACCACCGCGAAGGCACGCCCGAATCCGGCTGGATGCTGCTGGACTTCGGCGATCTTGTCATACACGTCTTCGGCACGGAGGAGCGGCAATTCTACAACCTCGAATCCGCCTGGTCCGAGGCAGCGGAGTTGGTCAGGATTCTATAATCCAGTCGTCTATGCCGCGTTCATAGTCAATAATCTCGCTGTCCTCGAAGAATAGCGCCAGTTCTGTCTCCGCCGACTCCGGCGAGTCTGAGCCGTGTATCAGGTTCATCCCGATTGTCAGCCCGAAGTCGCCGCGTATCGTGCCCGGACCTGCATCAACCGGATTAGTCGCGCCCATAGTCGTCCGCACCACATCCACCGCGTTCTCCCCTTCCACTGCAATCGCGATGAGCGGCGACGAGGTGATGAAGCTCACCAGCCCAGCGAAGAACGGCTTATCAACATGCGCCCCATAGTGCCTGTGCGCCAGTTCCGGCGTTACATGTATCATCTTCATTCCCGCGAGCTTCAGTCCGCGCCGCTCAAGCCGCGCGATAATCTCGCCGCTCAGACCGCGCTGCACCGCATCTGGCTTTATCAGTACCAAGGTTCTCTGCATCTGCGTTAAATCTCCCTGTATCTATCCAGCTCATCCTGTCTATCAATGTTAGCCCCCGCCTCGCCATGTCCTGTTGGCTGTGCTCACCTGCGAACTCCGCAAGTACAAAGGCTCAAGCGAAAGTGCGTCCGCGATGCTCCCCTCTTGCAGCATCCGGTATCCGAGCGCCGCCAGCGCTCCTGCATGTCGTGTCGGCAGCGGTGCGCCCGCAATCTTCGCGGAGCGACCGAACGCCTCTCGTATCAGGTCTGTAACCTGCGGCACACCTTCCCCGCAGAAGAGCGCGTCCGCCGATGCATCCGTCGCCAGTTCGCCATGCTCTATCACGCGATATTTGGGCTGCTCGCCTTTACGAAAATCGCCGATATACACCCGCCGCCTGCCCGCGCCAACAAGCGCGCATACCGGTATGCCGAGTCCGAGATACGGCTGCGCTTCGATGTCCAGCGTCCCCACCGCGACTAGCGGGATGTCCAGCGACACCGCCATTGCCTTCGCCGCACTCATGCCCACTCGCAGCGCGCTGAACCCGCCCGGACCCGATGCTATGTAGATGGCATCGAGGTCCTTGACGCCAATGTCCGTGCGCTTGAGCAGCCGCATAATGCTGGGAATCAGCTCAACAGAGTGATTGCGCTCCGAGCGCCAAGTCAGCTCGACAACCGACTCCCCCTGACTGGACAATCCAATCGAGGCATATCGGGTGGAAGTGTCAATCGCCAGTTCCATCACTGCGCCTCGCAATTCCCGGCCCGTGCCTTCGGGGTATCTGTCGGAGTATCTGATTGCGGTGTACTCTCCGAATCGGAGAACTCCCGCTTCAACGCAGATAGCATCTCAGAATATCGTGGTGAATCGGCGCTCAACGTAAGCCTGCGTCCGTTGTTGCCCGTGTCCTCTATAACAACATTCACATGCTCACCAATAAAGGCGTCGGCTCCCTTTTCCGCCCACTCCACAACACAAACTCCGTCGCCAAGGAAGTAGTCATCAAGCCCCAGGTCAATGACCTCATCTATACTGTCAAGCCGGTACAAGTCCATGTGATACAAGGTCAGCCGCGCATAATACTCGCATATCAGCACAAAAGTCGGGCTGCGCGCGTACTCCTCGCCGCCAAGCCCCCACAGGACACCCTGTGTCAGGCAAGTCTTGCCTGCCCCTAGGTCGCCCGTCAGCAGGAACACATCCCCGGCGCTCGCATGCGCGCCAAGTATCCTGCCGGCGGATTGCGTCTGCTCCGGGCTTGCGGTGCTGATGGTGATGGTCTGGTTTCGCTCGGCTTCCACGACGTTCCTAGAAGTGGGCATAATTGCCGCCCATCTTATCCCTTCCCCCAAAGGGGGAAGGTTAGGAAGGGGACATAGGACGAATTATGCCCAACCCTAGAAGTTCCGGCAAATACTGTGAATCGGCCAGTCGCAGTGTATGATGTACTCCCGACTGCCGTTTGAGAATCTAGCTGTATCAGGCAAAGTCGCCACAGAAAGGATACCAGAATGCGTAGCCAACTGGTAAGAGATTGCCCGCTCCCCATTGACAAGCCCAACACACCTTCTTTTGCGAGTTTTGTGTCTTTTGTGGCTATCAAACTGAGAACGTCATACCCTGTTTTCACGCCATGAAAGCCCTGATAGTATCGGACATTCACAGCAATCTGGAAGCGTTCCAGTCCGTAATTGAAGACGCCCACGAACGCGGCGGCTTCGATGAAATCTGGTCGCTCGGAGACCTCGTGGGCTATGGGCCCGACCCGTCCGCGTGCGTGGAACTGCTGCGCTCCCACGAGCATAGCGCGGTAGCGGGCAATCACGACCTTGCCGCAATCGGCAGCATTTCGGTGCAGCGCTTTAATCCCTACGCAGCGGCGGCGAATCGCTGGACCGCAGAGCAGCTGACGCGCGACCAGGCCGAATACTTAGGCAGTTTGCCGCTAACCCTTGAAATCGAAGAGTTCACCCTGGCGCACGGCAGCCCGCGCGATCCCGTGTGGGAATACCTGATTACCGTCGAATCCGCAATCGCCTGCTTCACCCACATCGACACATACTGGTGTCTGGTGGGACACTCGCACATGCCGTTTCTGTGCATTCCGCGTCCGGACGGCGCGGCATTCATGTCATTTCCGCAAGACAGGGCAGTTCAGCTCGACGAAGAGGCGCTGATAGTCAACCCCGGCTCCGTAGGACAGCCGCGCGACGGCGACCCCAGGGCAAGCTACATCGTCTATGACGAAGAAGCACAGACGATAGCGCACCATCGCGTTGAGTACGACATCACGGCAACGCAGGACAAAATGCGGCGACACAACCTGCCCGACTACCTCATAGACAGGCTTTCAGTTGGCAGGTAGCCAGGACTCGCGGGCAAGTTCCCGTTCGTGGTGAGCTTGTCAATGGCGTTTCCTTACTAGGTGAAAAAGTTCCTTCCCCCTTGATGGGGGAAGGTTAGGATGGGGGTGAAGTTGCTAGTCAACCATCTGGACGGAGACGCTACCTGAGCCTGTCGAAGGACGGTCTGTCATCAGGTGAAATAATGCGGCGGCGCTTCCCCCGCTATTCATCATCCTCGTCGAACCCATCCGCGCCCGCAGAGCCGCCGAAGCCCACAATGGGAGAAGACGAACCCCTGCTGCTTTGTGAGCGGCGGCGCGGCAAGTCTGCGATGTCGTCCTTAATACGCTGGACTTCCCCGCCCGCGTCCACAAGTGTCAATGCGATGGCGGCGATTCCGGTGTTCCTCAGCGTCTCTAGCTCGGACTTGCCGGTATCCGCAGGCACGTTCAGCACGGTGCGCTTTCTGACAGTAGAGCGCATCCTCTGTATGCCAAGGAGCTTCTGAACCGTGAGCGGCATAAGGCCGTCAGCCGGCGTCAGCAGCGCGCAATCTATGTCAAGCGTGCGGATTGCCTTCGCCTCTTCCTCGTCGAACTCAGGCTCGTCAAACCCCACAGCGATTACTTTGCCAAGGTCGCCGTCATTCAGCACAGCGGCGGATGTGCCCTCAGCGTCGAAGACGATGAAGTCGCATCCCGCCTCCTTCAGCACGCCGATGTCGTCCGAGCTTGCGCTTCCCACTCTCGCGCCCCATAACCTGTCGCCGAGCGCATCTCCCACGCGACCGACCGCCGCGCTGTCCGAAGCGTCGAGAGTTACCAGCAGCGCATCAGCCGGTGAATCCGCCAAGCCTGTATCATCCGCTAGTTCGGCGGCCGTTACGCGCCCGATAAGCGCGACGGAGGGAATAGCCGCGGATTGCCGGGAAGCCGCGAATCCGATGCCCGGCGATGCGGTCTGCGTCTTGTCGAGTAGGTCCGTTAGTTTGCTCATCAAGTTACCTCAGTATGTAGGGCAGGCGCACAAGCGGCGCACTGCTCATAATCACGTCCTGTCGGAGAAATTTCGGTTTATAGTTTAAGTTTGCGCGCCCGCTCAAGTCAACGCACTATACCCCCATCGAGAATCTTGCATAAGTCCCTTCCCCCTCGATGGGGGAAGGCTAGGATGGGGGTGAAAGCGCATCTCATCGTCCTAAACTGCACTAATGCAATTTTCTTACCCACATCCCATCCATCCTGCACATCCTATTAGCCCCGCTTTGAAGCCAACGCACTTGCTATTGACGCCCGCCAGTATTACCCTTTGACCGACTTATCAACAAGGGAGAATTGAGTTGCGAATAGACCCAAAAAACTTCGAGGGCTTCAATCGCGTGCTGACAGGTGTTGTAGTGCCGCGTCCCATCGCCTTCGTCTCTAGCGTATCCGCGGATGGCATAGTAAATCTTGCGCCCTTCTCGTTCTTCAACGCGATGGCTTACGATCCGGCGACCATCGTGCTCGGAATCTCCCGCAGCGCGGGCTGGAAGGCTAAGGACACCCTCGCCAACATCGAAGCGACCGGCGAATTCGTAGTCAGCGTGGTGGTGGACGACATCGCCGAGGCAATGAACAGCACCGCCGCCGAGTTCCCCGCCGATGAGGACGAATTCGAGATAGCCGGACTCACCGCCAAGCCGTCCGAAATAGTTCGCGCCCCACTTGTCGCGGAATCGCCGGTAAACATGGAATGCCGCCTTAATCAAGTGGTGAACGTAGGCAGCGATAACAACCACGGCATTGTCATCGGCGAAATCTTGCTGATGCACATCCGCGACGACATCATCAACGGCCACCGCATCAACCACAGCCTATTGAAGCCCGTCGGCAGGCTCGCGGGCAACATGTACTGCAAGACCGATGATGTGTACGAGATGGTGCGCCCGCAATACGACGGCGAGGAGGGTTAATTTGCAAGCAACCCAACACCAAGGCAGCACCCTCCACTACATAGCCATCGAACCCGACGGCTACGACCCTGAGCGCAGCTACCCCATGATTATCCTGCTGCACGGCTTCGGCGCGCACATGGGCGACCTGGCGAGCCTCGCGCCCGCGATTGACGCCAGCGGCTATGTTTACATCTTCCCCAACGCGCCAATCCCGTTCGAGATTGGGCCCGGCGCAACCGGATTCGGCTGGACATATCCCAGGCGCATTCCACAGGAATTGCGCCGCGCCGACGATGTGGACTCCGTAGTGGACATGCTCGCGACTCTGATTGATGAGGTAACAGAGCATTACGCGACCAGGCCGGGCGAAATCATCCTCGGCGGCTTCTCGCAGGGCGGCATGATGACCTACCGCTACGGGCTGCCCAATCCTGACAAGTTCAAGGGACTCGCGGCACTCAGCGCAGTCGCCCCCGAGGAAGACACGATGCGGGGAAAACTGCCGACAGACCGCTCGCAACCCATTTTCGTAGCGCACGGGACCGCAGACACAGTTATAGAAATAAAAATGGCGCGGGATACTCGCGAATTCCTGCAAACCGAAGGCTACGCTCCCGTCTATCACGAGTACCCCATGGCACACGAAATCAGCCAGCAAACCCTCACAGACCTCACCGAATGGATAAAGAAAACCCTGCCACCCGCAAGCCCATGAATAGGCGAATACCGTTTCATATAGGTAACGGAAGTCCCTTCCCCCATCGAGGGGGAAGGCTAGGATGGGGGTGAAACCGCAAATGCCGGCTCGATTATTTTCAATACATACCCTCATAAACCCTTGACAGAGGAAGGTTAGAGCCTGCCCTCGCGGAAGCGGGGGATGGGAGTGAAATTGCTATTCAACCATCTGAGCGGAAAATGTCATCAACTAAGTGTAATGTCTGAGATGATTCTATAAATGCAATTTATCCCTGTCATTTCGAGCGAAGCGAGAAATCTAAAGTCGTGAACAGGTTTGCAAGCAACGACTTCAGATTCCTCCCTGCGTTCGGAATGACAATTGAGCGAACGGAACGGCAGGATTAAGGACTTGTGAAATCGCCTCAATGTCTTGTCAAAGCGATAACGGTTACTTAACCTGAACACAAAATATATGCCGAAGGAGGCAATCAATTGGTAAGAATCAGAGAGAACAACATCCTTGCGAAAAACCGCGAAGGCAAGAAAGGCTTGGGCTTGAGCCTCGTTTATCCGAGTGCCGAAGCCATCGAACTGGTAGGCATGCTTGGCGGCTTCGATTTCGTTAACCTCGACGCCGAGCATGGCCTGTTCACTCAGGAGTCGGTGGATGCTATGGTGCGTGTCGCTGACGGCTACGGGCTGACCACCATTATGCGCGTGCCGGACAAGGGTGCCAACTTCATCAACCTCTACCTTGACCGGGGTGTTATGGGCGTCCTCGGTCCGCATGTCGAGAATGCGGAAGAGGCAAAGGCGCTCGTTGACGCCTGCCGCTTTACGCCGGAGGGCGAACGCAGTTGGGGCGGTGGCAGAGGCACCTTCTACAACGACAGCGGCCTGATAGACCAGCCCGGCCTCGACCGTAGCGAATTCATGGAGCTTACGAACAAAGAAATGCTGGTAATGGCGCAGCTCGAATCGGCAACCGCATTCGAGAACCTAGACGCCATCCTCGAAGTAGAGGGCATAGACGCTTTCGCGTGGGGCACTAACGACCTCGCGCAGTCTATGGGCTACCCTGGCAAGCCGGAGCATCCCGTCGTGCAAGAAGCGCAGAACGCCATAGGCGAGCGCATCCACGCCGCCGGACGGCATCTCTCTTCCGACATACACACCGCAATCGCGCTAAACGACCTCATCCTGAACGGCTCACGCGATTTCCTGACAGCAAACGCATAAATAGTTGGTCAGTCTCCCGTTTAGGCAGGGAATCCTTGTATCAGCTAGGGTGTGTTGACATTTGATACACAAGTCATTTCAAACTCGAAAACCCAGTTCATCTGTCACTCCGAACTTCGCTCCCCTGTCATTCCGAACGGAGTGAGGAATCTCAAATCGTTGCAGGCAAAACTTGTTTCCGACTTTAGGATTTCTGCTTCGCTCAAAATGACAAACGAAACTAAAGTCATCGACAAAGTGTCAACAGAACATAGACAGGACTGACAAGTATGAGAGACTGACCAAGAAAATTGCATAAGTCCCTTCCCCCGTCGAGGGGGAAGGCTAGAGCCTGCCCTCGCGGAAGCGGGAGATGGGGGTGAAATCACAATTGCAAGTGCGATCATTTCAATACCAACCCCTCTCAGCCCTCCACAAGGAAAGGCTAGAGCCTGCCCCTGCGAAGGCAGGGGATGGGGGCGAAAATACTTCCTCACCTCACTGAGTTACACTTATGCAAGACTCTAACTGACCGATTGAAACACTCATACACTCACCGGAGGTGCGACATGGCAATGATGAAAGCGGCGTTCTACGATGGCAACGGTACGATGACGCTGGGCGAATATCCGCGCCCTGAAGTGGGTCCTGGCGACGCCATAGTGCGAATTCGCTCCACCGGCATCTGCGGCTCGGACCTGCAAATGAAGGCGGACCAGAAAGAAGCCGACGAGTCCCCTGTCGGACACGAGGTCGCCGGTGAAATCATTGCCGTTGGCGATGGAATCGACTCAGGGCTGCTTGGTCAGCGAGTCGCCATCGAAACAATCGGGCATGGGCGTGCCTGCCTGAACTGCTGGTACTGCCGCATGGGACAATACAAGCAGTGCATGGACATGGCTCCGCCGGAGGGCGGCGGCTTCGCCGAATACATCAAGCGCAAGGCATGGGGCTGCTACACCCTGCCCGACAACCTCACTTGGGAGGAGGCAGCGCTCGTCGAACCGTTTGCCGTCTCCGTTCACGGCGTGCGGCGCGGCAACCTCATCGGCGGCGAGACGGTCGTTGTGCTGGGCGCGGGCAACATCGGCTTGACGGCAGTCGCGGCGGCGCGAGCGCTCGGAGCAGGCACGATATTCGTCACCGCGCGCCACGAGCAGCAGGCAAGTCTCGCAAAGCGACTTGGCGCTGACCACGCTTTCGCGCCCGACGACCCCGCGCTCAACGACGCCATCCTCGATGCCACGCAGGGTCTCGGCGCAGACCTTACTGTGGAGACGGTCGGCGGCTGGCGTCCCGACCCGATCACGCAGGCGATAGAAGTTACGCGCGAGCAGGGGCGCTTCGTGGTCATCGGCGGCTACCGCGCGCCCATCACCGTTGACTGGCTGCCACCAATGCTGAAGGAGCAGACCATCGTCTTCTCGTCCTGCTACGGTATCATCAACGGCAGGCACGACTACGAAGTCGCGATCGACCTTATGGCATCCGGCCGCGTTGACCTCAAGCCGATGGTAACGCACATCTACTCGCTGGACGACATTCAAGACGGTTTCGCAACCGCCTACGACAAGACCACCGGCTCCGTAAAGGTCCAGATACACCAGGGAAGGTGATACAAAAGGAATTAGAATGAGCAAGTCAAACGTTCAGGTCAGTCTTGACCACGCGCTCGATGTATTTTGGCAAAAGTACAGTCGTAATAGGCGAGTTACTGATTTTTCGATTGTCGATGAGATAGTCAATGAGCTACGGTCAAAACTTCCAAAAGCCTGTCTCGAAGCTCTCGCCAGTCGGTTCTCGTATGATGCGGGGGATCTATTGCCTGAGGTAGAGAACCTTTATCAAAAGCAGGGCTACCTTACCCACACACAGGCTTGCAACCTTCGAAAGTGGAAAACTGCCAGGCATTGGAAGACTTTCAGAGACGGAAACTCGGATAATTGTGTGCAATTGCATACATCATTAGCGGCTATGGCAGCCGAACAATATTTAAACCATCCAGACTTCGCAGCTTGGATACTTGCTCTGATGAGTGGCATAGGCATTGCCACGGCGTCGCCATTTCTCACTGCTTGGAATTCTAATGAGTTTGGAATTATAGACGTTAGGGTTTGGCGCGCTTTACACAAATTGACTGACGCCGAGAGATTCAAGGAGAAAACGCTTCAGTTCAGTGATTTCCGTCTCTATATTCTCCTGCTTAGGCATTGGCGAGACCTTGACAATGTGCCACCACGCCTTATCGACAAAGCCCTATGGCAATTCGATAAAGAAAATCCAACCGCATTTTATGAAGAAGGTATAACGTTTACGGATCACCAATATATCATCAGAAAAGAAGGCATACTGAGCCGTGAACCAATCGTGAAGGGAACGCGAACGCCAGTGCGCGCGATTGTAGAAAACTCACGGTTGGGATACACGCCCGAGAAAATTCTTGAAGCACTTCCACACCTTAGCTTAGAAGCGATACACGACGCGCTCAGCTACTATGACCATCACACCGAAGAAATAGAAGGGCACATCCAGCGAAACAGAATCCCTGAACATCTCATACATCCGAGCGTGAGAAACCTGTGAACGATTGTCTGTTCATAGCCATCTACACTGATGAAGATGTGAATATCTTGGTAGGCGAATTGTTGAAGGGCCGCGGGTTTCGAGCAATAACCGCGCGAGACGCCGGGCAACTGGGCAAACCGGACCAGGACCAACTAGCATACGCCGCCGAAGCAAGCCTGACCGTTCTAACACACAATCGAGCGGACTTTGAAGAACTGCATCGTCAATACCTTACTGACGGGAGAAGCCACGCAGGTATCATTATTGCAGTTCGTCGAAGTCCGTATGGAATCACTGATCGACTGCTCCAAATGCTAGATACAGTTACGGCGGACGAGATGCAAAATCAACTGCTCTACATCTGACTGGAGTTCATCGCAACAATGGAAACTGACAGACAAATATCTGCGGCTACTCTTCCAGCCGCTCGACAACCCACTGCTGTATAAGCGCATCCATAGTGATGCCCTGCTCTCGCGCGGTCTCATAAACTTTCGTCAGGGTGTCAGAACTGAATCGAACCACAACTCCATGGCCATAGGCTAAGTTCTCTGAAAACTTTAGCTCCACCGGCTTAAGCTCATGCCAATAGTCTGCAATGTCATGTGTGTCCCAGAACTCGGCTTGCTCTTCCCTACTGGCGAATTCGTCAGGCATCGGGTCTTTTACGGACGTGCCTTTTTCATTCATCTCTCATCTCCCCTCTAAAAATGTGACTCTCTCTGCGACTGGCGGAACGTGCCGTAACAACATAGAACCTTTCTTCTTCGCCGGCTTCCAGTATCACTGCCAACATACGATTGATGCTAGTCAGTCCAATGACTATGAACCTGCCGGAATGTCCTTGTCGGACGATATATCTACCTTCACAGACCTCCTCAACTTCCTGTTGAATAACGGCGTGGCGCGCAATATGTCTATTCCATTCATCCCAAATCAGGGCATCAGATGAGATCGGATACGGCAGCATAATTCAGACACACACTACAGGCTCTCCGCCCGCAAAAAGTCGAAGTCGCACCCGGTGTCAGCCTGCGTCACATGTTGCGAGTACATCACCCCGTAGCCCCTCCCGAAGTGCGGCTTCTGCGCCGGTATCTCGGACAGCCTTCGCTGCACCTCCCGCTCCTCTACCAGCAAGTCCAGCCTGCGGTTCGGCACATCCAGCTCGATGATGTCCCCGTTCTGCACAGCGGCAAGCGGCCCCCCTGACGCAGATTCCGGCGTAACATGCACCACAACCGTCCCGAACGCCGTCCCGCTCATGCGCGCGTCGCTCAGGCGCACCATGTCGCGAATGCCACGCTGCAGCAGCTTCCTGGGCAGCGGCAGAAACCCCCACTCCGGCATGCCCGGTCCGCCCAATGGCCCCGCGTTCCGCATCACCAGCACATCGTCCGGCGTAACGTCCAGGTCCGGATCGTCTATGCGGTGCTCCATGTCGTCGTGGTCCTCGAATACCACTGCTCGTCCTCGATGTGTCAGAAGTTCAGGCGAAGCCGCCGTCGGCTTGATGACGCCGCCGTTCGGTGCAAGCGAGCCGTACACGACCGCCAGCCCGCCTTCAGGATTGAGCGGCTCGTCGAGGCTGCGGATAAGATCCGGGTTGTGATTGATGCTGCCCGCCACGTTCTCGCCAAGCGTCCTGCCTGTAACCGTCATCTGTTCGGTATGCAGCAGTGACCGTAGCTCGTTCAGCAGCGAGGGAAGCCCGCCCGCATAGAAGAAGTCCTCCATCAGGAACTCGCCCGACGGCTTTAGGTTCAGTATGAATGGCGTCGTCCGCGAAAGCTCATCGAATAGTGTCAGCGGCAGCTCGATGCCCAGTCGCCCCGCGATTGCCGTAAGGTGGATGATAGCGTTGGTTGAGCCGCCGAGGGCGTGCAGTGTGCGAATAGCGTTCTCAAATGCTTCCCGCGTCATAATCTTGGACGGCGTGAGGTCCTGCTTCACAAGCTCCATCACCTGTCTGCCCGACGCCTCTGCAAGCTGAATTCGCCGCGAATCAACGGCGGGAATCGCGGCATTGCCCGGAAGCGCCATGCCGAGAGACTCGCCCATAGAAGCCATCGTTGACGCCGTGCCCATCACCATGCAGTGCCCCGGACTCCGCACTATCGAGTTCTGAAGCTCTGCCCACTGCTCCTCCGTAATGCTCCCTGCCCGAAGCTCCGTGTGATACCGGCGGCAGTCTGTGCAGGAGCCTAGCTCCTCGCCCCGCCAGTTGCCCTTGAGCTGAGGTCCCCCGGTAACAAGAATCGCCGGAACGTCCGCGCTGGCAGCCCCCATCAGAACGGCGGGCGTCGTCTTGTCGCAGCCTGCCAGCAGCACTACGCCGTCAAGCGGATTCGCCCTGATTGATTCCTCCACATCCATGCTCATCAGGTTGCGGAACAGCATCGTCGTCGGACGCATGTTGTACTCGCCCAGCGACATCACCGGGAACTCCATCGGAAATCCACCTGCCTGCCACACGCCGCGCTTCACCGCCTCGGCGAGCTGGCGCAAATGCGCGTTGCAGTGCGTCAGTTCGCTCCATGTGTTGCAGATGCCGATGATGGGCTTATTCTGGTACGCGGGCTCGCCAAAGCCCTCCGCCTTGAAAGCCGCTTGCCTGAGCCAGCCATAAAGTTCGGGCGTGTCAAACCATGCTCGACTGCGAAGTGGACTGCCGTTAGTTGTCATTGTTTCCATCCCTCCATAACAGGAGATTTAGCCGTTAATTTCAGATGTAACTACGCGAACAGTCGAGAAACCTCGACTTCAAGTCCTTGAAGCACCCCGGATTGCACCATATCTTCCTCACGGTAAATGCCGGAGAACTCCCACTCGCCATCTGTCAGAGTGAACACTTCAATCGTGTGAGCCGACAGAGACACCCACCAACATTCAGCCAAGCCTATGTCCGCGTAGTCCTGCATCTTGCTCTCCACATGACTGCGCGAGTTCGACGGAGAGATTATTTCGATGGCTAGGTCCGGCGCATACTCTGTAATCCTCGCAGTCCTGTCGAATCGTCCCTTCCTGAAAAACATCAAGTCGGGCTGCCTCACACGAAGCGGTTCTCGACGTATCACAATGTCCATTGGCGCAAAAAGTAGTTCGCCAAAGTCGCCTTCAGTGATAAACGAATCTAAAATACGAAAAAACTGGCGAGACACTACTTGATGCTCCGGCAAGGGTGAAGAAGCCAATATAATCTCTCCGTCCACTACATCGAAACGTCCCTCCGCTTCAGGCAGCTCCAGATATTCCTCGAACGTATATCGCCGGGTCTGTATCTGCGTTGTCATTGCCTCTCTCCTCGTCAGCTATTCAAAGGACCCCTGAATGGATTTTCCACATATACACCGAGCTTCAGCGACTCCAGCACGTCGTTCCACACATTGTTGGCTATATTGTGATGTTCCGGCCAGTATTCCATGGTTATCAGCGCCTGCACGTTTGCACCCCGCGCGAGGCAGGCCCTTGAGTGCGCCGTTCGCTTCTCTGTAGGGTCGATGAAGTCAATCTCCAGCCATGCGTACTCCAAGTCCCGCCGCTGCACTTTCAGCATAGGGCCCCTCCGGGTGCGGTGTCGTTCGTCATCCGCAAGCACCGCATGCTCCATCTGATATGCAAGAGACGGCATTTTGCTCCAGTTAACCGCGAGTCCGTTAGGACCTATCTGAGTAACCGAGACCTGCAATCGAATGTTGTCGTCCGGTTCTACACCGTCATAGAGACAAATGGAGCCTCCTTCAGGTTTGACCACCCAATCGCCGGGGTGCTCGAAATGCACTGCCCCCCTGTTGATTACGAATATCTTGTTGCCGGGCTTTGCCTTCCATCGATGCTTGTCGGACAGATTGAACTTTCGCATCTGCCATTTCTTGCTCATTGCATCTCTCCGTCGGGTTGAGTCTGAGTAAAAGCTCGCATCTGATCATTTATCCAGCGTTTCACTGCGTCCAGCGCAGGCGGCGCTACGAAGAAGACCTGAATGTCGCTGGGAAACTGCACGCGATGTCCCTCGCTTATGAACAGCGCCCCCGCTTCGTCTTCCTTCACGGTATCCGATATGCGCTGCCCTATATGCTCGAAGCGCTGCCGGGTCGTCTCCTGAATCCCGTTCATTGCGAGGTTCATTACTTTCTCGCTCATCAGGCCAATGGACAGGCACCGCTGCCAGTCGCTATGCTCTTCGACAACTGCCCTGTCCTCAGTTGATTCCAGGGAAGCGCCCGCGCTGCGCATCGCCTGAATGAATGTGCTTCCGAACGGGTTCATCGCCTCGACCATCCTCATGCCTTCTTCTCCGTCGGCATAAATCGTCTCATGAAAAACATACTTCACGCCGCCGAGAGTCCTCTCCAGGTTTTGAATATGATCTCGAACTTCGGACCAGTAGCGCTCAAGCAACTGTGAGGCATCTTCGGGAATATCAGGTGGAAAAAGGAATATCGGTACAAGAAATAGCTTGCGCTGTCCCGTGTACTGTCCTGCCTCGGGTCGCGCTATCTGTGTTATGGGTGTCGTCATGGGGCATCCTTCCGAGCGAGAGTTTGTTAGAGGGAATGATACCAGAATTGGAAGACCGTGACGCCCAGCGAAGAGACTTGCGAAAGTCCTGCCATCTTTTGGGGCTGACAAGAGTAGGTAAATATCCAAAGTATCCACAAATGCGGGATCAAAGTCCCTTCCCCCTTGATGGGGGAAGGCTAGGATGGGGGTGAAATCGCAACAGCAAGCAGGGCCACTGACAATACCTACCCCTATCAGTCATTTGTAGGAAGGTCGGGAAGGGGGACATGGCGATTTATGCCCAGCCCTACCACGGGCCGAGTGTGCGCTGCGACCAACACCCGCAGGTGCTACAATTCTGCTGCCCGACGTTCCCACCCCAAAGTGTTGAAAGAGACTTTCGTGACCAACATCATCGGCATTGACTTCAGCGGCGCAAAACATGACCGAGGTACTTGGGTAACTCACGGACGCCTGACAAGGGAAGGCTCGCTCGTATTCGAGGGCGCGAATATGATACGCCGCAAAGATGTAACTAACCTACTGATAGCCGTATCCACGCCGACCATAGCTGCTATCGACTTCCCATTTTGCGTTCCGCAGGAATTCGCCGAGTTTTTGAATACAGGCGACGACTTGAAGGCAATGCCGGATGTGTGGCGCATCATAGACGGAATGAACCTCGAAGACTTTTATGCGGCGCGAGACGCCTTTGTCAATCATTTCAGCATAGAGCCGAAACGTGCCGGAGATGTAGCGCATTTCAAAGAGAGTTTCTCACCACTCCACAAGGTCAACCCCAACATGCTTCCGATGACATATTGGGGTATCCGCATGCTGCACGGTCTCTACTCGGACGATCCAAGCCGATGGACTGTGCCGCCGATCGAAGCGTCAACCAGTCAACCCGCGACGGTAACGCTTCTGGAGACGATGCCGGGGGCTTTTCTAAGGACAATTGGCTCTATCTACAAGGGATACAAGAAGCCAAAGTCTGTCCTGCTGCGCGACGAACGGCGCAACGCCATCTTGGACGACCTTCAGCAGAATGCAGGTATAGTGCTGCCCAATCTATCAGAACTGCGAGAGGATTGCCTTGCCAACGACGACTGCCTGGACTCAGTAATCGCGGCGATAGCCGCCGCGCGTTGGGCGCAGAACGCAGATAAATTCCGCCATCCCAACCGCGACGAACTGCCAGCCGCGAAGCTGGAAGGCTGGATTTACGTGCCTAAGCCTCAGTCCGCGGAGTGAGCAGCTTCCGCCACCTTCTCGATTCGCACGGCGCAGACCTTGTACTCCGGAATGCCGGAGAACGGGTCGAGCGCATCCGTGGTGAGGAAATTCGCGGCGTGCTCTTGGAGCTTGACGAACGGCACGAACACCTCTCCGGAGCGCATCTTCTCAGTGTAAAGCACCCTGCCCTCCAGAACGCCGCGCCTTGACTTCAGGCTTATCCACTCGCCGTCAGAGACGCCATACTTTGCGCCGTCCTCTGCGCTCATGTTGATTTCCAGTTCCGGAGCGCGCGCCAGCAGATTGTCCGCCCTGCGTGTTATAGTGCCGCCATGCCAGTGATACAGTATGCGTCCGGTATTCAAAATCAGAGGGAATCGCTTTGTCGGCATCTCTTCAGCCTGAGGTCCCTGGCGGAAGCCGACAAACTTAGCCCTGGGCCCGCGCGGGAAATCGTTCTCATACAGGAAGCGCGTGCCGGGGTGGTCGGTGGTCGGGCAAGGCCACTGGATGCCGCCTTCCTTCTCAAGACGGTTGTATGAGATTCCGGCGATGATGGGCGTATTATCTGCCATCTCCTGCCAAATCTCCGACGGGTGCGTATAGGCGAACTGGTCTTCCAGCCCAAGCCCGAGGTCCCGGCTCATTTGCCGTGCCAGATCACAGATAATCTCCCAGTCCGGGCGACTTTCTCCGATTGGCTCAACTGCCTTGCGGACTCGCTGCACTCGCCGCTCGCTGTTCGTGAAAGTGCCATCCTTCTCCGCGAAA
Organism: Dehalococcoidia bacterium; assembly: GCA_034421195.1. Classification (GTDB taxonomy): domain Bacteria; phylum Chloroflexota; class Dehalococcoidia; order Lucifugimonadales; family JADFKI01; genus Bin90. The sequence goes on from DAOUKP010000009.1 coordinate 248,006, forward strand.
GACGTCGCCGGCAGAACTACATCGGCGATCTGCGCGGTCTCATGCAAAAAGATGTCCTGAACCACGAGGAACTCCAGGTTTCGGAATGTCTCTTCTGCGTGATGCAGATTAGGTTCGCTCAAAAGCGGGTTCTCACCCGTAACATACATCGCCTTTATCCGGCCAATTTCCATTTCCAGCATCATCTCCGTGATGACCAGCCCCTCCCTGTCAGGCAGCGGATGATTGCCCCACGCCCGCTGGAACTTTGATACGGTGTCCTCGGAGATTATCTGGTAGCCGGGGAACGCATTCGGCAGACAGCCCGCGTCCCCGCACCCCTGCACGTTGTTCTGCCCGCGCAATGGCGAAATGCCCGACCCCGGCCTGCCCAGTTGACCCGCGACGAATGACAAGTTCAGCAGGCTGTGAGCATTCGCCGTTCCCATCATGTGCTGCGTGATGCCCATACCCCAGATAAGGCACGAGCCGCTGAATGGCGGCTTGGCGTATATTCGCGCAGCCTGCGCGATGTCCGCCGCTGCAACCCCCGTAATGCCTTCCGCGTATTCGAGCGTGTACCTGTCAATGATCCCGCGCCACTCTTCAAAGTCTTCGGTGCGACCGTTCACAAAGTCCCAGTCAACCAGGTCCTCGTCTAAAATTACCTTCGCCATCGCGTTCAGCAGCGCCACATCGGTTCCGGGGCGCGGCCTCAGCCACAGTTCCGCGAAGTCGCACATCTCGATGCGGCGCGGGTTGATTACTATGAGCTTCGCTCCCCGCTCGATGACTGCCCGCCGCATCCTCGATGCCGCCACAGGATGATTGGAGTTCGCATCCGAACCGATTATGACGAGACAGCCCGCCTCTTCGTAGTCTTGATATGAATTGCTGGTCGCGCCGCTGCCAAGCGATTCGAGCATCGCCTCAACGGAAGGCGAATGGCACAGCCGCGTGCAGTGGTCGATATGGTTGCTCTGCATAACCAGCCGGGAGAACTTCTGCTGTATGTAGCCGTCCTCATTCGTCGCCTTCGCGGAACACAGAGTCGCGAATTCCTCCCCGCGATACTTGGCAAGGTTGTCGGACAAGTACCTGAGCGTCTCGTCCCAGCTCGCTTCGGTAAGGATGCCGTCCTTGCGGATTAGCGGCGTGGTCAGCCTGTCCTCATGGTTCACGAACGAGTAGCCGAAGCGCCCTTTCACGCACAGCATCCCAACGCTGGACTGGTTCTCCGGATCGTCGAGCATCGCAACGATCCGATCCGTGTCGTCCACCTGCGCCTTGATCCCACAGCCGACGCCGCAGTACGGGCAGGTTGTCGTAACCTCTTTGGCGACTTTGAGAGGCGGAACCTTCACCTCAATCGCACCCGTCGGACATACTGACAGGCACTGCCCACAAGTAGTGCATACCGACTCCACCAGCGGCCTCTCAGCGAATGTGCCGATCCTGCCCTGCGTTCCCGTGCCAAGCAAGTCAATCGCGCCAATGAACTGGTGCCCGTCCTGGCACGCTTGCACGCATCGCTGACAAAGAATGCAGCTCTCCATAGCGATGTTGAACACCGGATTGCTGCTGTCAACGACCTCTCGCTCCCTGCCCTCCCAGCGCGGCTCAGTGATGCCGTGCCTGTCGGCAGCGATGGAAAGCTCCTTGTAGTTCTTGTGACCATTCGCGCCGTTCGATGGGAACATCGCCAGCGTCAACTCAAGCACACCCTTACGCATCGCCTGTACCTCAGGCGTATCCGTCCATACGCTCATGCCCTCAGTAACCGGCACGGCGCACGACGCCGGATAGCCTCGCACCCCCTCGACTTGTACAAGGCAGGTGCGGCAAGCGCCTATCGGCTTCATGTCCGGGTCCTTGCACAGCTGCGAAATATAAGTACCGGACTGGTTGATAGCATCCAGCACAGTCGCGCTGTCGTGAACTTGTACGGGGCTGCCGTTGATGGTGAGAGTTGTGGTCATTATTCGCCTTCCTGACGATATACGATGCTTCTGAGTGGTAGATAAGTAACGGTATTGGCTAAATCTTCCAGTTGGCGCGTCTTAGCAATGGTCTCCAAGTCTTGTATAGACCTCCCAACGGAAACCCTGTTCTGGTGTGTGTACACTATGCCAGAAAAATAGATGCCTTCTCTTTGCCGTTTCGCTCCTTCTGCTAGAAAGTCATCGTCGTTAGTGAAGAATACTCTCTGCAACTCAGTTGCCCTGTCTAGTAAGGAAGGGTCAGACATTCTCTTGTTTCCGTCCTGTTCCGCAGTCAGCACATCTACCCCACGAGAACGCAACCCGACGGTTACAGGACCCTTCACATTATGGTCCATATAGAATGAAATCGGCACTAAAGTAACCCAATCTCTTTCGCCTTTTCCTTTATTTTGCGCTCCATTTCGCGCTGATGGGGTTCATTTCGCCGGCGCATTTCGTCCACGAATCTTTTCTCATCCTCAATCTGCTGGTCTATGTCCTCTTTGTGGTCCCAGTAGTACGCGAGCGCGGAATATACTTCCCCTAAGGTCAAGCCCGCGTATTCACCCTGAATCTGCTCAGGACTCAGGCCCCAGTACTGGCTGTCAATGGCGATGACCTGAACCTTTATGCGCGTGCCTTCTATCATTGGTGCGCCCGTATTCTTGAACACGATGTGCGGATACCCCGATTGGACGATGTTCCCCTCGGAGTCGGTTTTGTATAGGCCGGTGGATGCAGCCTTGAGCTTTTCCAGTCTATCGAGTTCGGCTTCCACGTCGAACTGCTCTCCCAACGATATGGTTATACGCACTTCCTGATAATCGCCGCCGATGTCGGCAATGGCGTCTTTTCTGTTCAGTTCCAACATCTCTTTCAGAACGGACTCAAGAGATTCAAGCAACTCTTCGCGCGTCGCTTCCTGGCAGGTCACCCCTGCCACCTCTTCTATACAGCCAATCCACCGGTCGCCATCCTGCTTGATTATCGCAGTGTATTCGTTCATATCGCCGTTCTCTCCTGTACATCGACCGCGTTCACAGGGGCATGCGCTGTTCATATATTAGCGTTCATCCACCATCATCGCCAACTCGTCTCCAAAAAAATGCAGCGCGCTCAGCACTGGATTCCCCGCCGCCTGTCCCAGCCCGCACAGCGACGCGGCGTTCACCAGTGCGGCAAGCTGTCGCAGGTCGTTCAGGTCCGACGCCGACGCCTTACCCGCAATCAACCCGTCCACCAGCTCCACCATCCTCGGCGTCCCCTCACGGCACGGAGTGCATTTCCCACACGATTCGTCAGCATTATACGCGGCAAGCTTTCGCATCATGTCCACAACGCTCACGCTATCATCCAGCGCGATGACGCCGCCCGCGCCCAGCATTACGCCCGATTCGTGAATGAAGCCCGGCATTATTGGCGTGTCCAGCATCGACACCGGGAATATGCCGCTCGAAGGTCCGCCCACCGCGATCGCGCTTAATGAACTGCCATCATTCAGCCCGCCGCCAATATCGTAGATAATCTCGCGCAATGTCGTTCCCATTGGCACTTCCGCAAGCCCCGCGTTCCTCACAGCGCCGCTCAGGCTGATAATCTTCGTTCCCTTCGCGTCCTCAGTGCCGATTTCAGCAAAGGCATCGCTTCCGTTCGCAAGAATGTACGGCACGCTGGACAGCGTTTCGGCGTTGTTGATGACCGTAGGCTTGCCCCACAGTCCCGCCTCAGTCGGGAACGGCGGTCGTTGTCGCGGCTCGCGGCGCTGCCCCTCCATCGTGTTCAGCAGCGTCGTCTCGTCGCCGCACACATAGCCTCCCGCACCGCGCATAATCTGCATTTCTAGCGAGTACCCTGAGTCCAGAATGTTGTCGCCTAGAATCCCCGCCTCGTATGCCTGTTCCACCGCGATCTGCATCCGTTCTGCCGACAGATTCGCCTCCGCGTTGATGTAGATGTACCCCTCGTGTACATCCGATGCGTATGCGGCGATGATTGCGCCCTCAATCAGACGGTGCGGCACACCCTCCATAAGATGCCGGTCCTTGAAGATGCCCGGCTCGCCCTCTTCGCAATTCACAACAAGGTATCGCGGCGTATTCCTTACCCCGCGCGCCCCGCGCCACTTCAGCCCCGCAGGAAAATACGCCCCGCCTCGCCCGCGAAGTCCCGACGCCAGCGTTTCCTCTATGACCTCTTCCGGCGGCATGGCCAGCGCGCGCGCAAGCCCTCTGTATCCGCCGCTCACAACATATTCCCCTAAACTGAGGGCGTCCAGCATCCCACAACCGCCGAGCGTGATGCGCCGCTGCCTGTCAATGAATTCGGCCGCATTCGCCGGGTCCCGTTCAGCCGAATCCGTCGGTCGCTGAAAAACGAACCCCTTTCGCACCATGTCCGCCGACATATTCCAGTATTCGCTGCCCCGCCCGTCCGGTGACGCAATGGACAGCTTGGGCCCGGCAAAGCACGCCCCGTCGCACCCTGCCGCCACTAGATAAGCATCACCGGGCAGAGTTTCCCGCACCGCCTCCACGACTTCATCAGCGCCGACAGCCAGCGAGCAATGACCGACCTGCACCGTAACGCGAGTCATACTATTCTTGGAGCCCTGCTCGTCCTCAGCAGACCTGCGAATGGATTTCAGGGCTTCCGATACGGCGTCCGTCAAGACGACACCTCCCCAATGACTGCGCTCAGTTTACCCGCGTCCAGCCTGCCGCGCCACTCGCCGTCAATCTCCGCGACAGGCGCCACTCCGCACATGTAGGCGCACGGCGTCTCTTCCAGTGCAACTTTGTCTTGCGCGCCGCCGTCAAGTAGCGCGGCATGCGCCTCAGCCATAAGCCGCTTCCCTCCGTTCAGCCAGCAGCTAAGCCCGGTGCAAACGCGAATCACATGCTCGGCCGGCTCCTGAATGCGAAGCTCCGTGTAGCTCGTCGCCGCGCCATACACCTCACTCGACGGAATCCCAAGATGCCAGCCCACGACCTCCATAGCCCAGTCCGGCAGGTAGCCGAACTCATGATGAAGATAATGCAGCGCAGGCAGCAGCTGCCCGCGACTGCGCGGAAACTTCTGCCGCAAAGTACCGCGAAGCTCGTTCCTCTCTCTGTTCAATCTTCCCTCTCTCTAGTCGCCCAACACTGGCTCAAAGCCGATTTTCTCGCTCTGAATCACATCCCCCAACCCCAACTCCCGCATCTTCCCGTCCGGAATCATCCCGTCCTCATTCCAGCCCCGCGCTCGATAATATCCCTGCACCATCATATCCAGGTCATCCCTGCTCAACCCCACGCCCGCAGCCACTCCTGTCGGCAGCATCTCATCGAACACGCGCTGCGGCAGTGTATCATGCTCGCGCGCCCAGCCCTCACGCACATTGAACGCCTTCTTCAGATTGTTAATGCGCTCTCCTGCCAGCCGCAGTTCGTCCGCCGTCATGTCCCAGCCGGTAATGCGCCGATAAATCTCCGCCGACTCTTCATACAGGTCGTCGAACGCCTTTCGCAGGAACTTGCACCATATCAGCGAGTCCAGCACGGCAGAGAAGTCCTCCCCTTCAGCCGTAATCCGCCCCCGCTTTTCGTCAACCTCAAGCCTGTTCACCCGCGCAGAGAAGTCCGCCTCGTATGCCGACGACCTGTTGTGGCAAGCCCCCCGCGTGCTCACCGCCAGGCCTAGAGCCATCGTCTTCAGGCTGCGCGGCTCATAGCCCGGCATCTCCAGACCCTTCACCTGCATCGCCCATGCATCACTGCCCTGCCCGACAATCCGCGATGCCCGCAAGCTGCCCTCAGCGAGCAAGTCGCCAATCCCCTCGCGCCCTGCGATGATTCTGATGCACTCTATCAGTTCCTCGCCGCTGCCGAAACGCAGGTCAATGCATCCGGTATCTTCCACGGTCAGTATGCCGCGCTCGAAACACTCCATCGCCCAGGCAATCGTCGCCCCAACGCTGATTGTGTCCATGCCAAGCTCGTCGCACAGCGTGGAGGCGCGTATCACGGCATTGCCGTCTGCCACGCCCACCAACGGCCCCAGTGCAAACGCGCTTTCGTACTCCATGCGCCCCTGTTTCTTCTCACCCTTATCGCTGGTAACAAGAATCTTCTCGCATCCAATCGTACAGTTCGCGCAGTGTGCGTTCTTCACGAAGTTCGACTCGTGGAACTGTTCCGCGCTAACGCCATCAACGCCATCGAAGGTTGACTGCTGGAAGTTGCGCGTGGGAAGCGTGGCGAGGCTGTTAAACACCGACACGTTTGCCATCGTGCCCAGCGTCCTGTACTTCTCTGTCGCAGGCCCAAGACTGCGCCGCGTCAGGTCCGAGCCAATCTCATTCAGCGCATAGTTATCATAGACCGGAACGGATTGCGTACCCTTCACGGCAATCGCCTTGAGATTCTTCGATCCCATCACAGCGCCGGGGCCCGTCCGCGCCGCCTGCCGCCCGCCGTCGTTCGTGATACTCGCGAACCGCACCAGATTCTCGCCCGCAGGCCCAATACAAGCCACCCGCCTGCGATATCCCAGCTGCTCCTTGACCGCGCGCTCCGTCTCCAAAGTGCTGAGTCCCATCAGCTCACCGGCGTCAAGAAATTCTACTTCGCCGTCGTCTATGGATAGCAGGCAAGGCTGTTCGCTCCTGCCCGTGATGATGAGCGCATCGCAGCCCGTCTTCTTCAGCTCGGTCGCCATGAAGCTGGACGACAGCGAATCCCCGATGAAGCCCGTGAGCGGCGACTTAGTAAGCACCGCAAACTTGCTGGAAGTGGTAAGTCTGCTGCCCACAAGCGGACTGGTAACAAATATCAGCGGGTTGTCGGGAGAAAGAGGTTCCACGCCCGAAGGACAGTGCTCGTACAGCAGAAACGCCCCAAGGCCCGTGCCCCCAATGAAGCGGCGCAGCACATCAGAATCCAACTTCTGCCAGTAGCTCGTCCGGCGAGTTAGATTGACTATTAGCGCCCTGCCGTTATAGCCGTACAGCACTTTTCTTTACCTGGTAGCAAAATTCTTGCCGCAATAGAAAGTTACGCCCTCGTGCGGCTTGCGCACATTGTAACATGCAAGTGAAGTACCGCTTCTATATTACATGTACCCTGTTGGACTGAGGCACTTTGTCCCTTCCCCCTTGATGGGGGAAGGTTAGGATGGGGGTGAAGTCCGCATCAAAGGAAATGTCGTGTCTGATACCAACGCCTATCAGCAATACCGAGTTTTCTGATTATCGCGTTCCCTTGCTTTGCCACTTCAAGCACTTTACTCAGTCAAATCAAGCATTTCACTTTGTCATTTCGAGCGAAGCGAGAGATCTAAAGTCGCTGACCACAGGCTGCCTCGTTTTCAAACAGAGAGTTTAGCCCTCACTTCGTTCAGAATAACAACCGAAAGACCCTGTTTAACCCCCCGCCTGGCTGGAAAACAAAAGCAGAAAATCCCCATCACTGAGAGCCACATCGCCACCCTCAACAAACTCAGTGCCATTGAGATTGAGCGTGTAACTTTCCAACAATCCCCCCAGGTCCTCGCGCAGCGCGACACCCACAAGTTGCGGGCATGCATCCGCTAGTGCGGCGGTAAGCGCGACGCCACTGCAATTCGCCGGCAGTTCCACTTCCATCAGCCTTCGCCCACACGCAAGACGCGCAGTGCCGAACATCTCCACATTGACTCGGACCGTCTGCGCCACGATGCGCCTACCTGCCCTCGTCTGCGAGCGTGAGCGCCCGCGACAGGTCTTCAGGCGTATTCACATTGAAGAAACTAAGCCGTTCCGAGTCAAGGCAATCAATCTCATCGGCGCCGACATACCGAACGCGCACATCGTCGAAGAACCCCGCAATTTTCAACTGCCCTGCCTTCAGCCTGCGCTCGATATGCGGCAAGCAAGCCTTGGAATACAGCGCATGCGTCGGTTCGGGATACCCGTCCGGAACGGGAACGATGGCATCATAGCCGGGGCGCAAATCGAGCATGTGCCTCATCAGTCCGGCATTCAAAAACGGCATATCGCACGCGACAACCAAGCCCCAGTCATTGCTTGCGGCTGTAAGCCCCGTGAAAATCCCGCCCAGCGAGCCAGAATCCGCGTATATGTCAACCACGGTCTTCGCGTCCATGGGTAGTGGAAGTTCCTCACCGCGCGCCTCACTGTTCACCACAACCACCGTCTCGTTCGTCAACGCGCTCAAGCGCCCAATGACACGAGAAATAAGCGGCTCCCCGCCAATACTCTCAACAGCCTTATCACGCCCCAGCCGCCTGCTCAATCCCCCCGCAAGCACAATCCCCGTGATTCCCATAGCGCCGCCCTCCCTGATCTGTGGATATTCCTACACCTGTTGAAGTGACGCACTTCACCCCCTTCCCCCTTGATGCCCTGAGAAGGGTTAGTAAAGTCCCTTCCCCCTCGATGGGGGAAGGTTAGGATGGGGGTGAAATCGCAATTGCAAGCAAGTTTATTATCAATACTTGCCCCTATAAACCCTCGATGGGGAAGGCTAGAGTCTGTCCTGAGCTTGCCGAAGGAATGGGGGTGAAATCAAAAATGCAGGCGCGATTCAATACCTATCTATGTAATCTAGGATGTGTTGACATTTCGATATTTCAACTCGTCATTCCCGCGCAGGCGGGAATCCAGTAGCTTTCAGACAGCGTAAACAGTACGAAATCGGCTATATTTTACGACTCTGGATTCCCGTTTTCACGGGAATGACACAAATGTCAACAGAACCCAGACGATTCCACAAACACCCCGGCACAGTCATTCCTAACCCCTCTCGATTGTCATTCCAAACCCCTCTCCACTGTCATTCCGAACGCAGTGAGGAATCTCAAATCATTATACGCAAACCTGTTTCCAACTTCAGATTTATCGCTTTGCTCAAAATGACAAGGACAAATCGTATTCGTGAAAACGTCCTATGCCAACCCTGTGCCTTTTCACTGTCATTCCAAACCCATCTCCACTGTCATTCCGAACGCAGTGAGGAATCTAAAATCGTCGCACGCCTCCCGGCTTCCGATTGTAAAATTCTCACCCTCCTCAAAAAGACAAAATAGAAGACAAAATTTCAACACATCATAGCTCAGTTCAATTCCGCCACAACCCGCCCCATAGACGAAGTGTCGTAGCCGCCTAGCGCATCCACCTCTGCCCTGAATGTATCGCCCCGAATGACTTCAAGCACGAACTGCACCCGCTCGCTTTCATAATGCTCCGAGAGTATCACAAGGTCGTACTGCTCCGAAAGCAGCGGCACGAACTCCAGCCCCATCGCGTTCGCCGCCGACAGAATGCCCAGCCCGACATCCGCGCGTCCACCCGCCACCGCCGCGGCAACCGCAAGGTGCGTGTACTCCTCCCGGTCATACCCTCGAATGTCCTCCGCTTCCATGCTCAGTTCCCGCAGCTTGTAGTCCAGCAGCAACCGCGTCCCCGACCCGCGCTGCCGGTTGAGAAACACCACATCCTCCCGCATCAGGTCCTCCAGCGCGCCGATTCCCTTCGGATTGCCCGTAGGTAGAATCAACCCCTGAATCCGCTGCACAAGATTCACCACAACCACCCCACGCCCCTTCAGGAAGCGCCGGATAAAAGACAGGTTGTATTCTCCCGTCTCTTCGTCCAGCAGGTGCGACCCCGCCATGTGCGCCTCTCCGCGCGCCAGCGCAAGCAAGCCGCCCATGCTGCCCACATTCGACGATGCCAGCGTCATCTGAGGTCGTGCGCGCCGAACATGGCTCGCAAGCAAGTCCAGCGTCATGTCGTGGCTGCCTATGACCACCACCGTATCCTCAATCGCCTCCACGGGACGAAGCAGGTCCACGCTGACCTCCGCGCCCGCATCCAGCCCTTCCGAGAAGCGCGGAATCTTCACGATCCCATCCGCGCGCACCAGCGACATAATGACGCCCGCCCCCCGCTCCACCGGCGATGCCACCAGCTTCTCCCCGACCCTCCCCAGCCTCACCCGCAGGAACTCGTCCTCTCCCATTGGCGAAAGCGTCTTGCGCGTAATCGTCGCGCTCACTCTGTTGCGCTCAATGGCGGGAAGCCCAAGCTTACGCTCAATGAGCGGCTTGACGAACAGCTCGCAAGTCAGCGCCGACGACACCGGGTATCCCGGTATGCCCAGCGCCGCCTTGCCCTCTACCACGCCCAGCACGACCGGATGACCCGGACGAATAGCCGTCCCATGCACGACCAGTTCGCCCAGCGTCTCCACCACCCTCGCCGTATAGTCCTCGCTCCCCGCCGAAGACCCTGCGTTCACCAGCACTATGTCATGCTTCGCGGCCGCGTCCCTCACAGCATTGAGCAGCCTGTCGAAATCGTCCGGTATCGTCTCCCATATCGCGGCTTCCCCGCCCCACTCCTCCACCATCCCCGCCAGCACCAGCGAATTGAACTCGATAATATCTCCCGGCTTCAACTCGCTGCCCACCTGCACAAGCTCTTTGCCCGTCGGGATGACTGCAACGCTCGGCTTGCGGCGCACCACCAGCTCCGATAGCCCCGCGGCGGCGCAAGCCCCCATATCCACAGGCCGAATCGTATGGCTCTCCGGCAGCACGAGCTCCGTTGCTACGATGTCCTCTCCCAGCGGTCGCACATGCTGGTACGGCGCGGCAGACGCTTGAATCTCCAGTGTGCCGCCGTCAACCTCATGCACCACCTCTACCATGATAACGGCGTCGTACTCCTCCGGCATCGGATCGCCCGTATCCACCCACACCGCCTGCTCTCCCACCGCGAGGCGCAGCGGCGAAGTCTCCGTCGCCCCCACCGTATCCGCGGCGCGCACCGCAATCCCGTCCATCGCCGCCGAGTCGTAGTGCGGCGACGACACTCGCGCCCACACCGGTTCAGCCGTAACCCGCCCCCTCGCATGCGACAGCGCCACCACCTCGGACTCCGTATGAGCAAGCCCCCCGGTATCACCCAGTGCGCCCAGATACCGCCCCAGCGCATCCTCCATCGGAATATCGCTGAGATAGTAGCGCCTGCCATGCCTATGCCCGCCGTGTATGTGAGAATCGGTAATCAAGAGAGTTCCTACTTAGCGTTTCTCTTAGGTGACAAAGTCCCCTCCCCATCAAGGGGGAAGGTCAGAGCCTGCCCTCGCGGAAGCGGGAATCCAACGGCGCAGGAGCCAAGAAATGAGACTCCATAGAGAGGCTAACTTTGTGATATTTGTGCCTTTTGTGGCAATAAATCCCGTCAGCCCCCGTCAGGACTTCCACCGCCTGCGAAAGGGCCGCGCCGAAATTCTCGGAAGCGTCCTGTGTCGTGTCCAAGCCCCTATCGGCGATCTCCCGCCCGACAACTTCGCCGCAAGTGGCTGCAAGACCCTGCCAATGCCGCTGCTAACCGACATCGCCAGCGGACTTGACGAGGCAACTCGCCACGCCTTCATAGCCAGCCGCTCTTTGGTCGTGGAGGTCCTGTGCTGCGGATACCTGTCGCCCTCCGCAAGCTGGTGCCGCAGGTACAGCAGCATTCGCGGCAGGTTTATCTTCACCGGACACGCTTCCTTGCACGCTCCGCACAGACTGCTCGCGTATGGCAGGTCCTTGGCGTCCGACAGGTTGGTCAGCATCGGAGAGACGATAGCGCCGATAGGCCCCGGATACACCCAGCCGTATGAGTGCCCGCCAACCTTCCGATACACTGGGCAGGCGTTGAGACACGCACCGCACCGCAGGCAATACAGCGCCTCCCGCAGGTCCGGGTCCGCGAGCAGACGCGACCGCCCGTTATCGACTATCACCAGATGAAACTCCTCCGGCCCATCCTCGTCATCCGCCCGTCGAGGCCCCGTCACAGCCGTAACATAGCTCGAAATCCGCTGCCCCGTAGCCGACCGGATGAGCAGGCGCAGCATGATGCCCATATCCTCGAGCGACGGCACCACCTTCTCCATCCCGGTGATAGCGACATGAATGCGCGGCATTGAGGTACACATCCGCCCGTTGCCCTCATTCGTAACCAGCACCAGCGTTCCCGTCTCTGCCACGATGAAATTCGCGCCGGTAATGCCCATATCGGCGGCAATGAACTTCTCACGCAGTTGTCGCCGCGCCTCCTGCGCCAGGTCGTTGATACCCGTATAATGCGGCGCGTTCAGCTTGTCCTCGAACAGCTCCGACACATCCTCACGCGACTTGTGGATTGCAGGAGCGATGATATGGAACGGCGCTTCCCCGGCAAGCTGGATGATGTACTCGCCCAGGTCCGTCTCGACCGATTCGATTCCCGCCTCCTCCAGCCGCTCGTTCAGCCCCATCTCTTCGGAGACCATAGACTTGCTCTTCACAACCGTCTTGACAGATTTCGCCGCCGCAAGTTCCGTCACATAGCGCGTCGCTTCATCCGAATCCCTGGCAAAGAACACCTTCCCGCCCGCCTCGCGCACCTTCTCCTCCGCCATCCTGAGGTACACATCAAGATTGGCGATAGTATGCGCCTTTATCGCGCGTCCCCGATCTTGCAGTTCGTCCCAGTTCGTAGTCGCGGCCGATGCGTCAAGCCGCGCCTGGTGAAACCCGCCGTATAGCCCAAGCAGATTCGCCTGAATCTTCTCGTCCTGTATGGCAGTGCTCGCCGCCTCGTTGAACTCTTTTGTTTTGACCTGCATTAGTAAAGCCTGTCACTCACTCAATTGGCTAGCTGTTAGCTCATCTTGTCCCTTCTCTCTTGATGGGGGAAGGTTAGGATGGGGGTGAAAACTCTTGCCAATCATCCTGAAATTACCCTGTTGCATATTTCACCAGACTCAGCCCCGCATCCCCTCATCCAGAAGTTGCGCGATATGCAGCGGTTCTATCGGAATACCCTGCTTCTCAATCCCGCCACCAATATGCATCAGGCAGCTGCTGTCACAGGCGGCAAGAGCCTCAGCGCCCGTAGCGGTGGCGAAGTTCAGCTTGTCGCCCAGCATAGCGCCCGAAATTTCAGGGTACTTGACCGAGAACGTGCCCCCAAAGCCGCAGCACACCTCCGACTGCGCCATCTCTACCAACTCAACACTAGGCAAAGAGTTCAGCAAGTCGCGGGGCTGCGTGAGAGCGCCCAGTTCTCGCCGCAAGTGGCATCCTTCATGATAGGTTACCTTGCGTCTAATTTTGGTCGAGTCCGTATCAGCGTATGAACTAAGATCGGTAATACCGAGGACATCGACAATGAACTCCGAAAGCTCGAAAGTGCGACTCGCCAGTGACGCGATCCGGTTTCGCATCTGCGGCTCGTCGTGAAACAGCTCGTCGTAGAACACGCGAATCATGCTGGCGCACGAGCCGGACGGGACCACGACATATCTGTCGCTCTGAAGCGTATCGATGGTGCGGCGCGCGAGCGGCTTCGCGTCACTCCAGAATCCCGAATTAAACGCAGGCTGTCCGCAGCAAGTCTGAGCAGTCGGAAAATCAAGCTCAACGCCCAAGCGCCTCAGCACATTCACCGTACTCTCGCCGACCTCCGGGTACAGCCGATCAATGATGCAGGTTACGAAGAGCGATGCTCTGACTGGCGGCGGCGCGGCTGCCATCACAGCACCAGACTATGCACGACGAAGCCCACCATCCACGCCACGATGAACACCGGGCAAGCGGCAAATAGCTTGCCCTCGGTCTCACGTCTGGCAGGCCCGTGCAGAAACATATACAGCACGAACCCAAACAGCCCCACCGCCACAAGCGAGACCGAGGCGAAGTTGACGCCCAGCGCCGTCCCTATGATAAAGCCCACTATCGCCCACGAAATGGGAGAGTCAATATAAGGAATTATTGCCATGACTGCCTTCCAGCCTGATACTCGATGGCGGGCAATCCCCGCCTCTCAACTTCAAAGTTGTACGGCAAAGCATACTACTTGAACATCACAGGTGCAATGACCACAAATATACATTGAGTCCCTTCCCCCTTGACGGGGGAAGGCTAGAGCCTGCCTCGCGAAAGCGGGGGATGGGGATGAAGATGCCTGCATCACCGTTATAACTGCACTTGTGCAAGATTCTCGAATGAAGAGCAGTTTGGCATTTCGATGATTTACTGGCATAATGAGCATTGAGCGAGATTAAGCTTCACAGACGAGCTAAGTTGGCTGCTTTATTGAAAACGATTTGATGCCTCTCATCATTACCATTGCTATCGCCTCACTGATTATAGTGGGGTCGAACATCGCCACTTTCGTCATATTGCTCAATCACCTAAGCGGGCGTATAGACCGGTCCGAACAGCGGTTGACGGAAGCGATGCGATCTGACAAGACAGAGTTGCAGGAGACTATTCGCGATACCGAACAGCGGTTGACGGAAGCGATGCGGTCTGACAAGGCAGAGTTGCAAGAGACAATCCGAGATACCGAACAGCGCTTGACCCGCCGCATGGACCGGTTCGAGGACAAGACCGACGCCAATTTCGAGACATTGCGAAATGCCTCTAGTGAGCGAGCAACCGAGCAGCCTGTTGCAGGAGACGATTGAGCGCCGTCAATGGCGAGTGTTTCTTGAGGTGTAAAAGCGACGCCAACCAATCACCTCACCCCTCCGGCCTCCACGACACAAACCCCTGTCGCACCGGCGGCACACCCTCCACCGTCACCCCGCCGTCCACATCTACCAGCAAGTCGTCCATAGCAGCCCGTAGCCGTGCGTCCTCTGCGCTCCCTGCCCTCACATACAGCCGGTTACGCAGCTGCGTCAGCGCCACATCCCTGTCCTCGAATCTGTCCGGCTGAACAGGACCCATCATCTGCACATCCGGAAAAATCCCCATCTCCCACAGCACATTCACGAGTTCGGGCAGCGCCGGCATGTCAACGCGTTCTTCGCCATGGACAGGCTTCCAGAAGCGCGAAATTCGGTTCATCGGCGACTCCACGAAAGCCAGCAAGACCACCAGCGACCTCGCATGCGCCTCTAGTTTCCTCAAAAACGGCTCTATGTCCGCCACCCCATAAACAACATGCGCGCACAACGCCAAGTCCTCCGCATCCACGTCTGCGCCCTCCCACGCCGCTTGAGTAACCGACACATTCTCGATGCCCGCATCGACGGCGGACTCGCGAAGTTGCTCGATCATGCTGCTCGACGGCTCTACGACATGAACCTGCTCGCACTTCAAAGCCATCGGCAGCGCCATCCGTCCCGCGCCGCCGCCCACATCCAGCGCCGTGCTCCCCGGTTCCACCATCGCCAGCAGCAAGTCCAGCACCGGATCGTCCTGCCGCCGAGGGTCCAGCCGGAAAAACCGCGCATAAGGCTGCCAGAAATCGTCATCCGACCACGCAGCGGCAGCCATCACAGCCTCCGACTGCTCATGATGCGCCTCCACCCGATGCTTCCATGCCTCGATAGCTCCCATAAGACTGCCTTTCCTCATAACCTTAAACTCAAAACCACTCAATCCTCCGAACCCAGAATACTATCTCGCAAATCCCCCCTTGACAACCGAAACATCCGTCTGCATAATAGATGCACCCAACAGCGAACACATATTCTTTTGTGGCATCTGTGCCTTCTGTGGCTATTCAAACATGTGCAAGAAAAACAACCTACAACGACACATCGCCAAGTTCACCAACAACGGTGAAGACATCGCGCGCTTCCTAGCAGAAACCGTGCGCGGCGAAACCCCAGGCGTCAAAGCCCACCACCGCATGGAAGCCATGAAATACATCGTGCGCCTAGGCTCCACCGACCAGCCCGACAGCGAAGACAGAGAAGACGACAAGTTCTGGGGCCTAATCCCCACACCCGAAGAACTCGCCACGAAAAAGAACACCCCTTCCCCCTCGACGGGGGAAGGCCGGGATGGGGGTGACACCACCGTTCACACTCAGCCTGCCAAAGAACCCGCAGACGCACAAGACCGCCCCACTGAAAACTCAGAACTCACAACTCAAGACTCACAACCCACCTACCTCGACATCCTAAACTTCAACCTAGCCCAGCTAGTAAGAAGCGAGACAGCTGAAGGACACACCATAGCCGAGTTCCTCTACCAGGTGATGACAGGCAGAGACAAGGCATTCACGCCCAACAAGCTAAAGATAAAACCCTCAGACAGAATGGCAGCATCAAGAGAGATACTCAGACGAGGCTACGGACACTTCGGACGCAGGCGCAAGCTCATAGACGACGCAGAAGAGACCAACGACTACGACACCCTGCACTCAGACCTCGCAAAGAGGCTGAGGCAGTACGGAGAGCAAGGCTCACACGCCATTCTCTTCCTGCACGACGTAATGAGAAACGCATACCCAGAAGAGGAGTACACAATGCGCCACCGTGTATCGGCAGCGCAAGAACTTCTGCGTCGTGGCTGGGACACCAACTACGACAGGATAAAGCAAGAGCACTTGCTCGCATACTGGCGCGACCAGCAGGACGCTCGCCTGTCAGTAGGACAGAAAAAGCAGTTAGCAGGCCTCCACGCCTACGCCGACGAATACCAAACCTACGACACCACCGACTACAACTCCATAGCCCAAGAGCTAAGGCAAGCAGAAGACAACGAGGATAGCGCAGCCACAAAGTCCCTTCCCCCTCGACGGGGGAAGGTTAGGATGGGGGTGAATACCCCTGCACAAAGCGAATCAAACGAAGACGAAGCCACATCCACCCGTCATTCCCGCGAAGAGCCTGCCCCTAGCGCAGGCAAGAACTCAACCACTCCCAATCGTCATTCCCGCGAAGCATGTCCTCGACCCCGATCGGGGAGCGGGAATCCAGTGGGGAAGGGAGGGGACAGTATCAACACCCCTTCCCCCTTGACGGGGGAAGGCAGGGATGGGGGTGAAAACCCCACCAATCCCGTCATCCCCACCAAAAACTCACAACCCACAACTCAATACTCACAACTCAACACCGACGACTCCCCCGACAGCTACTACGAACCCCTGAGTCCCGAAGACCAGGCGCTCTTCGACTACTACAACCTCATAGACTCCGGCGAGTACAAGAAAGGCGAGATCCAGCCGAGGCCCGTCACCGAGACAATGCGCCTCAGCTACAAAGCCACCCTGAAGTGGATGTGCCAAGCAGCAGCAACCAAAGGCATCCCCCTCCTCCCCAACCCCCTATCCGGCACATTCACCCACCCAAACGCCCGCAGCCCATAAACACACCTTCTGTGTCTTTTGTGCCTTCTGTGGCTATCCTGCCCCTGAAGCCTGACACCTGAAAAACCTACTCCTGATTCAGCGTAGGCGAACGCATCGGCGGCCCATACTGCTCCGGCGTCAGATGTATCACTTCCTTCTGATAAACCTGGAGCCTGTAAGAGAGATTGTCCGATATGAACAGCCGTCCGTCGCCTGAGATGGTTACGGACTTCGGTCGCCGCAGGTACTTCTCCTGCTCGATGTTAGACATATCCCGCAGCCGGTTCGGCATCGCGTTCGTCAGCATGTACTCCCGTGCAATCTTCGACAGGCCCGCATCCCCCAGGAACTTCTGCACATACCGCGTCTCCGCGTTGAACATCTGCACCCGGTCGTTTCCCCAGTCCGCCACATATACGTCCCCGTCATCGTCCACCGCAACATCCGTCGGCCTGTTGAACTCCCCGTCTCCGCAACCGGTCCCGCCGAACTTCGTGATGAACTCCCCATCCCCCGAGAACTTCTGTATGCGGTCATTCCGCCAGTCCGCCACATACACCGCCCCCTCATCATCCACCGCAATCCCCCACGGCATATTCAGCTGACCTTTGTCGCTCCCGTACTCTCCGAACCCCGCAATGAACTCCCCGTCCTTGGTGAACTTCTGCACCCGGTGGTTCATCGTATCCGACACATACACGTTCTCATCCGCATCGAACGCGATCCCGCTCACATGGTCCAGCTGCCCCGGCTCGCTCCCGCTCTCGCCCCAGCTGCCCTTGAACTCACCTTCCCGGTCGAACACCGATATCCGGTTCAGGTACTCGTCCGAGACATAGATATTCTCCTCCGAGTCCGTGATAATCGAGACAGGCCACATAAACTGCCCGTCATCCTTGCCCATCCCGCCGAACTGTCCCAGGTCCTCATCCGCGTAATTGTACCGCCGCACCAGCGCCGCGTTGTCCGCCCTGCACAGCACATACAGGCGGTCCTCATCCCCCAGCGCCACATCGATCGGATAATTAGTAAGCCGCCGCATCCCCAGCGACTTCGCAAAAGGAAATCCGCACCGCAAAAGTCCATAAGGTCGTGCCATCTCCAGCACCTCCGTCTCTCTATTGATGGAGCATTCTCATTCAGTCATTCGGAACCCGGTCACAAGGTGAAGCGTCCCTATGCCATCTGGTACTCGCGCGTTGCCACTATGAGCTGAAGCATCCGCCCGATGTGTGTCGCGCTGTCTTCGCGCGCGTCATCCGTATCGAAGCGCAGCTCGCCGACAGCTTCTGCGTACCGCAGCAGACCTGCGCGCGTATCGTCGCTCACTTCCACCGGCCCCGCCAGTTCCAGCGACCGCTCGACAAGTTCCGCAGGCGGGCAGGCGTCGCTCTCGGCGCCCATGCGCTCGACCAGATCGCCGATGCCCGGCTTGCTCAGATCGCCCACTTCGTTGACGGCGAAGTTCACGCGCTCGTTGAGCGTGCCGCCGTCAATCCACTCGTGGCCGGTATGCCAACCCTCCACTGTCGGCGGGTCGAACAGCTGCTGCCCCATCAGCTTTGCCGTCGCGGAGTAGTCCACCAGCCCCGGCGTAGGCTCGCGATATGTGCCCACTAGCTTGATGACGCCCGTTATCAGCTCTATCGGGCTTTTCACCTTCTTGAACCGCGCCGCTTTGAAGAAGTCGGAGTTGAACAGCGTGCTCAGCATCGCGCGAATGTCGCCGTCCGAATCCAGGTATGCAGCAACAAGCTCATTGATAGCATCCTGATCCTGCGGAGGCACCGTGTTCCACGACGGCACCTGCGGCTCGTCTGCCACGAAGAAGTTGTACATGTGCCGCGCGATGAAGCGCGCCGTCGCCGGCTGCTCCACGATGACATCGATAATATCGTCGCCGTTCAGATTGCCCGACCGTCCCAGGAAGGTCTTCTCGCCATTGTCATGGTCTTCCTCGATGAACTTGAACGGCGCGGGATAGTAGCCGTGCGGGTAGAGCGGGATGGGCTGCTCGAATGTCCAGCCGGTGAAGGCGCGCGATGCGTCCTTGATGTCCTGCTCGGTGTAGTTGCCCACGCCCATGGAGAACAGCTCCAGCAACTCGCGTCCCCAGTTCTCGTTGGGTTCGCCGTTGTGGTTCTCGTTGTTGTCCAGCCAGAATATCATCGCCGGGTCTTTGGCAAGCTCCAGCAGGATTGTCCGCATGTCGGTCATGCCCACATTGCGGAACATCTTTATCTGATTCACGGACGACATGACATGCTGGTTCTTCGTAACGCCTGTGGCGAACACATGATGCCAGAACAGCGCCATCTTCTCTTGCAGTGGGCGCTGCGAGTTCAGCATGCGATACAGCCAGATGCCGGCGAATATCGGGTAGCCCTCGCCGCCGAAGTACCGCTCAAGTATGTCCTCGTCTATGTCCGGCAGGCGCTCCGGGTTTACCAGATCATCAACTACCGCCTCGTAGCCTTTCGCCATGAGCGCGTCCAGTTCGGCGCGGCTCGCGCCAAAGCCCGCGCGCCGCATCAGGTGCGCCATCTGTGCAAGTTCTTTACTCGTAGTGCTTGTTGCCGTTGCCATTGCCGTCTCCTTGTACTTGGGCTTCATTGTGTACGAGCTTGGGTTAATGTAAGTGAAGTCTTTGCGGTAGTATATCAGACATGTTTGAAACTAATAATATCCCAGCGCGTATCCTGAGAATCTTGCATAAGTGCAGTTATAGCGATGGTGCAGGCATTTTCACCCCCATCCCCCGCTTCCGCGAGGGCAGGCTCTAACTTCCCCCATCAAGGGGGAAGGGACTTATGCAATTATCTCGTATCCTGAAGTGAACTATGCCCACTTCTATAAGGGATGTCATTTCGCAAGGTCCATTAGCCGTCTATGATATATTTGAAGTCCGACTGAGCAGAGGATAGCGGAGGCTTACTATGGCAACGCCCAAAGTATCCGTTGCGAGAAGAAAATACCCGGATATCTTCTATGAGGACCCAGAGCCGGTAGAGGACAATATGCAGCAGTTGCCGGCGATTATTAAGCTGATTAGTCTGTTAGTGCGTTATTACCGTGATGCCGACGATGTGTTCCTGGATGGCGGCGGCTTCATCGCATACGACCGCAACGACGGCAACCGGCGCGTATCCCCCGACCTCTACATCGCGTTCGGAGTCGATGGTAAACAGATATTTAACACCGGTAACTATTTTCTGTGGGAAGTGGGCAAGCCGCCGGATTTCGCAATGGAAGTTGCATCGGACAGCACTGCGGCGAACGACTTGGGGTTCAAGCGCGAGCTGTACGCGGAGTTGGGCATAACCGAATACTGGAGGTTCGACCCGACCGGCGGCGAGCGATACGGAGAAGCATTAGTCGGAGAACGGCTGGTGGATGGAGAGTATCGCGCGTATGAACTGCATACGGCGGATGATGGGAGTGTGTGGTCGCGCAGCGAGGTGCTTGAATTGCAGTTTCACTGGTTGCCTTGGGCGTCGGAGATTGCCGATGCCTTCGACATACGCGATCCCAAGACAGGCAGGACGATAGATATGGAAGTCTTGGAGCGCGAGGCGCGCCTTGCGGCTGAAGCACGTGAACGCGAACTGCTTGCGGAAATCGAGCGCCTGCGCGCCCTGCAAGGCGAATAGCCAAGGGTTTTAGCAGACTGCAACACCTCGGCGAACCGACCGGCTCCTATGTCGCGGTCAATCCCCCGTCCACCACCAGTTCGGCGCCCGTTATGTACGACGCCTCATCGGATGCAAGGAACAGCGCCGCATTCCCGACCTCGTCTGTCCGTCCACGCCTACGCATGGGCACGTGATCCATCAGTGGGCTTTGCATTTCCTGATTCCGAGCCGCGCTAGAGGAACGCATCGGCGGCATCACTCCCGGATGCACCGAGTTCACCCGTATGCCGTCCTGCGCGTACTGCACCGCCGCCGACTTGGTAACTATACGCACCGCGCCCTTAGACGCGTTGTATCCCATATGATTGCCGGCCTGTCCCACCATGCCGCTGATGGACGATATGTTCACGATAGAGCCGCCGCCAACCGCCTGCATCTGCGGAATCACGCTCTTCATCCCCAGGAATACACCCTTGGCGTTGATGTCCATAAAGGTGTCCCAAGCCTCTGTGCTCATTGTATCCGGGTGGTGCGTACCGCTGATTCCCGCGTTGTTCACCAGTATGTCCACCTTGCCGTACCGCTCCACCGTCGCATTCACGGTAGCATCCCAAGCACCCTCGCTGGTCACGTCCAGATGCATGAACACCGCGTCGCCGCCCGACTCCGCAATCTCCGCCTCCACCTGCCTGCCCAGGTCCTCCGACACATCCGCGATGACGACTTTCGCACCCTCGCGCGCGAATATGCGGCACTCCTCTGCGCCCATCCCGCTCGCGCCGCCCGTGATTATCGCAACCTTGCCTTCAAGCCTCATGGCACACCTCACTTTGTCAAACTATTCGACTTTATTCCCCGCGCAGCCGTAGAAGTTCGGCTTCAAGCTCTGCCACCCGGTGCTGCGCCGCCATGCGACTGCTGCGTTCTTCCTCTGCCCGCACCTCCGCCGACTCTGCGCGTGCCTCCGCCGCCAAACGGCCTTGCATTTGTTCTTCTGGGCTTAGAAGCCAGCGCTCAGCAGCAAGGTCCCAGAACCGCAGTTCGCCGTCCAGCCACCACAGGTCGAGGTTCAGAACATCGCTGTGCCACCATGAGCCGCCCCCACTATTCCGGCGCATCTCCATCCGACTGTATTCCCCATCGACCAGACACTCCCCCACCAGCGGCTCTCCATAGAACTCGCCCCCCGTCTCATCGTATCGCCAGTATTCGGACACCCCAAGCTCAGCGTACAAGTCTCGCTTCCTGCCCAAATCCACATTCGCCGTACTCTCTGAGGCTATCTCCAGGACGAAGTCCGGCGACTTGCCTACCTCCCACAGCAGATAGGTATTGTTGCGCCTGATAGACTCCTGAGCGTCCTCGGACAGCCCGAAGACAACATAGCAGTCCGGCGACACCGAGCGGCGCGGGTTGCCTTCAATGTAATAGATGAAGGTATCGCCGTTCACTCTGACGCCCGGAGCGTCTGCAAAGTGAAGCTCAAGGGTAAGGACTACCTTACGATACAATGGCGCTTGATACTCTCCGTCAGGCAATGGCATACCGTCCGAATCAGGATATACAATGGCAGTGGGGGCGCGGGTCGTCATGGTCTCCTCCTTGCACAGCCCGATTTTATCACAGGCGGAGATCTGAGTTAGGCAGAACTCGATTCACGTCGCCGTCCAGCCGCCGTCCACGACAAGCTCCGCGCCTGTGATATACGACGCCTCATCAGACGCGAGGAACAGCACCGCATTCCCAACCTCCTCACGCCGCCCCGGCCTGCCCATCGGCACATCACGAAGCATCTCGTTCCGGATCTCCGGGGTGTTCGCCGCGGAGGTGAGCATCGGCGGCATCAGCCCCGGATGTACCGAGTTCACCCGTATGCCGTCCTGCGCGTACTGCACCGCCGCCGACTTCGTCACGATGCGCACCGCCCCCTTCGACGCGTTGTACCCCATATGCGTGGCTCGCTGCCCGACAATCCCCGATATGGACGATATGTTCACGATGGAGCCGCCGCCTACCTTCTGCATCTCCGGTATGGCGTACTTCATACCGAGGAACACGCCCTTCGCGTTGATGTTCATCAGGGCGTCCCAGTCTTCGACGCTCAGGCCGTCCGATCCGACTCCCCTGCCGATACCCGCATTGTTCACCAGAACATCCAGCTTGCCGTAGCGCGACACGGCGGCATCGACTGCCGCCTGCCAGTCGTCCTCGCTCGTAACATCCAGCCGCGCGAAGACCGCGTCGCCGCCCGCCTCCGCAATCTCCGCCTCCACCTGCCTTCCTTCCTCTTCAAGGATGTCGGCGATGACCACCTTTGCGCCCTCACGCGCAAATATCCTGCACTCCTCAGCGCCCATTCCGTTCCCGCCGCCCGTTATAATCGCAACCTTGCCTTCAAGCCGCATGCTTCACCTCGCTTTGCTCTGAACTTGAGTGGATTGTAGAGTTATTTTCGCTCAAGTGAAAGTCAGCGCGGTGTCATTGACCCGCCGATTTACGCAACCGACGCGCCGATGACACCGCGCGATTTGTGCAAGCGTCGTTTTTTGCCGCCGCTAGTCCGTCTATGAGCCGCCGGTTGGCGGAGTAGGCACGGAAGTGCAGACAAGTTTGGTCGTCGCCGGAACCGCGCCCATGGCGTATCCGCCGGTCTCTATCACTGGCATGCGGTAAGTGTAGCCCGGAGCGAGCTGCTCCCTTTCGCAGATCTCATAAGGCGGTGGCGCGGGCGGTGGCGCATGCATAATGTGTCGTTTGCACACGCCAGTTATATTTTCCAGAGGAATCACTGCCGAGCTTGTGTAACCGGCGTCGTTAACCGGTTGCCGCTGATATGCCCAGCACTTGCCGGACGCCTCATCCCACACATACGACTTCGCATTCAAGTTGGCGACAACGACGCCGCCCTTGCCGAATGCGTTGGAAACCTCAGTGCCGATTACCAACGGCGCGTCGGTACCGTCGTCGTGCGCGGACGCCAAGCCGGAGGCGGTTATCGCAACCAGCATCACCACTGCTACCGCCGCCAACCTCAATGCTTTTCTCATTGCAATCGCCTCCTAGCGAATCATACCGTTTTCGGGTGAAACCCTACTGCATTGCATCAGACGGGGCAGAAACAGTAGTGCATACGCCAACAGTGGTCGAAGGCACCGATGCATAAGCGTATCCCCCTGTCTCTATCACATGCATACGGTAAGCGTATCCCCTGGTGACCTGCATTCTCTCACAGGTCGTTATCGGAGCAGGCGAAGGCGCTACCGCCTTCGGCTTGTAGCGGTCGCAAGTGCCCGTTATATTCTCGATAGGGACTATCATCGTGCTCGTGTAGCCGGCGTCTTTGATAGGACGCGTCTGAAACGCCCAGCACCTATTAGTCGCCTCATCCCACACATACGACTTGCCGTTTATGTTGGCGACTACAACGCCGCCCTGGCCGAATGCGTTGGAGACTTCGGTGCCGACTAAGAACGGAGCTTCTTCGCCATCGTCAAACGCAAGCGCCGTGCCCGCGCCGACCATCGCAACAAGCATCACTGCAAACACGACTCCATATCGTATTATCTTACGCAATTCAATTACCTCACATTGCTATCTTTCTGCCTCATATCCATTACGATGCGAAATAGTCTAACAAATCCGTCCAAATAAATCACGCTTGTCAAGCGGTTTTTAGACCATTTTATTGCGAAATTCATAGCATATAGAGAGACGGCATGCGCGCCTGACGAAAGCGAAGGACGGAAGATATCAGAAACCGGCTCTTCCGTCCTCGGAAATAGGCGTAGCAGAGCAGGGGTGGATGTTGCCGCGTGTATTACAGAAGTTAGCCCTCGCTCTGCACCATGTCCGCAATCCGCTCGCCTATCATCATGGTCGTGACGTTCGTGTTCGCGCGAATGCAGTCCGGCATAATCGAGGCGTCCACCACGCGCAGCCCGTCGATTCCATGCACTCGCCCGTTCTGCCCGACGACAGCCATCGGGTCCGACGCCGGCCCCATCTTGCATGTGCCGGAAATGTGCTGCCCGGTAGTCGCTTCCTTCATCATCCAGGTGTCCAGCGAATCATCCGACGCCAGATCCGAGTCCTGCGGCTCGATACGCTCCTGTATTATGCTCTCGAAGTCCGGGTGCTCCGCCAGCTTCAGCGCCAGCCGTATCCCCTCGCGCGACCGTTGCCTGTCGAACTCTTCGGCGAAGTAGTTGTAAAACAGCGACGGCTGCTCATTCGGATCCGTCGAGGTCAGCTTCAACTCGCCCGACCCGACCGCGAGGTCAAGTATGATGGACATCCGCACGCCCACAGGCACCATTCGGTTTCCACCCCGGTCAACACGGTCGGTAGCGAAGTTCGACATCGAAATCTTCATGTCGTTCCGCAGGTCGGACCCGGTGGCGGTGTAACGCAGCATAAGCTGGCTGCGCGGCTCAAGCGCAAGGCTTTCCAGATCAATCTCAGGCTTCGTGCGCCAGGTGACCCACACAACGGGATGGTCGCGCAGGTTCTGCCCCACCCCGGGCGCGTCAAGTGCTACGGGAATGCCTAGCTCTTCGAGGTGTGCCGCGGGCCCGATTCCCGAAAGCATCAGTATCTGTGGAGACGCGATAGCGCCCGTGCTCAGTATTATCTCTCTGCCCTCAACGACAAATCGCTCGCCGCCGCTCTCAACCTCGACGCCGGTCGCGCGCCCGTCCTCGATTATCAGCCTGTGAGTTGTGCAGTTTGCCCTGATTGTCAGGTTCAGCCGATGCCGAGACATCCCAAGGTAGCCTATGTTAGTGCTCCACCGGATGCCATTTGGGTTGTTGTACGGCGTGGGGCCAATTCCGGTTACATCCGGATTGTTCTGGTCGGGGCCGTCCGGAAACCCTTCTGCCTTCGCCGCGTTGTAGAACGCAGTTTGCATCGGAGGCCAGTCCGCGGGGTTTTTGAAACGCCGCGCGATGATGGGACCCTCAGTCCCATGAAAGTCGTCCGAGAAGTCCATGTCCGTTTCCAGCTTGCGGAAGAAGGGGAGCACCCTTTCATACGACCACTGGTCGTTGCCCAATGAAGCCCACGAGTCGTAGTCTTCCGGCATGCCCCGCAGGAACACCTGGCCGTTGATGGCGCTCGAACCGCCTGTAACCTTTCCGCGCGGAACCATCATTGGGTCGGAGATTGGCGTCGGCTGTCCCCAGAACTGCCAGTTGTGGTCGCTTGTCATCACATCGATACCCGTGGCGTACCCGTTGCGAACCTCGTCCGGCAGCTGGTCAATATCCGCGTAATCGGGGCCAGCCTCTAGCAGCAGCACGGATGTGTTCGGGATTTCTGATAGCCTCGTTGCCATAATTGATCCAGCCGACCCCGCGCCTATAACGATGTAGTCATACTGCATGTGTTCCCTCCTCTGAATTGTGCTGCTCTCCGCATGTGCGCGGATAATAAGTCAGGAGCATAGCCATGTCAACCAGATGGCTGTCAACCATGGGACGCAACGCCTTTCCGCAGCACTCAGTTCTTGTACGCAACAGAAGAATAAAGCGTGTTGATAGTCTCCTATACTGAGCGAAGTAAAAACCGTTCTTTCAACTAGGGCTGGGCATAATTCACCATACCCCCTTCCTAACCTTCCCCCAAAGAAGGCAGGGACAAGAGGAACGGCAATTATGCCCACATCTATTTCAACTGAGAAAATGTTGTCAATTCTTGGCAAGGGGGGCATAATAAGACGTCATAGTTAGACGCATATACATTTCGAGAACTTAATGATACTTGCTTCGGAACAAGTTGATGCTAAAGGAGGCAATAGCGATGAATAAACGAATACCCTTAGTAGCGATGATTACGCTTATTGGCGTTTTGGGGCTACTCATAATGGCTTGCGGCCAGCCTGCTCCGGCAGCGCCCGCTGGGCCGACTGCCGAAGAAATCCGCTCGATTGTTCAGCAGGAAGTGGCGAATGCACCCGCTCCGGCACCGGCGCCCGCGCCTGCTATGCCCGAGCCGGGCCCATCCGCCGAAGAAATTGCCGCAATGGTGCAACAAGCAGTTGCAGGCGCAGTCCCCGAAGGCGTCAGCGCCTCCGAGATAGAGGGCATCGTTGACGCCGCGATTATGGCGGCATCCGAAGATGACCTGACCGAGGATGAAGTCGCCGGAATCGTTGCCATGGAGGTGCAGAAAGCCTCCGCAGGCCAGATGGAGCCGCTCACCGCCGACGAAGTAAACAAAATCGTCATGGCTGCGATAGAGGCAATCCCCACTCCGGAACCCGTCGTAATCCCCACGCCGGCGATGATGATGTCCGGTCCTTCCGGCGACCCAATCAAGATTGGGACAGTGCTTGACTTCACCGGGGATCTCGGTCCGTACGGCAAACCTCTGCGTAACGCCACCGACATAGCCGCCGAACTCATCAATGACGCGGGCGGCGTTCTCGGCAGGCCTGTGAAGCCCGTCCATAAGGATGGCGGCAGCAGTTCGCAGATAACCACAGACGCCGGTAACGCTCTCGTCAAGACCGAAGACGTGCATGCTATAGTGGGCGCGCTCGGCAGCGGCTTCTCGATAGCCCTCGCCAATTCCGTAACCATCCCCAACGAAGTCGTGCAAATCTCGCCCGCGTCCACATCGCCGGCAATTTCTATTCTTGAAGACAACGATTTCATGTTCCGCACGACCGTGTCGGACGCGGCGCAAGGCGTGGTTCTGGCGCGGCTTGCGCGCGAACTCGGCTACGAGACGGCGGCGGCTCTCTATGTCAACAACGCCTATGGCGAGGGTCTCGCTCGCGTCTTCAAGGAGAGCTTCGAGGCGGCGGGCGGAACCGTAACCGCGCTCGTCCCGCAAGAGTCTGACCAGCCAAGCTACATTTCCGAGTTGGAAAACGCCACCGAGGGCAATCCTGATGTGCTGGTTGCCATGAGTTACCCAGTCAGCGCGGGCGTCTATCTGCGAGAGGCAATCGAGGGAGACTTCATCGATACATTCCTCTTCGTTGACGGCACCAAGCAGCAGGACATGTTCAACACGCTCGGCGTGGAGAACTTCGAGGGAGCCTACGGCACTGCGCCCGGAACGCAGGAGAGCGACGCCTCCGCAGTCTTCCGTATCCTATACGAAGAGCGATACGGTGAGCTGCCTTCCGACCCGTTCCTTGGGGAGACATTCGACGCGTTCGCCATAGCCGCCCTCGCTATCGAGAAGGCAGGCACGAACGACGGACCCGCCATCCGAGACGCGATGCGTGAAGTCGCCAACGCGCCCGGCATCAAGGTAGGCCCCGGCGACTTCGCCAAGGCTTTCGACCTCATCAGGCGTGGCGAGGACATAGACTATGAGGGCGTGGCAGGCTCACAGAACTTCGACATGAACGGCGATGTTCTTAATACTATCGAAATCTGGAAGATTGAAGGCGGCGCAATAACCTCTACCGGCCGCTTCGAGACGCCATAGTCCACCGCTGCATCCAAAGTCAGCGCAGAGGGGATAAGGGAACGGTTAACTTTCCTTATCCCCTCTTCACATGTAGCTCAAGGTGATGCCGTAACGCACTCGGCCACACTTAGCGCACCCCATCGCGAAATGCTATACTGCGTTCAGCCAGTGAACCACGCATCTCATCACCCACGCGAGGTCTGTCATGACCAGCAAGCCATTTACCCTCATCAAGACCAAAGGGAAGCGCGCGCAATTCCCCGACTTTGAGCCAAGAGCCGATATGCAGAACTGGCAATATCTCTACCGACGCTCGTTTCCCACCGCCCTGACGATTTACTTAGGCAACCCGGAAACCACCGTCGCCGGGTGCGAAATCCCACTGGCACCCAGCCTGCGGGTCCGGCAAAACCTTCGGATACCGGATCTGATGGTATCGTACAATGCCAACCCTGAGCTTCTAACGGAGCAAAAGGGCTACGCGATAGACAGTCAGGGCAAGCCGCCCGACTTCGTTCTGGAAGTGGCATCGCCCACGACCGGTGTGAACGACTACACGGAGAAGCGCAGCGACTATGAACGCTACGGCGTGCTTGAGTATTGGCGCTTCGATCCCAGCGGTGGCGACTACCACGACGCGGCAATAGCTGGCGACCGTCTGGTTGGCGGCAAGTTCGAGCCGATCGAAATAGAGTGGCTCGACGATAATCGGGGACGCGGATACAGCGAGGCGCTGGGCTTGTACTTGTGCTGGGAATACGGAGAACTTCTCTGGTACAACCCTATATCAGGGAACTACTTGCAAACCCACGAAGAGGATTCCGCACGCGCAGATCGCGCCGAAGTCCGCGCCCAACAGGAGGCCGCGCGCGCAGATCGCGCTGAAGCTGAACTGCGCCGTCTGCGCCGCCAACTCGCTGACACCGAACCTGACAAATAATTCATGCATATCCCCTCCATCCTGTCCATCCAGGTAAGTTCACACAGATTAGGAGATACCGCAATGACACTCACCGCCCTGCCAGAATCCCCGTCCGAACTCCGCAGCATGATGCGCCACGGCGACCTCGTGCAGACAACCAGCGGCATGGCGCCCGGCCGCGTGCAGGCGAACCTTGCCATTCTGCCGCGCGACCTCGCCTTCGACTTCCTGCTCTTCTGCCAGCGCAACCCGAGGCCGTGCCCGCTGCTTGAAGTCGTGGAAGCCGGTGAAGTCGAGCCACGCGACTTCGCCCCCGGCGCGGACCTACGAAGCGACGCTCCCCTCTATCGCGTCTATGAGCACGGCGAACTTACCGCCGAAGTTACGGACCTCGGCGAGTTCTGGCGCGACGATCTCGTGTCGTTCCTGCTTGGGTGCAGCTTCTCGTTCGAGACCGCGCTGATAAAGGCGGGCATGGAGATGCGCCACATGACCTGCGACACCACCGTACCCATGTTCATCACCAGCATCCCGACATCATCGGCGGGCGTCTTCAGTGGCCCAATGGTCGTCTCGATGCGCCCCATACCGCAGGAGCAGGTGGTTCGGGCGGTGCAGGTTACATCGCGCTTTCCCGCGGTGCATGGCGCGCCGGTGCATGTGGGCGATCCGTCGGCTATCGGCATCGGCGACATATACGCGCCCGATTTCGGCGAGCCGGTGGAGTTCAAGGACGGCGAAGTTCCGGTCTTCTGGGCGTGCGGCGTAACGCCGCAGGCGGTGGCGATGAACGCCAAGCCGCCACTGATGATTACGCACGCGCCGGGGCATATGTTTATTACCGACAAGCAAGATGAAGACCTGGCCGTAATCTAGTCATCCTGTCAATCCTGTCCATCCATGTAAGTTATAAGGTGAATACCATGACCATCGAAGACATCATTCTCGACAATGACCGCAGGGGTATCTCTCATCTGCGTCCTTATGTTCCGACGGACTTCTGCGAGCGCGCAGCGCAGCTCGTCCTAGACAACCCCGGCACCGCTTTCATCGTAACCGGGTTCTACATCCTCGACGCGGGGATGATAGAGACGGACGGGCCGCCGGGCGCAATCGCGATCGGAAACGCGCTTGAGCAGCTCGGCTATCCCGTCGCCTATGTAACCGACTCCTACGGCACGGCGGTCATGGAAGCCACCAAGAGCGATGCCGCAACCGTCATAGAATTCCCTATCGCGGATGACGCCGAAAGCGAGGCATACGCGCAGCAACTGATTTCCGAATACAACCCTTCAGTCATCATCGCCATCGAGCGCTGCGGCTTCACCCACGACCTCAAGTACCGCAACATGCGCGGGCGCGACATTACGCAGTACACCGCGCGCACCGACTACCTGTTCCGCCATCACGACCGCACGGTGGGCATCGGCGATGGCGGCAACGAGATCGGCATGGGCAATGTGGCAAAAGAGGTAACGACCGTTGATTCTCTCGTGAAGGAACCCTGCGTAACAGAAGTGTCCGAGCTTGTTCTTGCAAGCGTCTCAAACTGGGGCGGCTACGGCCTGGCAGCGTCCCTCTCCAAGCTCAGCGGTAAGAATGTGCTGCTGTCGGTCGAAGAGGACATGGACATCATCCGCAAGACCGCTGACACCGGCGCCGTGGACGGAATGAGCGGCATACAAGAGTACAAAGCTGACGGCTTCACGCTTGAAGAGAACGCCGAAACCTTGCGTGCCCTACACGCTCTTCTTTAACAAAGTCTCTTCCCTCTTGATAGGGGAAGGCTAGGGTAGGGTGAAAGTTTTCGGCAACCTTTGCCAAAGCCGAAAAATGTGGTTGATGTTGAAGGTTATCTGCAAAGGTGTCTCTTAATGCTCGAATCTATAGTTACCGATGAGGGACAGACTACACTTCCCGCGCCCGTGCGCGATGCGCTCTCAGTCAAGTCGGGTGATCGTGTGCGCTACTTCATTCGCGGCGGCAAAGTGCATATCATAAAGACGGGTTCTCTCAGAGACCTAAAAGGTATGTTGCCCTACGAAGGGCCGCCCGTAAGCCTAGAAGAAATGGAACAGGCAATTGCCGATGGCGCGTGCGGACGATGATCGCTCTATCCTGTCAGCCCCCGCTATTCCAGCGCATACAGCGTCCCGTCCTCGGACGTGAAGTAGAGCAACCCATTCGCCGCAACCGGCGTTGACCCTATCGGCGCGCCCGTCTCGAACCGCCAAAGCTCCTCGCCCGTCTCCGCGCTCACAGCGTACAGTGTCCCGAACCTGTCTCCGATGAACAGCCCTTCGCCCACGAGCGTCATCGCCGACAGGAAGAATCCGTCCGCCTCGTAAGTCCACTCCACATCGCCCGTCTCCCTATTCAGCGCATAAACCTGCCGCTCTTCTGCGGCAACATACAGCCTATCCTCGGTCACAATCGGCGACGCAACTAAGTTGTTCCCCGGCAGAAACGCCGCCCACGCAAGCCCCTTCAGCGGCGGCAACTCCGGAAGAAATCCCCATGCCCAAAGCTGAGTCCGCACCCAGCGAATGTTCTTTTCAAACGGATATTCTCGCTTATGCCAGTCTATCGCCGCCACAATGCCGAGCTGGTCCGCCGTATAAACCCAGTCCCCGCTCAACGTCGGCGAGCCGCGGGCGAACATCGTGCGATAGTCCAGCCGCTTCCTGCCCGTCTGCTTATCTACGATATGCAGGTAGCTGTCCTGCGACATTACCGCCACAATATCGTCATTGATAGCCGGATCGGAAGCGACATGCCCGTTCGTCCGGTACGACCAGCGCACCTTCCCTGTCTGAGCATCCAGCGTGTAGAGCTTGCCGTCCCCGCTGCCGATATACAGGATGCCTTCCAGCACCACGGGCGAAGTGGCGAAAATCCCGCCAGTCGGGAATTCCCATTGCAGTTCGCCAGTGTCCTTATGCAGCGACAGCACAGTCCCGTCCCGCAAACCGATGAATACGCTTTCTCCTGCGACCGCCGGCGACGAATCCACAGGTCCTCTCACCGGGTACTCCCATATCAGTTCTCCCGTATCCGCGTCCAGCGCAACGATGCGATTGTCGCCGGAACCAAGATACAGGCGTCCGTCCACCACCGCCGGCGACGAGAACATCGGCAACTCCGTATCGAACCGCCACTTCAGCTTGCCCTGCGGTGTTGCAGGCACATCAGCCGCCGCTGAGTGAATCGGGTCCCGCAGGAACATCGGCCAGTCATCTGGCCCCGCGATGGCGCTGATATTCGATGTGGGCGGCGGCAGCGGTCGGTCGAATGCCCCGTAGTAGTTCGCAACACCGGCAACCAGCGCGACTAGCAACAACGCCAGCGCACCCCAGCGCATCAACCTGAACAGACGCCGCCGGACAAGCCAACTCCGCACAGACTTCTCCGCCTCGTCCCGGCTTATCGTGGCGCTGTCCGCAAGTCTCCGCCAGCACCTTCCGCAGAACCCGCTGCCGGGTTCATTCAGATGCCTGCACGTGGGGCAGAGTATGACTGCTTGCAATGAAAATGCCCACCTTTGCACAATATGGCTCTATGTTCACTAGCCTACGCCGCTCTGTCAATAGCCAATGCAGATTTGGAGAAAGTTCGGAATGTCAGATTAGCAAGGCTTCTTCATATTAGTAGGGCTGGGCATAATTCGTCATATCCCCCTTCCTAACCTTCCCCCTTTGGGGGAAGGGATAAGAGGAGCGGCAATTATGCCCACCTCTAATATTAGAATCGCTTTTACCCATTCCTGTCAGCCTACCGAAAAAGGGCTTGTGAAATCGCCTTTCCTATTGAGAGGATATTGATGTATTGATGACGACCGTAGAAGTGCAAAATCTTGGATACACAGTCAATAACTCAAGATATTTAATTAAGATATTGACTTATTTAAGTTATATGGTTAAACTGACTTAATAATTATTGATAGGAAATGACCCATGACACAAGACTGGCAAGAGTTGACCAAGCTCACGGGCGGCGCGCCGGTGCTGGTGGAGCGCGTGCGCCTACCTCGCACAGACATCGCCATCGAAGGCAGCTTTCGCCTGCCTCCGCTGGTGCAGCTATCCGCCGAAGACCAGGCATTCGTCATCGCTTTCGTGCGCGCGCATGGCTCAATCAAGGAGATGGAGCGAGTTTTCGGGGTCAGCTACCCAACCGTCAAGAACCGACTGAACCACATCGCATCTCAGTTCAGAACACCCGACGCGCCAGCCAATCTCTCTCAATCGGACATCCTGTCCCAGCTCGAAAGCGGCGAAATCACGGCACAAGAAGCAATAGAAAGGCTTACACAATGACAACTGCAACCGACAACCGCAGGCGCATACTCGACATGCTCGCCGAAGGCAAGATAACTGCTGCCGAAGCCGAGCGCATGCTCGCGCTGGTCGAATCGCCACCTCCGGCTCCCGCGTTATCCTATGATTACGCTTCCGACGAGGACGGCGAGCGCGACGGCGCAGAGTTTGAGGTCGAAGTCGAGCGCGAAGCCTACAGCGAAACAGCCATCGCGACGGAAGAACTGCCGCCCTCCGGCAGTCCTCGTACATCGGAGGAGCATATCTTCTCCGTTGGAGACGCGCCCAGGCTCACTATCAAGAGCTTCAATGGGCGCATCGGACTACGCGCAGGCAAGGATGGCGAGGTGCGCGTAGAGGCGAAGATTCGCAACCCGTCCAGGGTCGAATACCGCACATGGCAGGAAGGCGACAATATCTTCGTCGAGGCGCGTCGCTCCAACGGCTTTTCTCTCATACCGCGCCCTGCCGGGGCGAACATATCCATTACCGCGCCCGCCGACTCGAACATAGATCTCGCCACCAGCAATGGGCGCATAGAGATAAAGGACATCCACGGCTCAGGGCCGGTCCACACTTCCAACGGGCGCATCGTCATGGAAAATGTGCGCGGCGAACACGAGGTCCATACCAGCAATGGGCGCATCGTCATAGACGGCATGGAGGGCGATGCCGATGTTAAGACAACTAACGGCTCCATAAACATCAAGGGTATGCGCGGCGCGGTCAAGGCGGCGTCCAGCAACGGCTCCATATCGTTTGAGGGAGAACTTCCCGAAGGCAGCTTCAGCAGGCTTGAGACATCCAATGGCAGCGTCAAGATGCGGCTGCAAGGTGAACCGGACGCTCGCGTAACCGCCAGAACATCCAACGGGAGAGTCAACGCCAATCTGTCGCTGCAAAGCGTCAGCACACAGGGACGCAGCCACATCGAGGGCGTCGCCGGCAGCGGCAGCGGCGAACTCGTCATCCGCACCACTAACGGCTCCATCAACATTGAAGCCGACGGCGCGCGCCGCGAAGTCGCCTCGCCTCACTAGCGCGAAAGGCGTCGTTCCCACCGCAGGCGCTATCGGGAACGCCACCGATAAACTACTGAACGAACGGCAATTTTGAAAGGCCGGAATGAGGGCGACCGATAATCAATAATCGGCATACTAACCCAACTGAGATACCTATACATCCGCGCCCTCATTCCATTACCATGAGCGCATTGTGAATACTCAATCTCCTTACCCCCTCGCCGCCGCTCGCGCCCTCGCGCTCCACACGCAGCAACTCGACGCGCCCCCGCCTGATGCCGCATCATCGCCCGATGCCATCTACGACACCATCGACCGCATCGGCTGGGTGCAGCTCGACACCCTTCAGATGGTGCAGCGCAGCCAGTACATCGCCCTATGGAGCAGGCTCGGCAGCTACGACACCGCTGACTTCGACCATCTTACATTCGGCAACGGCGGCATTCACGGCGACAACCACCGTCGCCTCTTCGAGTACTGGATGCACGCCGCATGCATCATCCCGCTCTCCCTATACCGCTTCACGATTCCCACGATGCTTAACCACAAGTACCGGCAAGGGAAACGTCGCCGTGAATGGCTCGAAGACCCCGCGAACATAAAAGTGCTGGACGCCGTGATGGAGCACATACGCGAGAACGGCCTGGCGCGCTCCGCCGACTTCGAGCGCACAGACGGCAGGCGCGGCACATGGTGGGACTGGAAGCCGGCGAAGATTGCGCTGGAGCACCTGTACAATACCGGCGAACTTACCATCGCCAACCGCGTCAACTTCCAGCGCATCTACGGTATCACCGAGACAATCCTCCCCGACTGGGTTGACACCACGCCGCCTAACGAGGAAGAGGCATACCTGACCCTGCTGGACAAGTCAGCCCGCGCGCTCGGCATCTGCGCCCCAATGCAGATTCCCGACTACTTCCACATGAAGCGCACTCCCGCCAAGCCGCTTGTGCAGCGCATGCTCGACGAGGGCACACTGGTTCCGGTGAATGTCGAGCTTGAGGATGGGACGATCGCGGAGCAGGTCGTACACCGCGCCAATCTTCCCTTGCTAGAGCGCGCCGCAGACGGCGACATAGCGCCCCGGCACACCACATTCCTCTCGCCGTTCGACAGCCTGTTCTGGGCGAAGGGACGCGACACCCAGTTCTGGGGCTTTCAACAAATACTAGAAGCATACAAACCCGCGCCTCAGCGCATCTGGGGCTACTTCTGCCTGCCCATCCTGCGAAACGGCGAGCTGGTCGGGCGCTTCGACCCCAAGCTCGAACGCCGCGAATCCACCCTCCGCCTGAAGCATCTGCACCTGGAGCCGGGGGTGCAGCCAGAGGACGACCTCGTTGCGGACATTGCGGGCGCGATGCGGAGCTTCATGGCGTTTCACGACGCGACAGACCTCGTCATCGAGCAGAGCAAGCCGCGCGGGTTGCGCCGCAAGTTGCTGGCGGCGATGCGGTAAGCATAGATACAGGTTTGCTATAATCGCCGCATGGCGGAACGATGAATTACTCCGAGAAAGGCGAAACCAAATGATGCAAGAAGTTTCTAGCCAATCTGTGGACAGTGATTATCGGAGAGCGGACGCAAGCGCAGACAAAGGCGCATCGGCAAAATTGGCAGCTACAAAAAAGATGACCAAGAGCGAGATTATCGAATGGGCCGCGCACAAGAAGAACATAGATTGGACATTCTCCAATCAGCGCGCTCTTGTGAAGAAATATCCCAACAAGTCCATAGCGGTGTACAATTGCGAAGTGATTGCAGACGCAGATACAGTAGGGGAACTGCTGCAGGCGGTTGACCTATTGAGCATCCCTCGCTCAAAGACCTTCATAAAATTCATGGACGCCGACCCGGCACCCATCATTCCTTCCACATTATACGAGTCTTATGATTAGAGGGAACTTCGACGAAGAAGGATACCCATACATACATTGCCGCATCAATCTCCCTAGGTTGGGTATAAGCGACACTATCCACTTCCTGTTAGACACCGGCGCGGCGAGAACGGCAATCCATCCATGGGATGGTGAGCGGTTAGGGCTGCCATATCGGCGGCTGAGCGGCAACATAAACATGCGCGGCATAGGCGGAATCAGCCGTTATTTTCTCGAACCCGCTATCCTGACTTTTCCTGATGAGAGTCTGACTCTGGAGTACGAGTACCGGGTAGATATAGGAATAATGCCCTACGGATCTGCTCCTCACATACGCTTGCTCCCGTCTATACTGGGCCGTGATGTGCTGAACAATTGGCGCATACTCTACGACCCGCCCGCCGACCGCCTCGAATGCGCCGTCACAGCCGCATAGATCGCTGTCGCAGAGTCAGCCCCCCTCCCCTATGCTATAATCAGCTTACCGCAGGCTACCCAGCCGCCCATGCCCTCTCTCGTGGGGAAGTGTCGGAATTGGCAGACGAGCATGACTTAGGATCATGTGCCGCAAGGCGTGGGAGTTCGAGTCTCCCCTTCCCCACCAACTACCTACCGGACCTCAAGATGTAGATTGAATAAGGATTGACTAAAGCATGAGCTGGGCAAGCAGCGAAGTTGTAAGCGTCCTCGTATTTCTACTTCCGGGCTTCGTCGCTGCTGCTGTCTTCTACTCGCTCACTTCTTACCCAAAACCAAACGAGTTCGGGCAGGTGATTCAGGCGCTCGTCTTTACGATGGTTGGGCAGTCAATCGCTTGGACGCTAAGCCAGCTGTTAGGTTCAGGCATTTCTTGGTCTATTGGACTTGAAGCAACCGTCTCCGTACTGAGTGCAGTCGTATTCGCGCTGGTTGTAGCCTATTTCTCAAACAACGATACCCTGCACGGGATCTTTCGGCGCATTGGCTTGACAAAAGAAAGTTCATACCTGTCTGAATGGTATTCAGCATTTGCTCAAAATCCTGACTGCTACGTTATCCTAAACTTGAAGAACGGACGACGCCTCTTTGGATGGCCGGAAGAGTGGCCAAGTCGTCCAGGCGAGGGGCATTTCCTAATTGTCGAAGCCGAATGGTTAGAAGAAAGCGCAAACATCGAGACTGATGATGAGAGCGCACAGGTTTTTGCTATACTTGTGCCTGAAGCAGATGTCGAACTTGTGGAGTTTTTGAAACCGGACACGGAATAAACTGAGGAGCGAGGCATGGCAAAGAAGCGCAATGAATTGCCGTCCAGGATATTGGCAGCTCAGATAGATAGCGGCATGCTGAAAAGTGTGTCAAATCCCAAGCCCCCACATCTTCGTAAGCCGAAACCCACACCACCACCACCGCCGAAGAGGTATCCGTAGGAAGCGCAGAGGCCGCTTATCGCATCAATCACCCGCCCGGATAGTTGCTGTAAAACAGCCAGCACACAAGCTCTGCCTCAACGATTATCCCGCCAACCCTTCACTAAATAAGCTCTTACCACATGCGCCCCACAGGCTTATGCGGTAAGCCTGCAAGCCTGTTAGGTAGAATGCGCCGCTTGCTCACCATGAGCGGGACTTTGGATGTCTTTAATTCCAGTATGGTAAAAGTTCCATCACGCTAGTGTCAGCATGTAGAGCATTCACCCCACCGCATACCCTGCAGCCTGCGCCCCCGCAATCCTGCCGAACACCGCGCCTGCCATCAGCCCTGAGCCGCCCGGGTAGTTGTTGTAGAACAGCCCGCCCGTAAGCTCGCCCGCCGCGTACAGCCCCGGTATCGGCGCGTCCTCTGTGTCTATCACCTGTGTCTGCGCGTTTATCTTCAGCCCGCCGAATGTGAAAGTAATGCCGCATGTAACCGCATAGCCCATGTACGGCGGCTCGTCCAGTTCCAGCGCCCAGTTCGACTTCGGCGGCTCGATGCCCTCCGTGCGCTTGCCGTCCAGCGCAGTCGGGTTGTACTCGCCGGGCTGCACCGCCGCATTGTACTCCGCCACCGTCTGCGACAGCGCAGCCACATCGATGCCCAATCCGTCCGCAAGTTCCTCTACCGTGTTAGCCTCAACCACAGATGCCTGCGGTATGAAGTATTCGTCGCGCAGCAGATGCTTCGTCTTCTGGTCGAAAAGCTGGAACGCCACCCGCTGCGGCTGCGCCAGAATCTCCTTGCCGTACTTCGCGTAAGTGTAGTTACGCAGGTCCGCCCCTTCATCTACAAACCGCTTGCCCTCCACATTCACTATCAGCCCGAACGGGTACGAGTGCTTCTGGAACAGGTCTGCTATGTTTCGGTCCCCGAAAGCCGGCGCGTTCATGTCCCACGCCACCGCATGGCAGCCGCTCCAGTGGCCATAAGACTGCGCCCCGATGTCCAACGCCATCTGTATGCCGTCCCCCGTGTTGAACTGCGTGCCCCGCACCTTCGCCAGCTCCCAGCCCGGCCCCAGGTAGCGCGTCCGCATCTCCGTATTCGACTCGAACCCGCCGCACGCCAGCACCACCGCCTTCGTCTCTATCTCGCGGAAGCCGTCAGCGTCCCGCACCGTCAGCCCGGTAATGCGCCCTCGGTTGTCCGTGCTGAGCGCATGCGCCTTCGTGCCATACAGCACCGGCACACCCTTGCGCTCCAGTATCTCGAATTCCTGGTCGGTAAGGCCCTGCCCCGCGCCGACCGCCTCCACGATCAAACCGCCCCAGAAGCGAAGCACGCCCTCGTGCATGAACGCCTGCCTGCCGTAAGCCAGAATCCAGCGCACGCCCTGCACCTGCATCCATTTCATCGCCGGATATGACTGCGACACCAGCACCTGCGCCAATTCCGGGTCGGACAGCCCCTCCGTAACGCGCATCAGGTCGTCGTAGAATTGCGCCTGCGTATAGCGTCCCACATCAATGGACTCGCGCTCCTCCTCGCCAATCTCCGGGATAATGCCCAAAATGTCCTCGATACCGTCATAAGCGAAGCGGAACAGCCCACCCGTGAAGAATGAGTTCCCGCCGCGTAGATACTCCGGAGCGCGTTCGAGCACCAGCACCGACGCCCCCTCATCCGCAGCCGCCATCGCCGCGCACAGCGCAGCATTTCCCGCGCCCGCCACCACTACATCATATCGTTCATTGGATGCCATTCGTTAACCTCTGCTAATTGAATTATCGTTATAAGCGCCGAACTGATGGCGCTATCGGCGCATTGTAACATGGACGGTCGGAGGTCCTTGACAGGCGCATGTGGGCTGAATGCGGCCATGAATTGGTGAAATTCCATTCGTGAAAGTTGACACAATGTTGCAATTCTGGCTACCATGTGTTTTTAATGTGCATGGATGTTGCCGCTGCGGAGGTGATTCGGATGTATTTCAACGTCTCGCAGTTGCTCAAGGAGAGGAGCGGCTCCACTCGCTCATACGATGTGAATGACTTTGCCAGCCTGCGAGAGGGTGCGCCAATGACACCCATCGCCGGGATTGTGAAGATGATGCGGACGGATGCGGGTATCTGGGTAAGCGCGCAACTGGAGACCTATTTCGACTGCGAGTGTAGCCGATGCGTCCGCGAGATGGAGCAGTTCGTGCGGATGGAGATCGAGGAGGAATACCTGCCGGAGGTGGATGTGAATACCGGGGCGAGGCTGAACTTTCCGGACGAGATGGCTGACAACTTCTACATTGACCAGACGCACATGCTGGATATGAGCGAGGCCATCAGACAGTATTTTGGCCTCAGCATGCCATTCAGCCCCCTCTGCCGCGAAGAATGCAAGGGGTTGTGCTTGACTTGCGGGGCTGACCTGAACGATACTGACTGTTCTTGCGACAAAGTTATCAGGGATCCGCGATGGGGAGCGCTGCTGGCGTTCGCATCGCCGCAAGAGCCGAATTATAATTGATTACGCTATCGACATTCTTTCCCAAAAACCCAAAAAGTCTGGTTATTGACCGACTGAAAGACCGACGAACTCAAAGGACGAGAGATGCCACCACTGCCAAAGAAGAAGCACTCAAAGGGACGCCAGGGAGGGCGCAAGGCGCACTTCGGAATGAAGCCGATGACACTTGCGGAGTGCCCTCAGTGCCGCGCGGTTCGGATGCCACACAGGGCTTGTCCGTCGTGTGGTAACTACAACGGCCGCAGTGTAGCCACAGGCTCCAATTTCGAATAGTTTTAATCTCGTTGGACGGATGGGAGATGTGCTTTCTTTCATACTGTCCATTTTGTTGTCTGAAGTCGGCTCGCTGTCAAAGCGCAGGTCGGCTTGAATGCTCGAACACTTCACACAGGAGATAGACAGATGACTCTCAGCTTTATGCCGCAGACGCAGGGCGCGAAGGTCGGCTACCTGTTTCCCGGGCAGGGAGCGCAGGCCGTTGGAATGGGCAAGCAGCTTTATGAAGAGTCGCCGGCGGCGCGAGAGGTATTTCACCATGTTGACGATGCGCTGGAGCGGTCGCTATCAGACATCATGTTCAACGGGCCTGAAGACGACCTGCGACAGACGATTAACGCGCAGCCGGGCATCATGGCTGTGAGCCTTGCTTGCATCAAGACGATGGAAGAGCGGCTTGGCGAGGATATGCCTCAGCCTGTGATGACGGCGGGGCACAGCTTGGGCGAATATACCGCGCTGGCTGTGTCGGGTGTACTGGAGATAGGCGATACGGCAAAGCTGGTGCAGCGGCGCGGCGAGCTGATGCAGGTTGCTTGCGACGAAAATCCGGGCACGATGGCGGCGATTATCGGTCTGGACGAGATGACCCTGG
This sequence comes from Dehalococcoidia bacterium, assembly GCA_034421195.1. Taxonomy (GTDB): domain Bacteria; phylum Chloroflexota; class Dehalococcoidia; order Lucifugimonadales; family JADFKI01; genus Bin90. The sequence goes on from DAOUKP010000009.1 coordinate 289,062, forward strand.
AGCAGATCGCGGTGGAGACGGGCACTTACGTCTCCAACATAAACACCGCAGAGCAGATAGTCATCAGCGGTGACGTTATGGGCGTTGCGCGCGCTTGCGACCTTGCGACCGCGCGGGGCGCGAAGAAGGCGATTCCGTTGCGAGTGGGTGGCGCGTTCCACTCAGGGCTGATGGAGCCGGCGCGCGCGGGGCTGATCGAGGCAATCAACGGCGTGAAGTTCCACGACCCGCAGATTCCTATTGTGGGGAACTGCGACGCGAAGCCGCTGGCGACGGCGGAGGATGTGAAGCGCGAGTTGATTTCGCAGATATGCGGCTGCGTGCAGTGGAAGCGAACCGTGGACTACATGATTGATTCGGGCGTGAACGAGTTCATCGAGGTTGGGCCGGGCAGGGCGCTTTCGGGCATGGTGAAGCGGATATCGCGGCGCTCGCAGATTACGAGCGTTGGCGACCTCGAATCCATCATGAGCCTCGGAAGGAACTAGGTCTGTGCCGGAAGTCGCGGCGCGGGAATCCGAGGCGAGCGCAGAATATAACGCGAATGGTGTAGCCGCACGTCGCCGAACGCGCGCGCTGGTGATGCAATCCTTATATGAAGCTGACACTGTTGAGCATAGCGCCGCCTCCGTGCTGGATGAGCGTCTTTCGGAGATGGGAATATCACGCAGGGACGCGGAGTTCGCGCGGAAGTTCCTGGATGGCATCTTTGCAAATGCGGCGGAAATAGATAAGATAATAGCCGAGTTCGCGCCGGGCTGGCCAATTAGCCAGATGGCGGTAGTGGACAGGAATATCCTGCGTATGGCGATATATGAGATTATGGTCTCGCAGGAGACGCCGCCGAGAGTGGCAGTGAATGAGGCAGTGGAGCTGGCAAAGGCGTTCGGTGCGGACAGCGCGCCGCGTTTCATCAACGGCGTCCTGGGAAGCGTGATGGCGGCGGCGAACCGATAATACTCTTGATAACCGATGGTACTGGCTATTTGACAACCTTGGAGGTAACAGAAGTGGCAACTCTAATGGAGCGTGTGCAGACGATTGTCGCCGATAAGCTCAGCGTAGATGAATCGGAAGTGGTGGCGGGAGCGTCGTTTATGGACGACCTGAACGCCGACTCGCTCGACCTTGTGGAGCTTATCATGGCTTTCGAGGAAGAGTTCAGCGATGGCGACACGACCATCGAAATCTCAGACGAGGACGCCGAAGGCATCACGACCGTGCAAGAGGCGATCGACTACCTGAGATCGAACGGCGTGAGCGACTAACCAGCCTGCCACGTAACAGTTGAATAAAGAGCTGCAAGAGTGCGGTTTCACGTCCGGTGGGTGGTGGTCTCACCCCCATCCCCTGCCTTCGCAGGGGCAGGCTCTAACCTTCCCCCATCGAGGGGGAAGGGACTTTTGCAGGACTGACTTGTATGGACAGGATGTAAGGGATATGCTGTTGGGGCAATTCCCGGTCATCCTGTCTATTCGTGTTTGATTCAAGGAGGGTTATGATGAGAGCAGCAGTCTATAAGGGAGAGCGTGTTCTTGAGGTAGAGGATATTCCAACGCCTACGGCGGGGCCAGGCGAGGTGGTCATCCGGGTGCGGTACTGCGCGGTGTGCGGGACTGATGTGCATGCGTTCATGTACGATGTGGCGCCGCCGGGCACGGTGATGGGGCACGAGTATTGCGGTACGGTTACGGAGGTCGGCGAGGGCGTTACGCGCTGGCAGGTCGGAGACCGCGTTGTGGGTGGGGGAGGCAATCCGCCTCCGGGGTATGTGCCGAGCGGTCCGCGCAACGACCCGCGCTACAATTATCGCACGATGGGCTTTCCGGAGGGCGCTAAGACGCGGGCATACGCGGAATATGTGCTGCTGGAGGACTGGGAGCCGGTGCCGATACCGGATGGCGTGTCCGATGAAGAGGCTGCGCTCGCCGAGCCGTGCGCCGTTACGGTGCATGCGGTGCGGCTGTCGGAGATTAAGCTGGGCGACCGGGTGCTGGTGATGGGCGCGGGGCCTATCGGGCTGTTCTGCATGCAGACGGCTCGTGCGGCGGGGGCGACTTCGGTGTTCGTGTCGGAGCCTGCGCCGGCGAGAGCGGAGGCGGCACGTCAACTGGGCGCGGATGCGGTCATCAACCCGTTCACGGAGAATGTGGAGGAGCGATTGGTGGAGCTTACGGATGGCGTAGGACCGGACATCGTGTTCGAGTGTGCGGCGGTGCCGAACCCGTCAACGCTGGACAGCGCGCTGAACATCGTGAGGCGCGGCGGGCAGGTGGTGCTGGTGGCGATCGCGTGGGAGCCGACGCCTCTGGTTACGCCGGACTGGATGGCGCGCGAAGTGAAGCTGCAAGCCTCGTTCGGGACGCAGCCGGAGGACTGGCGGGTGTCGCTGGAGTTGATGCGCGCGGGGCTGGTGAATGTGGAGCCGCTACTGGGCGACACGAACTTCCTGCCGCTGGACGACATTCAGGGGGCGTTCGAGTCGCTGATGAGGCCGTCGTCGCAGGTGCAGATGGTGGTGAGGTTGTAGAGACTGACATTGATGGACAGGATGAGGGGGATCAGAATGGCAGGATGGAAGGTATCGATCGTAAGGCGGTACGAGTGACAAATCGCAAATTCGTTCGGAATTGCCCAATTTAAGGGCACATTTGCAAACGCTTCGTGATAAAATGGCTCTGACTAGGTCGGGAAACTTGGTCAGAGCCATAACTTTTTGCGGAAGGGAATCCCCGTTGGTGCGGGGCACGGTCTTAAAAACCGAGGGATGTTGCCAGCATTGCGGTTCGATTCCGCTCCCTTCCGCTCGGTATTGAAGTTTGTCGGGTGTTGTCAAAGGCAGACAGCCGAGTTTGCAACTCGGTTCTTGGGGTTTAAGTCCCCCACCCGACTCATTTCATCACCATGCTAGGCATCTTACTAAACAAAACCGGCAATGCAATAGAAACAACCACAAGTGCGGAAAATGGGAGATACGCAACAGTCGGTGATTTGTTACACAACGGAGGGATACCATGTCTAGATTAGACACCATTACGTACCTGAGAAAAGTGCTTGAGGAACTAGAAGAAGAACGTGATGTACTTGACAAGCAAATTGATTCCATTCGCAGTGCTGTGAATATCTTGGAATCACGCCCTGAGGCTGAGTATGCTTCTTCAAAGCAGGCACAGGCGCTGAGGGACAGCATTTATGAAATCCTGTCGGAACAACATCCACTACATAGACGGACCATCTATGACAAGCTCGTTGAACGGGGAATAAAAGTTGGAGGACAAGACCCTGTTAATAATGTTGGAGCTCATCTTAGCAGGGACGCTAGATTCAGGAATGTTGGACGCGGTGAGTGGGATTTGGACGAGAGATACACTGGTCAAGCGAAAGACGATAATCAGCATGCATTGCCGGCCATCACTGAAGAAACAGACTCTGGGTGGCCATCCGAAGTCATTGAAGCATCAGTCGGTAATGATAGCGGCTACGGGAGTTACGACCAAGGCTACGGAGGCTATGCGTATGAGGATCCAAGGAAAGTCACAGCAGATGACTTGCCTTGGTAGGAACTTTCGAAGTCTGTAGCGAGGGGATTTTTCCAAACGAAAGGGCAACCAAGCGTATGATACGGCAGGTCATCGGTTAAGTGAGGACGACCCTCTTGGCTGCACTTCCAATGCAGCCTACCTGATGTTGGGATGTCAACGGCAATCCGTGTGTATAGCGGTGGGCATTATTCGTCATATCCCCCTTCCTAACCTTCCCCCAAAGGGGGAAGGGATAAGAGGAACGAACGGCAATTATGCCCATCTCTAGTGTGTTATCTGGCGTCGAGGTAGGACTGGAGGATGATGGCGGCGGCGGCGGCATCGGTGCGCCCTTTGTCGCGAGTGGAGGGTGTGCCGGATTGGGCCAGTAGGCGGTCTGCCTGGACGGATGATAGGCGCTCGTCTGCCTGGGTTACGGGGATGTGGGTGCGTTCAGCGAGGGTAGCGGCGAAGTTTAGGGTAATGCGCGCCTGCGCCCCGATGCGGCCGGACATGAGGTAGGGTATTCCGACCAGGATTTCGGCGGCTTCGTGCTGCTCGGCGAGGGCGAGCACAGCGTCGATTGCGGCTTCGGTGTTGGGTGTGGCGCGCTCGATGGTGGTGAGCGGGGATGCGAGCATGCCAAGGGGGTCGCTGAGGGCGACGCCTATACGCCTGTCTCCGATGTCTAGCGCCATAATTCTCATGAGTAACTCACATGGATGAAGGAGATGGACAGGATATATGCCCCCTTCCTAACCTTCCCCCTCAGGGGGAAGGGACTTTAGGTAGCGGTCTTCTGGCGGACGATGTCGGCTGCGCCTTCTATGGCAGCGTCGAGCTTGTCGGCGTTGCGGCCGCCTGCCTGTGCCATGTCGGGGCGTCCGCCGCCGCCGCCGCCGATGATTCTGCCGAGATCGCGGGCGTACTCGCGGGCGTCTGCGCCGCCGTCAACGAGGTCGCGCGTGATACCCACGCTGATGGTGGGCCTTTCATTGATGACCGCGCCTAGCACGACGATGCCGCTGCCCATCTTGTCACGCAGCCAGTCGCTTATCTCGCGCATGGCATCGGCGTTGGATGCTTCGGTGCGGGCGGCGAGCACGGAGACGCCGTTGATGTCCTGTCGTGTGTCGAGCAGGATTTCGGCTGCCTGCAGGGTGTTGCGGCGTTCCAGCGCTTCTATTTGGCGTCTGAGGTCGTCGTTTTCGTCCTGGATGCGCTGTACTGCGCTGTCGAGTTCAGGCGGGGTTGTGTTCAACGAGCTTGCCAGTGCGTTCTCACGGTTGAAGCGCTCCCACACCAGACGCTCTGCCGCCCTGCCGCTGACGGCTTCGAGGCGTCGCATGCCGGCGCCTATGCTGGACTCGCCGAGGATGTACACGCTGCCGACCTCGCCGGTGTGGTGGACGTGCGTGCCACCGCAGACTTCGAAGCTGAATATATCTCCGTTGGCAATCTCGATGAGGCGCACGCGCTCTCCGTAGCGGTCGCCGAAGAAGGCGAGGGCGCCGCGCTGAATTGCGGACTGGTAGGTGTCTTCGTCGCGGTGGACGCCTGCGTTCTGGCGTATCTTTTCGTTGACGAGGTGCTGCACCTGCCATAGCTCGTCGTCGGTTACGGGCTGCACATGGGAGAAGTCGAAGCGCAGCCTGTCGGGCGCGACGAGTGAGCCTGCCTGCCGCACATGGGGGCCTAGCACCTCACGGAGCGCGGCGTGGAGCATGTGGGTCGCGGTGTGGTTTCGGGCGGTGTCCTCGCGGCGCAGGGGGTCAACATCGGCTTGCACGGTTTCGCCGAGGCGCACAACGCCGTCAGTGACCTTGCCAAAGTGCATGATGACATCGGGCATCACCGCTTGCGTGTCATGGACTTCGATTGTGCCGTCGGGTGCTGTGAGCGTACCGGCATCGCCAATCTGACCGCCGCCTTCGGCGTAGAAGGGGGTCTGCACGAGGACGATTTCGACGCTCTGGCCTGCGGTTGCTTCGCTGACGACTTCATCATCGGCAATCAAGCCGACTATCGGTGACGATGCGCTGACTTGCTCATAGCCGAGGAACTGGGTTGCGCCGACGCCGAGGCTCTGGTACTGCTGAATCTTGGCAAGCTCCTCGCCGAACTGTGCCGCTGCCCTGCCGCGCTGACGCTGCGCTTCCATCTCGCGCTCGAAGCCTTCGGTGTCCACTGAAACGCCCTGCTCGGCTGCGATTTCCTGCGTCATTTCGGGCGGGAAGCCGTAGGTGTCCCATAGGCGGAACATTGTAGCGCCGTCCAATGTATCCACGCCGTGAAGCGCATCCGTGAGCATGTTGTAGCCGTTCTGGAATGCCTGCTGGAAGCGTTCTTCTTCAAGGCGCAGCACGGTCAGAATGAAGTCGCGGTTGTTGACGAGTTCAGGATAGACATGTCCCATCTTCTCGATGGTAGCGTCTGCTATCTCGCCGAGGAAGTTGTCCTCGATGCCTAGCCTGCGAGCGTAGCGGATTGCGCGGCGAATGACGCGGCGCAGCACGTAGCCTCGACCCTCGTTGCCAGGCACTACGCCGTCGGCGATGAGGAAGGTTACGCTGCGCCCATGCTCTGCGACTACGCGGATGGCGTAGGTGTCGTCGGGGTTGTCGTAGCTCTTGCTGCTGACGCGCTCGACGGCAGCGATGATGGGCGTAAAGATGTCTGTCTCATACGCCGTATCCACGCCTTGCAGGATGCGGACGAGGCGCTCGAAGCCCATGCCGGTGTCCACGCTGGGCGCGGGCAGGGGTGTGCGCGTGCCGTCGAGGTGGTGGTAATACTGCATGAAGACGAGGTTCCACAGCTCCACATAGCGGTCACAGACAACACTGTCCTCCATGACGTTGGTGCAGTTGGGCGCGCAGTCGTCCTGAAGGCAGCCGTATTCCGCGCCGTAGTCGTAGTGGAGTTCGCTGCACGGCCCGCAGGGGCCTTCGTCGCCTGCGGGTCCCCACCAGTTTTCGTCGTCGCCGTAGCTATACACCTTGTCGGCGGGGATGCCTTTTGCCTCCCACAAGCCGCGTGTTTCCTCGTCGGTGTTGTGGATTGCGGCGGAGAATTTGTCGAGCGGGATGCCGTAGCCTTCGGTCATCAGCTCGACGGCGAAGTCCACGGCGCTTGCCTTGAAGTAGTCGCCGAAGCTGAAGTTGCCGAGCATCTCAAAGAGGGTGTTGTGCGTGGCGTCGCCGACCTCTTCGATGTCGGGCGTGCGGAAGCACTTCTGCGAAGTGGTTGCGCGCCTGTTGGACGGCTCCGCCTCGCCGGTGAAGTAGGGCTTGAACTGCACCATACCCGCGGTGGTCAGCAGCAGCGTGGGGTCGCCGACGGGTATCAGCGATGAACTCGCCATCCTGCTGTGTCCATGCGATTCGAAGTAGCTGAGGAACTTTTCTCGTATTTCGTCGCCGGTCATAAAATCTGGCATAAGTGTACCCCGAAAGAAAATGTGCTGAGTAATTTTAGCATGGTTGGGAGTGGGAGGTAGGGGAATTGATGGGGAGGGCGGCAGTGGCGCGGAAGAAAAGGGTCAAAGACATCACCCCCATCCTAACCTTCCCCTATCGAGGGGGAAGGGACTAACTGTACATCTCGGTGGGACCGCGCGATGCGGCGGATGCGGATAAAGCTGTGCAGAGACTATCAGAATCGGCTATGCTGCCGGTACTGCGTCTCGCTCTTTCACACCGGGATGATAGGAGGGTTTCGCCAGAGTCGTGTCCATATCTTCGATTATCAGGGAGCGGCCAACCGCCTTGAGCGCGCGTTCGATTTGGCTGATGTGGGAGAAGCGATAAGGGGTTAGCAGCGTTTGGATAGTGCGCTCGGACATACCCAACTTGGCTTTGAGGTCTCGGGCGCTCATGTTCTGCTCGCGCATGGCAGTGTAGAGGGTGAACTTTGCGGCGGCGATGATCGGGACTGCGATGAGGACCTGCCCGTCTGCGAGAGGGCTGGGAGTCGGAATGTCTTCATTCTCGTCAACATAGAAACTCAGCGCGACAGCTAGGCAGTCCTCTGCCATCTCCACAGCTTCCTGCCATGACCAGCCACCCGTATTTGCGCCGTACACATCGGGGAAGGTAACCACATAGGCTTCTCTTCCAGTTGCTTCTGCCTCTTCTTCATCGCGGATTATGTTGCAAGGGAAGGCGTAGCGCATGGTTTAGAACTCCCTTCTATCGATATTCAAGTCTTTCAGCATGTTGAAAAATGTGCCTGTGGGGATCTCGCCATGCTGGACGGTAGTGCGAAATTCACCGACGTACACTTCTCCATGACTGCCTTTTCCACGAGTCGGGTCGAAGTCGAAACTCAACCTGTTTCTGCGGGCATACCGCCGGGCGCGTCTGACAAACTCCCTGCCGTTCATACACTTAACAGTAACACGCGAATTATTAGGGGACTATTACAAGACGCTTACCGCTTCCTTACCATTTTGAGCATTCCCATGATATGCGATGTGCGGCTGCGATGCGGCGGATGCCCTCTGCCAGCATGTCGGGTTCGTAGAGGGCGAAGGCGAGGCGGATGGCGTTGGTGAATGCGCCTGACGCTGAGAAGGCGGTGCCGGGGCGGTAGTTGACGCCATGTTCTTGTGCTATTGGCAGGAGGGCGTCGGTATTGGTGCCGTCGGTGAAGGTGAGCCAGAAGAAGTAGCCGCCGCCGGGTGGCGTGAATTCCACTGCATCGCCGAGGTGCTCGCTGAGAGCTGCGGTCATTGCGGCGATGCGACCGGCATAGGTGCGCCGCAGGCGGGCGATGTTATCTTGTAGCATGCCGTGTTCAAGGACGGCATGGACTAGAGTGGATGTGAAATGGTTTAGTCCGCCGCCGCTTATCGTTAAGCCGGCAGTGGCAAAGCGTTGGATGATGGGTGGGCGTGCATGCATCCAGCCGGTGCGTAATCCGGGCGCAAGTATCTTGGAGAAGGAGCCGAGCGAGATTACACAGCCCTCGCCGGAGGTGTCGAAGGTTGCGATCGGCGGTGGCGGTGGCTCGCCGTAATGCAGCAGGTGATATACCTCGTCGGCGATGACGAGGAAGTCGTACTGCTGCGCGAGTTCGACTAGCTCTCGGCGGCGGTCGGAGGGTAGGACGCTGCCGCCGGGGTTCTGGTAGGTCGGGATGATGTAGAGCATCTTGGGATTGGGTATATCTCCGTCTTCCAGCATGGATTTGAGTGCGTCGGTTCGCATGCCGTTGGCGTCGGTAGGGACGCCGACTACTTTCAATCCGTGGTCCTCGAAGATGCTCTGAATCAGGTAGTATGTCGGCTCTTCGACGAACACAGTGTCGCCGGTCTGGGTGAAGAGTGTGGTGGCATGGTCTATTGCCTGCGACGCGCCGGCGGTGAGGAACAGCTCGCCGGGTGAGACAGGCGCGGTGTACGATTCCTGCGCGGAGAGGAACTCGGCGAGGGAGCGCAGCAGGGGGCCGTAGCCCTGTGTTGCGCCGTACTGGAGGGGGATGGGCGCGCCGTCCGCGAGCGCTATTTCGGCGGCGCGGCGCAGGGTATCGACGGGGTGCAGGCGCGGTGAGGGATGCCCCCAGCCGAGGTCGATGACGCCTTCGGGGATGGAGATTAGCAGGGATGGGAGCGAGGATTCAGCGCGCGTCAAGGCTATGAAACGGGGTCAAGCCCTGCCTCTAGGCGGGCATCATTGATATGGTCACGGATTCGCATTTCGAGCGGGGCGATTTCGTAGCCGATGTCGGAGAGCATGCGGCTGTTGTCAACGAGGTAGATGTGCGGCACTTTGCGCTCGCCGGTCGTTATCTGCGCGCCGGGGATGATGCCGCGCACGATGTCTGCCATGTCGTTGATGTTGCACAGGTGGCCGCCGCTGATATAGACGGGGTAGTTCAGGTTTTCCGCTAGGGCTGCGCGCACGAATATCTGTGCCGCGTCCTCGGCATGAATCATCGGGGAGAGTTCGGTGGGGTCGAAGGGCAGATCTATAGGCTCGCCGACGGCGGGGAGCGAAATCATGAGGCCGCCGATCATGCCTGTCATGCCGGTTACCCGACCGTGTCCGAAGACGGTGCAGATGCGTATGCCACGCAGGTCGAGGCCGTAGAGTTCGCGGTAGCGGGCGGCGGCGAAGTCGTTGACCGCCTTGGTCATGCCATAGACGTTGTGGGGCGCAGGCAGGTCGTCTTCGTTTACGGGTCTGTCGCCGAAGGTCTCCTGTACGCCATAGACTGCGATGGAGCTGGCATAGACCACGCGCTCGATGCCACACCAGCGCGCCGCCTCGAAGACGTTGTTGGTGCCGCCGATGTTGACCTGCATGCTGAAGTGGGGGCGGTCTTCGGTATCTGGTGGAAGCAGGGCTGCCATGTGGATGATGCGCGTTACGCCGTGCGTGTTGCAAGCTTCGAGAATCTGCGGCAGCTGTGTTACATCGCCGCGATAGTAGGTTACGCGGTCCTGAGGTGCGGACGGCGGCGCGAGGTCGAAGCAGACGACATCCTCGCCGCGGTCAGTGAGTTCGCGGACGATGCGCCTGCCGATGAAGCCATTGCCGCCGGTTACCATTATTGCCATCTTCATTCCTCTTCGACTCGGTTTGTGCATCAGGTCAACCGCGCGTTACGCTCAGAATCCCTCTTGCAGTATGCGAAGCGCCAGATATAATAACGCAACGAAAAATATCGAAGCTGCCGTTATAGCCACTGCCTTGAAGTTGCGCGTTGCCCAAAAGATAAAGCCGCCGCCAATCAATCCAAAGAAAGCTCCAATAATCAGAACTGTGGGGATTAGTGGAAGTGCCATGATGTATTCCTCCAGCGTTCATTACTCACTCAGGTGAAGTCCAATGCACTAGAGACGATAATTATCGCTATGCCCAAGTGTAGAGCGGATGATGCTGTCACGAGAAAGGGAAGACGCTCTCTGTACTGGCTGTTCAGGTACTCGCTGTACTGACCTGATTCCATGGAAAAGTCTATTTCGTCGTCTGCCAGTCTCCGTACCTCATTATACAGAATCCTGTATAGGTCGGCTTGGCGAATGAAATAGAAATCCAGAAGCCACAGGAACACGACGATGACAAGCAAGACGATAGCAATCGGCGATGGTATCACGCTCCCACTTGCGCCCTCGCGCAGTGCGAGCGCCATCGTGCCGGCTAGCAGCAGCATCGCAAATCCCTTGACGCGAAGGGAATTGTCCGATGCTCGGTTCATCGCGCCCTGAATCATTTCGAGATGCCGTATCTTGGCTTCCGTCATTCTGTGCTTCCCAATAGCAGGTCTGCGGCTTGATTCAAACTACAGAGCTTGCCAGAGGCGGCGGCCGTTGGAGCGGATGACCTTGCCGATGTGCTGCTCGGGGTGGAAGTGGCCCGCCGCTATTACATAGTCTTCGTCTTCGGCGCGCTGCAATATGCCGTGGCGGCTTCGGCGGCTGTCGGGCTTGCTGGTGTCAACACCGGCGCACCAGTCGGGTTCCTGAATCTGGACGCTGCTGTGGATGGCGTCGCCGACTATCATCGCCTTCTCGCCCTGCGAGCTGATGAGAATAATCTGGTGTCCCGGAGTGTGTCCGGGGGTGTCGAAAGTGGTCATCTCATCGGTGATGTGATGACCACCATCCACAAGGTCCATCAAGCCTAATTCTTCGAGTGGAATCACGCTGTCGCGCACCTGCGGCGAGTATGACAGGTGCTCCGGCTGCGTGAAGTGCTCCCAGTCGAGGCGCGGCACTAAATAGCGTGCATTCGGAAAGTATGGCTTGGGGGAGTCGCCGCTGTGGTCTATGTTCCAGCCCACATGGTCGCCGTGCAGGTGGGTGTGCGCCACGATGTCGATGTCCTCGGGGCTTGCGCCCTGCGCGCGGATGGCATTCAACAGGTCGCCCCTGACGTTGCCACGGTCTGCGTGCGGGCCAGGACCCATTCCGGTGTCCACCATGATGGTCTTGCCCATTGACCTGACGAAGAAGTGTCCGTAGTAGAGTTGAATCTGACCGTCTTCCAGGATGTCCTGGTACGGCTCCCAGTCAGCAGCCGTAACGCCCTCGAAGAAGGCATCGGGCGGTCGCGCAGGCGGGATCATGTCGAGCGCAAAGACTATTTCGGTGTTGCCGACGCGGATTCTGTCAGTCATGAGAAAAAAGTCCTTCAGTATTTCAGTCAGTCAGTTTATCGGTCTGTCAATTCGAGCCACCTTCATTGTCATTCCGAACGAAGTGAGGAATCTTGTGTGATGAGGAAATGATACAGTGAAGGAGTTGAGGGGGCGCGGCAGGCTGTAGGAATCTAGGTCCCAAGAGACCGTATTTTAGCAATCGCCGCCGCGCC
>DAOUKP010000010.1:0-24038 GCA_034421195.1 Dehalococcoidia bacterium
GCTAAAATACGGTCTCTTGGGACCTAGATTCCTACAGCCTGCCGCGCCCCATCAACTCCTTCACTGTATCATTTCCTCATCACACAAGATTCCTCACTGCATTCGGAATGACAAACGAATCGACAAAATGTCAACAGAACCTAGCCAAAGCAATTCCGCCGAAGGCAACAGCCATAACTACTGCGGCGGCGCGTATCTTGGATAAGAGCCTAGCACCTTCAGCATAGACACCTTCTCCGCTATCGCTTCAAGGGCATCGCGCACCGGATCATCAGCCTTATGTCCGTCAACATCCACAAGGAAGAAGTACCTGCCCAGGCTCCTCCTAGTCGGGCGCGATTCTATCTTGCTCAGGTTAATGCCTCGTTCCGAAAACTCCTGAAGCACGCTCACAAGGCTGCCGGGCTTATCGACATCGAAGTTGAAGCACATGGATGTCTTGTCCTCGCCCGTGGGCGCGCCATCCTCCGACGCCAGCACGATGAAGCGCGTAGCGTTGCTAGGGTTGTCTTCGATCCGCTCTTCGAGTATCTGCGCGCTGAACATCCGGGCGGCGCGCTTGCCGGCAATAGCGAGAGCGCGTCCTTCGCTGTTCAGCATTTCGCTCACTGCCGCAGAATTGCTTGCCGAAGGTATAGTCGATGCGTTCGGAAAGCGGCGCAGCAGATACTCCCGGCACTGCCCCAGCGACTGCGGATGCGAATATATCACCTCCACACCCTCATCACTGCCGCCCGGCTTAGCCAGCAGGCAATGATGTATCGGCAGCACCAGTTCGCTCTTTATCTTCAGAGTCGTCTCCTGGATGAGCAGGTCTGCCGTGAATGTAACAACGCCCTCCAGGCTGTTCTCGACCGGCACAATGCCTTCGTCCGCTTCTCCGTCGTGTATGCTCTGCACCACGCCCGGCATCGTCGCCGCCGCGATATACTCGGCGGCCGGGTCGTACAGCATCGCCGCCTCTTCTGAATAAGTGCCCGGCGGCCCAAGATATGCCAGCCTTCGCGCCATCGTCTTCATTCTCCGTCTTCGACGCCTTATCAGTCAGCCCATTGCATTCAGTATCTATCAGTAATGAGAAAGTTGCATCAGTCCCTTCCCCCTTAATGGGGGAAGGTTAGGATGGGGGTGAAAATGTCTGCACCATCGCTATGACTGCACTTATGCAAGATTCTCAGTAATTGTCTCATTTAACCTGCTACGCCGAGCGATTTACCCTACCATTCCGATTGATTTACCCTGTCATTCCGATTGATTTACCCTGTCATTCCGAGCCGCAGCGAGGAATCTGAAATCGTTGACTATGCTCAACCCGGTTTTTGCACAGCGATTTTAGACCATTCACTCCGTTCAGGGCGATAATCGAAAAACCCTTCCGCTGCACTCGCTTAGCTCGCCAGCCCATCAAGCAACTCATTATCCGCCGCAAGCACAAGCCAGTCATTCGCTCGCAGCCTGTCCTTGCCCTCCGGCTTCAGCGTTATATTCCTCCCACGCGAAATTGCAAGCACCGCTTGGCTGGCATCCCGTGGATTATCGAACCCCGGCAGTTCGTCAATGCTGAATTCGGCGAATCGGCTCGGCACTCTTATCTTGCTTATCCCGAAATTCGGCAGAATCTCCATGTACTCCTGCACATCCGGGTGGAACAGCGAGTGCGCCAGTCGCGCCCCCATCTCCGTCTCCACCTGCACCACCTTGTCAACACCCAGCCTCTCCAGCGTATTCGCATGCAGCTGGTCCTTCGCGCGCGCTACGATGTACTTAATGCCCATGTCCTTGAGCATCACCGAGACCATCACGCTCGCTACAAGGTCCGTACCGATCGCGACGATAGCGACATCGAACTCGTGAATCCCCAGCTCTCGCAGCACAAGGTCATTCGTCGCGTCTCCAGTAATCGTGTGAGTCGCCTTCCCCATCATCATCTGCACTTGCAGCTCATCGTCGTCTATCGCGAGCACATCATGACCCTGGTTGTACAGAGACTGCGCTATGCTCGACCCGAAGCGTCCTAGGCCAATTACGACAATCTGTTTTTTCATAGCCACCCACCTGAAATTTAGTGTTCTTGTTAGCCTATTGTAACCCTTTCCTGGGCGTAGCGATACAGATCATTCTCCGAGCCTTGCGCCATCGTTACCCCTATCATCAGCGGTCCCAGTTTGCCGATAAACATCGTCGCAGCGATTATCAGCTGCCCCAGTGGGGAAAGCAGCGGCGTCATCCCCAGGCTCAGCCCGCAAGTCGCGAACGCCGACATAGCCTCGAAGATTAAGGCAAGCGTATCCGACCCATCCTCTGTCATGCTCAGCAGCATAACCACGAGAAACAGGAACATGAGCGCCATGCTCACGATTAGATAAGCTCGCTGCACCTGACGGTCCGGCACCTCCCTGCCGAATGCCGACACCCTGTTTCTGTGCCGTATCTGCGCGATTAGCGCGATCGTCACCACCGCCATCGTGTTGACCTTGATCCCGCCCGCAACCGAAGCGGACGCCCCTCCGATGAACATGAGTGCCATCTGCAATACGTTGGTGCCGTCATGCGCCCTGCTGATGTCAACGATGCCGAATCCCGCCGTCCTGTCGCTTATCGACTGGAACAGCGACACTGTAATCTTATCCAGCAGCGGCAGATCCCCTAGCGTCTCCGGGTTATTGAACTCAAGCAGAAATATCGCAGCAAAGCCTATGAACAGCAGTATTCCAGTCCCCGCAAGCACCAGCTTGGTGTTGAGCGCGAACTTGGAAAAACGCCTGGCGCGTATTAGGTCTATGACGACCAGGTAGCTGATACCCCCGGTGAAGATAAGCGCCCCAAGCGCTCCCACGACGAATCTGTCCTCCTGAAAGACGGTTAGCCCGCCCGGATGGTTGAACACAATGAAACCGGCGTTGTTGAACGCCGATACCGCATGGAACGCCGCCTGCCAGACAGCCTCGCCCAGCGGATAGGCAAACAGGTAGAAATACGTGCAAAGTACGATGAACCCAAAAAGCTGGACACCCGTAGCAACCAGCACGATAGCAACCGTCAGCCTCACCAGGTTGCCGAACTGGTCCAGCATCAGGTTCTCGCGCATTAGCAGCCGCTGAGTCAGCGTAACCCGCTGCCCCAGGATGATGAGCAGGAAGGTGGCTATCGTCATGAAGCCCAGCCCGCCTATGTATATCATCCCCATGATTATGGCTTGTCCCGCGCGCGTCCAGTAGAACGCGGTCTCCTCCACGACAAGCCCCGTAACCGTTATCGCGGATGTCGCCGTGAACAGCGCCACCGTGAACGGCGCAGCCCCCGCATCCTTGCTGGAAAACGGCAACAGCAGCAGAACCGTGCCGATAAATATAATGGCGAGGAAGAAGTAGATTATCAGCAGCGGACTTGTCGCAAACCGCGACTGTATCCGGCGGTTCGCAACCGTAACCAGCACCGACTCGGTCTGTGGCTGCTCAGGCAGAGCCTCTGCCTCGTCTGGCGGATTCGGTCTCCGGATGTTCTGCACTCTACACCCTAGGTAAGTCAAGAATTCTGAATTGCAGTGCGGGCACTCGCAGCGTTTCCTTCTAGGTTAGAGGTAGGCATAAATGCCGCTTCTCTCATCCCTTCCCCCTTTGGGGGAAGGTTAGGATGGGGATATGACGAATTATGCCCAACCCTATTCTAGGTAACGAATGTTCCTTCCCCCTTAATGCGGGAAGGTTAGAGCCTGCCCCTGCGAAGGCAGGGGATGAGGGTGAATAGCAATTTCACCCACCTAGACGGAAACGCTACCCACTCCCACAAGTGCCTTAACACACCCCTACAATGTATAATAAAACGCCAAAAAATGGCAGTATCTGAGGCGTCATTATCCCGCCTCCTGCCCCAAGTCATCATCACAATTATCGAACATCTGAGAGGTCTGAAAATATGAGAATTCTTGTCACCGGAGGCGCCGGATTCATCGGCTCCCACATCGTTGACGAGCTAATCAGCCTGGGCCACACCGTAACCGTCGTCGATGACCTTTCCGAAGGCAGTCTGCAAAACCTTCACTCGGAAGCAAGGCTGTTCGATGTCAACATCAACGACGCCCCCGCTCTTGAAAAGGCATTCGCAGAGGCAAAGCCCGAACTCGTAAGCCATCACGCCGCGCAAATCAGCGTCCGCAACTCCATGTACGACCCCACTCACGACGCCCAGGTCAACATCATCGGCTCCCTGAACGTCCTGCAAGCTGCGGTCAAGCACGATGTCGAACGCTTTATTTTTCCGTCAACAAGTGTGGTGTACTCCAAGCCTCAAATACTCCCCATGCCGGAAGATCACCCTCTAAGCCCGGAAAGCGTCTATGGCGTCTCCAAGCTCAGCGTGGAAAATTTCGTCCGCCTGTACAGCGACACCTACGGCATAAAGCACAAGATTTTTCGCTACGGAAATGTTTTCGGCCCCCGCCAGAACCCGCACGGCGAAGCAGGCGTGGTGGCGATATTCACGGGCCAGTTCCTTCGCGGCGAGCAGCCCACCATATTCGGCGACGGCACGAAAACGCGTGACTACATCTTCGTCAGCGATGTCGTATCCGCAAGCATCGCGGCGATGAGCGACGCCGGAGACAACGGCACCTACAATATCGCCAGAGGTATTGGCGTCTCTGACTACGAAATGTTCGACGCCGTAGCCACCGCCGCCGACTCATCCATGCAGCCCAAGTACGCCCCTGTCCGCCCCGGAGAACCCCATCATCTCAGCCTCGACCCAACCAAAGCCCACGAAATCCTGTCATGGCATCCTCGCGTCTCCTTGTCCGAGGGCATCGCCCAAGTCGTTGAACACCACCGCCAGGCGCGCTAAATCCCTTATCAATACCCCCTGTCCTCTCTTGAAGAAGGGGATATGGAGGGCATTATTGCAATTTTAAGAAAAGCATTATAGGCTGGTAAAGGCATATATCCGCCTAAATATACGAGAAAGAGCTAGGTTTTGTTGACAGTGGACATTTGACGCACAAGTCATTTGAAGCTCGAAAGCCCTCTCACCTGTCATCCCGAACTCCGCTCACCTGTCATTCCGAACGCAGTGAGGAATCTCAAATCGTTGCATGCAAGCTTGTTTCCGACTTTAGATTTCTCGCTTCGCTCGAAATGCAAACGAAGTTAAAGTCATTGAAAGAATGTCAACAGAACATAGCAACATCACTGTCGGCAACTAATGTACCGAAATAGATTGAGAATTATAAGTGAGGAGTAAGATGAGCAAGATTCTCCTAGTGCTGCCAATTTTCCTTAGTGTAATAGCGCTTGCGATAGGAACTAATCAGGCTTCAGCTCATGAAGATAAGGATTACGTGTACCCTCTGTGTGAAGTAACAGCAGAGATTGAAATTCTGGTGCAAAAGCAAAGAAAAGTAACATACACAATAATAGAAACTGGTGGTCAATTCACTAATACGATCACTTACCCTAAGAAGCAGACGCAACTAGTTAAGCATTTCGTGCCTTGTGTTACACACGATACCAACCCACCGCCGTATTTCATGACATGGGAAGGCATACGCGAGGACGAGGATAAGAATCAAATTTACATTAGCGGCAATTTTGCCGTTGACCCTAATGGTGTTATCAGATTCACGAAGCCTAGTAGTGAGCCCCAAAGGTTAGCTATGGTCGCGCATGTTGATGGAAGCATAGGCTTTAATGGCGTATTAGTAGTGAACAAGGACACACAAACAGTTAATTTCGCTGGGCATAATGTCGGGTACTATGTCAATGGTGATATAATATGGAAGCATCAAAGTATCGCGGCGTGGCCTAAGCGCGCTATCGTCAAGGCTGTTGTGCTTCCTGATGCATGGATACTAATAGATGTAGATGACTAATAGGACCGGATTTCCCAATCCACCATCTGCTACAATTCACTCAAACACGATCCTCGGAAAGTCAAGTACATCACACTGCCGAACGTGCTCCCAACTTGCACCAGAAGTCTCAGTCGCCACTAAACCTAGTACAGCGCATCCACGACAGCGACACCCTTGCGGTCGTGGCAGTCGCTGGTGCCGGCACGGAAGCAATCTCGTGGCTTCTGGGCGTCGCGGGTGCCTCCCGTACCGTCCTCGAAATTCTCGTCCCGTATGCCTCAAGCTCGCTCACTGAATTCGTCGGCTCAGAGCCTGACCAGTTCGTATCCGAAGAGACCGCCGCGGCTATGGCAAAATCCGCCTACCGGCGCGCCCTGCAACTCCGCGAAGGCGCATCGCCCGTCGTCGGTATTGCCTGCACCGCGACCATCGCCACCGACCGCCCAAAGCGCGGCGACCACCGCTGCCACATCGCCGCGTGGAGCGGCAGCGGCGTGTCAACCTACAACCTGACATTCGTCAAGGGACTGCGCGACCGCGCCGGCGAAGACGAAATCGCAAGCAAGCTCGTGCTCCGCGCCCTCGCCGAAAGCGCGACCATACCATTCGACGCCGACCTACAGCTGGACCCGTCCGAGCGCGTACAGACCACAACGGTAACCTATCCCGACGCCATCGCCGCGCTCATGGCAGGACATATCGAGCAGGCCGTAATCCACCCCGACGGGCAACAGCGCGCTGACGAACCCGTTCGCGGCGGTATCCTCTCCGGCTCGTTCAACCCTCTGCACGAAGGGCATGAAGAGATGGCGCAAGCGGCGTCCCGCATAATCGGCGATGCCGTATCCTACGAACTATCAGTAGCCAATGTCGATAAGCCGCCGCTGGAAGAGGATGAAGTACGCCGCAGAGTAGCGCAGTTCGCCGGCAAGGAGGACATCGTGCTCACACGAGTTCCCGTCTTCTACGAAAAGGCAACTCTGCTCCCAGGTTGCACATTCATCATCGGCGTTGACACCGCCGTCAGGCTGTTCGACCCGCGATACTACCGCAACAGCGCGACTCAAATGCTTCTGGCGTTCGAGCAGATGCACCGCCGCGGATGCAACTTCCTCGTAGCCGGTCGTGTCAGCGGAGACACTTTTCAAACACTTGCTGACGTGCCTGTTCCCCACGGCATCGCTTCCATGTTCACCGCCATGCCTGAATCCGCATTCCGCAGCGACATCTCCTCCACTCAAATCCGCAGCGCGCAGTCGGGCGTGAACCAATGAGCAACTACAAGGACCTGCGCGAGTTCATCAAGTTCCTTGACCGCAAGGGCGAGTTGCGCCGCATCAAGACTCCCGTCAGCAGCGAGCTTGAAATCACAGAAATCGCCAGCCGCGTCATCGCCAAAGGCGGCCCCGCCCTGCTGTTCGAGAACGTGGACGGCGGCGACACCCCTGTGCTCATCAACCTCTTCGGCACACACCAGCGCGTAGCATGGGCGCTCGGCGTGGACGACATCGAGGAGCTGACCGCCCGCGTTCGCAAGCTGCTGGGCTTGACGCAAGGTCCTCCAGCAGGCATCGTCAATAAGCTCAGGACAGTCGGCGACCTCGCCGGACTAGCCCGCAGCCAGCCCAAAATGGTCAAAAGCGCACCCTGCCAGGAAGTCGTCCTCACAGGCGAGGACGCCGATGTGAACGCTTTCCCCATCCTCAAGTGCTGGCCACTCGATGGCGGGCGTTACATCACGCTTCCCTTGGTCATCTCACGTGACCCCACATCCGGCCGCCGCAATGTCGGCACATACCGCATGCAGGTCTTTGACGGCAAGACGATGGGCATGCACTGGCAGTCCCACAAGGTCGGCGCGCGCCACTACCGCGACGGCGAAGAGCGCCGCCTTGAACGCCTCGACGTCGCTGTAGCGCTCGGCGGCGACCCCACCACGATTTGGACTGGCTCCATGCCGCTCCCGCCCGACATGGACGAGATTGCCGTCTCCGGAGTCATTCGCGGCAAGGCGGTCGAAATGGTCAAGTGCAAGACCATCGACCTCGAAGTTCCCGCGCACGCTGAAATTGTGCTGGAAGGATACGTCGTACCCGGCGAGCTGCGCCCCGAAGGCCCCTTCGGCGACCACACCGGCTACTACTCTATGGAGGATGACTACCCCGTCTTCCACCTCACCGCGATTACCCACCGCCGCAACCCGATATACCCCACGACATTCGTCGGCGTGCCGCCCAAGGAAGACTTCTACATGGGCAAGGCAACGGAGCGTATCATGCTCCCCGCCCTTCAAGCCGCCCTGCCAGAGGTGATAGACATCAACATGCCCGCTGAGGGCATATTCCACAACCTCGTAATCGTATCAATTCGCAAAGAGTACCCAGGCCACGCCCGCAAGGTCATGAACGCGCTCTGGGGCTTGGGACTTATGATGCTCACGAAGGTCATCGTCATCGTTGACCACTATGTCGATGTGCAAGACCTCTCCGAAGTCGCGTGGCGAGTTACCGCCAATCTCGACCCCGGTTCTGATATTGTATTCTCCGAAGGTCCGCTCGACGACCTCGAACACGCCAGCGCCACACCGCGCTACGGCACCAAGATGGGCATCGACGCCACTGCGAAAGGAAGGCTTGACGGCCGCACCCGCGAATGGCCCCCCGACATCGTAATGAGCGATGAAATCAAGGCGCTCGTAGATTCCAAGTGGCGACAATACAAGATATGAACGCAGCAACGAAAGTTCCTTCTCCCTTGACGGGATGACAGGGGTAGGTAAAATATCCCCTCCCCCTCCGATGGGGGAGGGTTAGGGTGGGGGTGAAGAGCGCTGAGCCGCATGACAATCACAATCGCAGGTACGATTATTTCAATACCTACCCTATTCAGCCCTTTATGAGGGAAGGCTATCTGCTGCCTTCGGATGGGCTGGGGATAGAGGTGCATAGACCTTCGGATTTTACATTCACATCCGTCAATCCCTCTTCCATCGTTGTAACAGCACAGTAATCCAACGGAATCGAGATATGAACGCAGCCACAATTCCAGCATCCGCATGGCGCAAGACCGCGCTCTTCCTCGACGCCATCAAGTTCCACGAGAGCATCTTCGCGCTCCCCTTCGCCTACACCGGCATGATTCTCGCCGTATGGTTCGAGTCTGATGGCGCGCGCTGGTATCCCACGCTCCACCAGTTCATCTGGATTACCGTTGCGATGGTCGGCGCGCGCACCATAGGCATGTCCGCCAACCGCATCATCGACCGTTACATAGACGCGCAGAACCCGCGCAACGCAGAGCGCCACCTGCCATCCGGCAAGCTCAGCCTCCGCGACATGTCCCTGCTCACATTGGCGGCGCTGCTCGTCTTCATCTTCGCAGCCTACCAGCTCAACACCCTGGCGCTCGCGCTCGCCCCCGTCGCCGTCGCGTACCTCATCTTCTACCCATACACCAAGCGCTTCACCTGGACGTCCAACCTGCTGCTGGGCTGGGCGCTCGCCATCGCCCCCTCCGCCGCATGGATAGGCGTAACCGGCAGCCTCACATGGCAGCCCGTATTGCTCTCACTAGCGGTCGCGCTCTGGGCAGGCAGCTTCGACATCCTCTACCACACCCAGGACTACGACTTCCAGAAAGAGGCAGGCTTGCACTCCGTAGCAAGCAAATTCGGCGTAGTCGGTGCATTCTGGTGGGCGCGCATCCTCGACCCGCTCGCGCTGCTAGTTCTGATCGCGCTAGGAATCTGGCTGGGGCTGAGCTGGCCCTACTACATCGGCATCGCGCTCGCAGCAGCCTTCTTAGTCTATAAGCACCGTCTAGTCTCGCCCCACGACCTATCCAGCCTCGGAATGGCATTCTTCCGCATCAACGCCTATGTATCCACCACAATGTTCGTGGCAACACTCGCGGCGGTGCTGATATGAACCAACCCACAATCCCAAACCATCCCATAGTAGTCGGCATCAGCGGCGCAAGCGGCTCTGCGATAGCCAACGGCGTCATTGACGCCCTGCTGCAAATGGACAAGCCCGTCATCGTCACCGCATCGTCAGCGGCGCGCATGGTCTGGCAGCAGGAGATGGACTTCTCGTTCGGCGAAGCCCTAGAAAACTGGCGCGACTCCGGCGACTTCACCTACTACTCGCCCGCCGACATCCAGGCTCCAATAGCCAGCGGCACATTCCCCACGCGCGGTATGGTTATCGTCCCATGCAGCATGTCAACAGTCGCGGCGATCGCGCACGGCTTCTCCGACAACCTAATCCGTCGCGCCGCCGATGTCTGCATCAAAGAGCGCCGCCCTCTTACCATAGTGCCGCGTGAAACCCCCTTGAGCGCCATCCACCTCGAAAACTTAGCTGCATTGGCGCGCCTCGGCATAACCGTCCTCCCGCCGGAGCCACCCTTCTACCTGAAGCCCCAGTCCCTCGATGATGTAGTCGATTTCATCGTCCAGAAGACCCTTGCAAGTCTTGGCGTCATAGACGCCCTGTCAGATAAAATGCAATACAAAGGCCCACCATCATGAGGCACCCATCCATATCAGTTACAAGTGTGCATAATCGCCCTTCCTTAAATCCTTACCCCTTCTGGAGGAAAAACCCCTATATCCCTGCCCCCTCTGAGGGAAAAACCCCTATATCCCTGCCCCTTCCGGAGGAAAAATCTCTATATCCCTGCCCCCTCTGAGGGAAGAACCCCTATATCCCTGCCCCCTCTGGGGGAAGAACCCCTATATCCCTGCCCCCTCTGGGGGAAGGTTAGGAAGGGGGAAATGCAATGAAGGGGAGATACGATGAATTATGCCCAGCGCTAATATCGCTGGATACTATCCCCTCTCCCTATCGGAGAAGGGCAAAGAGAGTGCAAAATCCTATCCATCCTGTAAATCCTGTTAGCCTCGTATGAAAGAAGAAACATGTACGACTTCCACACCCACACATTCCTCAGCGACGGCGTTCTATCCCCTCTGGAACTAATCCGCCGTGCCATCCACAACGGCTACCGCGTCATGGCGATAACCGACCATGTGGGCCCCGGCAACCTTGAGTTCGTCCTGAAGACACTCGTCAAGGACTGCGCTAACGCATCCAGGCGATGGGACATACTAGCCCTCCCCGGTGTCGAGATAACCTACGCGCCCAAGGAAGACATAGACGCCGTAGCGAGGGACGCCCGCGCTCTGGGCGCAAGGATGGTCAATGTCCACGGCGAAACCGTAGTGGAGCCTGTCGAACCCGGCACCAATCTCGCCGCCGTAAGTTCGGACAATGTGGATGTTCTCGCGCACCCCGGCCTCATCACCCTCGACGAAGCTCGCATGGCAGCCGAAAAAGGCATTTTCCTTGAAGTCTCCGCTCGCCGGGGACATGGTTTCGCCAATGGACATGTCGTTCGCACCGCAAGCGCGGCAGGAGCCCGCATCGTCCTCGACTCCGATGCCCACGCCCCAGAAGACCTGCTCACGCCCGACTTCGCCAGGAAGGTCGCACTCGGCGCAGGCTTAAATGAACTAGGAGCGAATCACCTGCTCGAATCCGCTCCACTGGACCTGCTCGAAAAAGTCGGAGTGCCTTATCCCTAGTCCGTTTCAAAAGATAGCGTTTCCTTTTAGGCTACAAAAGTCCCTCCCCCCCTGACGGGGTAAGGCTAGAGCCTGCCCCTGCGAAGGCAGGGGATGGGGATGAAAATGCCATCAATCCACCTGAATAGAAACGCTACCTGAGATTAGGTGCGTATTGACATCTCCCGGAACCGTCGTTATGAGGACGGCAAAGGTCGCGCCAGCCGCCCCGGACCGCCGGTCCCCTCTCTTATGTCCTTGGCCGTCGCCTCATCAATGCCCCTGGGCCAGCGACGACCGAGCGGATCGCTGACCGCGAAGCCGAAGCTGCCCACGCCCTCGATGCCTATCTCGATGTTATCGCCATCCTGCATCGCGCCGAGACCCTGATGATTAGTGCCAATGAATAGCACATCGCCGGGGCTGATCTCCTCGATTGCCGCAATATACTCGATCGACTCGGCGGTTGAGTGGGCGAGGTCGTCGGTGTTGTAGTTGACGCGCAACTCACCGTCCACGCTCAAGTTAACCTGCAACTTCTCCGGATCGGCGATCTCGTCCTTGGTAACTATGCAGGGTCCAAGAGGACAGAAAGTCGGGTAAGACT
This sequence comes from Dehalococcoidia bacterium, assembly GCA_034421195.1. GTDB lineage: Bacteria > Chloroflexota > Dehalococcoidia > Lucifugimonadales > JADFKI01 > Bin90. The sequence goes on from DAOUKP010000010.1 coordinate 12,019, forward strand.
TGTGCTCCGCGATCGGCAGCGTATTGGGCACGCGGCCTCCTCCGCCGCCCGGCATCCGCGCGGACACGTCCACGCCTGCCGTGTAGCCAAAGACATAGTCCATTGCCTCTGACGCAGGAATATCCTTCCCGCCCTTGCCGAATACCAGCACCAGCTCCGCCTCATGATGAAAGATATTAGCGTCTATGTCTGGGAGGACTACAGTGCCGCCCGGGCTCAATATACTGTGGAGACGCTTCATGAAGCCCCACATCGGTGCGGGCTCCCGCGTTCCGAACTCGCGGTAGTTGCCGCCCATGCATAGGATCTTTCGCGGACTCGGCAGTGGCGCCCGTAGTTGAGCGCCGGCGACTGGCGCGCCCTCATTGGCACGGCTCTCAAGCCGGGACTTCATCCCATCATAATCGGTGATCAGATGGACCATCGCATCCTGCCCGCCGCCGGGACAAAGGTCGGTTATATCTATAACTCCCGCATCGGTCAGAATGCCAGGCCGACTATCGTTGTAAATCACGAACTTCATTGATTCCACCCCTATGTGGTATTCTCGATACTAGCTGATTTTTAATCCGTCATTCCCGCACAGGCGGGAATCCAGTGCTGTTGAGAAGACGACTTCACAAATCCCTTCCCCCTCGATGGGGGAAGGCTAGGATGGGGGTGAAAGGGCATTTGAGCGCCGAAAATCGCTCAATTTCGTTATTTTTGCCCCCGACAGAATAACGAAAGTCCTCGGTTAGCATTTATGAAATCGTCTTTGTTGAGAATTCGCTTGAATTGCATTATCCGCGCGCGTAGAGAATACCCCTTTTTAGAGATGGGCATAACTGGCGTTCATCTTGTCCCTGCCCCCTCTGGGGAAAGGTTAGGAAGGGGGATATGACTAATTATGCCCAGCACTACCCTTATATTTTCCTATCGACAGTTGTCACACTTGCCCTGTGAGCGAGCCGACAGTTTCACGAAGCCGATACCACGACCACCTCGCGGGCGCACTCATAGCACACATCCGCAGAGGCTGTTAGTCGCTGGCATAACTCCGGCTTTTCACAAAGAATCACATCAGGCAACCGGCAATTCCCTGCCCGTGTCGGACGCCTGATTTATGATGTCAATGAAGCGATGCAAGTCAACCGCCGTGTCGAACGTCGGCAAGCGCCCCTGCCCGGTCCTGATCGACTCAGCAAACAGGGCGTAAAGTTGCCCGACGTTGAATGGGTCGCCGCGGGGAAAGTCGGACGGCACATAAACGAAACGTTCAGGTATAGCCAGGTCCTGCAATTCATTGCTTCTTTGCGCGCCCCGTATCCGCAGCATCTCACCGCGCTGCGACGAGACGCTGCCGATTACTACCAGAGTTCCTTCCCGCCCGTATATCTCCATCCGAAAGCCGCTGCCGGCCCAGGGAACGGCTCCGACATGAACCGATGCTGCCGCGCCGCTCTCCAACTGCCCGCTGACTCGCACATTGTCCGGGGATGTAACTTCCACAAACCGCTCGGTATCGGTCTCGTGCCATTGCTTTACCTGAGTGCTGACCATGGACGCCACGCGTGTGAAGTCGCCGGCCACAAAGCGCAGCGCGTCAATGACGTGCCCATTGGCGATGGTGAGGGTGTTTGCGCCCTGGCTAACGTCGCGCTGCCAGGTATCGCTCGAAGAGCGTTCCACCGCACCACCGCGCATAGTGGTTACATGACATGACAGCACCTCGCCCACATAGCCATCTTCGATCAGTTCCTTGACATACAACAACGCAGGGCTGGCTCTTGACTGCAAACCGACGGCGGTTCTCACACCCTTGTCCCGGGCAAGAGCGGCAAGTTCCTCGGCTTCGGCGGTATTCCTTCCCAGAGGCCACTCGGTGAAGACATGCTTGCCAGCTTCAATTGCGGCTCTGGTTGGCTCATAGTGTGATGGAACCCTTACGATCACTGCCACAGCGTCGATCTCAGGCGACGACGCCATTTCACGAAAATCATGGAAGGCGAGCTTCGCTCCAAAGGCTTGGCGAGCCTCTTCAGCACTCTCAGGCCGGGTGGTGCAAACTGCGGTAAACTCAACATCCGGACTGGCAAGTATCGCGGGAAAGTGCGACTGAGAGGCCCAGATTGAGTTTACATTCGCGCCAACATACCCTAGGCGGATCCTGTCTGCCATAACACATACCCCTTTTATTGGTGTCTTCCCGCATTTTCCCACAGGCAACAGAGGGTTGACGAACTCCCTGAGACGATTTCACAAATCTCCGATACTGTCATTCCTCACTGCGTTCGGAATCTGAAATCACTGCAGGCAAGCCTGTTTCTATCTTTAGATTTCTCGCTTCCCCCGAAATGACAAGGATAAATTGCATTTGTGAAATCGACTTAACTCCCTATCAAGTAAGCACAGGAATACATAGATTAGGCTCTGTTGACATTTGAAAGTAGGCGTATTCGTCCCGGAAAACACTTCTGATTTGTCATTCCGCCCTCTTCCACTGTCATTCCGAACGCAGTGAGGAATCTGAAATCGTTGCAGCAAACCGATTTCCGACTTTAGATTTCTCGCTCCGCTCGAAATGACAAACGAAACTAAAGTCATCGGCGAAATGTCAACAGAACCTAAAGCCATCAACAAAATGTCAACACATCCTAGTCTGTAGATTGTCTATAGATTCAACAGTGACTAAACCCTATCATACGGCACTCATTCCGCCCCACATGCAGATTTCAGGGGCGAAACAGTTGGTTCTGCCGACACCGCTCAACAGCTATGACGCCGCAAAAGAGGGTTTAGCCCAGCACCCGCTCGAACACGTACCGGCCAATGTCCCGGTTCTCCATGAACTCGAGCCCGTCGAAGTCGCCGTTGTAGCCGATAATCGGTACATCCTGTTCGTGCGCCGACGCATGCGAGCGCAGGCTGTGCCCCGCGCCGGTGTCATCCCACGAGTCCTCGAGCTCCTTCGGCCCGAAGACAGTGTCGATGTCCCCGGTAACGACCAGATCGCCGATGCGATCATAGTTCAACCGGAGTTCGTCCGCAGCCTCCTCTCGGCTGTACACGCGCTCCACGCCGGGGGTCTCGCGCAGAATGCCGGCCGCTTCGTCTGTCCGCGACACGTCGCCGGAGTGAAGATACATGAACATGCAGCCGCCGAGGTTGTTGTGATGCACCACGTAGCGGTCCTTGATGATGGGCACCGCCTCCGCGCCGATCCCTTTCGCTCCAAGCACGTCCGCGAGGTCCACCATGCGCCGCTTCGGGTTCATGCCGTGATCCGCCGTCAGCAGTAGCGTAACATCGGGATGCGCGTCCACGAGCTCGCCGATGGCGTCGTCGAGGACGGAGATATGCTGCTGCGACTCCGGCTCGTCGGGCGCGTACGTGTGCATCGCGAAGTCGGTAGTCGAAATATAAACGATGTCGGCAGAGGCAAGTTTCATCGCATGGCTGGCGGCTCGTACGGTCCAGCCGTTGACGTCCAGCGAGTAGATTGGAGGCGGCTCTCCTACGCCCTCGACCGCCCACACCGGCGCCCGCTCCGACGAGATAGCCACGTCCGCGCCGTCAGACAGTAGCGTTCGCAGCTTGTCCTTCGAGGTCGAAAGGATAGTCCTCGCGCCCATCTTGCTCGCACGCTGGAACAGCGTCTCCGACAGTATGTACTCGCCGGACTCCATGTAGATGTCCTCCGCCGTCTCGCGCACCATCCTGTAATTGGAGCTTATCCCGTGCGACGATGGGTACTCGCCGGTCACTATGGACACGTTGTTCACATTAGTCACAGACGGCATCATCGACTTCCCGACGCGGTAGAAGCCCTGTCGCGCCAGCGCCATCAGGTTCGGCGCTTCACAGGCATCTATGTACTCCGGATCATATCCGTCAACGGTAATGATTACTGTTGTTTTAGCCATGGTATGGCACCATCCAATCAGATTAGACATCAACCGAAAAAGGTCGCCGGCAAAAGAGGTATGTCCTTTAGTCAGAGTTCTTGTTGGCACTTCCACGGCGAGGCGACCTTTAGACTGCGGAATCTATTCTGCGCGCAGCCGCCGTAGCTCCGCTTCCAGTTCCGCCACGCGGGACTCCGCTGCCACACGACCTGCTCGTTCTTCACTAGCTTGAGCCTGAGCCATCCGAGCACGACCTGCGTCCTCGTCGTGAGAGCGAAGATAGTTCTCCGCAACAGGGTCGAAGAATCGCAGCATACTTTCCTCCCAGCACACGTAAAGCCCCAACGCCTCGCTGTATCCCCGGAGGCGACCTTCGCCCGGCATCTCTATCGCAATCGGCTCATACTCCCCATCCACCAGCCGGTCTCCGGCAAGCGCCGCATCGTGATACTCGCCCCCGCTGGGATCGAACCGCCAGTATTCGCCTACACCGAACCGTTCGTAGTCGGCCCTCTTTTCCGTATAATCCACCCTCCCCGTCGTAGGCGACGCCACCTCAAGCACGAAGTCCGGCGCCTTGCCCTGCCGGTCTATCGCATATCCCCTCTGCTCCTCCATCAATTTGCGGTTGCCGCCGCGTACAAATAGCAGGTCAGGTATCCGCACGTTATTACGCACCGGCAGACTAGGTCCCACAGGAACCTCGCTTGCGACTGTTACATTCGGCTCGTTGGCGAAATGAATCGCAAGGGAAGTAATGACCGACGTGTCGTAGAGATAGAGCCAGTTCTGCATGTCGTCTCGTGGCGGATAGTCGGGAAAGCATTCTAGCTTTCCCGCTTCTTTTGTGAGTGTAGTCGTCTTGCTGGTCATCGCGGATTTCTCCGAGCCTGGGTGAGTTGAGCGGTTGCCGACTACCGCAATTATATCACTTACGAAGCCGGAGTTATGGTAAGCATGGAGCTGAGAGCGGGCATAATTCATCCACCCCCAGCCCTTCGGCAAGATCAGGACTAACTCCAGCATTCCCGTGATGGGCTGAGAAGGGTAGGTATTTGGTATTTCAAATGTAATGCCGTCACACTTGAAGCGCGACGATTTCTGCTGTCATTCCGAACACAGTGAGGAATCTAGCATCCTTAACTACGAGCAGGCTTGTCTTATAGCGGAGATTTTAACTTCCTCACTCCACTGCGCTGCGTTCAGAATGACAGTAAGAATGAGTTTTTCGTACTAAGTTCACCCTTTACCTACCCTTGTCAGCCATTGATGAGGGAAGGCCAGGATGGGGGTGAAAACGCCTGCATCATCGCTATAACTGCACTTATGCAAGATTCTCCTTAGGTCTAGAGGTGGGCATAATTACCGTTCATCTTGTCCCTGCCCCCTTTGGGGGAAGGTTAGGAAGGGGGATGCGATGGATTATGCCCAGCCCTATTAGGTCGAAAAGTTCTTTTCAAAACCTAGCTCATGCTGTACACTCCAATATAGAGAATACTTCCCTACACTGGCGATAAGAGGGATACATGGCTACACTGCAACAGGACGACGACCACGACAGAATAACGCACGTGGACATATTGAACCTGCTGCGCGAAGATATTCGCGAAGGCTTCGCACAGCAGCGCGAAGTCCTCAACGCCAAATTCGATGCCGTTGACACCAGATTCGACGCCGTTGACAGCAAGGTTGACGCCGTTGACAGCAAGGTCGATGCCGTCAACAGTAAGGTTGACGCCGTTGACAACAAAGTCGAAGGTCACTTTGCCGAACACGCCATACAAGCGAGCGAAAGCAAGACAGGACGGCGCTGGCTAGTCGGCATCGCTATCGGAGTAGGCATCGCTGCCGCAGGGCTTGTCGGTCAATATCTGCCCGCTATAATCCAAGCCCTGCAATCAGGCCCCTAGCCCCGCCCCCATCGTTTCACCTTTTAGTCAGGCAGCACTATTGATTCCGGCTCGTCTCCGCCCGCAACCTTCGCCGTGTTGTACATCGCGAACGCGCGGCTGCGCTCCCCGGACTCCTGTGTGAACGACGCCAGGTGCGGCGTAATCAGCACATTGTCGTACTGGAACAGCGGGTTGTCCGGCGATGTCGGCTCCTCTTCCAGCACATCCAGACCCGCCGCCATTATCTTCTTCTCTTCGATAGCGCGAATCAGCGCCGCCTCATCCACAACCGGCCCGCGACAGGCGTTAATCAGCACCGCGTTCGGCTTCATCAGGTCGAACTCGCGGTCGCTGATGAGTTTGGTAGTGCTGCGTCCTAGCGGCACATGCAAGGAGATAATATCCGCCGTCTGAAGCAGCTCGTCCATCGGCATCCGTGTCGCGCCCAATTCCGCTTCCACCTCCGGGTCAACAGGAACGACGTCTGAATAGATGATGTCGCACTCCCAGCCCTGAAGCCGCCGCGCGACTCGCGATCCGATCCGTCCCAGACCGATGATGCCCACCGTCTTGCCCGCAATCTCATGCGCCTGCGAGAACCAGTCGCTGCGGATGCTCCCGGCCCACTCCCCGGCCTGCACGGCATTGTACTGCAACTGCATCTTGCGGAACACGCTCACCAGCAGCGTAATCGTATGCTCCGCCACCGATACGGCATTCCCGCCGCCGTTGTTCGCCACGCGAATCCCAAGCTCGCCCAGCGTCTGCTTGTCTATCATGTCCGTGCCCGCGCTCGTCGTCTGCACCAAGCGCACACTCGGCGTCAGCCGCGCAAGCTCCACCGGATACACGCTCGGCGACACAATGACCGCCGCAACGCCCTCAAGCTCCGCCGCCTGCTTCTCTATCGACTGCGACGAGTCAACCCACTTTATCTCCGCGCCCTCCGGCGCAACGCTCTGAAACGACTCTAAAAGCGCCCCGTCGGACGCAAGATACGCAATACTCGCTACCATGGAATCCTCCTGAAACTATTCGTGAGATACCCCGCGATTATATGCAACAGGAGCGCGTCAAGGCAACCCAGCCGTGCGCTTACCGACCGTTTCCTTCCAGGTGACAGAATCCCATCCCCCTTGATGGGCTGGCAAGGGTAGGTAAAGTTCCTTCCCCCTCGACGGGGGAAGGTTAGGATGGGGGTGAATAGCAATTCCACCCTCATCTGAATGGAAACGCTACCGTGCGCTTACCGACCGACTAGCCTCTCGACCTACGGCGTCTCCGGCGGTACCAGCCATACGCGATTACGGCAACACCGGCGAGCAGGACAAGCAGAAGCCAGGGGAATCCCCCCTCAATCGCATCGGTTCCCACTATCTGCATGGCGGCAACGGGCGTCGCTGTGGCATCAAAATTGGCGGATGCGCCCGAGGAGATGGCCGGCTCTGTTATAGGAGTTGCGCCGGATGAGACGACCAGCGCTGCCCTGGGAGTCGCACCGGGCCCCGACGGCACAATCGCGACAACCGGCTGCGTTGGCGCGGGCGTCGGCGGCTCCGCACGCATCGCTGGAGTAGCAGTAGGCGTATGTGTCGGATATGGTGTGCTGGTTGGCCCAGCCGTTGGAGTGCTCGTAGGCGTCAGCGTATGTGTCGCTGTCGGCGTATGCGTGCTCGTTGCGGCGTGTGTTGCGGTGGCAGTCGCAGTCGCCGTTGAGGTCGGCAGCGGCGTGTGCGTCGCGGTCGCTGTCGGCGTTGGAGTCGAGGTCGGCGTCGCTGTATGCGTCGCGGTCGGTGTCTTCGTCGGCGTAGGCGTAAACGTCGGGGTGGGCGTGCGAGTAGGCCTGCGCCTGCGGCGTGGCCGGTCGTCTCCGCTGCTCGATGCTGCCTCCAGGACGGGTGTGGGTGTATGCGTGGCAGTCGCAGTTGCAGTAGGCGTATGTGTGGACGTGGCGGTCGCCGTTGCTGTCGCGGTAGCCGTCGCCGTGGGTGTATGCGTGGCGGTGTGAGTCACCGTAGGCGTGTGCGTAGCAGTCGCAGTTGCAGTAGGCGTATGCGTGGACGTGGCAGTCGCCGTTGCTGTCGCAGTAGCCGTCGGTGTATGAGTGGCAGTTGATGTCGCCGTAGCCGTGTGTGTCACGGCCAGCGTGTGAGTCGCTGTCGCTGCAGCAGTAGGCGTCACAGTCGGCGAATCATCATTATCGATGATATTGATGCTCACCTTCCGCGCTGTGAGCGTAGGGTTGACGCTACTAGCTTTGAGGACGATAGTCTCGGTGCCCTCGCCAATGGTGTCGTCCACAATATCGACTGTAGCTACACCTTGCAACTCGCCTTCCGCTATGGTGATGGTGGTGGTGGAAAATGTAAAGTCGGTGCCGTATATTGCGGAGCCGCTGGAGGAGAGCGTAACTGTCGTGCCGCCGGCAGGAGCGGCATTATCGAGCGCGGCAGTTACGGGGAGACTGCCTCCCTCGGCGCGAGCCGCGCGCGCGCTGAGCGTCAGTTTGCCGGGCATGGACGGAGCGGCTGGCGCAGATTCCTTCGCGATTGCCGTTGAAGTTGCGGTTGGCGTTTGTGTCGCGCCACCACTCGGCTGATGTACGCTCCTTGGTTGCCACGTACTCGCCGGGCAGCTAACAGTCGTGAGAAGAATCACGGCATCGTTGAAGTCGTCGTCTATGTAGTCCTCGTATCCTCTGTCACCGGACTGAATAACATTGTTCCTAAAGCGATAGCTAGTCTCGCCCGTGCCTACGGTCTTAATCCCGATGCTGAGCGCGGATCCTCGCACGACGATGCTGGAATTGACTTGACGATTGCTCAGATTATTCCCGTTTCGGATGTCAACCAGGCGATTGCCGTTGCCATCAACCATGTAGAGCAAATTGTAAGCCTCTGAGTAAATCATCGTAACGCGCGTGCAGCTCTGCTGCGCATAGGCGCGCGAGGAAACCAAGAGGACGATCGCGAGAGCGAACATTGCGGAGATAAATGCAAACCAGAGTATGCGCGTCATTCAAAAACTCGGACAAAATTTGTAAATGTATATATTTGGTATGGAACAAGTAAAAAACATCGACGGTATCACTATCAAGGACTTTTCAGGTTAGATTGCCACAGTTACAACTCCACTCGCACAAATCCGCCCATGCTATACTTACCGCGCTAATTCCATCTGCCCAATCACAGAATCGAGCGCCGGCGCACATTGCAACACAAAGCACTACAAGGCATCCGCGTACTTGACCTCACACACCATGTCGCAGGTCCATACTGCACCAAGCTCCTCGCCGACTTCGGCGCAGATGTCATCAAAGTCGAGCGGCTTCAGGGCGACCACGCCCGCAGCCTGCCGCCCTTCGCCAACGACGACCCGCACCCTGAGCGTAGCCTCCTCTTCGCCTACCTCAACACCGGCAAGAAGAGCGTAACGCTCAACATCAAGACGCCCACCGGAAAGTCCCTGCTTGATAAACTGGTAGCCGACACAGACATCCTCATCGAAAACTTCGCCCCCCGCGTCATGCCCTCGCTCGGCATCGACTACGACACTCTGACCGGCATCAACCCCTCCCTCGTAATGGTCTCCATCTCCAACTTCGGGCAGACTGGCCCCTACCGCGACTACAAGGCGGCCGACATCGTCCACTACGCGCTCGGCGGCTTGATGTACATCTTCGGCTCCGCTGACCGCGAACCCCTCAAGCACGCCCTCCGCCAGACCCAGTTCAAGGCGGGCACGAACGCAGCCACCGCCGCGCTCATCGGCTGGTATCACCGCCAATTCACCGGCGAAGGGCAGCACATCGACATCTCCATCCAAGAGTGCGTAACCTCCGCCTTGCGCGACACCACATCGCTCTACACCTACGCCGGCAGCACCCGCCAGCGCCAGCCCGCATACACCGGCGACATGCCGCGCAGCCCCGTGCCCACGCAGGACGGCTACATCGTGCCCATACACTTCGGCGGGGCGGTAGATTGGGATGGCGTAGCAGACTTCATCGGCGCGCCCGCGCTCAAGGACGATGCCTTCGCCACTCCCGAAAGCCGCTTCGACAACGCGCAGGCGCTGCAAGAAGCGCTGGAATCCGGCATGTCCCAATGGCGCAAGTTCGACCTGATGCGCGAGGCGCACAAGCGTCGCGGACACATCTACGGCGTCGTTCACACCCCCGCCGAAGTGCTTGCCAGCGAGCAGTACGCCGCCCGCTCCTACTTCGCCGACATCAGCCACCCCGTCATCGGCGAGGCAACATACCCCGGCGCGCCCTTCATCATGAGCGAAACCCCTTGGAGCGCCGAGACGCCCGCGCCCCTTCTCGGCGAGCACAACCGCGAAGTCATCTGCGACCGCCTGGGCCTATCCCTCGACGACCTCAACCTTCTGACCGCATCGGGAGTTGTATGACATGACCTTGCCGCTATCAGGCGTCCGCATCGCCGAAATGGGGCAGCTCATCGCCATCCCCCACGCAATCAAGCTGCTGGGCGACATGGGCGCTGAGATTATCCGCATCGAGTCATGCGCCCGCCTCGACAACTACCGCACAAGCTCCATGTACGGCAACAGCGGCGAAGGACGCCACTGGGATCGCGCAGCAAACTTCTACGAGCAGAACCGCAACAAGTACAGCCTCACCCTAGAACTGAACGACGAAGACTGCATCGCAACCCTGCGCGATCTTGTCAGCGTCAGCGATGTATTCGCCGAGAATTTCACGCCCCGCGTCATGCGCAACTTCAAGCTCGAATACGAAGACCTGCGCCGCATCCGCCCCGACATCATCATGGTCTCGTCAACCGGCTACGGCTACACCGGCCCCTGGGCAGACTACGGCGCAATCGGCTACACCACAGAAGCCACGTCCGGCCTCTCCCACATCAGCGGCTATAAGGACGGTCCACCCGTCCTGCCCGAAATCCCCTACGCCGACTACACAGCCGCCGAGCACACCGCATTCGCAATCATGGCAGCCCTCGCCTACCGCGCCCGCACCGGCAAAGGACAGTTCATAGACGTATCGCAGTCCGAAACCCTGACTTCCACCATCCCTGAAGCAATTCTCGACTATTCCGTCAACGGGCGCACCGCCGAGCGCATCGGCAATCAGGACACCCTGATGTCTCCGCACGGCTGCTACCCTTGCAAGGGCAACGACAAGTGGATAACCATCGCCGTTGCAACCGATGACCAGTGGCAATCTCTCTGCGAAGTGCTGCAACGACCCGAATGGCTCGCAGACGACCGTTTCGCTGACTCCCTGTCACGATGGAACCATCGGGACGCGCTCGATTTCCTACTCCCCGAAGCGACCGCTCGCCATGATCAGTACGACCTGATGACCGCATTGCAGGCGAAAGGCGTTCCCGCCGGCGCGGTTCTTGACGGTAAGAGCTTACTCTTCGACCCGCACCTGAAAGAACGCGGCTTCTACGAAGTCGCGGCTCATGAGCCGAGCACCGGCATGCCGCCCCTGCCCTACACCGGCAGGCCTTGGAAATTCTCCGGGACACCCGCCAAGTCCCCAACCGCCGCGCCCACGCTCGGACAGCACAACCGCTTCGTGCTATCCGAAATCATGGGAACCCCCGCCGGGCAAATCGAAGCAATGGAAGCGCGAGGCGCAATCGGCACCGCGCCGCCCAACCCCAGGCCGCCCCGCATAGTCTCTACCGAAGAACAACTCCGCCGTCGCCAGATAATCACCCACGACCCCGACCACCGCCAAAACCTGTCCCAACGCTTCCCCAACTAGGCAAGCCCTCACAACTCCCATTCTGCGAAACCTGATCTATCTGTGGCAAGGTCTTTCGGCCATTGCCGTTCTTCCCCCATGTCATTGCGTTCCTCCCGCCGCGTCATTGTGTTCTTCCCCCATGTCATTGCGTTCCTCCCGCCGCGTCATTTCGTTCTCCCCCCATGTCATTTCGAGCGAAGCGAGAAATCTCAAATCGCTGACTACAGGCTGCTTCATTTTCTCAAAGAGTTTAGCCCTTCACCTCGTTCAGTGCGACAACCAGAAACCCTGTTTTATCTTGAAAGACGATAGGTAACAAAATCCCCGCCCTCGCGGATGCGGGGAATGGGGGTGAAATGAACTATGCCCACCACAACTCTTATGCCAATCCTCCCCTTGAAGAAACATGCAAAAGTCGCGCAATGTGCCTTTCGTCTTTCCCGCGAAGGCGGGAAACCAGAAATTGGTTGCTCAAAGGGTGCTGAAACTACCCTTCTG
>DAOUKP010000011.1:0-27621 GCA_034421195.1 Dehalococcoidia bacterium
GGGAGAAGCCCACACTAACACCCCTTCCCCCTCGACGGGGGAAGGCCGGGATGGGGGTGAAAAACCCCCGCTCGTCCTGAGCCTGTCGAAGGACAAGTCCGCCCAGCAAGCCCAAACCAACCCCGAACACATCAAAATCCAACAACGACTCGCCGCAAACATCCGCCGCGCCTCACAAGACGGCGCAACCATAACCCGCATCCTCATGGACATCCTCGAAGGCTACGACCCAGACGCCAGGACCAGAGACAAGATTGATGCCGCAAAGCTCCTCTACGACTGGGGCTTCAACAACCCCTACCAGCCCACTCCCGAGCAGATGCTCACGCTCGCACCCTGCCACCCCGACTGCCTCTGCGTCTGCAAGGACATGCCCGCAGACCACCCGGAAGTCGCAAAGGCGCACAAGCCCCTCACTCCGGAGCAGCGCCGGCAGCGAGCAGAAGAGCAGGCAAAAGAAGAAGAATACGAGAGGCGCACCGCCGAGCTGATAGAGCGCAAGATGCAGGACGAAAGGCAGCGCAAGCTGGAAGACTTCCACTCCCCAGAGGCAAAAGACGACAGGCGCATCGAGCGCGAAGAGCTACGCAAGAAGCGCCAGCGCAGAAAGGAGCGCAAAGCAGCCCACGAACTAGAGCAAAAGCGCAAGCGAGTCGAAGCCATCAGCCGCGAGACCGCCTTGGAACTAGACCTGGCCCGCGACGAAGAACTAGCCAGAGTCCGCGCCCGCCGGTCCAAACCCGACATTACCGCTCACCCTCAGCCTTCCATAGAACCGGCAGAGAAACAAGACCGCCCCACCGACAACTCAGAACTGAAAACTCACAACTCAATACTCAATACTCACGACTCCCCCGACTGCTACTACGAACCCCTGAGTCCGGAAGACCAGGCGCTCTTCGACTACCAGGTTCGCCTCGAATCCGGTGAGTTCGAGGAAGGCGAAATCACAGTGCAGTCGCCGACAGAAGCAGCGCGGGAGGAATACGCCGCCGCCCTCAAGCGAATACGCCAGGCCGCCGCATCCGAAGGCGTCCCCGTCCTGCCCAACCCCCTGTCGGGCACACTCCACAACCCAACCGCCCGCAGCCCATAACCCATCATTCCCTTCCCCCCTCAACGGGGGAAGGGAATGATGGGGGTGGATCTCTCCACCAATCTGTGCCCTTTTGTGCCTTCTGTGGCTAATCCATCCCCACGTCAACACTGATATGCAGTTCGTCCAGGTGGCGTTGCTCGACGTCGTTTGGCGCCTCGAAGAGAGGGTCGAAACCGCTCTGCGTCTTGGGGAAGGCGATGACGTCGCGGATGTTGTCGCGGCCGGTCAGCACCATTAGCAGCCTGTCGATGCCGGGCGCGATGCCGCCGTGCGGGGGCGTGCCGTACTCGAATGCGGTCAGAAGCTGGTCGAATCGCTCGGCAACCTGCTCCTTCGTGTAGCCGAGCACGCCGAAGACACGCTCCTGAAGCTCGCGGTTGTGGATGCGGATGCTGCCGCTTGCAAGCTCTTCGCCGTTAGCCACCAGATCGTACAGCCTGCCGAGAATCTTGCCCGGGTCGCTGTCCAGATACGCTTCATGTCCGTCCTTGGGCATAGAGAAGGCGTGGTGCATCGCGTCCCAGCGCTCTTCGTCCTCGTTCCACTCGAACAGCGGGAAGTCGGTTACGAACGCGAAGGCGATGAGGTTCGGGTCGGCGAGTTCCAGCCTCTTGCCCATCTCGTTGCGAAGCGCGCTCAATGCCTGATTGGTCGTCTTGGCGGGACCGGCGACAATGAGAATCATGTCGCCCATATCGGCTTCGACCCTGTGTGCGATGGCCTTGACTTGCTCTACGGTGAGGAAGCGCGCCGCCGGCGAGCGGAAGCCTTCTTCGGTGAGGTCGTCAATATTGCCCTCGCCTGTGAGGGATATGGTAACGAGACCCGATGCGCCGTTCGCCTTGGCGAAATCGACGAGCGCGTCTTGCTGGCGGCGGGGCATCGTGGCGCTTCCCGGCGCGCTGAATCCCTTGACTATGCCGCCACCCGCCACGACGGAGGTGAAGACGCGGAACTCGGTCTGCGCGGCGATGTCCGACAGGTCTGCCATGTCGAGGTCGAAGCGCAGGTCGGGCTTGTCGGTCCCGTAGGACGCCATCGCTTCCGCGTAGGTCATGCGCGGGAACGGGCGCATTATCCACTTTTCCGGGAACAGAGACTCGATAATCTTCGTGTAAAGCTCCTCGATGAGGTTGAGCACATCGTCCTCTTCGACGAAGCTCATTTCGAGGTCGAGCTGAGTGTGCTCCGGCTGCCGGTCGGCGCGCGGGTCCTCGTCGCGGAAACAGCGAGCAATCTGGAAATACTTTTCCACGCCCGCAGCCATGAGAAGCTGCTTGAGCTGCTGTGGCGACTGCGGCAGCGCGTAGAACTTGCCGGGATACAGGCGGCTCGGCACGAGATAGTCACGCGCGCCCTCCGGAGTGCTCTTGATGAGGATGGGCGTCTCGACCTCAAGGAAGCCGCGCTCGCTGAGGAAGTCGCGGATGAAGCGCACGACCTCATGGCGCATGATGATGATGTCGCGCATGGACTCGCGGCGCAGGTCGAGGAAGCGGTACTTCATGCGAATCAGCTCGTCAACCTCGCTCTCCTCGTTGATGTAGAAGGGCGGCGTCTTGGACTCGTTGAGCACCTTGACTTGCTCGGCGGCGACTTCGATTTCGCCTGTCGGGAGATTGGGGTTGTCGGTGCCTTCGGGCCTGGCGTTCACATTGCCGCTGACCTGCACGACCCATTCGTTACGCAGGGATTCGGCGACCGCATGGACGCCGCCGGGCGCGTTATCAGGGTTGAACACGACCTGCACGATGCCCTCGCGGTCTCGCAGGTCGATGAAGATGAGGCCGCCATGGTCGCGGCGGCGATGCACCCAACCCGCCAGCGTAACCGTCTTGCCAATGTGTTCGGCGCGCACGTCGCCGCAACTGATTGTCTTAAGCAATTCTGCCCCCTTGAAATCACAAGTATCTGAAAATTATACAGGCTTGGTGAGAGGATTTCAGGTATTCTAAGCATGAAGAAGATTCCGAGAATTGTCGGAGTTGTCTTTTATCGCTTCTTGGAATAAGGTAGCATAAGGCGGTGAATGAAGAGGAAGATATGGAGCAAGCGATAACAATCGGGTTGGCTGAGGCTATTGGCATCATTGTTGGCATTGTTGGTGGTCTTACTACAATGACCTTTGCGCTTCTTGTCTATTTCGACAAGAAGAACGAAAGACGCATAGATGAGGTGAAGGCCGCCCTGCAAGAGCATCGGCAAGAGACGAACGCTGCCCTAGCAGAGCATCGGCAAGAGACGAATGCTGCCCTAGCAGAGCATCGGCAAGAGGTGAAGGCCGACTTGCAAGGACATCGGCAAGAGTTCAAAGCGGACCTAGTGGAGCATCGGCAAGAGACGAATGCTGCCCTAGCAGAGCATCGCCAAGATTTCAAATCCGACTTGCAGGAAATTAAGGCTGACCTGAAAGAGGTGCAGCGCAACGAGCGAACGCTCACATCGAAGGTTGACAGGATACAGGGCACATTGGATGTGCTTGTCTTCGGCGAGCGAGTTCCTGAACCCGTATCAAGGGAGCGAGCGGAGACGACGGGAGACTAGATTCTGTTGACATTTGCGTCATTTCCGTGAAAACGGGAATCCAGAGTTGGAAAACATAGTCGATTTCGCATCATTTGAGCTGTCTGAAAGCCACTGGATTCCCGCCTGCGCGGGAATGACGAGCTGAAACATCGAAATCTCAACATATCCTAGGATGAGACACGGAAAGACGCACTTTGAGCGAAATCAGAACGGGCGGATCGCGAGCCAGGTTGCGAGCGCAAGACCTATGAACAGGTATGTCAGCCCGTAGGCGGCTGAGGGAAAGCCTATCGTAATCGCGAATGATGCGACGAATACCGAAGCGGCGCTGATGAGTTTCAGCTTCAGTCCTCGCTTGCGATTGGTGGACAGGCTCACCGCTTCGCCTATCACGAAGCCAATGCCGGCCATGACCGCGACATAGAAGAACGGCAGAATCGTGTTGAGTATCGTTATGTCGAGGAACACCAGTCGAAATATGATCGGCGCGATGAAGTAGAAGACCATGCCAAGCGCAAGGGCTGCGCCCACGCCCGCCGCGATGCCGCGCAGCATGTAGGGCATTGGTACGTCGTAAGTTGGCACTCGGTTGACGCGCGCGCAGTCGGGGCAGCGCATGCCTACGGGCGAATGGACAAGGCAGTCGGGACAGATGGCGTCCTCGCACCTGCCGCAGCGAATGCTCGTTTCGTTCTTCGGATGCCTCGCGCAATATAGAGTCTGTGTCATTGCTCTGATGCCTCGGTAATGTCTGCTGTGGGGGTGCGCTCCGTCCAGTTCTGTCTCTTCGGCACATCCCTGTCCCATAGGATACGACATATAAGCGTATGAATGACAGGCTGTTCGTCGGGCAGGCGCTCCCAGTTAGCCGTGATTCGCTTGCCGGTCAGCAACAGGGCTATGAGCGCGCACATCGCCACAATCTCGATTTGTCTGCCCGCGAGCGCCGATGCGCTTACCGCTAATGCGGTGATTGGCAGGGCGATCATAGCCAAAAGCGTCAGAAAGCCGGTGTCCTTCAGCATGAACCTGCCGATGCCCGCTATGAGTATGGTGGCTATCGCGGCTTCGTACCAGAGCGCGAACGCCAATATGACACCGCCCGCCGTGCTGATGCCCCTGCCTCCGGTGAAGCGGATGTACGGGGACCAGTTGTGCCCCGCGATTGCTGCGAGTCCGACCGCCGCCTGTACGGCAAGGCTGGCGTCGAGCGAGCGCGCCAGCAGCACCGGAAGCACACCCTTGCCGATGAGATCGAACAGTCCAATCGCAACGCCTGTCTTGGATCCCAAGTGGACGAGCGCGTTGGACGCTCCCACATTTCCTGAGCCGTAGTTTCGGATGTCGATGCCTGAAGTGAGGCGGGCAACGACGTAGGCGGTTGGAATGCCGCCCCACAAGTAGGCAGCGATTATCATCAGACCGCCGGGCATCAAACCGCCGGGCACCAGACCGTCAAGTACAGTCATCTGACCAGCGCAGCCTTGAGCGCATAGAGGGCTTCGACGCTGGACATGGGAGGGCCGACTGTGCCGGGTTCAGGTTCGCCGGGGTTGCCAAGCGCATGGTAGTCGCTGCCGCCGCAGGGAATGAGGCCGAAATCGTCGGCCAGACCGCGCAGCCATTCGACTTGCTCAGGCGTGTAGTCGCCGTAATAGACTTCCATGCCGACGAGCCCGGCTGCCTTCAGGTTGCTAAGAATGTCGGGTAGAGAGGATACGCCCTCGCGATCGGACTTCGACTCCGAATATGTCGGGTGCGCCATGACGGGCAGCGCGCCATGATCGACCAGCAGGCGAACGGCGTCTTCCGGCAGGAGCTTGGGGCGCTCGACATAAGCTGAGCCGTTGCGTCCCAGATATTCGTCGAAGGCGTCGCGGGGATACTGGACGTAGCCTGATTCTACGAGCGCCTGGGCTATGTGCGGTCTTCCGATGGAAGCGTCGCCTGCTATCTGCTGTACGCGCTCCCACGATATTGCGAGTCCCAGGGCGTTGAGATTCTCGACCATTCTTTTGCCGCGATCCTCGCGTCCGCTGCGGAACTCTTCCAGTATGGATTGCAGGGAGGCATCGGCGTGGTCAACGAAGTAGCCGAGTATGTGAATCTCGCTGCCAGGGACGTCCGTGCTCAGTTCGATGCCGGGTATTACGGTTAAGCCGGGGTAGGCATCAGCGGCTGCGAAGGCTTCCGGCAGCCCGTTGGTTGTGTCGTGGTCGCTGACGCAGATCGTCTTCAAGCCGCGCTCGGCGCACAGCGCTATGAGCTGCGTGGGAGTCAGCGTGCCGTCCGAGAAGGTTGTGTGTAGGTGTAGGTCCGCATGTATCGTCATAATCGGCAGTTTGTCGGTCTTTCAGTTAGTTAGTTTATCAGTCGTTCAGTATTTGGGCTGGTCGGTGCCCCCATCGATAGCGTTTCTATTCAGGTGGGGGAATATCATTTCACCCCCATCCCCCGCTTCCGTGAGGGCAGGCTCTAACCTTCCTCCGTCGAGAGCTAACAGGGATGGGTATTGGAATTAACCGTGCTTGCGGTTGTGATTTCACTCCCATCCTAGCCTTCCCCCATCAAGGGGGAAGGGATTATTTAATGAGGTACACTCAAAGACCGCCAAGGGTTTTTGTGATTGTGCCTTGACGGTCTTGGGTTGAGTGCGGTGTATCCGACGTTAACGAGCGTAGCCGACGGTGCGGCTTTCGCGGATAACGGTTACCTTAATTTGTCCCGGATAGACTAGAGTTGCTTCAATCTTCTTAACGATGTCGTTAGCCATCTTTGCGGCGGTGGCGTCGTCAACCGCTTGCGGCTTGACCATGACGCGCACTTCGCGTCCTGCCTGAATTGCGTAGCACTTGTCAACGCCGTCAAAGGCACGTCCGACGTCCTCCAGAGCTTGCAGGCGCTTGACGTAGTTCTCTGCCGTGTCCCGGCGCGAACCGGGGCGCGCAGCACTGATGGCATCCGCAGCAGACACGATGAATGCTTCGGTCGTGCTCATCACGTCGTCGTGGTGCTCGGCGATGCAGGTGCAGACGGCTCTCGCTACGCTGTGCTTGGAAGCGACGTCCGCGCCGATTTCGGCGTGAGGACCTTCGACTTCGTGCGAAAGCGCCTTGCCCAGGTCGTGCAGCAAGCCGCCCGCCTTGGCGACCTTCACATTGGCGCCTATTTCAGACGCGATCATGCTTGATATGTGAGCCACTTCGATGCTGTGCTGCAGCACATTTTCGCCGTAGCTATAGCGATACTTCAGGCGTCCAAGCAGGCGCACAACTTCAGGGTGCAGCCCACGGACACCTACTTCAAGAGCGGCTTCCTCGCCGCTCTTCCAAATGATGTCGGAGACTTCCTTCTCGGATCTGCCCACCATCTCTTCGATGCGAGCGGGATGTATTCTGCCGTCCGACACGAGATTTGTAACCGCCAAGCGGGCAACTTCCCTGCGCACGGGATCAAAGCAGGAGAGTGTTACCGCTTCCGGTGTGTCATCTATTATAAGGTCCACGCCTGTGGCCTTTTCGATTGCTCGTATATTGCGTCCTTCACGGCCTATCAGACGACCTTTCATGTCGTCGCTAGGTAGTTGCACTGTGGTGACTGTGGCTTCGGAAACCACATCTGCCGCGAACCGATGGATAGCTAGGGCTAAGATACTGCGAGCCTTATCGGTCGCTTCGGTTCTCGCCTGCTCTTCCATGTCGCGGTAACGGATAGCGAGGTCGTGCTGAATTTCCTGTTCTGCGTTGTGCATTAGCTCATTGCGAGCGTCTGCAACCGACAGCCCACTGATTTCTTCCAGCCTGACCAGCTGCTCGGAGCGCATCGTGTCTAATTGCTGCGTGTGCTCCTGCTTCATGTCCCGGAGAAGCTGCTTCCTCTTTGTCTTAAGCTCGGTCAGAGAACGCTCAAGGTCGCCGACGGACTTTTCTTTGTCGTTCAACTTCCTTTCGCGGCGGTCGAGATTGCTTGCTCGCCGCTCGACATTCTCCTGCCTATTAGCAACGCGCCGCTCCGTGCGTTGAATCTCGGAACGGCGTTCGCGAATTTCGGCCTCAGCTTCCGTGCGAAATTGTAAGGCCTCCTCCTTACCTTCAATAATGACTGCGCGCCGCTCATCGTCGGCATCTTCCAGTATTTGCGCAGCCTCCGACTGCGCGGCTGCATAACTCTTTCTTTGTAGCAGCCCTCTTCCGAAATATCCACCAAGTGCGCCTATGGTTAGGCCTATGAGGACGGCGAGGATGGAGAAAATTGCGATTTCCATTCAACTCACCTCCCATAGAGTATTTTACCCTAGAAAATCTAGGTCTCCCGATGACTCAATAGTATAATTCATGGCAAGAGGTGTCAAGGTGAGGACTGTCTCAAAAAGGCGAATAAATTGATCCTCAGAGACAAGTTTCAGAAGGCGTTTATGTGGTGTTAGACGGCTTGGCACTGTTATTGGATGTACGAATCGGAGACGCGCGGGAGGGCGCGCCATGCTCAGCCCTCCAGAGCCTGAAGCCGCTTCAAAACTGTCTCCGGATCCGGTCGGTCGGTCTTGGCGTTGCCGACATATTTCCAGCGAATGACGCCGTTCTTGTCAATGATGAATGTCGCGGGCTTAGCGGTGTTGCCGTCTAGGACTCCGTAATTGCTGATAACGCCCTTACCCGTATCGTACAGGATTGGGAAGGGAGCGCCCCACTTATACGCCGCCGTTTCCGCGCCTTTCAGGTCGTCGGCGCTGATGGCGAGAATGATTGCGTCGCTTTCCTCTATCGCGTCGTAGTAGTCTGTCAGCTCGACGAGCTGCGCGCGGCAGAACGGTCACCAGAATGCGCGGTAGAAGACGAGTACGATGTTGCCGTGCCCTCGATACGCGCTCAGCGGGTAGTCTTCGCCGCGCGCGCTTGGCAGCGTGAAGTCGGGCGCTAGGTTGCCGACATTCGTTCCGACGGGAGGCTGAGGCGGTGGTGTTGGGGTGGCTGTAGGCACGGGCGTTGGAACGGCAGTTGCGGTCGGAGGAACGGACGTCGCCGTTGGCAGCGGTGTAGGAACTGCCGTTTCCGTTGGCTGTGGCGGCGCAGCTGTGGGCGTATCAGCGGCGGCTTGTGTTGGTGGCAGCGCTGTCGGCGGAACAGTCGAAGTAGGTTGAATGATGGGCGTTGCGGTGGGCGGGGCTGTCGCTGTTGGAGCCGGGGCAGTCGTTGGCGTCGCTGTTGGACTTGGCGGAACTGGCGTGTCTGCGCGCGCCACGACAGGAGCTGCCGGCGGTGTGGGCGGCTCTACCTTTGCCACGGTTACAGGCGTCGCTGATGGCGCGCTTGGCGCGGGCGCTGCTGGTGTGCCGCCGCCGCAGGCGAGGATGAAAGCCAGCGCTAGGGTTATCGCAATAGTTGGAAGTATAAAGGTCTTGCCCATTATTCTATGAATCTTTCTCACTCTTCCATCTCTTATCGGGGCATTCATTTGTCGCTTGTTACTTTTCCCAGTTGAATAATGTAGCATATCCGCTACGAGGCACTGCATATAATCAATATGATGCTTAAATCCGTGAAATGGTTGCCGCATGGCGGTTGGATATGAACCACGAGTTATCATCAGGTATGTCTCAGAACACTTCACTGAGCCTGTTCACCGACCTGTATGAGCTTACTATGGCGCAGGCGTACTGGCAGGCAGGGGTTACGGCAGAGGCGTGCTTCAGCATGTTCGCGCGGCGTCTGCCGACGAATCGCGGCTATCTTGTGTTCGCCGGACTTGAGGACATGCTGGACGCGCTGAGCGGACTGAGATTCGATGAGGGCGACATCGCTCAATTGCGCTCCATGGGGCTGTTTGACGAGGGTTTTCTGGAGTACCTCTCGGGCTTGCGCTTCACGGGCTGTGCGCGCGCGATGCCGGAAGCGACCGTCTTTTTTGCCAATGAGCCTGTGCTGGAGGTAACGGCCCCGGTCATAGAGGCGCAGATCGTGGAAACGCTGCTGCTGAACCTCTTCAATACGCATACTATGCTTGCGACAAAGGCGGCGCGAGTGGTGGATGCGGCGGATGGAAGGACGGTGGTCGATTTTGCGGCGCGGCGTACGCAGGGCATAGACGCGGCAATCAAGCTGGCGCGTGCCGCCTATATTGCCGGGTTCGCGGGAACGAGCAATGTGCTGGCGTCAAGACGCTACGGCATTCCGGCGGTGGGCACGATGGCGCACTCGTTCATAACATCGTTCGATAGCGAGATAGAGGCGTTCAGCGCGTACGCAGAATCGTTCCCGGACAACTCCACATTTCTTGTAGATACTTATGACACGTTGGATGGCATACGAAACGCCATCTCGGTTGCGAAGCGTATGAGGGAACAGGGGAGTGAGTTGAACGCCATCAGGCTGGATAGCGGCGACTTGCTGGCGCTGTCAGTGGAGGGGCGGGCTATGCTGGATGCTGCCGGGCTGTCCAATGTGCAGGTGCTGGCGAGCGGCGGGCTGGACGAATTTCGGGTGGCGGACCTTGTGAGAGAGGGCGCGGCGATAGACGGCTTTGGGGTTGGTACGAATGTGGGCACATCGGCGGACTATCCGTGGCTTGATTGCGTCTATAAGATGGTCGAGTATGACGGCAAACCCACGATGAAGCTCAGTGAGGACAAGGAAACGCTGGTTGGCGCGAAACAGGTGTTCCGGCGCGTGGATGCGGACGGCAGGTATGCTGAAGATGTCATTGGGAGCGCCGATGAGCCTGCGCCGGACGGAGCGGAGGCGCTGCTGTCGGATGTGATGAAGGACGGCAAGCGGCTTCACGAAGCGCCCTCCCTGGATGGACTTCGAGAGCGATGGTCGGGGGAACTTGAGCTTCTGCCAGCGCATTTCAGGCGTATCAGGTCGCCAGACGAATATCCTGTTTTGGTGAGCGATACGTTGCGGGAGCGCCACAATAGAGCGAAGCAGTCTATCCTACGCAACATGGGTAGTGTAGAAAAGCAGTTACAGATTGAAGATAGCGTTTCCATTCAGGTAGATGAATAGCGATTTCACCCCCATCCTAACCTTCCCCCATCAAGGGGGAAGGAACTGTGTCACCTGGAAGGAAACGCTACGCAGATTGAATAAAGGTGGGCGTAGTTCATTTCACCTCATCCCCCGCCTCGGCGAGGGCAGGCTCTAACCTTCCCCCTTGACGGGGGAAGGGACAAGATGAACGGCAATTATGCCCAACCCTAGATTGGAGATGCATTCATGGCGCGTGTTCCATATATTTCGAGAGAGGACTTGCCCGCCGAAAAGCAGCCGTTGTATGACCATATCGAGCGGACACGAGGCGGAATAGACGGTAAAGGCATGCCGAATTCGTTCCGGCTGCTGCTGAACAGCCCGGATGCCGCTGAAGCCGTGGGCGCGCTTGGCGAGCATATACGTCTGCGCTCCACGCTGCACCCCGCGTTTCGGGAGACGGCGATACTTGGGGTGGCTCGCGCGCTCGACAGCCAGTATGTTTGGGGACATCACGAACCGATTGCGAGGGCTGTTGGGGTGCGTCCGCAGGTCATCGAGGCGATTCGCAGCGGCAGGGCGCCGATGGGACTGCCTCCAAAGGAAGGCGTTTTCGCGCAGGCGGGCAAGGAGTTCGTGCGGAATGGCGCGCTGAGCGAGCGGACGTTTCAGGCTATCGAGCATTTGCTGGGTCCTGAGGGCGCGGTGGAGCTTGTGGTAGTCATCGGGTATTATGCGATGCTGAACGGCGTGCTTGGTTCGCTGGGGATAGAATTGGACGAACACCTGGAGTCTTTTCTGCACGAATGAATACACTTACTATTGGATGCGCGCCTTGAGTAAAGAAAATTCTCGCAGCATTGCGTCGAGGCTTATCCATAACGCCCGGTCGGCGTCTATTTCGCTCAAGCAAGACCCGCGAAAGTCGCTATCCGTGTCGGCCTGGGCATTGTACGACTTCTCGGACACTATATTCTCCGCAAGCATGCTTACCTTCTTCTTCCCGCTCTGGGTGGCTGATGACATGAAGGACGCTGGAGGAAGCAGCGCCGTGTTCGCTTTGGCGCTGTCGCTGTCCGCATTGACGGTCGCGCTTACCGCTCCGATGATGGGCACGATTTCGGACAGACTGAACAGGCGCGTCCCGATGCTTGCCGTCTGCCTGCTTTCCTGCGCGTCCCTTACCGCGATGATAGGCATCTTCGGCGGTCTGACCACGGGGCTTGCGCTGTTCTTCATTGCGAACTATTTGTATCAGACCGGGCTTATCTTCTACAACTCGCTAATCATGAATGTGAGTTCGGAATCTTCGCGCGGCGTGATTTCGGGTATCGGCATCGGCGCGGGGTACATCGGGCTGTTTGTGGCGTTTCTGCTGTTCGAGCCTCAGGTCGATAAGTACGGCAATCAGTGGGCGTTTTTGCCGACTGCGGGCATGTATGTGCTGTTCGCGCTGCCTTTGCTGCTGATAGTCAAAGAGGGCGGTGCGATGCACCGCATAGACAGGTCGCTCATCGTAGAGTCTTATCGCCAGCTTTACGCTACATTTCAGCGCGCCCGCAAGCACGTCAACCTGTTTCGGCTGATAGCCGCGCGCTTCATCTATATGGAAGCGGTCAACACTGCGAGTTCGTTCTATGTCCTTTACCTAGTGGAGATCGGCGTAGCTACTGCCAGCGAAGCGGTGGGATTCGTTACCACATTGCTCCTAGTGGCGGTTGTCGCTTCGTTCGTCGTGGGCTTCCTGGTGTCCAGGTTCGGTCCCAAGCGCGTGCTGATGGTGGGCATAGCGGGTTGGACGGTGGTCGTGCTGGGTGTCTCCCTAGTTGTCGGCGTCGTATTCACAGACACTGATCTCACGATTTTCGGTTTGTCGCTGCCCGCTACCTTGTGGGCGGTCGGGCTGCTTGGAGGCACATTCTGGGCTGCGCCGCCCATATCCGACCGCGTACTGCTGACGAAGCTCGCGCCGGATGGGCAGGTGGGCGAGTTCTTCGGGCTGTTCCAAATGTCCGGCAGGCTGTCGGCGGCGCTGGGTCCCGCCCTGTGGTGGCTCACGACGACGACGCTTGTCGCATTGGGCGATGTCCGATTCAGAATTGCGATGCTACTGCTTTCGGTATTCCTGGTCGTTGGGTTTGCCGTGCTGTTCTGGGTTAGGGAGCAGCGTGAAGAGTCGGACATCGCAGCGGATGCGGAGTGAGCTGCGGGCGGCGGGTCGGCGAGCGAATTAGCCGAATGCGCGTTGACTGAAAAATAGCGTGCTGATAAACTCTGTGGAACATATCTGCGGGCGTAATAGACGCGCAAATCGCCGCGCAAGTCGCGCCTTCGGACTTACGAGATTGACCATAGATGTGACCATAGACCTGGAGGATGCAAATGACGACCGTGCAGTCAAAACAGGATGTTGCGCTGATGGCGCACCTGCTGCGAAGAGCCTCGTTTGGCGCAACGCGCCGAGAGGTTGAGGAGCGGCTTGAGATGGGCTATGAGGCGACCGTCGAGGACCTGCTGTCGCGGTCGAAGCCGTTCTCGATGCCTGAGGACATCATTCGCCGCTACCATGTGGACCAGTCGGACCTACGTAACGGTCAGGCTGCGGGCGCGCACTGGGTGTATCGCATGGCGACTACGCCGAATCCGCTGGAAGAGAAGATGGCGCTGCTGTGGCACAGAGTGTTCGCCACCGCCGCCACGAAGCTGATTCAGGCGCGTATGGTCGTGAACCAGGTTGAGATGTTCCGTAATTATGGAATGGGCAACTTCCGCGACCTGCTGGTGCAGCTGTCGCGGGACCCGGGCATGCTGATGTGGCTGGACAATCAAGACAACCACAAGGACCAGATTAACGAGAACTACGGCAGGGAGATTCTGGAGCTGTTCTCGATGGGTGTGGGCAACTACACCGAAGAGGATATCAAGGAGTGCTCTCGCGCATTCACCGGCTGGAGCGTGGTCAATCCCGACTATATGTCCATCAAGATGCGTAACAACACGGCGCGTCCGTATGGCTATATCGCGTGGCAGTTCAACTACGATGAGGAGGACCACGACCACGAGGAAAAGTCTTTCCTCGGTGAGACGGGCGACTTCAACGGCGAGGATGTGGTGGACATAATCTGCAAGCAGGAAGCTACCCCTCGCTTTATTGCGCGCCACCTGTACCACTTCTTCGTGGCTGACGAGTCTCCAGTACCACAGTGGCCTTACGAAGACCCGAAGGACCCCGAAGCCATAGACATTATGACTAAGGCGTACTTCGATTCGGGATACGACATATCGGAGATGCTGCGCGTCATGTTCAACTCCGACTTCTTCAAGAACGAGGCGGTGCGGTTCGGCAGGATCAAGAGTCCTGCTGAAATGGTTGTCGGCACACTGCGGCTGGCAGGCGGGCTTGAGCTGCCGTCGATGGAGACTTATGCGGCTGCCGGGGTGTGCTCGCAGATGGGGCAGGCGCTGTACGCTCCGCCGAGCGTCGAGGGCTGGCAGGGCGGCGCCGAGTGGATAAACACAGGCTCGTATGTGCATCGGGTGAACTTTGCGAGCAAGGTGCTTGGCAACCCGAACAAGCCTGGGCTGCGGATGCTGATAGGTGATGTGCGGGGCTACGCAGAGGATGGCGTACTTGATGCGGAGACGCTGGTTGACGCCTGCTTCGATGTGATAGGGCCGATGCCTGTGCTGGACAGCACACGACAAGGACTTATCGACTATGCCTCGAAGTGGGGCGACCTGACATTCGCAGATGACGATTCCGCCGATTTTGCCGAGCAGAAGATTGTGACGATGCTTCAGATGGCGGTTACTACGCAGGAGTACCAGCTGGCGTAGGGATGGAGGGGCTGAATGGCGACTTTACAAGAAACCGAACAGAGACAGTACACGGATAGAGACCTAGGCCTGATTGAAGGCAGACAAGAACAGGGCCTAAGGCGTCTGGAAGACTTGATTGAGACGGTTCGGGAGATTGACAGGAAGGTCAATCGCTATTTCCTGACACTATTGTCAGTTGTCATAGGTGGGTTTATAGCGCTGCTGTCAATCACGATAGGCGGGTTCATTGCGCTGGCGAATATGATAGCGAATATCGCCGGCGGATAAAGTATATCCCTTGGGTCTTTTGGGATATGTCATCAAGAAGGAAAAAACATGGCTACACAGACACTTACAAAGCCTTTCACCCTGAAGTATGTTGACACGATTGGGTTCGTGGCGGATCAAGGGGGTAGGGGATTTCACCTGCCCACCGACATGGTGATACGCGACGACGGCAGGATATTCGTCGCCAGCCGCAGCAACACGACTGCGTTGGATATTGTGGGCATTCAGATGGCGACGGTTGACCACCAGTTTTTCGGTCAACTGTATGGCTATGGTAGGGGTGACGGTCAGATGATATGGCCGTCTGCCGTAGCGCTGGATAAGGACAACAATCTCTACATGGCTGACGACTTCTTGCAGCGTGTTACGGTCTATGACACGGACGGTAACTATGTCTCGAAGTGGGGCACCGTTGGCTTCGGCGACGGCGAGTTCGACGGGCCATCGGGGCTTGCGTTTGATGCTGACGACAACCTGCTGCTTGTTGATCATCGCAACCATCGCGTACAGAAGATGACCAAGGACGGCGAGTTCATCAGCAGCTTTGGTTCTTATGGCAATGGCGAGGGCGAATTCAACCTTCCCTGGGGCATAGCTCAGGATAAAGACTGGCAGATTTACATAGCGGACTGGCGTAACGACCGCATACAGAAATTCACGCCGGATGGCGAGTTCATCGCGGCTTACGGCTCAACGGGCGACGGTGAAGGTGAATTCAACAGACCGTCCGGACTTGCGGTGGACTCGGATGGCAACATGTATGTTGCCGATTGGGGCAATCAGCGGGTGCAGGTGCTAGATGCTGATGGGAACTACATCACATCGCTGCGCGGCGAGGCTACGCTGGGCGAATGGGCGGTGGAATACCTGAACGCGAACGCTGACGAACTGGACGCGCGCTCGCGGTTCGTGCCGGAGTTCGAGGTAGATGTCGAGGACGAGCACGAGGCATCGGCGCGCATCGAGTCGTACTTCTGGGACCCGGTTACGGTCGTGCTTGATGAGCAGGAGCGCGTTTATGTGCTGGAGACTTGCCGGCATCGTTTTCAGGTGTATGAGAGGGTGTAGGGAAGTTGGCACTCCAGCCAGAGAGTTGTGAATTGGTTAGAAAACGCCTGACAGACAAAATAACCGATACATCGAAAGCGCTCGCTAATGTAAAACCTGATGTGAGTGCGTTCGACGTGCGTCGAAAGACGCAAGATACGATCGAATCTGCGAAGTCGGCATCAACGACGGCGATGGTTTCCGGTGACGGTCTTCGCCGCAAGGCGCAAGGCACGCTTAAGACGGCAGGCGCAAGTCTTGTGCAAGGGCGTGGGCGTACTGCAGAAATTGCTGCTGTCGCCCGGACTCTCAACAGCGTGATAGACAATGTTAGTTATGCTGACTTGGGCACACAATTGCAAACCAAGTTCAAGGCGGCAGGTGGCTTGGGCGGTGAGCGGGGGACATGGCGCACAGTGGAAGAAGCTCAGAGATTTTACGAGTCTAGTGTGCCTGATTCCGTAAAAATACGAGGTGAGGACGCTGTTAAAGAGTGGCTTGTCGGTAAAGACGCAAGTCACATCAAGTCATTTGAGAATTCGCCCGACCTTGTAAAGGCGGATTCTAACTTCCTTTGGGAAGCCGATTCTGCCAATCGTGCACGCGGCGCAGCGGATATGACAGGTCTGGAGCAAATTCAGATTAACCTGAGCGGTGGGTTTGAGTCTTTCTTTGCTACGGCTGCTGAAATAGTTCCGCAAGCTACTTTGTACGCTGCCGCTATTGAAGGCGGTATATGCATTGTTGAAAATAGCATTTATGTGTACAGAGGGCAGAAGGATGTTTCTACGGCAATTCAAGATGTCGCGAGAAATACCGCCAAGAGCGCAGTAATTGGTTTAGTGGCGGGGACAGCCATTGCCGGGGCAAGCGCTCTCGGAGCCGCGCCTGTAATTGCTACTGCTGCCCCCGTCTTGGGAGTGGTTGGCGGAGCGCTGCTTGTGTATTCTGCGTCCAAACGCATCCATACTGCGCTGACGGTGCCTGTGTATGATGAGCAAGGTAAGGTGATTGACTCCTATGTGGTGCGATACATAGAAGACGATGACTTGTCGGACGATAATTTGATTGCACCTATGAACAGCCAATTGATTATGCTGAATGAACTGAAAGCGGAAATAATGAGAGTTGTTCCGAAAGATGGACTCAAGCAACTATCGGCGGCTCAAGGGAGCGTGGATTACGATGAAGGCTAAGGTAACCGAACATGGCGTTACAATACCAAGGTCGCTTCTGCCCGATGTTGACGAGGTTGACATTCGGAAGCGGAACGGCGTGATTGAGGTTGCGCCGGTTGACGAAGAGAGGCATTCCTCTTTTGCCAAGTTTGGACGTAATCCTGGCACTGTCGAAGATGATGATGGCAGGCACACCGTGCAAACTCGTCTGACGCTGTGGAAATCCTTTTATGATTCAGGATACCTAGATGTTCCGATTTACTTCGACGAATGTGTCCGTCCCGACGAAGGTCCGATGACGCTTGCTCTTAGCAGAGGCGAGCGAGAAATTCAGGCTTGTGTGAATCGCAGTGTTACTCAGCACGGAAATGCGCGAATAATGGGTGGAGAGTCGCTTCGAGACTGGTTTAGAGAGAACTACGAAGTCAGGGAAAAAATCCTTGTGTCATTCGACTCGCCCAGCAAGATTACTCTGGGTGGCCCGATCCTTACACCGTCAAAGGGGGAAGCCGCAACGATATGGGATTTGGGGAAAGACCCGATACCTGCGGAAGAATTGGATATTAGGGATGCGTCCGTGAATCTCGATAAGTACATCTACGGAGAATAACCTTAGAATGCCTTCCGCTTTCCTTGATTCAGGCTATCTGGTGTCATTGATGTTGGAAAGGGATCAATACCATGCCGCTGCGGTAAGGCACTGGCGGAATGTATCGCGGGATGATGTTGATATTGTGACCACATCGCTAGTACTGGTTGAAGCGGTCACCTTCCTAAACGCTAGAGGGTATCATTCGAGGGCGGTGTCAATAGGAAACATGCTAATGAATCGGCTCGGCACTCGTTTGATTCATGTGGACGAATCACTGCTGATGGATGGATGGGATTACTTTCAGAGACACACTGATAAAATATACTCTCTGACCGACTGCGTTTCTTTTGTCGTCATGGAGAAGTATGATATTTATACCGCATACGCTTTTGACAGGGACTTTATTCAAGCCGGCTTTATGATAGAGCCGATGCGCTCTTGATACTAGGAGGAACTAGCCTTATGAGCAAGAATCGCAAACTGGTGGTGGTGCAGCTTTCGGGTGGGAATGACTACCTGAACTGTGTTGTGCCGTACAATAACCCACTCTATGCTGATAACCGCCCGAATATCCGCATTACGGAAGATCGGGCGATTCCGATTGACGAGGACTACGGGTTCAATCCGGGCATGGCTCCAATCAAGGACCTTTGGGACGAGGGCAAGGTTGCTATCGTTCATGGCGTGGGCTACCCGAATCCGAATCGCTCGCACTTCCGCTCGATGGACATCTGGCACACGGCTGAGCCGACGAAGGTTGGGAATCAGGGTTGGCTGGGACAGGCGCTGCGGGAGATGGACCCCAGCGGCGAGAATGTTGTCGGCGGCGTGAACTTCGGCGCGGGTCTGCCTCGCGCACTGGTATCCCCCGGCGTGCCTGTGGCGTCGGTTACGGACCTCGAAAGCTACGGTCTGTTGAACGACATAGACGGCGCGGAGCAGCGCACAGAGGCGCTAGAAGTCTTCGCAAATATGTACTCGCAGGCGATCGGCAGCGGGCCGGTGATGGATTTCCTGAGCAAGACGGGCTTGGATGCGCTGCGCGGCGCAGACATCTTGCAGACGGCGCCGGAAAAGTACCAGTCCGATGTGGAGTACGGTTCCGACTCTTATGGCAAGAGCATGAAGGGTGTGGCGCAGGTTCTGCTTGCAGATGTGGGGACGCGCATCTGCTATACGCAGCACGGCAGCTTCGACACGCACACGAACGAGGTTGCGCTTCAGGAGCGGCTGCTGACGGACATTTCCGGTGGCATCTACGACCTGTACACCGACTTGAAGCAGCACGACGCCAGCGAAGATGTGCTGATGCTGGTCTTTACGGAGTTCGGCAGGCGCGTGAAGGACAACGGCAATGGGTCGGACCATGGCTCCGGCGGCGTTTCCTTCCTGATTGGCGACGGTGTGAAGGGCGGGCACTATAATGAATACCCGTCGCTGGAGGCGCACACACTCGTTGAGGGCGACCTTGCCTTCAACTTCGATTTCCGAGGATTATACACTGAGATTCTTGAGGACTGGCTGGAAGTGGAAGCGAAGCCGATCGTGCAGGGCACTTACGAGAAGGTGGGCGCGCTGGCGGTGTAGGTATTAGCGCTCAGGTTTCAGATGTCAGCTAATAGGGGCGGCCATTTGGCTGCCCCTGTTTTTTCGCCTAGTTATCAGCGGGCTTTTGTGAAACCGTAAATGTTTGTGCAATAATTCACATTGTGCGCAACTTTGTGATATAATTCACATGATGAAGATGCAAAGTGAGACACACGGAAGGGAGGGCGTTATAGCGGTATCACATTAGCCTAGTTCTACGAGGAGGTCGAACATGTCCCACAAGAGATTTCATGTTTCGGTGATTTGGCTATCCTTAGTGTTAATACTGGCGCTTTGTGGCGCTGCTGTCGCTTGCAATTTCAACTTTCCCTCCGGGAATACCTCCACCGGAGAAGGCGCAGAAGTCTGGGAGGCAGAGGACATCGCCAGCCTGGAGCGCGTCGAGCAACAACTGGTCGCTCCGCCGTTCATGCCACAGCATGAACAGGTGAACACGGGCAAGCCCAAGGTTGTGCAGGTGCGAATGGAGATTGATGAAAGGGAGATTGAGGTCGCGCCCGGTGTGTTTATGTGGGCCTTCACATACCAGGGTACGGTGCCGGGTCCCATAATCGTCGTTCATGAAGGTGACTATGTGGAACTCACCCTGGTCAATCTCTCCCATAACGAGCTGGTTCACAATGTTGACTTCCACGCTTCCGTGGGTGCGCTGGGCGGCGGCGAGCTTACGATGGTAGCGCCGGGTGAAGAGGTCGTGCTGCGATTCCGCGCGGTCAAAGCGGGAGCGTTCATCTATCACTGCGCGCCGGGTGGAACGATGGTGCCTTGGCATGTCGTGCATGGGATGAACGGCGCTATTCTGGTGCTGCCACGCGACGGATTGAAAGACGCTGGCGGCAATCCCATTCGCTATGACCGCGCCTATTACATCGGCGAGCAGGACTACTATATACCGCGCGATGAGAATG
The DNA here is from genome assembly GCA_034421195.1 of Dehalococcoidia bacterium. Lineage (GTDB taxonomy): Bacteria > Chloroflexota > Dehalococcoidia > Lucifugimonadales > JADFKI01 > Bin90. The sequence continues at coordinate 20,034 of DAOUKP010000011.1, forward strand.
GCGATTTCAAGCGATACGACAATCCTGCCGCTTCCATCAATGACGACCTAGAGGCGATGCGGACGCTGGTTCCTTCGCATATCGTATTCAACGGCGTTACGGGCGCGCTGCAAGGCGACAATGCCCTGACCGCGAATGTGGGCGAAAATGTGCTTATTGTCCATTCGCAGGCGAACAGGCAGTCGTACCCGCATCTCATTGGCGGACACGGGGATTTCGTGTGGGAGCGTGGCGGCTTGAACAGCCCGCCTAGGCTTGACCTGGAGACTTGGGTCATTGCGGCAGGTTCGGCGGGCGTGTCGGTGCATACCATCCGGCAGCCGGGCACCTATGTCTATTTGTCGCACAACCTGATTGAGGCTTTCGTGTTCGACGCCAAGGCAATTCTGCAAGCCGAAGGCGAATGGAACAACGACCTGATGGAGCAGCTGAAGCCGCCCACAGCCAGCCAATAGTCGCTGTGTACGCGCTTTGAGCGGGAACCTAGCTGCCCGGTAGCTTCATGTACATCCTAGATATAGGGGAGGTTAAGCGCATGCTATACAGAATGGCGTTGATATTCGCCGTGCCGGTCGTCTTGTTATGCTTGAGTTGCGGCGGCGATGCGCCCGCTCCTACGCCTACCGCCACGGCGCGGCCCGCGCCTCAGCCGACACAGCCGCCCGCCCAACCCTCTGCTCCGCCTGCGGGAGATGTGGTCAGAGTGGAAAATCAGGACATAGGCGGCAGCGGCGAGTATATTTTTGTTCCTTCGGAGTTCAACTTCGAGGTTGGACAGACGGTTACTTTCGAGATGTCGGCGGAGACGGAGTATCATACCTTCACCGTCGATGACCTTGAGATAGATGAGGAAATGGATGCCGGCGAGACGATTACATTCACATACACATTCAATCGCGCGGGCGAGTTCGAGATTATCTGCATTCCGCACCAGGCATTCGGCATGACGGGAGTCATTGTTGTGAAATAGCATGCCGCAATTGCGCCGTACTGCCGCCGTGAATATCCATGCCGGCGGCTCACTGAGCGGCAGGCGCAACCTTTTCGGCGAAGTGCTCTAGGATGCGGACGCACTCTTCGATGTCATTTGTAGGGAAGTCGTAAGTGAGCTGATGGATGCCGATGTCGGCACACTTCTTGATGTCCTCGATGACGGATTGAGTGCTGGCAGATATGCCTGCGCCGGTTGTCTCGTTGCCGCTGCCTGATCCCGACACGCCTATGTCGGAGATGTGCAGGCTGCGCTTGAGCGAGATGGTGATGTCGTCGGGGCTTCTTCCTTCCGCTTTTACCTGCTCGTAAAGGTAGGGCAGGTTGCGCGTTACGTACTCCGGCGTCTGGCGCGAGGGATGCCATGCGTCACCGTACTTGGCGGTGCGACGGAGAGCGCGGCGCGTGTGGCCGCCGACCCATATCGGTATGCGCGGCTGCTGCACCGGCTTTGGCTCGAAGAAGATGCCGTCGTAGCGGTAATAATCTCCGCTGTATGCCGGCTCTTCTTCGCTCCAGAGGTTCGTGAAGATTTCGAGCCATTCGTTGGTCATCGGACCGCGCTCAGAGTAGGGCACGTCAAGCGTCTCGAACTCCTTTTCCAGCCAGCCTACGCCAACGCCGCAGACGGCTCTGCCCTTGGACAGCACATCGAGCGAGGCGAATATCTTCGCCTGAAGGACGGGGTTGCGGTAGGGGACAATGACAACGGTGCTGCCGATGCGGATGCTGCTGGTGCAGGCGGCGACGTAGGCGAGGACGGTGAGGGTTTCTAGGAACGGGGCATTGTGCGGACGGCGGAACGAGCCGTCCGGAGTGTAGGGGTACTGGTTCGTGGGCGCGGTGGGTAAGACGATATGATCGCCGATCCAGACAGACTCAAAATCAAGCTCTTCAGCTTTTTGCGCGAACCTGCACAGTTCGTCTCCGTCCATCGTATTGGGCAGGCAGAATCCGTATTGCATAGCGCCGCTCCTTTTGGCTTGTGTCAGTTAAATGAAATTGGCAGGAGTATATCAAATAATGCCGAACGGAAATTGTGCGTGCATCTCCTTTAGCCACCTGTGGAACGCGACGCGAAGCTCTTTGGCGTGAAGCTATACTGGGACGGGCTTTGCCTAGAGTTACAGGGTTGTTGTGGACAGCGAATCTGCGAGCCGGTTCACCTCTGCTGGTGAGAATGCCCTCGGTCCTATGACGGTACACTTGAGCGAGGCTGCGGCGACTGCGAATCTCAATGACCTTTCAAATTCACTTCCGTTTAGCCTGCTGCTGATAAATGCCGCCGAGAATGTCGCCCCGGCGCCACAGGTGTCTTTGATGTCCAGAGCAGGGGCTTCTACGTGAATGGCAGCGCCGTCTTCCATTCCGACGACCCCCTTCGATGCCATAGTTACAAGGGCAGTTGGAACTCCGCTATCCGCGAGCAGTCTTGCCACTGCCACCGCGTCCTGACCGAGCTGTGAGGCGTCGGTGACCGCCTGGCAAATCGTGGCGTATGGTATGAGCGACTTGAACGCCTCCGCGTCTTCGTGACCGTGTTCAAGGTTCAGGAACACCGGAATGTCCAGTTGTCGCGCGCAGCGCATGGCGCGTTCGATGTACGGCGAGTCGTACCAGTCCACATAGAGCAGACTTGCGCTCTCTAAGGGCGAGAGGTCGGCGTCTTCCAGCGTTGCCAACAGTTCGGGGCGGCGATTCCAGAAATATGTCCTGCCACCCTTGGAGTCGGAGATGTTGACTTCAAAGGGAGTCTCGATGTCCTGCCGCAGCTCGAAATCGCCTCTGACCCCCATCCGACTGAGCATTTCCACGGTCTGACGACCCGCATCGTCATCGCCCAGGGCGCTTCCTATCAATTCCGCCTCGATTCCGAATTCCGCGAGAAGTCTGGCCACGATGGCGGCATCGTCAGAGACGAACTCTGCTCCTTCTGTCCATACAGCGCCGGTGTTCCATTCGGGCAACTCGTCAACTACCAGCACCCTTGCGGGCGTTATCATCCCGAAGCAGACGACTCTGCCTGCTGCTTCGCTATCGTGACTTAGTGCGCCTGGAATCGAGCGAGTGCCCATACTTCTCATATCCGCATTACAGGGAGCAGTTGCCTATGGTGGTCATCTTACCATTGCCTCGACAAGTTGGAATCCTTGGAGGTAGAGGAATATGCAAAAGGGTAGTTTCGGGGCGATGTACAGGAGTTTTCACCCCCATCCTAACCTTCCCCCATCAAGGGGGAAGGGACTTTTGCAGGTCTCTTCATGGGGGTAAGAAGCCCCCTTAACTTCGGGCGCGCGCCTGGTCGCGGCGGTGACGCTTGCGTTCGTGGGCAGAAAGTTCCGCCTTGCGGAGGCGAAGGTTCAAGGGTGTAACTTCCAGCAGTTCGTCATCCGAGATGAACGCCAACGCTTCCTCAAGGCTCATTCTCACCGTGGCGTTGAGGCGCTTGGCAATATCAGCAGTCGATGAGCGCACATTTGTCAACTTCTTCTGCTTGCAGACGTTTATCTCGATGTCCCCGTCACGCCGGTGCGAGCCGATAATCATCCCCTCATAGACCATAGTGCCCGGATCGATGAATGTCTCGCCCCTACCCTGGGCATTGAGCAGACCATAAGTGACTGCTGTTCCAGATTCGGACGCCACGAGCACCCCACCGCCGTGCGACTTAATCTCTCCCTCCATAGGCTCGTACGAGGTAAAGAAGCTGCTCTTCACCCCATCGCCCCGAGTGGTCTGAAGAAAGAAGGCATTGAATCCTATGAGTCCGCGGGTGGGTATCTTGTACTCTAAATCTACATAGCCGTTATCGTCGTAGCGCATGTCGCGGAGCTGTGCCAGATGCGTGGAGAGATATTCGGAGAGCGCACCCACATACTGCTCGTGAGTAGTGATATTCAGGATTTCGTATGGCTCATATTCCTTGCCGTCAATCATCTTGGTGACGGGCGTCGGCCGAGACACCTGAAACTCGAACTGCTCACGGCGCATTGTCTCTACAAGAATTGACAGGTGCAGTTCACCTCGTCCGGCGACGACGAATACATCCGGGCTGGATGTGGTGTCCACTCGCAGGCTGATGTTGGTTCGCAATTCTCTCATCAGTCGTTCATGAAGATTGCGGGAAGTACAGTGAATACCATCTTTGCCCATAAACGGGGAAGTGCTCACGCCGAAGGTCATGCTCACTGTGGGTTCGTTGATGTCGATTGTCGGCAATGCCTCCGGATTATCGGTCGAAGTGATGGTATCGCCGATGGACACCCCGGCAACGCCAGAGACCGCAACGATGTCTCCGGCGTAGGCTTCGGAGACTTCAACCCGCTCCATGCCGCGGAACACGAAGATGCGCTCGATGTTGTGCGTACTTATTTCGCCGTCGCGCCCCAGCAGGGCGACATCATCGCGCATTCGCAGCGTTCCGTTGGATATGCGGCCTATCGAAACCTGTCCTAGGTAGTTGTCGTAGTCCAGGGCTGCCACGAGCATTTGCAGCGGGGCGTCGAGATCGCCGCCGGGCGGTGGGACAGACTGCACAATCGCATCGAAGAGGGGCTGCATGTCCGTCCCTTGGATGCCCGGATCGTCAGTGGCGTAGCCGTCGCGAGCCGAGGCGTATAGCACAGGAAAGTCGAGCTGCTCTACTTCGGTAGCCAGTTCCAGGAACAGGTCCTGGATCATCGTAACTACTTCGGCGGCGCGCGCCTCCGGGCGGTCTATCTTGTTGATGACAACCATTGGCGTTACATTTTGCCGGAGTGCCTGGCGAAGCACATAAGTCGTCTGCGGCATGGGGCCGTCCACCGCGTCCACTAACAGCAGGCAGCCGTCTGCCATGTTCATGACGCGCTCTACTTCGCCGCTGAAGTCGGCGTGGCCCGGCGTGTCGATAATGTTAATCCTCACATCTCCATAGGAGACGGAGGCATTCTTGGCGAGGATGGTGATTCCGCGCTCTCGCTCAAGAGGGTTGGTGTCCATGATTAAGGCACCCACCTGCTGGTGGGACCGAAAGACTTTGCCCTGTTTCAGCAAAGCATCCACAAGGGTCGTCTTGCCGTGGTCAACGTGGGCGATGATAGCCAGGTTGCGAATGTTTTCGTTATTGCAGTCGGTCAAGTTAAGGCACTCCGAAATACTTAGGCATCTCTAAATCCAGCGATGCAACTCACATTGTTACCGGCGACGCTTGTCAATCAGCCGCAGGCTTAGTCTGGCAACGCCCTTCCGGAGGAAGTATTCCAGCGTCTGACTGAGAACTTGCGACCCAGCGCTCGCTGGATCTCCCGCCACTTGCGCTCTTCATCCGGCGTGATGAAGGTTACCGCCTCGCCGGAACGTCCCATGCGGCCAGTTCGGCCCACTCGATGCGTGAAGAGCAAGTCCGTGTCCGGCAGGTCAAAGTTGATGACTTGTGAGACACCGTCGATGTCCAAGCCTCGCGCAGCCACATTCGTTGCGACCAGAGTGGGCGTGGCGCCGGAACGAAATTCCTTCATCACGCGCTCGCGTGCATTCTGACTCAGGTTTCCCTGGAGCGCTCCCACCGAATAACCCAGCGTATCGAGTTGTCTCGCCAGTTTCTTGACGCCATGCTTGGTTCTGCCAAAGACGATCACCGGAGAGCCATCCTGCTCGTCCAGAAGCCTCTGAAGGGCGCTAATCTTCTCGTTCGGGCGAATTGTATAGACCAGATGCTCCACGGAAGGCAGCGCGCGCAGGTCTGTGTCAATTTCCACGCTTACGGGGTTACGCAGGTGCTTTCTGGCGGTGGCAGCCACCCATTCAGGCAAGGTCGCGGAAAGCAGAGCGGTTTGGCGCTCGGAGGGCGTCTCACTGAGGATCGCCTCGACGTCTCGCGCAAACCCTCTGTCCAGCATTTCGTCCGCTTCGTCCAGCACGAGAAATCGCACTGAGCGCAGGTCGAGAGTTCCCTGCCGCAAGTGGTCGAGCGTGCGCCCGGGAGTCCCAATGATAATTTGCGCCCCATTCTTCAACTCAGCACATTCCGGCTTGGCGGAGCGCCCACCATACAGTAGCGATACACGCAGCCGTTGTGATGAGCATAGGGCTTTGGTTACTTCTGCCACTTGGATGGCAAGCTCACGAGTGGGCACAAGAACAAGCGCCTGAACCCGACGGTTGGACGGGTCGCACTGCTCCGTGAGCGGGACCGCAAACGCAAGCGTCTTTCCTGAACCCGTGCGCGCCTGTCCAATCAAGTCGCGCCCGTCCAAGAGAGGAGGAATGGACTCTGTCTGAATGGGTGTGGGCTGCGAAATGTCCATCAGAGAAAGTGCCCGTTTGGTGGCGGGCCTCAACTCGATACCGGGGAACACTTCTACGTCAGAAGGAGCAGGCTGGTCAGTTCGGTGATTCGTGTCAAGCGGATTGCTCGCAGGTGAATCGGGCTGGGCGGACTGGTCGTTCCGGCGGGCATTGAAGCAGGGGCGGCAGTACACCGGCCTGCTGGGGTTTGGGCGGAACGGGACGGTCGTGGACTCGTTGCAATCGGCGCAAATGACAGCATGGCGCTGTGAGCGTCGGGAAGAGCGCGGACGCGCGCTTACGGATTGTAAAGACATATAGAATCAGACTCCTAAGTCAAGAGGCCGCAACACATGCTACTTTGCGTGAGACGGCTAGATAAAGTGAGTGTTGGATGAAGGGTACTGTGTGGGAACTAGAGGGAATCGTGAATACCTTGTGGGCTGTTCTAAGACATTGACATGTCGCATAAAATCATTATAGCAGATTGACTTATGCGGGGAATATAGATTAATGAAATGGATAGCGTTTCCATTCAGGTGGATGAATTACGATTTCACCCCCATCCCCCGCTTCCGCGAGGGCAGGCTCTAACCTTCCTCCATCAAGGGGCAGGGACTTCTGTCACCTAGAAGGAAACGCTGCCGGTTCAGGAGAGAAATATGCGGGAGGGTAGTTCAAGCACCTTATGAGCAAGCAGGTTCTGGTTTCCCGCCTTCGCAGGAAAGGCGATAGAAGGGGCGCGAGAAAGGCTAAATAGGGGTTACGGGAAAGGCGGAGGGGGTGCTGGGATTTCTGTGAATTTCTGCAACTTGGCTGATGGATTAGGATATCTACTCTGCGCCGGTCGTTGGAATTGATTTGCTTCTCGCCAATGAAAATCACGGCGCACGGCGAGGTTGCTTTAGGAGGACGTGGATGAAGTCGTGGGAGGAGAAGAGTAGTGGTGGAGATAGGGGGACTTGAACCCCCGACCTCGGCATTGCGAACGCCGCGCTCTCCCAACTGAGCTATATCCCCACGATGATATAAAATTATATCAATGGCTTCGATATAGTGTCAATTTCCACCTTACGAGCTGAGACGATTTCATACATACGTTTGTCCCTGTCATTTCGAGTGAAGCGAGAAATCTAAAGTTGAAAACAGTTTTGCAGGCAACGATTTGAGCAACTGTGATGTATTAAGCCGGTGTTCGGTGGCTTGGAGAATGATTTGCGTTCCAGGGTCTTCCGTCCCTGAGCATGGCATTGAGTATCGTCAGCAACTTCCGCATTGACGCCACCATAGCCACCTTGCCCGGCTTTCCCGCAGCCGACAGACGCTCGTA
>DAOUKP010000012.1:0-114238 GCA_034421195.1 Dehalococcoidia bacterium
AGTTAATGAAGGACGTACACCAGGGCGCCATCTACAAGGATGGAATCGTCATAGAATCGGAACCGGAGAAGGTCGCCGCCTGATCTCGTTTACACACAACTTGACGTGACCTCCCGGGTGGGTTAAGATCTGACAGTCTGAACAGCCGTCCGTCTTCGTCCCTATGCCTGAACTTGCTTTGCACGTATTCTCTTGAAAAGGGCGCACGCTGCGGATTAAATTGATACTGGTCTGATTTCGTATAGAATAGTATTGTGTCGCTGACACGCCCAAACCGCTTCGCGTCAGCATGGAAATTGAAGCGTTTCCAGACGATCTCATTGCGATAGTTGAGGGCACCGAACACTGAGTCCATAAGTTGTTTGAGATAGTGGCTAGCTGTGGGGTCACAATGAAGATACACGCTCCCCGTATTTTTTAGCACGCGCCTCATCTCCAGCAGCCGCACCGCCATCATGCACAAATACGACTGCATCCTCTTCCCATGCGTCAGCCCAGCAGCCTCCAGCGTCTTGTAAATCGCGGGCTGCTCATCAGCAATCAACCCCATCCAAGCCACATCCAGGTCCGAGAGTGTCCACGTATCCTTGAACGCGGCCCCCGCCGCCGCGCTGCCAATGGGAGCTTCGTAGTCGCGGTTCGAGTTGAACGGCGGATCAAGATAAATCAAGTCAACCGACTCGCTATTCATCCCCCGCAGGATATCCAGATTATCCCCCGTCCATATGGTCTTGTCGGCAAAATTCGCTTCCATACTCTCCGCTCCGACGCTTCAGCCAGCCTACCATCACCACATAGACTAACACACGCCCTCCTCGTCATTCCCGCGCAGGCGGGAATCCAGCGGGGCAGGGTGCGGGTGGTAATAATATCCCTTCCCCCTCGACGGGGGAAAGGTTGGGATGGGGGTGAAAATGCCTGCCTGCTGCCACGCAAACTGTCCCTTCTGCATATTTCTAATGTGACGCGTAGTCATCTACCGCCCTACGACAGGAAACCTATTTTGCAGGCACCTCACTTTGCATAGCGCTACGGATACCCTGCCAGCCTGTCGACTCCTCTAGTTTCTCCTTGAGGACAGCGTTGAGCGACCTTAGAAAATCCACGGGATATGTCACGATGTCTCTTCCGCTGCCTTCCATTGAGTATCTGTTGGTATAGAAGGGTGAAGCGAAACCATCAAATAACTCGCTGTCCACATCATATTGGACTAGTAGTTTCTTTGTCTCTTCCTTGAGTCCTTGAAATATGCGGGCCAGGTTATGTATGTGGGGAACATCTTCTGTAGGGTGGTCTAACGCCCAGAACGACTTCAGGGCGACTTCCAGTGCATAACTGCTCATCACCGCCCTTACATTGTTTAATGCGATTTCTTCCTCCCTTTCGCGAGTGTCCAAGGAATCGATCCTATTCTGTACGTTCTCAAGCAGGACACAATATATCTCAATCTCGCTGATAGCTCGGTGAGTCCGCCAGTAGTCGTGCCCATGCATAAAGTGTTCCAGCGAAAAAGACCCTTGACGTGTAATAAGCTTCCCCTTTGTTCCTCGATTCATCAGGCCCTCCTTCTCAACCATCAATCACTCTCTCATGTAGCACTTATCAGCCAAACATTCTTCCTAATGCTACCGCATTCGTACAGAAAGCATCAACAACGTAATGTGCAAAATAGGAGCCACATTGGTCAATCAGAAAATGACATGCTGTCAGCCACAAGGAGGCTATCACCTTCCAAACACCCTTTGACGAATCCTTCCCGCAATCCCCAATCCTCCCCATCCACATCAGCCCCCGCTCCCCGACAGACTGACGAACTGAAAGACTGACCGACTCCCTCCCCTTGACACCCCAAACACCCGCACCTATCGTGAACATGCACTCAGGCGCAGAGCATGGAGGTTAGCGATGACCCAAGTCGAACTCCCTGACTATCTCGATAAAGAAGAAATCTTCCGGTCGCAACGCCGGCATGAAGCCATGATGAAAAACCTTTGGAAGGCATACCCGTCGCTGCTGGAGCGGTACCCCGACCAGTGGATTCTATGGGATGGCGAGAGCGTCGTTCACGCATGCGAAACAGGCAAAGAACTGCTTCGGCATATCGACGACAACGACATCGACACAAGATACATGAAGATAGAGCATCTCGAAACCAACCCCAGGAAGATGATTCTTTAGCAATACCATCACTTCTAGGCCGCGACATCCTAGACAACTGGCATATCGAGTACAGCCGAAAGCGCAACCTGCTGCGCTGCACAGTATAGATAACCATCCCCATCCATCCCCGCCTCGCCCCTTTCACAACCTTGACACCCACCCACTCCACAAATACCATTTCTCCAACTCATAAAGCCATCGCCAGCGGAAAATCCATCCCGACGGTGCAGGAAAATTGCGCGGGAGACAAGTTCACATGACAATCTCCAAAGACAAATCATCCTCGCCCGCTCCGGCCGAACGCGCCGAGTCAAAGCGCGAAATCAACCTAGAGGACGAGTTTCAGAGCTGCGCCGCCGCTTGGAAGCGCGACACCGGGCATCTGTCCGTCGCCGGGCAAATCGCCAAGCATCCGTCTTATCGGCGCATCGTTGAAATGGGAAAACCCGCAATTCCCTTGATTCTGAATGACCTGAAAAGAGAGCCTAATCACTGGTTTCTCGCGCTTTCCGCCATAGCGAACGACGCTCCGAAAGTCGCTGAGCGGGACAAGGGCAAGATCAAAGTTATATCCGACGCCTGGATAGAGTGGGGCAGGGATAAAGGATACATCGAATAACGCCTTCCTGTCCCGCCCCCGAAATTGATGTCCACATACGCAGCCCCTAGCCCCAAGTCCCTTCCCCCTCGCGAAAGCGGGGGATGGAAGTGAGAAGGAAAAAAATATCCTCCCCATCCTCTCCAACTCTGTGAAATCTGTGCCTTTTTGTGGCTATCCCTCCGGATAACCCAGCGCAAACACCTTGTCCGGCTTCCACCGCAGCAGCTCCGCATCGAACACGACAATCGCCAGAAAGCGCCCGTCCGTCGAGTACGCGCGGCACCGCTCGCCCGCTTGCGCCTGCGCCCCGTCCGCATCTATGGCGCGTCCGTTGCGTATCATCTCCTCCACGCGCGTCCCCACGATGATCGCTCGCAGCCCCCTAAGCGCGACATCCGGCGAGTGCAGCACCTCGCGCCAGTTGCCGTCCGCGAACCGCGCCTCCGCCTCCTCCAGCGACAGCGCGTCATCAACCGAGAACGCTCCGCTCCGCAGTCGTGCCAGCGTCTTCATGTGCCCTCGGCATCCCAGCGCCTGCCCCAGGTCGTGCGCCAGCGACCGCACATAGAACCCCTTCCCGCAGTCCACCCGCAGCGTAACCACTGGCGGCGTCCAGCCCTCAATGATGATGTCATGCACCGTAACCGGCCGTGCCTCGCGCTCCACCTCCACCCCCGCCCGCGCCAGGTCGTACAGCCGCTTCCCGCCCTGCTTCAGTGCGCTGTACATCGGCGGCACCTGCAAGATGTCCCCGGTGAAGCCGGGCAGCGCCTCCTCGATGTCGGCAAGCGCAACTGCTGATGCGTCGCGCCGCTCCGTAACCTCGCCCTGCGCGTCGTAAGTGTCCGTGGACACCCCTAACTCCACTGCCACCCTGTACGACTTCGAGCCGCCCACCACATCCTCCATCAGCCGCGTCGCCTGCCCCAGGCACACCGGAATGACGCCGGTTGCGATGGGATCGAGCGTGCCGCCGTGCCCCACGCGGCGCTGCCGTGCCGCCCGCTTGATGCGCCGCACGACATCCATAGACGTGATGCCATAAGGCTTGTCGATGTTAAGGATGCCGTCAATGGTCGCCTTGCCGGACTTGGGCATCAGAGAGCCTCTTCGTCCAGGTCTCTGGGCGCATTGCGGCTGATGAGGTCCAGCATATCGGTGCCCTGCTCGATGGACTCGTCGAGCTGGAACGACAGGAAGGGCGCGAACTTGAGCTTGAGGTTGCGCTTCATGGTGCGATGAATGTAGCCGCCCGCGCTTTCGAGCGCCGCGAGCGCGTTCTGCTTCTGATCCTCGTCGCCCAGCACACTGAAATAGACCTTCGCGCTTCGCAGGTCGCGCGATGTCCGAACTTCGGTGATGCTGATTAGCGAAGACAGGCGCGGGTCGTTCATCTCGACCGCGAGGATGCGGCTGATTTCCTGGCGCACGAGCATATTGACGCGGTCCATTCGGCGGTTCATGGGGAGACCTCAATGGTGGGAAAACGCTTGTGCCCTCTCCCTGGCCCTCCCCCGGAAGGGGAGGGGACTTGCGGTGCCTTTGCGGGGAGTTAGCGGACGCGCTCGGAGCGGTGCGCCTCCAGAATGTCGCCTTCCTCGAAGTCGTTGAAGCCGTCAAGCGTGAGTCCGCCCTCGAAGCCTACGTTGACCTCTCGCACATCGTCTCTGAAGTGCTTGAGGCTGGCGATGGACCCGGCGAAGAGCTGCTCTCTGCCGCGCATGACATGTATGGTCGAGCTTCGCTGTATCTGGCCGTCGTTGACATAGAAGCCTGCCACCTTAAGCCGCCTGCCCACGCCAAAGATGGCTCGAACGGTGGCGTGCCCTTCGGTGACATCCCGATAGACGGGTTCGAGCAAGCCTGTGAGTGCGCGCTCCACATCTTCAAGCAGGTTATAGATGATGTCGTAGTGGCGGATCTCAACGCCTTCCTGGTTTGCGAGCGCCATCGCGCCCTGTCCGGGCTCGGTGTTGAAACCTACGATAATCGCCTGAGACGCCAGCCCGAGCATGACATCGCTTTCCGTGATTGCGCCGCTTGCGATGTGGACGATGTTAACTCTGGTCTGTTCGGTATTCAAGCCGTTAAGCGCGCCTTTGACTGCTTCGACTGTACCCTGTACATCGGTCTTGATGATGAGGTTGAGCGCCTTGACTTCGCCCGCGGCGATGCGGGTATGGACATCTTCAAGGGTGGGACCTGCCGCTCGCTGCCGCTCCGATTGGCGGACGCGCTCTTCGGCGAGTTGTCGCGCCGCGCGCTCATTAGGTGCGACTTCCAGAATATCGCCGGCTTCGGGCACGCCGCTTATGCCGAGGATTTCGACCGGCTGGGAAGGAGTTGCCTCTTCGACAGGTTCGCCGCTATCCGTGACCATCGCGCGAATTCGCCCACGTAACGTACCGACAACCACATTGTCGCCGACGCGCAGCACGCCGGTCTGGACGAGGACTGTGGTGACAGTGCCGCGGCTGCGGTCTATTCGAGCCTCTACGACAACGCCCCTGGCTTCCTTTCCGACATTCGCCTTAAGTTCACTGACCTCGGCTACAATTGTGAGGTTGTCGAGGAGATCGCCCACGCCGTCGCCGGTTAGCGCGGATACGGGGAGCGCAATGACATCGCCGCCCCACTCTTCGATGAGCAGGTCTCGCTCGGCAAGCTGCCGCTTTACCCGTTCAGGGTCGGCTTCGGGGCGGTCAACCTTGTTTATGGCTACGACGATGGGGACGCCTGCCGCCTTGACGTGGTTGATGGCCTCTTCGGTTTGCGGCATTATGCCGTCGTCCGCGGCGATGACGAGAACCGCAATGTCGGTAACCTGCGCTCCTCTCGCCCGCATGGCGGTAAATGCCTCGTGCCCGGGTGTGTCGAGGAAAGTAATGACGTTTTCGTCATAATTGACCTGGTATGCGCCGATATGCTGCGTGATACCGCCCGCCTCGCCTTCGACTACATTGGTCTTGCGGATTGTGTCGAGCAGAGTCGTCTTGCCATGGTCAACGTGTCCCAGAATCGTGACGACCGCCGGGCGGTCTTCGAGCATAGAGGGATCGTCGTCTTCAGTGGAAGGGACAATGGAACCGGCCTCGGCTTCCTCTTCCAGGGGAAGCACATCGAATCCGAACGAGGGGGCAATCTCGGCGACAAGGTCGTGCTGCACGACTTCATTGATGGAGAACATGTACCCGGTACGCATGAATTCCTTGATGACCTCAATGGGGGTTGTCTCCATGAGTTCCGCAAGGTCGTGGACGGCTATTGCAAGAGGAACTTCGAGAGGTTCCAGCTCATAGTCGTCATCGTATTCGTAGTAGTCATCGTACTCGTCATCGTAGCCGTGATCGGCTGTTCCATTGTATTGGTCCTGCATTTCAGCAGCGTCTGCTCTGTTAGTCATTGGCACCCCCATCGTGTGCAGCTTGTACAGCGCGCTCCGGCGCGATACGCCTACCGGGATTTAGTAATGCGCCTTGCTGATTTGCCGGCGTAATTGCGTGTGCTTTCAAGTCCGTGATTACCTTGTCCCACTCAGTATCGTTGATACTCGTGCGCAGGGTACGTTCCAATCGATTCTTTCTTATGCCGCCCACGGTTGCCGCACAAGTCGAGCACAGATAAGCGCCTCTGCCGGAGAGCTTGCCGCTGGCATCGAAGGCGACGCCATTGCTCCGATCTGCGACGATTCGCAGCATCCCTCTCTTTGAGTTCTTCTCCCTGCAACTGATACAGCTGCGCAGGGGAACATGGCGTCTCCTCGCGCTCATTCTCTAACGCCGCCTTCTCGTTGGTCTGCGTCGCCTGCCTCCACCACCTGGAGACTGCTGGTCTGGGCGCCTCCGGTTACGGCGCGATGCGGTAACGCCTCCGCGCAATCCCGCAATGTCCTCGGCGAAGCGAATCCGCCCCGGTGCATCATCATCCGAGCGAACAGGCCTGCGAACACGTGGGCGTCTGACTTGCCAGACGTCTTCGGGCAGGTCGCGCAGCGAGGTTGACTGGTCCGCATCGGAATCAGACTCCGGTTCGTCAACCACCGGTTCGAGAGCGGGCAAAGGCTCTAACACCTCTGCGGGAGGCTCCGCGACCTGCGAGACTTCAGGCTCCACAGCGTCCTCGTCAACCTCGTCAGAGACCGGCTCGACGACAACATCCACAGGCTCAAGCTCCGCTGCGGCAGGCTCTGCCTGCTCAATCACTTCTAGTTGTTCCACCTCTACCGCTTCTTCGGCGACTGCTTCCACTACGACAGGCTCAGCAGCTACAGACTCCGGAGTCTGCTCAATCTCCGCCGCTGCCGGTATAGGCTCGACTTCAATTTCGGAGTCTTCCAACGCGACTTCAACTTCAACGGGTATTTCTTCGACAGCCACGGCATCGATGACAGGCTCATCGAGGGTATCCTCGACAGCTTTCTCCGCTGCGGCAAGTTCGGCCTCTGCTGCTGCGACAGCCCGCGCTTCAGCAGCGAGCCTCTCGCGCTCCTGCAACTCGACCTGGTACTCGACATCGCTCTTGATGTCCACCTTCCATCCGGTTAGCCGAGCGGCGAGCCTTGCGTTCTGCCCTTCGCGTCCGATGGCAAGGGAGAGTTGTCGCTCTGGAACGACGGCCATCGCCGCCGCGTCGTCATGATTCAGCTCGACCTTCATTACCTGCGCCGGGCTGAGGGCATTGGCAATGAAAATGGGAACTTCCTTGTTCCATTCCACAACATCAATCTTCTCGCCGTGTAGTTCGTTGACGATGTTCTGGATACGGACCCCACGCAGCCCCACGCATGAGCCTACGGGATCAACGCCGTCTTGCCGGGCGCGAACCGCGACTTTGCTGCGTGAACCGGGTTCTCTTGCGATTGCCTCAATCTCGACCGCCCCGCTGAATATCTCAGGAACCTCCATCTCGAAGAGGCGCCTGAGCAAGAGATTGTCGGCTCGTGAGACTATCAGCTCCGGTCCCCTGAGTGTGCGCTCAACAGACTTGAGCAGTACGCGCATCTTAGTGTTGCTGCGATAGCGCTCTGTTGGCACCTGCTCGCTGATAGGCATGATGGCTTCAGAGCGACCGAGGTCAACGGTAATGTGGCGCGGCTCGATCTTCTGGAGGGTAACGAGGAAGACCTCGCCCTCTTTATCCTCGAACTGCTTGAACACGACCTCGCGCTCCGCATCGCGAAGTCGCTGCATTACGACCTGCTTGGCGGTCTGTGCGGCGATGCGACCCGGAATATGCGGCATGCTCTCGGTGATGACTACATCACCGACCTCCGAGGTGCTGACAATTTTGCGGGCGTCGGGCAGAGTTATCTCCGCCTTGTCGTTGATAACATCGTCCACGACGGTTTTAAGGACGTGAACGGTTACATCACCTGAGCCCGGATCGAGCTTGACCGAAATGTTCTGACCTTCGGCTACGCTGTCCTTCCTGTAAGCGGAGACCAGCGCATCTTCGATTGCGGAAAGAACAGTCTCCTTCGGAAGGCCGCGCTCTGCGGCGAGTTGTGTCAAAGCGACAATGAAATCGCTCTTCATTCCTCTGCCACCTCCTGTTTGCTGGTTTCCGTATCCCCCTGTAACAAAGAAAGTGGGACAAGCCCACTTCCCGCAAAGGACGATTTCCGCGCAAGTCGAACCTGAAGACGCTCGACAAGTCTATCAACTAGCAGTATAGCATCAGCCGCCTTGATACACAACCTTCCCAATTGCGTAGATAGCATTTCCTTCTAGGTGGCAAATTCCCTTCCCCCTCGACGGGGGAAGGCTAGAGCCTGCCCTCGCGAAAGCGGAGGATGGGGGTGAAGCCTGCATCAAACACAACGCTGGGACCTTATGCCAACAGCTAATAAGCAACCCTAGGGGTTATCCCCGCTTCAAAGATAGTGTTGCCGAGGGAGGACATGACGAGAAGCAGCATGAAAGAGTAAACATAGGGGAAGAAGAGACACCAGGGACGCTATTGGTCGGCGTCGAGGGGAGGGAGGAGTGAACTTCCGGAGTACGATGCACCGTTTACTATAGTCGTTGCACTATGGCGACCACCGCGCCCACGACGATAATCAGCAGTCCCAAGCGCACGAACAGCCGATTCTCGAGGTCTTTCATATAGGCCTTTGTGGCGAGGTGTTCATAACCGCCCTCCAATTGGCTTACACGGCTATCAACACCTTGAATCTTGTCGTTGAGGTCTCTGGCTTCTTCTCGGGTTGCCATATTACTGCCCTGTTGGTTTGGCTTGATAAGTTCGACTTGGCTGAATTATACTATATCAGCAACAGTCCCTCAGCCAAACTTGAACGGAGGCGGCTGCGTCCCATCTGCATCGGTGAAACCGTACTCCTGCGCCAGTTCCCCCGTCTTGTACGCCCCGCCGCTGCGATCCATCACATCCCCGTTAGTGGCAAGCGCAACGACAGCGCGCCCCGCGTAACGTGGCGATTCAGACTTCGCCAGCTCTTCAGGCGACGCGAACCGCTCCACGCGCTCCGTGCGCGTCAACCCGGGATACAGCGCGAGTGCGGCTATGCCATACTGCCGAAGCTCCTGCGCCAGAGCGAATGCCATGCGGTCAACCGCTTCCTTCGCCATATCGTACATCACCCACCCGCGATACTTTCCTTCGTCCCCCGCCGATATGTTCACGATAAGTCCGCGTTCCTGCTTTATCATTAGAGGAACGGCAAGACAGCTCGCCACATAATGCGCGCGCACTCCCGCATCGAACATCAAGCCCCACCTCCACAGCGGCTGCTCCCAGAACGGCGCGCTGAAATCCTCGTCCCCAAACCGCTCGTACCCGCCCCACACATTGTTTGCCAGAATATCCAGCCGTCCCTGCTCGCGCCGTATGCGCTCGAACAGCGCCTCGACCTCAGCGTCAACCGTGTGGTCGCACCGCACCGCAACACCGATTCCTCCGGACTCTGTAACCAGTGCGGCAGTCCCGTTCACATCACCGCCCAGGTCCTCAGTCGTCGCTCCGCCGCTCACGCTGCGCCCCGTCACATACACTGTCGCGCCCGCCGCCCCAAGCTCGTGCGCGATCCCCCGCCCAACGCCCCGGCTCGCGCCCGTAACCAAGGCTATCTTGCCTCGTAAGTCGGTCATATCAGCACCGCCTATCATTTCTATCCTGCACATCCTATTAGCCCCTGTGTTGACACTGGATTATCCCACACTACAATAAGCCTATCCTACACAAACTGGAGGCATTTCATGATAACGAAATTCGACAGCCTGTACGCCGGGCATGTGGATATGGACGACATCGGCTATGCGGGAACGGCAGTGAATGACCGCCTGTTCGATAACGAGCACCTTGCGAGCGTCTATGCCAAGACGGATGCCATCGCAAAGACGATGGACGCCAACGGCTACGACACTTTCTGGCTTGCGGAGCACCACTTCCAGCCTGAGGGATACGAGTGTCTCCCCAATGTGCTGATGAGCGCGGTGCATCTGGCGCACATCACCGAGCGACTGAACATCGGGTGCGGCTTCAACATAGCGCCGATGTGGCATCCGCTGCGCCTTGCCGAAGACTACGCCACCGCCGACATCCTGACGGGTGGTCGTGTCATATTCGGCGTAGGGCGCGGATACCACAGCCGCGAGATCGAGTCATTCGGCTCACCGCTCTTCGACCAGGACGGCAACCGCGACCTCTTCGAGGAGCAGGTGGACATCATCTTCAAGGCGTTCAACGAGGATTCGTTCTCCCATCACGGCAAGAACTACACCATCCCGCCGTCAGTGCCATATCGTGGCTACCAGCTTGAAGAGATAACGCTCGTGCCCCGTCCCCTCCGCCTCCCTGTCGAGTGCTGGCAGCCCATACAGAGCGCCACACCGCGCGGACTCGACTTCATGGCGAAGCACGGCATCAAGGGCATCATCGGCGGCGGCGTTGCGGAAGGCGGCGCAATGCACCGCGTCGTGGAAGCGTTCCGGGACGCCTATGCCCGCAAGGGCGTGGACCTCGAGCTAGGCGAGAATCTCAGTTTCGGTTTCCACTTCTACTTGGCGGAAAACAAAGAAAAGGCAGTGCGCGAGGCAGCAACCCTCTTCGAAGAAAACCTGAAGATGTTCGGCCCCCTGCGGCTCGTGCGCGCCCTGAGCGAAGAGCAGATTGAGGCGATGAGCGACCCCAAGCGCGCTCCCACCTTCGACCTGCCCCGCATCGAGGGCGCAGTCGAGGCAGGTGGTTTCCTGTGTGGCACCCCTGAAGAAGTTACCGAGCAGCTCAAGCGCGTAGAAGAAATGTACCCCGGCCTCGACAGAGTAAGCGTCAGCCAGCCCGTTGGCACATCCGAGGCCATAATCACCGAGCAACTCGAATGGTTCGCCGAAGAAGTCATGCCCGCCTTCTCCGCGCCCGTCCTCTCAGGAAAGGCAGCGGAGCCTGTGCCGGGCGACGATTAGGAGAAGTCAGTAAGTCGGCACGCCGGCATTAGGCTATACTGGATGCGCCGACTAACTGATTTTCAGCCACTCTGTTGTCTCACGAAGGATGCGATATGAAGAAAACATATAGGGCGATACTGCAGGACGACCGCGTGGAATGGCTAAATCAGAAACCCGATGAGAACGAGCCCGTTCATGTACAAATCACGGTTCTGGACGATGAGCCGATAACCGCTCATGGAGAGGAATTGGCGCGACTGCTTGGCATGTTAGCCGAAAAAGGAACTTTCGATCATATAGAGGACCCAGTAGCATGGCAGCGCGAGATACGCAAAGACAGGCCGCTGCCGGGGCGTGATTAGTCTATGCTGTTGGACAGCAATATAATCATTTACGCGGCGCAATCTGAATACGCTTATCTGCGTCAACTCATTGCCGGATATGGTGACACGGCAATTTCTGCTGTGAGCCTCATCGAGATTTTCGGGTATCCTGACCTGGACGAGGAGGACAATCGAATTTTCCAGGAGATATTGCGAAAAGTTCGAGTGCTCGCTATCACACCGGATATTGTTGCTCTAGCAACCTGGTTGCGACAGCAGCGCAGAATCGGCATAGGTGACGCCATTATAGCCGCAACTGCATTAGCGCATAACCTAACACTGATGACGCGCAATACGCGCGACTTCCGATGGATAGACAATCTCAATCTGTACGACCCCATGCCTGACGACCTGAACACTGACGACTTATAACTGACCACTCATCACTCATAAGGAGAACGCAAAACATGCCAAACAAAAAAGGAACCGCCCTGCTCATGGTCTGGACAGAAGTCCCAGCCGACAAGGAGGACGACTACAACGCCTGGTACAACGAAGAGCACATTGCGGAGCGCCTCGCCATTCCCGGTTTCCTGAGCGCCGCTCGCTACGAATCATCATCCCCCGGCGCGCCCAAGCACCTCGCGATGTACGAGCTGGAGAACATCGACGTGATGACCTCGGATGCCTACTTGAGCGTGCGTGCCAACCCGACCGAGTGGACGAAGCGCTGTTCACCCGACGTCATCGCCACGACCTACATCCGCAACACTTACGACCAGATTTTCCCGGCAGAAGTCGAAGAGAGTACCGCGCAAAGCAGCATGGCGCCCGCCCTGCAAATCGGACGTATGACCGTCCCGCCGGAACTCGATGCCGAGTGGAACGACTGGTACAACAGCGTCTATGTCCCCAACTACATGAAAGTACCCGGCTGCATACGCGGCAGACGCTACCGCACCGTTGTTGGCGAACCCGCGTACAGCACCGTCTATGAACTGGAGCATCCGGACGTCTCCAAGACAGACGAGTGGCTCCGGCAGCGAGCCATAGACCCCCGCAACGAACGCTGGCAGGACACAATGCAGCACGCCGTCGGCTCCCCCGGCGTTTGGGTAAAGACATTCGAGTTGGGGTAATTAGCAAAGTTGAGGTTGAGCGGGATGGGCGGAAGAGAAGTGGCGGGAACGGAATCGGCAGGCGCTAGCCGCCGTTGCTAATGGCGATAATCAAGGCTATCAGCGCGCCTATCAACGCCACGATGATTGTGCCGCCAATTGCCAAGACTGCAAAGAACAACTTGACAAACCAGCCGCGCAGTTCCCTTGCGTTGGCGTCAATCTGTTCCAGGAGATAGGCGTGCGTTATGGAATCGTGGCTTGATGTCTGCGCCTGTCGCTCGACGGCCATGTAACGACCCTTTCGTTACTTCATTTTATACTGCGTATCAGCGTACTTTGTATGTTCAGTCTAGTAGTTTATCGATTAGGTTGCAAGCGATTGAAAATTGCCCAATTTGAAATTTGAGTGATACAATCGGCGCAATCTCGCATAAGCGTGTATCTATGTGTATCTATACTGAGAAGGAGAATGCAAGGTGAGCACCGTAGAGCAAATCAAACTCAGTCAGATTGATCCGGACAGTTCAATCAATGTTCGCAGGCAGGGCATTGAAGATAATGTCGAGAAGGTCATAGTTTCCATTCGTCAGCATGGCTACTGGCCTGATATGCCCATTGTTGTTCGACCTCACCCCGACTCCTCATCTGAGTATGACTTTGAGCATGTTACTGGGCAGTGCCGCTTTAAGGCATGCTTGGAATTGGGGCTGGAAGACATACCCGCCTTCGTATTCGACCTTAGTGATGAGCAAGCTATCCAGCGGTCATGGCTTGAAAATGAGGCGCGCGGAGACTTGACATATAGCGATCGCGCTTACTGGACTGAGCGAATATACAAGCGATACAGCGGCGACGGCTTTACTTCACAAGAAGCTCTGGAAAAGGCGGCTGACTATCTGGGCGTGACCACGCAGACTGTAATGCGATATTACACTTTAGTCGCATTGCCCGAAGAACTCAAAGAGATGGTGGACAAGGGAAGCCTGAGTTCAAGTAATGCAGTCGCAATCGTGAGGAATACTTTCGACGGTGCAAAAATTGCGGAGTCGCAGGAAATGATGAAAGAGCGAGCTTCTTGGCTTCTTGGCCTTGACAGAGACGCAAGGGAACATGCAGTCAAGTCCTTACAAGAGCTGGGACATGGGGTTTCCATTGCAGATTTGAACAAGGATGTGATGGAGAAGATTGAAGAGGCTGGCCTCAAGATCGAATTTGCAATTCCGCAAGAACTGCACAGCAGGCTAATTGAGTGGGGTAAGGAGCGCGGCATAGAAGGCGAAAGTGCCATCATAGGCCACATGGTTTCGGATACTCTTAGGCGGTCAAGATAATGAACGAACAAGATGCGTTAGACTGCCTGAAATCTTCTGAAAATGCGAAACCTTCTGAAGTTGGCGCGGCAGTCGATGTCTTGTATCAGAAGTACCGCACCTACGACAGAATATCGCAACAGACAAGCATGCCCAGTCGGGTTATCAGTTCAAGACATCATATCTATCAACTCCCCCAAGGCATCCGCTGGAAAGTTGATGAGGGGCAAATCGGAATTACGCAAGCCATACAGATAACCAAACTCAAAGACGAAGAATCTCAGTGGCTTTTAGCCATCACTGTCCTCGAAAAAAAACTGCGTGTGAACGAATGCGAGAATGTAGTCAACCTTGTCCTAAAGGAAGGCTGGGCTATCAGAGATGCACTTGGCGCAGTAACTGGTGTCCGTTTTGACGAAATCAGCCCTCCGACTTTGCTGCTTCCCATCGGCGTTGATTTCTGGTTCGCTCTAATTCGCGCATCTTGGGGTCAAGGCAAAGACTGGCAAGACCTTTGCTATCAACTAATCCGTGAAGGCGTAGATGTTGATACCAAAGAAGTCGCCAACCAACTTGAATCGCTTTCAAAAAATGTGTCAACCCAACTTGAGAGCATCGCGGCAACTTTGCGTCAAGCAGGTGAACGATACGCTGAAGAGGTGAAGGAATGACTACCCAAGACAAAAAACACCAAACCCACATCTACGTCGGCATTGCAGGCGAAGGCGACGCCATCGGCCCCGGCGGCATGCTGCGCCGCACCCTCGGCGACTCCGATTGGCAGAGCATCGCCAACGGCCTGCCCGACAACCCGCAGGTGCGCGCCCTTGCGATTCATCCCGACGACCCGTCGGTGATTTTCGCCGGCACGCAGGACGGCCCATATCGCAGCGACGACCGCGGAGACCATTGGGAAGCGCTCGACGCGCCCAAGGCCGACGTCTGGTCGCTCGCGTTCCGTCCGGACAACCCCGATGTGCTGTACGCTGGCTACGAGCCGTGCGGCATCGCTCGTTCCGAGGACGGCGGCGCGACATGGCATAAGATGGACACCAGCCGCGTGCGCTACCCCGACGTTACGACCTACATGCCGCCGCTGGGCAAGCGCGTCATCGGACTCTGCGCCGACCCGTCCGAGCCGGACGACATCTACGGCGCAATCGAGGTTGGCGGTCTGATTGCCAGCAGGGATGGCGGCAACTCGTGGGCCTCGCTGACCGACGGCCTCTACCGCGACAACCATACCGTTGACTTGCACGGCGTACAGGTCAGCGCGGCGGCGCCCGGCACGGTATTCATCATCGCGCAAGTAGCAATGTTCCGCAGCCGCAACAAGGGCCGCAACTGGGAGCACATCCGCTTCGGTGAGATGTTCCCCGGCGGCTCGTACTGCCGCGGACTGCTAGTATCGCCGGATGACCCGCAGACCATATACCTCGCGGCAGGCGCGGGCGGTGGCGGTGCGCCGGCTGGCACTCAGGAAGCGGGCGCGCTCTTCCGGAGCACCGACACCGGCGAGAATTGGGAGCGCCTGGACATCGGCGACGAACCGCCGGGGCGTATGTTCCAGATTGCGATTGACCCGAGAGCGCCGAGCAATATGTTCTGCACCACTAACTACGGACACTTCTTCGCCAGTGCCGACGGCGGCGACACCTGGACTTCCGACAAGATACCGCTTGACTTGCAGCGCGGCTACCACGTCTATCCCATGGTCAGCGGCTAACTTTCTACCGACCGTCATTCCCGCGAAAGCGGGAATCCAGAAAGCCAATAAGGAGAACAACCATGCCCACCCCCACCATAGACTCACAAGTGCATGCCTACGAGCGTAACAGCCCTGAGCGTCCCTGGCAGGGATTCCTCGACGGTCCCGATGAAGTCACGGGCGACGACATGGTTGCCGCAATGGACGCCGTGGGCGTGGACGGTGCGCTGCTAGTCTCCCCATACTCCATGTACCGCTACGATCCCAGCTACGCGCTCGAAGTCTATGCCAAGCATCCCGGCAAGTTCGGCCTCATCAGGCCCTTCGATCCGGAATCGGAAACGATAGACGACGATATGGCGCAGTGGACAAGCACGCCCGGAGTCGTGGGCGCGCGCATCATGCTCACCTACGGCGACTACGATGACGGCACGCATCCGGGACTGAACGCCATCACCGCCGCAGCGGGACGCGCGGGCGTTCCAGTCAACATCATGTCCACAGGTAAGATGCACGTCGTGGGCGAACTCGCGCGCCGCAACCCGAATACCCAGTTGGTGATTGACCATGTGGGGATGGCGCAGCCGCGACACCCACCCGCTCCGCCGGAGCCATGGGCCGATCTGTCAAGCGTAGCGGCGATGGCAGAGTTCGACAACATTGCCATCAAGATTTCCGGCGCCTGCACGATGGCGCACGAGCCGTTCCCATACCCCGACATTTGGGAGCCGCTTGGCAAGCTGTTCGATGCGTTCGGCTTCGAGCGCTGCCTGTGGGGCACCGACTGGACGCGAGCGATAAATGTGCTGACCTACGAGCAGGGCGTTGAGGCATTCCGCGTTACCGACACCCTATCGGATTCCGAGCGTTCCATGCTCATGGGCGGTGCGCTGACGAAAGTCTATAACTGGTCGCCCCGCACCGACTGACTGGATACGATCCCCAAGTCCCTTCCCCTTAATGGGCTGGCAAGGGTAGCTAAAATTCCTTCCCCCTCGATGGGGGAAGGTTAGGATGGGGGTGAAATCGCAAATGCAGGCGCGATTATTTTCAATACCTGCTCCTATCAACCCTCGATGGGAGAACAGCCGCGCCCCCGAAAGCAGGGATTAGCAAGGATGTGAACATCCTCTCCATCCTGTACATCCTGTTAGCCCCCGCCCCTCTGCATCTCCGCCTCCTCCAGCATCCGCTCCAGCAGCGCGAACGAAGCCTCATTCGAATAGTCCAGCTCCGCGATGCTCAGCGCCCTGAAAAGCACCGCCGTCGTAACCCGTGCCTCCACCGTCTCCCCCAGCGCCGGTATCTTCAGCCCCAGGGCCTGCGCCATGAACCCGCTCGCCGCCATCCCCTCGCTCGTAATGCGGCAGCTTACCAGCAGCTTGCCCTCGTGCGTCAGCGTTACACCTTCCTCCACCTGCGCCAGTTCAAGCCGCAGCCGCGCGCGCGGCACACTGATAAGCTCATCCGCGTACTCGCTGACCTCCACATGCTGATCGCTCATCGCGCTATCCCTCGCCCCGCCGCAGTCGCTCCAACTCCGCCTCAAGTTCCCGATTTCGCGCCTGAGCCGCCCGACGCGCTGCGACCTCTCTGTCTAGGGAGTTCAGCCACTCGCCCGTCTCGCTGTCCCGTAACTCGAATGTGCTGTAACCGCTATCATTCACGCGGCAGTAGAAGTCCACGCCCAGCGCATCGCTGCGAGACCATGTATCCCCGTCAGCCTCTCCGTGCAACTCTATCCGCTCATACTCCCCATCCACCAGTCGCTCGCCCACAAGCGGCTCGCCGTAGTTCTCGCGAAACTTGTCCAGCCGCCAGTACTCCTGTATGCCTATGCGCGCGTACAACTCGCGCTTTTCGGTCAAGTCCCTGCGCGCCGTACTGGGGGATGCCACTTCGAGCGCGAACGCGGGTATGACGCCCCACTCTTCTATACGATAGCTCTGCCGGTAGTCCAGTATGAAATTCGCGTCCACACCGAACATTACATAGCAGTCGGGCGCGACGAGCGAGCCGGGCACGGCGGAGTCGTAGATGAGAAAGGTGGTAGGCCCCAATACAAGCGTGGTCGGGTCATCAGCGTATCGCGCGACCAGTATCGCCTTGATCAGAGTAATTACGGCGTCTTCCACTAATCCGTCCTCCGGCGGTTCAGGCACTTCGTTTATGAGGTCGTACCACGGTATTTCGTCTGTATCCGTCGCGGAGGACGCGGACAGCGCCTCGGTTTTGGCAGTCGTCATAGTCAAGCCTCCGATGCAGCATGTTCAGATTGGGGCTGTTCGGGCTATTCTAGCACAGCTTTGCCTACCCTCAACCGCCTGAAAACCGATTACTGACACACCAGCCAACTGATATACTTATATACCGACACACACTACACAGAGGTTTCCCTTGATTAACATCCAGCTCCTACGAAACAGACCCGACGAACTGCGCGATGCCATGCGCCGCCGCCACGAAGACGCGCCCTTAGACCGCATCTCCGAACTCGACGCCGATCGCCGCACCGCCATCGTCGAGGCTGACGAACTCCGCGCCCGCCGCAACGAAGTCAGCCGTGAAATCGGACGCACCCGCGAGCGTCCACAGGAGCTGATAGACGAGATGCGGCAGGTCAGCGCCCGCATCCGCGAGCTCGAAGAGACCATCCGCAATCTCGAATCCGAAATCGACGCCCTCATGCTGGGCATACCCAACCTACCCCACGCCGACGTACCCGACGGCGCGGACGAATCCGCCAACGTCGTAGTCCGCACAGAGGGCGAACTGCCGCACTTCGACTTCAACCCGCTGCCACACTGGGAACTCGGCGAGCGGCTCGGCATCATAGACTTCCAGCGCGGCGCGAAGATGGCAGGCTCCCGATTCTTCGTGCTCAAGGGCAAGGGCGCCCGGCTCCAGCGCGCCCTCATAGACTGGATGCTCGACACCCACACCGGCGAGCACGGATACGAAGAACTCTACCTGCCCAACATCGTTACCACCGAGTCCGCCACCGCCAACAGCAACCTGCCCAAGTTCGCCGACACCATGTACCGCGACGACGAGGACGACCTCTGGCTGCTCCCAACTGCGGAAATGGCAATCACCAACATGCACCGCGACGAGATACTGCCGCCAGGCATGCTCCCCCTGCAATATGTCGCACACACGCCCTGCTTCCGCCGCGAGAAGGCAGCCGCCGGACGCGATACGCGCGGCATCAAGCGCGTCCACCAGTTCGAGAAGGTCGAGATGTACCGCTTCGTAGAGCCGCAAGATTCGGATGACGCGCTCCAAAGCCTGCTCAACGAGGCAGAGACGATATGCAGGCGGCTGGGCATCCGCTACCGCCTGCTCGAACTCTGCACTGGCGACCTCGGCTTCCAGTCCGCCAAGACCTACGACATCGAGATGTGGGCGCCCGGTTGCGACGAGTGGCTCGAGGTCAGCTCATGCTCCACCTGCACCGACTTCCAGGCGCGCCGCGCCGCCATCCGCTACCGCCCCGAGAACGGCGCGCGGCCTCGCTTCGTCCACACCCTCAACGGCTCCGGACTCGCCCTCCCCCGCGTCATAATCGCCATCTTGGAGAACTACCAGCAAGCCGACGGCTCAGTTGTCGTCCCCGAAGTCCTGCGCCCATACACCAGCTTCGACATCATCGAAAGCAAATAGCAATAAGCGAGAAAATTGCATAAGTCCCTTCCCCCTTGATGGGGGAAGGTTAGGATGGGGATGAAAATGCCTGCATCATCACTGTAACTGCACTTATGCAAGAATCTTCAGAAGCCCGACTTTCCCGCCCGGGTCCCCATCAGGATGATGGTAGAAAGTCAGGCTAATGGAAAGCCCCCGCCATCAACGGCGAGGTCCCTCCGGTCTTGATTACAGGCTGCCCATTTCAAATGCGGTAATATCAGAATCCGTCCCAGCCCGGCAACGATGCCGACTGCCTAATCCACTCCGCCATCTGTTCCTCGTCCAGCTTACCCTCTCTGACATTCACCCAGCGCGCGTCCGGGTCCTTTCCTGCCTCCGGCGGCAGAGGACTCAGCGAACTGCCATGCATGAAAGTAACCTTCACATACTTCGCGAAGCAGTGGACATTCAGGAACCACCCCAAGCCCTCGACACCGTACCAGGGCGAGTTCCACCGGACAGCCTTTTGCACATCCGGCACGTTCCGCTCGACTATCTCATCAAGCCTTCGCCCCAAATCGTACTTCCACTCCGGCATCGCAGCGATATACGCCTGCACCGGCGCATCGCCGTCCGCCTTCGCTATCTGCGGATTCCCGCCCGACAGCAGCAGCACCGGATTCCCATGCACATCCGTCGCCGGCGTCCCGTAAGACCTCTTCGTTGTCATTGCATTCGCTCCATTTTGCGCCCCACGCAGTGGAGAGCGCTTTAAGAATGTCAGCTCACACTATCAATCCCATCACTATGCTGCTAGACAGAATCAGGCTTCCAAGAAAATTGCATAAGTCCTTTCCCCTCGACGGGGGAAGGCCAGGATGGGGGTGAGCAGGACAGGACAAGAATATCCTCCCCATCCTGTCCATCTATGTCAGTTAACCCCTACCGCAGCGGCCTGAAGAACGACCGCAAGTCCTCCACCAGCGCCTCCGGCTTCTCTAGCGCCGCGAAGTGCCCGCCGTCCGTCATCTCAGTCCACTGCTGCAAATTGAACACACGCTCCGCGTACTCGCGCGGCGGATACCCGATGTCCTTCGGGAACCGCGCCACAGCCGAAGGTGGCGTGATAATCTCGCCCTTCTCCAGCATCAGCGGCGCCCGCTGCGACTCGTAATATATCCGCACCGACGAGCTTATCGTCTGCGTAACCCAGTAGATAGTGATATTCGTCAGCAGCTCATCCTTCGTATAGACGCTCTCCACGTCCCCGTTGCAGTCCGACCACGCCCTGAACTTCTCCACAATCCACGCAGCCAATCCAACCGGCGAGTCCATCAGCCCGTATGACAGCGTCTGCGGCTTCGTCCCCTGTATATGCCCGTAAGCCCCCTCGTCCTCGCGCCACTGCGCCCGCGCTCGCAGAAACTCCTCTTCAGCCTCAGTCAGCGGCGGCGTATCCTCGTCCAGGTGTGGAGTCGCCGACACAGCCGTAACATGCACCCCGATCATCCTATCCGCATGCGAATGCCCCAGCCGCGCCGTAACGCCCGCGCCCCAGTCCCCGCCGTGCGCCCCGAACTTATCGTACCCCAGCACATCCATCAGGCTCACCCAGAAGTCCCCAACCCGCGACACGCTCCACCCGCGTTCCGTCGTCCGGTCAGAGAACCCGTAGCTCGGCATCGACGGCGCAATCACATCGAAAGCGTCCGCCGCATCGCCCCCATGCGCCGCCGGGTCCGACAGCATCGGAATGATCTTGTACATCTCGAAGAAAGTGCTTGGCCACCCGTGCGTAATCACCAGCGGAATCGGGTTCGGCCCCTTCCCCCGCTCGTGGATGTAGTGGATGCTCATCCCCTCAACATCAGCCTTGAACTGCGAGAACCCGTTCAGCATCGCCTCCTGCTTCCGCCAGTCGAACTCATTCAACCAGTAGTCCGCAAGCTCCCGCACATAAGCCATATTCGACCCATAGTCCCAGTCGCTGTTAGGTATCTCATCCGGCCACCGCGTATCCGCGATGCGCCGCCGCATATCCTCTAGGACCTCATCCGAAATATCAATCGTAAACGGCTGTATCGCCATAACTAAATCTCCTTTTCATTGTATTCCCTCTCCCCTTGGATGAGGGCAAAAGTCCCTTCCCCCTCGATGAGGGAAGGTTAGGATGGGGGTGAAGTGAAATACCTATCCCATCCTGTCCATCAATGTTAGCCCCCTGTTAATCCCCGTTACCTGACACCTGATACCTGACCCCTTGTCGGCTTCACCGGCTTCTTCGCCAGCAGGAACATCGCCCCGCCAATGAAGTTCAGGAACGCCAGCGACAGGAACGCGAAGTCGTAACTCCCCTGTATCCCCAACATGATTGCCGGGTATATCGGCGCGCCCAGCAGCATGATGTTCATCGGCACCTGCGACATCCCCATTATCTTGCCGAACGAGCTTCGACCGAAGTATTCGCCCCGTATAGATGTGCTGATAGGATTGCGCCCCCCGAACCCTATGCCGAACAGTATTGCGAAAGAAAACACTACCGCCAGGAGAGGCAAGCCCAGAAAGGCTGAGATCTCCGGCACGAACACCAGCACCACCACCGCGCTCGCCTGTATCGAGGTGAAGACGAAGTACGCGAACCGCTTCGAAATCATGTCGCCCACATACCCGCCCACGATCTGGAAGATCATAGACATCGCCGTGTATGTGGACACCACCCATCCCGCCATCGGCACCGACACGCCCTGGTCGTACAGCATCGGCGCCAGATGCGCCATCATCGCTATAAGCACCATCGAAGTGAACCCCTGGCCGAACGAAATCAGCCAGAACGTCGGGGTCAGCATTGCGTCCCGCAGCGTGAAGTCCGCTCCCGACGGTGGCGCTCGTCTCGCCGCGGGCCGCCCCGTTCGGGTAGTGCTTGGATCGGCTCTAGGCTCATCCCCGTCCGGCAGCAGCCCGTAGTCCTCTGGTCGGTTGCGTATCAGCCTGCTTATGGGTATCACCATCACAAGCGTAACCACGCCGAGCGTTAGCGCCGTCATCGACCACCCGAAATTGTCCTGCTCCGGATCGACAGCCCACGCGATTGCCGGTATCAGCACCAGCGCGCCCAGCCGTCCGATTGCGCTCGAATAGCCCATCGCCTTCGCCTTATGGCGCGTGAACCAGTTATTCAGCATCGTGTTCATCGTCAGCCAGCCGCTCAACCCCTGGCCGAGCGCCATTATCATGAACACGAGATAGAACATCAGCGCAGGCTCGACGATCCGCGCGAACTCCGGCAGTAGCTCGAAGGGCAAGTCCTTGATTATCGGAATGTCCTTGGAATCGCGCACCTGGCTAAACAGCAGGAAGCCAACCCCCAGTATGCTTAATCCGATGAGCACCATCCGCCGCACGCCCAGCCGGTCCACGAGATAGCCCTCGATAGGCCCCAGTATGCCACCCTCGATCCGCGTAAACGCGAACGCCAGTGAAAGCTGCGTCCGGTTCCATCCGAACGCCGACTCCAGCGCCACGAACCACAACCCCATCGCGTGAAACAGCGGCACGCTCGTCGTCATGTGGACGATGCCGCTGATTGGAACGAGCCACCACCCATAGAACACGCCGCGCATACGCGAGCGAGCCTGAGCCGGATTGAAAGCCCCCACTCCGAAAGCCAAATGCTCCTCCTGCGCCAGCGAACACACTACTGCCGCAATCTCATAATTCTATCACACCCCCCAGCCCCCCTTGCATAAGTCCCTTCCCCCTCGACGGGTTGGCAAGGGTAAGTAAATTCCCAAAGTGCCCACAAAAGTGAGATCAAAGTCCCTTCCCTCGCGGAAGCGGGAGATGGGGGTGAATATCCTTCCCATCCTGTACATCCTGTTAGCCTCCCCGTACAATACGCCGCATATTCCGGACTGCCCGTCTATTGGGCATCCCGCTGTGCATCAAGTTGGCTCTGAAACTCGTTGAGGGAGGAAAATCGCCATGCCGTTCTACGAAAGAGGACAAGTTCGCATCTACTACGAGGAAGTCGGTTCAGGGTTCCCCCTTCTGATAATTCCCGGCGGAGGTCTTAACTCCACCGTAGCCGGCTTGAACACCGCTGTGCCCTTCAATCCTTTGGAGAGGTACAAGGACGACTTCCACTGCATCGCCGCCGACCTCCGCAACGCTGATCAAGGACAATCCGGCGGACCCTTGGAAATCGACCGCCCCTGGGACGCCTACTCCGAAGACCAGCTCGGACTTATGGACCATCTCGGCATCGACCGCTTCTTGGTTATGGGCTTCTGTATCGGCGGCCCCATGATTCACAACCTGCTCAGGCTCGCTCCGGAGCGCATTGTGGCGGCGGCGCTCATGCAGCCCAGCGGCTTCAACCCCGACGCGCCCGACATCTTCTACCAGAACAACACCGCGCGATGGGGCCCGCCCCTCTGCGAACGACGTCCTGAAATCACCATGGAAATGGTGCATGACTTCCTTACGAGTATGTACACCAACCGCGCCGATTTCGTCTTCACCGTCTCACGCGATTTCGTGCGAAACCTGCAAACACCCTTGTTGATAGCCCCCGACAACGTACCCGCGCACCCCTACGAGTGCGCTATGGAGGTCGCCAGCCTCGCCCCGAACGCTAAGGTAACAAGATTCCCGTGGAAAGACACTCAACAGCACATCGACGAGGTAGTTGACCAAGCGCGCCGCTTCCTGAAGTCCCATACGCCCGTAGCGGCAACATTGCATTAGTCCCTGCCCTCGCGGAAGCGGTGGATGGGGGTGTAATTTCTAGGGTGTGTTGACATTTGACGCACAAGTCATTTCAAGCTCGAAAAGCGCTCTCCCCTGTCAATCCGATCGCCCTTCCCCTGTCATTCCGAACGCAGTGAGGAACCTGAAATCGTTGCAGGCAAACCTATTTCCGACTTTAGATTTCTCGCTCCGCTCGAAATGACAAACGAAACTAAAGTCATCGGCGAAATGTCAACAGAACCTAGTCATCCACCCGAATGGAAACGCTATCAAGTGTCATATATCCCTCACATCCAGGAGGTTCGTAGTGAAGTACGACTACATCATCATCGGCGCAGGCTCGGCAGGCGCGATTCTCGCCACAAGGCTATCGGAAGACCCCAACACTTCGGTGCTGCTGCTAGAGGCTGGCTCCGACTACCCGGACATCGACAGCCTCCCGGAAGAGGTCAGGCACAGCTACAAGTCAACCAAGAGCATCTGGGACAGCGACCACAACTGGCAGTACACCGCAAGAGGCACCTCTGAAGCGGAAATAGAGATACCCAGAGGCAAGATAACCGGCGGCTCCAGCGCCATCAATGGAACGGTATTCCTGCGCGGCATCCCCGAAGACTACGACAATTGGGCAGAGTGGGGAAACGACGAGTGGAACTTCCAGAAGCTCGTGCCATACTTCAACAAGCTGGAGACCGACGCCACCTATCAGGACGACCCCGGAGACTTCCACGGCTCCCAAGGCCCCATCATCTGCCGCAGGTCTATGCCAGACGAGTGGCGCGAGGGCAACAAGGCATGGTTCGAGGCTTGGCGAGATACCGGGCACCCATATTGTGAGGACCACAACGCCCCCGGCACAACGGGCGTGGGCCCCATTCCCCAGAACAATCCCAACGGCATCCGTTGGTCCACCTCCATCGGCTACCTAGGCCTCTCCCGCCACCGCCTCAACCTCACGATTAGGGCAAATGTAACCGTCAAGAAGGTGCTGTTCGATACCACCGGGGAACGCCCTAGAGCGACCGGCGTCGAAGCCGTATCTGACGAGGAATCCTTCGTTGTCGAGGCCGAAGAGGTCATACTAAGCGCGGGCGCTATCGGCTCCCCCCAGCTGCTTATGCTCTCCGGCATAGGCCCCAAAGGCCACCTGACCGAGCACGGCATCGAGACTGTCATCGACGCACCGGGCGTCGGCCAGAACCTCGCCGACCACCCCCTCCTCAGCATCCTTTGGGCGACCAAGCCGGAGGTGGAGTTAGAACGCTTCGTGCCAAACGCCCAGCTTCTCGCCCGGTACACCGCCGAAGGCTCTCCCCTCGAAAACGACATGATTGTGTACTTGTCCGCCGCTTCCGGCGCAGGGCGCAATCGTGGGGGCGAGCACGGCGATGTGGTGGGCTTAGGCGCCGGCTTGGGGCTGAACCTCGCGCACTCCAAGGGCGAATTGCGCCTCCGCTCCAACGACTACCGGGATCATCCCTATCTCGACTACAACCTACTCGACCACGAGGAAGACCTGCGAAGGTACAGGGACGGCGTCCGCCTGGTCGTAGGTCTGGAGAATCATCCGGCGATGGCAGCCATGATTGACAAGCGGGTCTATCCCGAAGACTCGGACCTGGAAACTGACGAGGCGCTCGACCTCTGGATGAAGAGGTGGGTAGGGACAGGCCACCACATCTCCTGCACCGCCAAGATGGGCCCCGACTCCGACCCTATGGCAGTCGTAAATCAGTACGGCAAAGTCTATGGAGCGGAAGGGCTGCGGGTCGTTGACGCCTCCATCATGCCCGAATGTGTCCGCGCCAACATCAACGTAACCGTCCTTATGATAGGCGAGCGCATCGCCGACCTAATCAAGCAAGGCAACTGAAAAAGACGATTTCACAAATGTAATCCATCCTCGTCATTTCGGGACCCTTCCCCTGTGTCATTTCGAGCAGCCTTCTCTTGTCATTTCAGGTGCCTTCCCCTGTCATTTCGAGCGGAGCGAGAAATCTAAGTCGGAAAAAGGTTTGCCTGCAACGATTTCAGAATCCTCACTATATTCGGAATGACAGCATTAAGGGATTTGTGAAATCGCCATAACAGACGGTAGAAGTGGGCATAATTGCCGCCTATCTTATCTCTTCTCCCTTTGGGGGAGGCTAGGAAGGTGGACGAATTATGCCCAGTCCACCAGACAGGGAGACAATTGCATAAGTCCCTTCCCCCTTGATGGGGAAGGTTAGGATGGGGGTGAAAATACCTGCACCATCGCTATACCTGCACTTATGCAAGATGCTCAACAGAAATAAGATTTGACACCGCACCATTCATAATGATATGTTGTACCACTCACTAAGTTAATCAACTCTTACTTAGACGCTACAACTTGATACTACATATCATTATGATAACCATGGAACAACGCGCAAACCTTATGGCGATACTCGGGGAGCGGGGATATAGAATCACCGTTCCAAGAGTGATGATAGCCCAACTGCTTGAGCAGAAACGTGAAGGTATTACGGCCCATGCGCTCTGTGAAGAGCTACCGGCTGTGGGCAGGGCAACGGTGT
Source organism: Dehalococcoidia bacterium (assembly GCA_034421195.1). Taxonomy (GTDB): domain Bacteria; phylum Chloroflexota; class Dehalococcoidia; order Lucifugimonadales; family JADFKI01; genus Bin90. The sequence continues at coordinate 26,563 of DAOUKP010000012.1, forward strand.
TTCGCACCTTAAAACTCTTCATGGAAGTGGGCATGCTCTGCAAGCTTGACACGATGGGCGGCGCTCCCATCTACAGCCTCTGCGAAAGGGGACACCACCACCACTCCGTATGCGTCGTATGCGGGGCAGTGGAGGAGTTCAGGCTGGCCACGATAGAGCACCTCATGAGAGCCATAAGCAACGAAATTCCGGAACAGGTAGTCGGTCATCGCATCGAGCTTCACGTGGACTGCCTGCACGCGGACTACAAGAACTGTCTCCACAAAGGCAAGCATTAGCGATTTACGCCATTGCCATTAATGATAAGACTTCGTTATGCCCACTCAATCAATTGATACTTACTGTCAGCACAAGAACATATCGTAGTAAAAGACAACCTGAATTCTATGGAAACTACACACTCTGGATGAACAAGGGAGAAAACTCAAAGTGAACCTGGCACTCGATAACATATTCCACGGAAACATGGTGAGGGCTATCGGATTGACGCTGATAGCGCTTGCCGCAGTCTTCATAGCTGCTTGCGATGATACCCCTCAACCCGCCCCTGCACCTCAAGCGACTACCGCTGCATCTCAACCCGCCTCTGCGCCTCAAGCGGCAGCGCCGGCTCAACCGGCATCTCCTGCTCAACCTGCGCCCGCAGCTCAAGCCGCCCCCGCGGCTCAGCCCGCTGCGCCGGCGGCAAGCCCAAACGCAACCCCAACCCCTGTCGCAGCAGCGCCCAGACGCGCTGCGCCTTCCGTTGCGCCTGGGCCAAAACTCAACATAGTTACTACCACGAACTTCGTGGCTGACTGGGTCAGGGTAGTTGGCGGAGACAGAGTCGAGGTCGTAAGCTTGCTGGCTCCGGGCGCCGACCCTCACACCTTGACGCCCGGCGCTCGTGATGTCGCAATGATTGCGGATGCTGACGCCGTGATGTCTGTCGGACTCGAACTGGAAGCCGGCTGGCTGGAAGAGCTGCTGCATAATGCCAGCGCGGAGGACAGGATAGTCGCTCTTGGCGACAACGTCGATCCAATAGAGTTTTCTGAAACCGGCGCGCACGACGACCATGCAGACGAACACGATGATCACGACGACCATGCAGACGGCCATGGCGAAGCGATGATTGGGCGCTTGCTTGTCGGCGACGGCGAAGAAGGGAAGCTCTCGGTGATAGATCTGGAGCACGGAGAGGTGGACCAGGCAAGCTTCGACCTTGGCTCGCGCGCCGGACGCATATACGCCACGAAGAGTGGTCGGTATGCAATTGCCGTCTCACCGGACGCAAACACCGCACACCTGTTTGATGGCGGCATATTCATGGAGCCGCACGGTGATCATTTCGACCTTGTAGAAGGAGATGTACGGAAACTCCCCGTGGACCTGAGTGGTGACCGCCCCGTTCATCTCTATGTGGATGGCGAGTGGGCCGCTATTTTCTACGACGGCTCCGGCGAAGTGGCGCTGATTAACGAGCACGAATTGGAAGAGATGGGAGATAACTACGTTCCCGTGAAAATGAACGCGGGTCCGCAACACGGCGGCACTGTGCCACTAGCACATGACCTGTTTGCCACGACAATCAAGCACCCGGAGTATCCTGGAAATCCTGACGCGCGCTCGCCAATAGGAGCGGATATTCGTGACCTGGACGGCAACATCCTATACAGTGCTGAGGGTTGCGAAGGGCTTCACGGTGACGCGGGCAACGGTCACATGGCGGCTTTTGGATGTGTTGGAGGCGTCCTGGTCCTGGAAGCTGACCACGGTGAATACTCTCATGTGTTCGTACCAGCCCCGGATGGCTCTCCCGATGACTTCCGCCTGACCTCCGTTTGGGGTTATCACGGACTACACCACTTCTTTGCTCTTGGCTCGGCCGTAGGCCTATACATCGTAGAGCCCGAAGATGGCGTGATGGAACAGTTCATCCCCAGCACGGATGCTCTCAGCCCGATTCAGGTGGCTCTGGGACAGGGAGGCGAAACGCTCTTCGTGGTCATGAGCGATGGGGAGCTTCGCATGTATGACGCCCACGACCTCGATCTGCTGGCGTCGAAATCAGGCTTCCTCACGACGCCTGTGGAGACCGGATTCTGGGCGCGCCCTCACCTGGCTACGGCAAACGGTGCCGTCTTCATCACGGACTCCGTTGGCGGCGAGGTACTGCAGCTGGATGGGCACGACCTGGAAGTGGTCAACCACTGGGACGTGGACGGCGCACCCACTAAAATCGCCTTTGTCGGCATCCTCGACGGTGACGGTGGGCATGAGGACCACGACGAACACGAGGACGGTCACATGGAGGCGGAGGACGCGCATGCGCACCACGATCACGACCATGGCGCCCTTGACCCTCATTTCTGGTTCGATCCACCTCGTGTGAAGATTGCGGTTAACGAAATTGCCGCGCGGCTCTCCGCCTTAGACCCGCAAAGCGCCGGCACATATTATGCGAACGCCGCTGCATATGAGATTGAACTGGACCAGTTGCACGCATGGACTCTAGCGCACGTCGAAATGGTACGGCCTGAGCGCAGACTGCTCATCACCTCGCACGACAGCCTCTCTTACTTTGCGGAGCTGTATGGGTTTGAGGTGGTCGGGCTGGTTATACCTTCCCTTTCAACTCATGTAGAGCCATCGGCAGAACACATTGCTGGACTGATTGACACAGTCCGCGAGCATGATGTGCCGGCGGTGTTCGGCGAAACAACGGTGGATCAAAAGATTGTGGAGGCGCTTGCGAGAGAAACCGGCGCGGAAATAGTGCAGCTTTATTCCGGCTCACTCGGGGAAGAGGGCACCAGCGCAGACACTTATCTTGGCATGGTACGAACGAACGTAGAACGAATTGTTGAGGCATTGAAGTGAGCACAGATACGAACTCACGCAGAGCGAGCGTGTCGCTACAGGGTGTTACCATCGAGCTTGGCGGGCACATGGCGTTGAGCGACATCACCTTCGACGTAGGTGCGGGAACTCTGATGGGCGTTGTAGGACCGAACGGAGCCGGCAAGAGCACTCTGTTTAACGCTATTGCCGGACTACTCCCGGTCCGCCAGGGGAAGGTAACCCTTCACCGTGCAGATCCAGAAAGTGGAGAGCTTGCCTACGTGCCCCAGCGAGAGAGCGTCAACTGGCGGTTTCCCGTGACCGCGATGGATGTCGTTATGATGGGCAGGTGCTGCAGGCTGGGGTGGTTCCGGCGCCCTGGGAAGAAGGACCGTGAGATTGTCAACGTGTGCCTGGGCCGCGTGGGCCTGTGGGACCTTCGATCTGCCCTAATGACGGAGCTTTCGGGAGGGCAGAGGCAAAGGGTATTCGTCGCCAGGGCGCTGGCTCAGGAGGCGAGCGTGCTCCTATTGGATGAGGCCTTCAGCGGAGTTGACGCAGGTGCCCAGGAAGAGCTCGTTGAGGTCCTCCGGACACTGCGGGATGAAGGGCGCATCGTCCTGCTGGCGACCCATGACCTTACCAACCTGGCCGACCGCTTCGACCAAGTGTTGTGTCTGAATTGCCATGTGTGCGCCTGCGGTCCTCCCGACCAGGTGTTTACCACCGAGGTAATGGAGGAGTTGTACGGCGCCCACGGAATACGCCTCACAATGGACGCGGGTCGGCAGTAAGACGACATGATAGATTTCATTGTCGCCCCGCTCGAGTACGGCTTCATGGTGAGGGCTCTAATCGGCTCGGTACTTGTGGGAGTGATGTGTCCGCTGGTTGGCGCATACGTCGTCTCCAGGAACCTCGCCTTCATTGGGGACGCCCTCGCCCACGCCGTGCTGCCGGGAATGGTGCTTGGGTTCATAGTCGGAATAAACCCTGCCATTGCCGCCGTTCCAACAGGGATCTCCGTTGCCATGCTGATCAGGACCTTGAGCCGACGGGCGGGCATCAGCGCGGACACTTCCATAGGCATCCTCTTTGCGACCACGTTTGCCCTGGGACTTGTGATGCTGTCAACCTCAACATCGATTAAAATTAATATAGAGGACCTGCTCCTGGGGCAAATCCTGGCAATATCTCCGACCGGCATCTACATATCCCTTGGGATAACCGCAATGGTCGTCCTGGGGCTATTCACTCTTCACCACTGGCTGCTGTTTGCGAGCTTCGATCCCGTCGCGTCGCAGGTCGTCGGCACGCGCGCCAACATCGTTGACTACGCGTTCCTCGTAATGCTCGCACTCGTTATCGTGGTAGGAATCCAGGCGGCGGGCATTGTTCTTGTCATGGCGATGCTGGTAACGCCCGCTGCCACGGCATATTTGCTGGTCAGACGTTTTGCCTCGATGATGATGGTGGCCGCGGCGCTGGGGACTGCGGCCGCCGTGACAGGACTCTACGTGTCCTACCACTTCAATCTGCCCGCCGGTCCTGCCATGGCTTTGGTGGGAAGCGCGATATTCGTACTGGTAGTTTCATTCAGGCGAAGAAGCTCAGCTTGAAAATCGCAGGACGATTTCATAAATCACTTTCTACCTTGATCGGAGAAGATTAGAGCCTGTCCTGAGCTTGGCGAAGAGCCTGCCCCTGTGCAGACAGGGGAATGGGGGTGAAATCACGGGTGTGGGTGCGATTATCTCCACTGCTCGGCATTATCCTCCGGCTCGTACCCGATTAGTTCGCGTGAGTTCGAGATGTCCCAGAAGCGCCATGTATTGTTGGACACTCCATAGAAGATAGCGAATCTGAGAGAGTCCGGAGCGTCAATGCTCTTACGTACCAGTTGCACTAGGTCGCGGTGTGACAGCAGGGTCGCAAACTGCCTCGGGACCAGCGGCTTGCCTTCTCGGTTCAGCGTTCCGATCCGTAGGCAGATGACCGACAGCCCGTAGTGATCGGAGTAGTATCGTCCGGCGGCCTCCCCGAACGCCTTGCCAATCCCGTAAGGCCCGTCCGGTCGTATAGGCATATCCACCGTTACGCGCGGAAATGTCGCCGGGTCCAGCCCCTCGTACCTGCCCGCGACAATGGAGACGTAAGGCTCGTCCTCCTCATAGTTGCCGGTCGCGTGATTCGAGCTGGCGAAGATGACCCGCTTCGCTCCGGCAAGTCGCGCCGCTTCCAGCGCATTGTAAGTCGAAGGCAAATTATTCCGATAGACGACATCCCACGGGCTGTCCTGGTCCGGCACGCTGGCGAGGTCGATAATCGTGTCCACCCCGCCGTAGGCAGGCAGCACGGCATCGAGGTCGGAGGTGTCCGCAACCAGGCTGGTGAAGCCGTCCACCGCTCTGACGTCCACCCCCGTTACGTTGTACGAGTCCTTCAATCCCCTCTGAAGCAGGCCGCCTATGAGTCCCGCCGCCCCCGTTATCAGTACGTTCTTCCTTTCAGACATCTAACTCCCTCGCAAATCTGCAATGATCAAGTTCAGTTCTTGGTCTCCGGCTTTGCACACACCGGCGCCAGTGGTTACTATATCAGACGCTTACCGAAGCAAACTACGATTAGTATCGGACGAACAAGGAGGCACTATGCTTGCGGACCTGGTCGAAGTTATGACACCCGAGGGCATACCACTATCCGGCGCATATTTTGCCCCGAAAGATGAGAGCCGGCCCACCTCAGTAGATGCCATTCTGTTCTTTCACGGCGATGGCGGCAACTTCTACGGCAGCCTTTACCTTGGGCTTGGGCAGCGCATGGCAGAGCAGGGTATTGCCTTTCTGACAGCGAACCGCCGTGGTCACGACCATGTGTCCAACGGTGTCAGGGGAGGGCCGCTCGCCGGTTACGCCTTCGAGTCCGTCGATGATTCGCGAGCGGACTTCAGCGCATGGCTGGACTTGCTGCGCGAACGGGGGCACCGCCGCATTGCCATCGGTGGGCATAGCGGTGGAGCCGTCCGCGCCACCTACGCGCAGGCAACTGAAGGGTTTGAGGACGTGGTGGCGGTAATTCCCGTGTCACCCGGCGAGTACGATCATCAAGGCATCATCGCGCTGCACGGGGAGGACTTCCTGGCGCCGTTTCGCGAATCCGAGCTAAACGTCACCGAGGGCAACCCGGACGCGCTGCTTCGTCCCGGCGTTCCCTGGGGGTCAATGTGGAGCGCGCGCGCCTACGTTGACTGCTTCAATCCGGACAATCGCTACAGTGTAACCAGGCACGCAGTGAACACGGGCTGCCCCGCGCTCTTCATATTCGGCTCAGAGGAATGCGCCGTCGGTGGACCTCAAGAGTTGCCCGTTTGCGGTGCCGCCCGTCGTAGCTTGGAAGCCGCAGGCTACTCCCATGTTCGGGTTTGCGAAATAGACGGAGCTAACCATGGCTATGCCGGACGCGAAGAAGATCTGTTTGAGACCATGCTCTCCTGGCTAAGCGCTCTCTAGCCACTGTGCCGTTGCCCAGCGACAACACTGATACTTGATTGACAGATTTAACCGACCATCGCTAGACTTCCCGGAGTCAGCCCTGCAAGGAGTCTATTATGCGCATCACCAACATCGAAGGCTTCAACCTATCCTCACCGCTTGAGCGACCGTTCGGCTGGTCCAACGGCTGGATTTCCGCCCGTGTAGTTGACCTCATCAAGATAGAGACTGATGAGGGTATCACGGGCTGGGGTGAAGGCTATGTCGGCGCAGGCGGAGGTTTCGTCAGGCAGCACTTCGGCGATCTGCTCATCGGCGCGGACCCCCTCAACCGCAACGCCCTCTGGCAGGGCATGTTCGCGCGAGTCTATAACGGCAACAACGCCGGTGGCTTCGCGGGCAGCGCCATCAGCGCGGTGGACATCGCGCTCTGGGACATCGCAGGTAAGGCAGCAGGCCAATCCGTCTCAGACCTGCTCGGCGGCCGCATTCGTGACAAGGTCGCCGTATATGCCACCGGCCTGTACTACACCGAGGGCGAGTTTCCCACCCGTCTCCTCGAAGAGGCAAGGATGTATGTCGAACTCGGCTTCAAGGGCATGAAAACCAAGATCGGCGGCTTCCCAATCGATGAGGATGTGCGTCGGGTGGCGGCACTTCGCAACGCCATCGGCGACGACATCCGCCTGATGGTGGATGCCAACCAGGCATACCCGGCGGCTGCGGCAATCCGTATCGGGCAGCAACTCGCGGACCTCGACATTACCTGGTTCGAGGAGCCGGTCAACGCAAAGGATGTTGACGCCTACTTGCAGGTTAAATCAGCAGTTCCTATGCCGGTGGCGGGCGGCGAGAATCTTCGCACTCGCTACGAATTCAAGGACTTCTTCGCCCGCCGCGCCTACGACATCGCCCAACCCGACGTCGTGAACGCCGGTGGCATCACTGAGATGAGGAACATCTGCATGTCCGCCAACGCCAACGGCATTCTTGTCAACCCGCATGTCTGGGGTTCGCCCGTTATGATTGCCGCAAGCCTTCATCTCGCCGCTGCCATACCACCATGCCCGCCCGCCTACGCCCCACGCCCTTATGAGCAGGAACCGGTCATGGAATTCGACCGCACTCCGAGCGGCATCCGCGAAGGCATCACCGCGGAGCCGTTCGACCAGCAGGACGGCTTCCTTGCCGTGCCAACAGGTCCAGGGCTAGGCGTTGAGATAGACGAGGAAGCAGTGCGCCGGCTGTCGTCAGACTAGCGCCCGTAGCGTCGAGGCTGTAACATGTTGACTGCAAGAGCAATCTGACCACTGTATTGGAGACGGCAAACAAGCCTTGAGTTCGGACCGCACAGCCCTCGCCATCGACGTGCGGGGACTCAGTAAATCCTACGGTCGCACGCAGGTCCTCCGCGACCTAGACCTCCAAATTCCTTGGGGACAGACGCTCACTGCGCTGGGGCCCAACGGCTCTGGCAAGACAACCCTCATAAAAACCCTTGCCACTTTGGCCAAGCCTGACGCCGGTGAAATCCGCATAGCCGATATTTCCTCGCGCCGCAGCGGAGTGCGCGTCCGCCGCGTCATCGGAGTCGTTACCCACGAGCCGCTGCTCTACGACGGACTGACGGGCGAAGAGAACCTGCGCTTTTTCGCCAGGATGTTCGCGCTTGATCACATTGAAGACCGGGTTCAGACCGTCGCGGAGCAGATGGGCGTGTCCGACCGGCTCGACGTCAGAGTCGGGACGCTCTCGCACGGCATGCGTCGCCGCTTCAGCATAGCCCGCGCCCTGTTGCACTCGCCGCGTGTGCTCATAATGGATGAACCTGAAAGCGGCCTCGATCAGGAGGCACTCAGTCTTCTGGAATCGCTCATCGCGGACAGGACGAATCCTAATCGCGCGATCCTCATGACAACGCACAACTTTGATCGCGGCATCGCGCTCGCTGATCATGTGGCTATCCTGTCGCGCGGCCGCATCGCTTACGACGGCGCGCCGGATGCCGACGCGACCAGAACTGCCTACCTGCGCTTGACGACTGATACACCTTGCGAGGCGCAAAACCGATGAAGGCGTCCATCCTGGCCGTGCTGGCAATCCTCTGGAAGGATGTCATCCTCGAATTGAGGACGAAGGACATCGTGGTTAGCGCGCTAGTCTTTGCTCTGCTCGTCATTGTAGTGTTCAGCTTCGCAATCACCCCGACTCCGCAGACGGTGGCGTTCGTCGCGCCCGGCATTCTCTGGATTTCCTTCACCTTCGGCGGCGTGCTAGGGTTGAACCGTTCTATGGCGCTTGAGCGCGAAAGCGGAGGGCTTCATGCACTGATGCTCGCTCCCGTCAGCCGTGACCTCATCTTCTTCGGCAAGATGCTCGGCACTTTCCTTTTCATGCTGCTTGTAGAAGTCGCCGTATTCCCGGTCTTCGCGGTGCTGTTCAACTTCTCGCTGCTGCTGCCGGGGCTAATACCCGTCGCCGTACTCGCGACACTCGCCATTGCTGCCGTCGGCACTCTCTTCGCGGCAATAGCGGCGAATACGCGCTCTCGGGAGGTGATGCTGCCTCTGCTTTTCTTCCCGGTCGTGGTGCCTGTCGTAATCGCAGCCGTTGAAGCATCGACGGCTGTGCTTCAAGGCGATACTGCTTTCGATCGCTGGATACCTTTTCTGCTTGCCTTCGACGCTGTCTTTCTCGTCGTCTGTCCCTTCGCATTCCAGTTAGTGGTCGAAGAATAGCTGGAACGCATCGCCACAAATGGCGCGAACTCGGACCTGAAGTATGGTTGTTGGCATACTAAGATAAATGCTAAACTATAATTAGAATTGTACTAATTGCGAACCGATTCGGAGACATTAGCGGCGGTTAGTGTACTCCTTCACAAAATTGACCTCAAAATTGACACCTGATATATTAAATTCCTATCGTGTGAAAAATGGGCAGGTCCCGCTAGACTTGCTATCACTTCTCTATGCTCACATGAGCCAATAATGCGAGCAGAACATCTACATCAGGCGGCGCAAGCTGCCCATCCGTCAGTACACCCAAATCAGACTGGGCAGAGGCTTGATGATTTGGGATATTACCCCTATTTTCAACTATTCCGACGATGGGATGCGCACGCCCTGTAACAGGCGAGACCCAGGAGGCAAGACTTGCAGAAAACTGACTTTGTAGTTCGATTTGCCGGTGAAGGCGGACAGGGCATGGTCACCTCGTCCGAAGGTCTTGCGCAAGCCGCAAGCAACGTCGGCTACCATGTGCAGACATTCGTTACATTCCCCTCCCAGATTATGGGAGGACCTGTTATGGCGCAAGCGCGCTTGGCCACAACGCCCGTCCTGAGTTCGGGCGACGATATCGATGTGCTCGTTTGCTTCAACGAAGAGGGATATCAGAACCACAGAGATGAGGTAAGTGAGAGCGGCGTAATCATTTATAACTCAGGCGACTTCGAACCGGATGACACGGCGAATAGCTTTGGTATGCCTTTTGCCGATCTCGCCAAGTCAACTGGGAATGCTCGCGCTGAAAACATGATTGTGCTGGGCGCGCTGGCACATCTCGTCAGCATGTCACAGAGCATTCTGGAGGACTTCGTCAGGGAACGCTTCACCAGGGGGCGTCCGAATGACGAGCAGATAATATCCTCCAACATCGAGGCGCTGACGCTCGGCAGGCAGGAGGCGGAGAAGAGCGGCTTCAGCCTCGGCGAGCTTGCGCCCGCAATTATGCCGGAAGGAGATCAGATTCTGGTCAACGGGAACGAAGCGATCTCTCTTGGCGCTTGCGCCGCGGGCATCAACTTCTACATCGGATACCCAATATCACCCGCAACTTCAATACTCCTCTGGATGGAGCGCAACCTCACCGGCGACGGCAAGTTCGTCTATCAGGCAAGCTCCGAGATTGAAGCCGTCAACGCCATCGTAGGCGCGGGATATGGCGGCCAGAAGGCAATGACCGCGACGGCGGGCCCCGGGCTTTCTCTAATGGGAGAGGGCGTAGGCCTGGCTTGGATGGCTGAGATTCCACTCGTGATCGTGGATGTGCAGCGCGGCGGCCCCTCGACCGGCCTTCCCACAAAAACGGAGCAGTCCGATCTGCTCATGGCGATGACACCGGGGCATGGGGACGTAAGCATACCCATTATCGCGCCTGGCACGGTAGAAGAGTGCTTCTATGCCGCAACGATGGCTTTCAACTGGGCGGAACGCTACCAGGGTCCTGTCATTATGCTCAGCGAGCACATGCTCAGCGAGCGAAAGCAGAACATCCCTAGGCCCGACCTGAGCAAGCTTGTGGTGGAAAACCGTGAGACCTACTCCGGCAGCAACGGTTACAACCGCTATGATAGTTGGGAACTGTCGCCGATGCCTCTGCCCGGAGGTCCAGGCAGCTACGTCGCCAATGGCAGTGAGCATGACGGGATGGGCGACACTACGCACCTTCCGGAGCGCCACATCCAGATGACGGAGCGGCGCTTCAGCAAGTTGAAGCTGCTTGAGAACGAGGCATACGAGAGCCGAAATACGGATGCCAGTATCGCGCTTATGACATGGGGAGGCTCGAAGGGCCCGGCGCAGGCTGCGTACGATGCCATTGTCGATGACGGTGTTGACATCGGTTGGTACTACACCATGTTCCTCAACCCCCTGCCCAAAGAACTCCTCGAGGAACTGAGGCAGAAGGACTTGGTGCTGGTGCCCGAACTTAATTACATGGGACAGTTCTCCAGCGTACTGCGGTCGCAGGGCGTGAAAGCGGAGTCAATCACTCAGTACACGGGGCTACCCTTCAAGGTTAGCGACCTGGCAAGCCGCGTTACAGAGCGACTTGAACAAGAGCAGAAAGTGAGCGTAACAGTATGAGCGTCAAAAATCCGGAATACGATTTCAAGTGGTGCCCGGGCTGCGGTGACTTCGGAGTTAGACGCGCCCTCGAAGCTGCGATAGAGCAGCGCAGGGTCGAGACCGAACTACCCGTAGAGAACAATGTCGTCGTCGCGGGTATCGGCTGCTCCGGCAACATGGTTCACTTGCTCGAAGGCCCGCAGCCCTACGGGATGCACGGCATTCATGGCAGAACACTACCGATCGCGTTGGGCGTAAAGATGGGGCGACCGGACCTCAATGTGGTGGTCGTGGCGGGCGATGGCGACTTCTTGAGCATTGGCAATGAGCATATCGCGCCACAGGCGGCGCGCAATCTCGACGTTACCGTCGTGATAATGGACAATGCCGTCTATGGACTGACTAAGGGGCAAAGTTCTCCTACGACGAAGCTGGATGGTGTTACCAGCTCCACACCATACGGCAAGCCTGAAGCTGCGCTTAACCCTCTTGCCCTCTACCTGACGCTTGGCGTTTCGTACATAGCATCGCATGTCTCGACCAAGGTCAGAGACTTGGGCAACGTTATCGCGGACGCCATGAATCACGAGGGCTTCTCCATTGTGCATGTGCAGTCGCCTTGCACAACTTACAACAACACCTTCATGGAACTGAAGGGCAATGTGCGGCAGGGCATCCCTCCGCTTGCATGGGACATCCCTGAGCAGCACGACCCAAGCGACTACGAGGCCGCTCACGAAATCGTCAATCAGGGCGGCGTGCCAGTGGGCGTTATCTACAAGGACAGCGACAGGCCCTCCTTCCAGGACCGCATCGATGTCATCAATGACAAGTCCTTCTCCCGCCAGGTGGAAAATATGATCGAGTCCTACGCCATCTAGTTCAGCAATATGCAAGACTCGGCGGCGACAAGTAAGAGGCGGCAATGCATGCCGCCTCTTTTACTTGCCCTATAACACTGCATTAAAGCGTCGTTAATCAACGCGCACTAGAATTAGACTATGCAACTGTCAAGAATGCTTATAGCCGAGTCAATCGGCACATATCTGCTGGTGCTGTTCGGCACAGGCGTGGTCGCGGCGGCGGTCATCACGGGCGCGCAGGTCGGACTATGGCAGGTCGCCGTAGTCTGGGGTTTCGGCGTAACGCTCGCCATATACACGACTGCCGCAATATCGGGCGCTCACCTCAACCCGGCAATCAGCCTCGCGTTCGCGATATTCCGCCACAACGAGTTCTCGTTCGGCAGCATGTTCGCATACTGGGGGGCGCAGCTGCTGGGTGCGGTCGCCGCGGGAGTGACGGTGCTCGCCGTTTTCTCGCCGTTTGTGGAACGCTTCGAGCAAGCGAACGGCTACATCCGCGGCATGCCGGGCAGCCAACACTCCGCGATGATATTCGGCGAATACTTTCCTGACGCGAATATGATTGGCACGGATGCGGCTGCGCGCGCTCTGGTCTCAGCGCCGGTGGCAGCGGTAGTCGAAGGCTTGGGCACGGCAATACTCGCCCTGGTGATATTCTCCCTAGTCGATCGGCGCAACGCCGCGCTTCCAAATAAGGGACTTGCCCCATTCTTCATAGGCTTTACGGTCGCGGTGCTCATCAGCGTGTTCGCGCCGATAACACAGGCCGGCTGGAATCCCGCGCGCGACTTCGGGCCGCGCATCGTGGCATTCTTCGCGGGCTGGGGCAGCATCGCCATACCGGGGCCTTCCGGCGGGTTCTGGGCTTACATCGTCGGTCCGCTGGTGGGCGCTCCCATTGGCGCCGCCGTGCATGAGTTTCTGCTGAAACCTGGCCTACCTTCAGAGCATCAGGACGTCCTGCCGTCCAACGGCTCGGCAGATGCGCTTGCCGAATACGATAACGCGGTTGTATCGAAAGATGGCAGGGAATGAGCGACATTCTGTTCGTGTGCGTCCACAACGCGGGACGCAGCCAGATGGCGAAGGCCTTTTTCAATAAGCTGGCAGGAGAAGCCGGCATATCCATGAAGGCCGAATCCGCCGGAACGGAGCCTGCGGAGCGCGTGAACGCCGTTGTATTGGATGCTATGTGGGAAGTGGGCATCGACATATACGACGGCAAGCCGCGACTGATGACTGACGATATAGTGGAACGGGCGAAGCGAGTAATCACGATGGGATGCGCGGTGGACGCCGATGTGTGCCCTGCGCTGCTGTTGCGTGATGTGGAAGATTGGGGATTGCCGGACCCGGCGGGCATGGTCATTGGCGAGGTTCGGAAAATCCGCGCCGAGGTGGAGCGCAGGGTCGCTGACCTTGTGGAAAGTTTGAAGGCATCCGCCTAGTCGGGAACACCCTCACTCAGAGGGGTTGCCTTGCCGAGGTAGTAGTTGGGGTCGGCGCGGGGGTTGCTCGCGTCTGCGGCGTCGAGCATTCTGTCGTACTTGGAGTCAAGCTCCGACATCTGGGTCTTCATTGTTTTGTGGAGCGCGACGGCTGATATTACGCGGTGGGTTTCATTGCTACCGCAGCCCTTGCACTCGATCGCATCCGGCGGAGAGAAGCTGCGCCAAAGCAAGTCTGACTTCTGGTTGCAGCCATCGCATCTGTATTCGTAGATTGGCATTTAGATTCCTCACTCCGTTCGGAATGACATGGAGCAAAACCTCATCGCTATGCGAAGGTGGTTTCAACTCTCGCGGAGGCGTCGAAGAACGCTTGAAGCGAGAGATGATACTGGAAGAAGGCGGCGCGGCGCAGTTCGCTGCCGGACTTGACGCAGCCGTTGGGCATCGTCAGGTCGAGAGTGTTCAGGGTGTGTGCGGAGTCGGAGCCACCGTTGGCGGAGATGTTGTCGAGCAGGTCGCGCCACTCGGCGGACGGCAGGTCGATGTAGAAGTCTAAATCACGCAGTTCGCCTTCATTGATGGCTTGTACTGAGGCGCACTCGAAACCCTCGAATGTGACTGCGAACGCCGAATCACCGACCTTCGCGCCCATGACGCAGTTAACTGTGCCCTGGGATGTGAACTGGGAATCGCCGTTGGCGCTCTCGCGCACGGCTTCAAACCACTCTACGGATGGGAACTCCGGCATGCGATCTTGCCTCCGTTAGTTGTATTGGCACGCTAAAGGGAGATGCGTTAGCTGCCTTCATTTTCAGCATCATCAATCTCAGGCATTGGCTCGTCGAAGGGTTTGCCATTGGCCTCGGCTTCTAGCCGGCGCTCATTCCACGCCTTGACCAAAGAAGCATATCTGCGAGCTTCCTTGATGCCTTCTTCGCGGCCGGCACGAAAGCGTTTCTGAAGATATGGTTCCGCGAGCATGGTGATTACCTCCGCTAGAAGGACTATGACAAGTGATACCGCCGCCGCCGTAAGGATGTTTGGCGCGGCTCCCGCGCCAATCGCCAAAATAGTGTCAACGACGGTATCGTCCGTATTTATGAATATCTCACGCCAGCCGACCAGACATATCACGCCCGTAATCTGGAGCGAAAATAGGACGTAGTAGATAGTGCCCCATGGTCTGGCTATGCTCCATATAGAAACTCTATCAGAATCGGGCAATGATTTCTCTCTTCACCCCCATCCTAACCTTCCCCCATCAAGGGGGAAGGGACTGTGGTCAATCGCCCGGCGTGAAGTCGGTGTCTATGCGGGCTGAGGCGTCGAAGAAGTACTGGAAGGTCTGGTTGTAGCGGTAGAAGAAGTCCTGCCTGTACTGGTCGCCGTTCATGGTGAGCGCAAGACCCTCGAATCTATCCATATCGAGTGTGTTGAGGGTGTGGTCGAGGTCGGCTCCGTCGTTGTCTTTGATGTTCTGAATCATCTCTTGCCACTCGTCGGACGCCATGTCTAGGTAGAAGTCGGCTTCGGCGAGATCGAGTTCGGGGACTTCGCGGACTTCGGAGCATTCCTCGCCCTCGAAGACTAGGATGTACGAGCTATCGGCGACTTTGATGCCCATGGTGGCATCGCACATGCCACCGCCGGCTTCCTGATAGGACTCGTCGCCGTTGAAGATTTCGCGCACCTGCTCGAACCAATCTACGGATGGGAATTGCGGCACTGCTAAGCCTCCATGAACTGCGCGAGTGTTGGCGGGAAGCCTGCTTCGCGGGGTACGCCTATGTGCTCCATGTTTGCGAGGTACTGGCGGGCGAAGTCGCCCATCATGCGCTCGTACTGGCGCATGCCGCTGCGCGCGCCCTCAATGCCGCCGCCGAAGATGATGGCGAGCGCCTCTTTCAACACGGGGTCGTTGAGTTCGCGCTCGAATACGCGCTCGGCGATGTTCATCAGGCGACTGAAGACGATTGCTTTGTCCGGGTTGTGGGAGGTGGCGTATCGCAGGTGAGCGAGACCGTAGGCGAGGTGGCGCGCCTTGTCTTGCATGCAGCGCGCGAACAGCACTTTTTCGGCGGGGTTGTGCGCGAAGAGTTCGCCGTAGCGGTAGAGCGTGAAGGTGAAGGTGCCGCGCAGCATGTGGAGCATTACTACGGTTTCGGGCCAGCCGCCGGTGCTTTCCAGAAGCATGCGGTTGACCTCGCCCTTGCTTTCGAGTCCAAGCCCGCCGCCGTTGGAGAGTGCGCGCTTGCGGAACGCCTCGAAGTGACGGGCGTTGTCGAACATCTGGGTGGCGAGGAAGAGCTTGACCTCGTGGAAGCCGTAGGAAAGTTTTTGCTGCCAGCCGCCAATGACTTCGATCTCGATGCTGGCGTTTTGCGAAAGCTCTGTGCAGAGCTGGCAGATTGCCGCTTCGACGTCGTCGGGGAGCGGTTGAATGGTGTCCCAAGGGACATCGGTAGCGGGCGCCCAGCGTCGCTGGATTGCCTCTTCATAGAGGTCGGCGGCGTTGTCTGCCCATAGTTCGCGCTTCTCGCGCACCTCGAATCCGAGAGGGGCAACGCCGGGTACGGGGAAAGCGCCGCGCGGCTTGCGGGTCTGGTCGTCCCAGAAATCGGGGACATCGCCATAGACGCCGATGTTGAGGGCGTCAATGGTGAGTCCGTTCTTGGTTGGCTTCGCTCGCGTGCCCCACTGGAGGGTGTTTTTCATCCAGGCGAGGTTGGGCGGGGCGATTTCGACTTCCTCGGCGTCATCGCTGCCTGCTTCGCGCTCGGTTACGCGGGCGGCGGATGCCTGAAGTTTTTCTTGCTGTTCCTGTTCTTCGGGCGGTTTGGTGTCTGCCATTCAGAAAATCCTAACGAGATACATACAAAGGATGGGGAGGTTTAGGACTTCACCCCCATCCTAACCTTCCCCCATCGAGGGGGAAGGAACTGTTGCTCGGGGGTTATGTCCACATGATTTCCATTAGGCGGGGGTCTGCGCGGCCGTTGTCGAAGCGCTCGCCGAAGCCTGCGGAGCGGATGCGCTGGACGTACTCGCGCACCTGACGGCGGCGAATAGCCATGAGCTTGCGCGCGCCTTCGTCGTATTGCTTGATGCCGCCGCCGAGTAGGATAGCCATTGCCTCGCTGCTAGGGGTGTCGATTGCCGCCGGGTTCTGGTTGCCGGCGAGAAGTCCGCGCTCGCCCTCGTCGAGGTAGCAGTGAATCTCTTCGCGGCGCTCCGGCTCGGACTCGGAGAGGTAGCGCATGTGCATGACGCCGAACGCGACATGGCGGGACTCGTCCTGAGCGGCGAGGCGGTAGATGCGCTTTTCAGCTTCGTTGTATGACATCAACTCGCCCATGCGGAAGAGCGTGAGCACCGCACCCTCGCCGGAAATGTGGAGGCGGGAGGACATCTCGGTGAACTCGCGGGAGAGGTCGATGCTGCCGACCACGCCGCTGGTGGTGATGTCGGGGCGCTGCATGAGGCCGCCGCCGTTGGCGAGAGCGCGTTTACGGAAAACGTCGAGGTGGCGCGACTCGTCCATAATCTGGGAGAGCAGGAACATGCGCGGCTCGAAGTAGTCGGGGCTGGTGGTTGCTACCCAGCGAGCGGGGATGTCGGCCGCTACGAATTCGACTTCGGTAAGGAAGGTATCGAGCTGGCACTGGGCGCGCTCGATGTCGTCGGGGAGCGGCTTGATGGTGTGCCAGGGAATGTCGGTCGCAGAACTCCACTGTCGCTGGAGGGACTCTTCGTAGAGGGCTGCGGCGTTGTCAAGCCAGATTTCGGACTTGGTGCGGACGCCGTAGCCGCCGATGCGGTAGGAGTCGGGGCGCTTTGCCGCGCCGCGAGGCCTGCCGGTCATGTTGTCGGTGTGGTCGGGGGCATCGCCGTAGGAACCAACATCGATGCTGTCCAGCGTCATGCCGCGCTTGGCGTCAGGTTCGGCCTTGATGCCCCACTCGCCTTGCGTGTCGAGCCACGACAGGTCGAGTTCGTAGTCGTCGGCGTATTCCTTGATGCCTTGCAGCGATTCGTTTTGGAGTGTGGTCATCTCGGCCTCCTGCTCGGCTGTGTCCCGCCCGTTTTTTGACAAGTGCTATCAAACAGGCAAATGTTGTTGCCTGTGCGCTCAATATAATACAGGCGCGGGGATAGCGCAAGCGGGGAAGGTGTCAGGCTTGAGGGGACGGGATAGCCACAGAAGGCACAAAGGGACACAGAAGGGGGTGTATTTATGGGCTGCGTATGTTTGGGCGCTGGAATGTGCCGGATAGGGGGTTGGGGAGGAGGGGGATGCCTTCGGCTTTGGCGGCTTGGCGCATCCACTTTAGGGTGGCGGCGTATTCCTTGTGGGCTGTCTCACTTGGGGGCTGTATTTCTATTTCGCCTTCTTTGTATTCGCCGGTCTCGATCAGGGTCTGGTAGTCGAAGATTGCCTGGTCTTCGGGACTCAGGGGTTCGTAGTAGCAGTCGGGGGAGTCGTCGGTGTTGGGTTGTGAGTTTTGAGTTGTGGGTTGTGAGTTTTTGGTGGGGATGACGGGATTGGTGGGATTTTCACCCCCATCCCGGCCTTCCCCCGTCGAGGGGGAAGGGGTGTTGATGCCGTCCCCTCCCTTCCCCACTGGATTCCCGCTCCCCGATCGGGGTCGAGGACATGCTTCGCGGAAATGACGATCATCGGTGGGTCCTTCGACAGGCTCAGGACGAACGGGGTGACCGGGGCTAACGGGATCTACAGGATGGATAGAATTTTTGCCCCCTTCCCAACCTTCCCCCTCAGGGGGAAGGGGTGTTGTTGTGGGGGACTCTTCCTGCTTTTCTTGCTCGCGTAGCTCTTTAGCTATGGAGTTGTAGTCGGTGGTGTCGTAGGTGTGGTATTCGTCGGCGTAGGCGTGGAGGCCTGCTAGCTGCTTTTTCTGGCCTACTGACAGGCGCGCGTCCTGCTGGTCTCGCCAGTATGCCAGCAGGTGCTCTTGCTTTATCCTGTCGTAGTTGGTGTCCCAGCCACGACGGAGAAGTTCCTGCGCTGCCGATACACGGTGGCGCATTGTGTACTCCTCTTCTGGGTATGCGTTTCTCATCACATCGTGCAGGAAGAGAATGGCGTGGCTGCCTTGCTCTCCGTATTGACGCAGCCTCTTGGCGAGGTCTGTGTGCAGGGTGTCGTAGTCGTTGGTCTCTTCTGCGTCGTCTATGAGCTTGCGCCTGCGTCCGAAGTGTCCGTAGCCTCTACGCAGTATCTCTCTTGATGCTGCCATTCTGTCTGATGGCTTTATCTTGAGCTTGTTGGGCGTGAATGGCTTGTCTCTGCCTGTCATTACCTGGTAGAGGAACTCGGCTATGGTGTGTCCTTCGGCTGTCTCGCTTCTGATGAGCTGGGCTAGGTTGAAGTTGAGGATATCCAAGTAACTAACAGGATGTGCGGGATTGTCACCCCCATCCCGGCCTTCCCCCGTCGAGGGGGAAGGGGTGTTCTTTTTCGTGGCTAGTTCTTCGGGTGTGGGGATTAGGCCCCAGAACTTGTCGTCTTCTTTGTCGGGCTGGTCTGCTGATCCTAGGCGCACGATGTATTTCATGGCTTCCATGCGGTGGCAGGTTTTGACGTCCGGGGTTTCGCCGCGCACGGTTTCTGCTAGGAAGCGAGCGATGTCTTCACCGTTGTTGGTGAATCTGGCGATGTGTCGTTGTATGGTGTTTTGGTTGCACATGTTTGAATAGCCACAGAAGGCACAGATGCCACAAAAGAATATGTGTTCGTTATTGGATGTATCTATTATGCGTATGAATGTTTGGGTTGTCAAGGGGATAAGGCGCAGAAGGCGTTTTCTTTTTGGTGGGTGAATAGCGATTTCACCCCCATCCTCTGCGAAGGCAGGGGATGGCTCTAATCTTCCTCTTGATGGGCTAAGAAGGTGATTTCAGTACGAAGACCTTTTCTGCCTGTCATTGTGAGCGCAGTGGAGTGGAAGGAAGAATCTGAAAGTTCTGCTATAAGACAAGCCTGCTCGTAGTTGAGGATGCTAGATTCCTCACTTTGTTCGGAATGACAGGTGAGGAGGTTCGGAATGACGGGTGAGGAGGTTTGGAATGACGGGTGAGGGGGGTTCGGAATGACAGGTGAGGGGGTTCGGAATGACGGGTGAACGGGGTTCGGAATGGCAGGTGAGGAGGTTCGGAATGACGGGTGAGGGGGGTTCGGAATGACAGGTGAGGAGGTTCGGAATGACAGGTGAACGGGGTTCGGAATGATAGTAGAAATCCGGCTCGCTTGAAGCGCAACGGCATTACATTTGAGGATAGTGTTTCCTTTCAGGTGGGTGAATACGATTTCACTTCCATCCCCCGCTTCCGCGAGGGCAGGCTCTGCGCGGGAATGACGGGTGGGGGTGGTTTCGTCTTCGTTCAATGGGCTTTGTGCAGGGGCTGCCACCCCCATCCTAGCCTTCCCCCATCGAGGGGGAAGGGACTTTGGTCGCGCATTTATGGGCATTTTGGGCATTTACCTAGTCTTGTCAGTCCGTCGAAGGGGAAGGGGCTTATGTAATTTTTGGGGTGGGGATTTGGTTGACAGGGAAATCCGGTTGTGATAATGTTATATGATAGTCAAAATATGTGCTTTTCCACCATCGCGTACTCTCGATTGCAGACATACTACCTCAGTCGTGGTGCGCCTTTTTTGTCCCCTTACAATTTCCCCCATTGTGGGCCTCATTGTCCCAGTCATTGACGACTAAACACTGACTTTAGCCATCACGGACAGACGACAAACAAGCTATTTATCATCATAGCCAGGCACTATTGCAAGGCAGTTCAGCCAAGCTACTAAAAGCATCACTTTGCTCAGGAGCGTGAGTGTATGACCTTATCTATTGTGAAGCCCGCAACGAATGGTAGTTCCACAAATGGACATGGCACTGAAGACAGCAAGCGTTCATACGCGGCGACATCCACGGTGCTCGATGTGCCTAACCTCATACAGGTGCAGCTCGACTCTTTCGAGTGGTTCAAGTCGGACGGTCTTAATGACTTGTTCGAGGAGATTTCGCCGATAGAGGACTCGCCGGGAGCGCGGTTCGAGCTTTCGCTGGGAGACCATTATTTCGAGGACCCCAAGTACACAGAAGAGGAGTGCCGAGAGAAGGAGATAACCTACTCCGCGCCGCTGTATGTGACGGTTACGCTGGAGATAAAGGCGTCCGGCACGGGACATGGCGAGATCAAGGAGCAGACGCTGTTCATCGGCGACATTCCGATGATGACGAGCAATGGAACCTTCGTCATCAACGGCGCAGAGCGTGTCGTGGTGAGCCAGCTTGTGCGCTCTCCGGGCGTGTATTTCACGACTACGCCAGATACTAACACGGGTCGCGGACTGGCGTCGGCGAAGCTGATACCGTATCGCGGGGCCTGGATGGAGTTCGAGACTTCGAGCCGTGATGTGATTTCGGTGAAGGTTGACCGAAAGCGCAAGACGCCGGTCAGCACACTGCTGCGCGCGATGGGGTACGCCACGAACGAGCAACTCATCGAGCTGTTCTCGGATGTGGATGTGAACCCTGAGCATGAGTATATTCGCACGACTATCGACAGGGACGGTGCGGTTACGAATGAGGAGGAGGCGCTGCTGGAGTTCTACCGCAGGCTGAGGCCGGGCGAGCCGACGAGCCTCGATAACGCGAAGGACTTGATTCAGAACCTGTTCTACAACGAGAGGCGATATGACCTGGGGCGCGTGGGTCGGTATAAGCTGAACCGCAGTCTTGAGAGGGACCCGGCGAATACGGTTCGCACGCTGGAGGCGGAGGACATCATCACGCTGCTGAAGCAGATGATCCGCATCAATAACGCGGAAGTTACGCCGGATGACATCGACCATCTGGGGAACAGGCGAGTGCGCGCGGTTGGCGAGCTGATACAGAACCAGGTGCGCGTGGGCCTGCTGCGGATGGAGCGGGTCATCAAGGAGCGAATGACAACGCAGATAGATCCGGCAACGACGACGCCGGCGGCGCTGATAAACATCAGGCCGGTGGTTGCGGCAGTGCGGGAGTTCTTCGGCGGGTCGCAGTTGTCGCAGTTTATGGACCAGACGAACCCGCTGGCGGAGCTGACGCATAAGCGCAGGCTGTCGGCACTGGGTCCGGGTGGGCTGTCGCGGGAGCGCGCGGGATTCGACGTGCGTGACGTGCATCACTCCCACTACGGGCGAATCTGCCCTATCGAGACGCCTGAAGGTCCGAACATCGGGCTGCTGGGGTCTCTTGCGACTTATGCGCGGACGAATGAGTTCGGGTTCATTGAGACGCCTTACCGCCGGATTCTGACTGAGATAGTGAATACGGACCCGGACATCGAGGGGCGCACGCTTGCACAGGACCTGATAGACGAGAGCGGCAGGAGATTGCTGACATCGGGCCGGGTGGTGAACACCCGCTATGTGAGGCGGGTCATGGCGCTGCCGGAGCAGATGGTGAAGGTGAATCCGTATGTGTCTATGGATGAGAACGCTATCGAGTATCTCGCGGCGGACGGTGAAGAGGGGCTAGACATCGCAATGGCGAGCGCTGCGCTGGATGAGAAGGGGCAGTTCGTCGATGAGCGGATTGAGACGCGGCGAGGCGAGGGCGTCGGCATGGAGCCGCCGGAGAATGTGGCGTACATGGATGTGTCGCCGATGCAGCTGGTGAGCGTGTCCACGGCGCTGATTCCGTTTTTGGAGCACGATGACGCGAACAGGGCGCTGATGGGATCGAACATGCAGAGGCAAGCGGTGCCGCTGCTGAAGCCTGAGTCGCCGCTGGTGGGCACAGGGATGGAGAGCCGCGTGGCGCGGGACAGCGGACAGGTCATTATGTCCGATGTGGACGGCGTGGTTACCGAGGTTACGGGGGACCGCATAAGCGTCGTTGATGAGAACGGCGAGCTGCATACGCACCGGCTGCTGAAGTTCCTGCGGAGCAACCAGGGGACTTGCATCAACCAGCGTTCTATCGTGAACAAGGGTGATGTGGTGCGCGTGGGCGATGTGCTTGCGGACAGCTCCTCGACGGGGGGCGGCGAGCTTGCGCTGGGGCAGAATGTGCTGGTGGCGTTCATGAGCTGGGAGGGGTATAACTTCGAGGACGCGATTATCCTGAGCCGCAAGCTGGTGAAGGACGACAAGTTCACTTCGATACATATCGAGAAGCATGAGGTGGAGGCGCGAGACACGAAGCTGGGGCCTGAGGAGATTACGCGGGACATCCCAAATGTGGGCGAGGACAGCCTGCGGGACCTGGACGAGGAAGGCATCATCCGGGTTGGCGCGGAAATCAAGACGGGCGACATCCTGGTGGGCAAGATTACGCCGAAGGGCGAGACGGAACTGAGCGCTGAGGAGAAGCTGCTGCGGGCGATATTCGGCGAGAAGGCGCGGGATGTGAAGGATACTTCGCTGCGCGTGCCTCACGGGGAGCGCGGCAAGGTCATCGGCGTGAAGGTGCTGAACCGGGTGGATAAGGACGAGCTGTCGCCGGGCGTGAACAAGATGGTGCGGCTGTGGATAGCGCAGACGCGGAAGATAACCGAGGGCGACAAGATGGCGGGCCGCCACGGAAACAAGGGCGTGGTGGCGAAGATAATGCCGGAAGAGGATATGCCGTTCCTGCCGGACGGGACGCCGGTTGACATCATACTCAACCCGATTGGAGTGCCTTCGCGCATGAACCTGGGGCAGGTGCTGGAGACGCATCTGGGCTGGGCGGCGCACAACCTGGGCTTCAAGGCGATTACGCCGGTGTTCGACGGCGCGCCGGATACTAGCATCGAGGATGCGCTGGCGCAGGCGTGGATCATAGACCAAGCGGAAGCGGTGGATGTGGCGTCTAACGACTCTTCCGGGATGAAGCAGATTGATCTGGGGAGCGTTCGGGAATGGCTGGAGGAGCGGAATTACAGCTTCGAGCGGATATTTACGGAGCCGCTGCCTGGAGAGGCGACAAGGGTGTGCCTTGAGACTTGGCTGCGTGAAGAGATACGGATAGATGTGTCTCAGATGACTCTGGATGATATGAAGGAAGAGGCGCTGCGGCTGAATCGCGAGGACCAGATAGCCGCGCCGACACTGGGCAAGTCGGTATTGTTCGACGGTCGCACGGGCGAGCAGTTCGACCAGCCGATTGCGGTGGGATACATCTATATGATGAAACTCATCCACCTGGTAGAGGACAAGATACACGCGCGCTCGACGGGTCCGTATTCGCTGATAACGCAGCAGCCGCTGGGCGGCAAGGCGCAGTTCGGCGGGCAGCGGTTCGGCGAGATGGAGGTGTGGGCGCTGGAGGCTTACAGCGCGGCGAATAACCTTCAAGAGATGCTGACGCTGAAGTCGGACGATGTAATCGGCAGGGTGAAGACTTACGAGGCAATCGTCAAGGGCGAGAATGTGACGCAGCCGGGCGTGCCGGAGTCGTTCCATGTGCTGATGAAGGAACTTCAGAGCCTGGGGATGTCAGTGGAGCTGATGCACGAGCAGTCCAGCCAGTTCATGCTGGACGATTTCGGCGATGACGATATGGGCACCCTGGAGGAGTTCCCGTCGGCGCTGGATATGGACGATATGTTCAGCGATGTGCCGCCGCTGCTGAACGGGGATGCGAATGCTGACGTCGATGGACAGGCTGGGAATGATGTAGATGCGGGCGCGCCGATGGCTGCTGCTGACGGTGAGGCAGAGGCGAGCTTGCAGGAGGATGCCCAGGAGACGCCTTCCCCGACAGTTGGGGATGACTAGAAATGGAAATTCCGCCGGCAGCGGTTCAAGCCGTCTGCCGGCGGCGATAACCGCGGGAGGTCGGACGCGAGAACTCACATGGCATGCCATAGACAAACCGCATTCCGGTATCACGGCAGCGATAATGGAGCATGTGCTCGATAACTGGGTCATTCGCGGAATCAGGACCGATGCGCTAGAGCGTCAAAGTATGTGTTATCTGGCGTTTGCGCCACAGCTGGGGAAGATGGTCAGAGTAGCCGTTTCCATGGACGACAACTGCATCATCACTGCATTCCCAGATGATGCGGCTACAAGGCACTGGAACAAGGGCAACCTAAGTTACTTTGTAAGGCACTATCAGGACTTGGAGGAGCGAGTTGCGAGTTAGTCATGACACTCACCCTCAGGTAGATCTTCTCTACTTCAGCACGGGAACGCCTGATGTTGGAGGGTCTGACATGTTCACCGCGCCGGGAGTTGTCGTTTTTGTCGGCACCGAAGACGGGCACGACGTCGTGGGAATTGAGATTATGGGTGGATCCGCATATCTTCCATTGGGGAAGAAGGGATACGACGCCAGGACTGACACTCTAGTGCTGGGCGAAAAATGCGCGAAACCCGATCTCATAACTAAGAACGACGATTTTGTCGCATACTGGCAGGTTGACGAAGAGTTTCCGGAGGTAGGGTTCCTAGAACCCATCGGCGTGGAAATCAGGAATGTTTCGGCGCACATAGCGAACATGAAAATCCTATCGCGAGAGCCAGCAGTGAGCTAACTCACTGTTGGGCGGACAAACCACAACACGGCATTAGTAAGCCCTCAACGGCACTGGATTCCCGCGGAAGCGGGAATGACGGGTTGAAAAATCAGAGCGTATCGAGAAGGTACAAAACATCGACACACTGACAAGACATTCAGGAGTGTGCTAAATGGCTCAAGGCGGCAACGACTTTAACGCAATCAGGATCTCGCTGGCATCGCCGGAGCAGATACGGCTGTGGTCATACGGGGAGGTGGTCAAGCCTGAGACTATCAACTACCGGACGCTGCGTCCTGAGAAGGACGGGCTGTTCTGCGAGCGCATTTTCGGTCCGACGAAGGACTGGGAGTGCTACTGCGGCAAGTACAAGAAGATACGGCACCGGGGCATAATTTGCGACCGCTGTGGCGTGGAGATTGCGCGGGCGAAGGTGCGGCGCGAGCGGATGGGGCACATTCAGCTTGCTGCGCCGGTGGCGCATATCTGGTTCTCGAAGGGAACGCCGAGCCGACTTGGGCTGATGCTGGACCTTTCGCCGAAGAACCTGGACAGGGTGCTGTATTTCGCACAGTATCTCATCACGAATGTTGACCAAGAGCTGGTGGCGGATGAGGTTGACCGCTTGCAGAACGGTCTTGACGCAGAACTCGACCGCATGGAGACGAAGTATCTCGAAGATTCGGAGGCGATACAAGTACAGATTGACGCCGCCGATGAGAACGGTTTGTCCGAAGAGCAGGTTGACGCCTTCAAAGAGCAACTTCGCGCGCTGAACGAAAAGTACGACGGCGAGCGCAATGACCTGGATACGGAGATACAGGACCAGATTGACGACATGGAAGGGCTTGCCGTGGGCGGACTGCTGACGGAGAGCCGCTTCCGGGACCTGCGCGACAGCTGCGGCGATGTGTTCGAGGCGGGAATGGGCGCGGAGGCGGTGCTGGAACTGCTGCGCGGCATTGATCTCGATGATATGCGGGACGCATTGCAGGAGGAGATTCGCACTACTTCGGGTCAGCGGCACAAGAAGGCAGTGAAGCGGCTGCGAGTGGTGGAGGCGTTCCGCAAGAGCGAGAACAAGCCGGATTGGATGATATTCACGATGCTGCCGGTTCTGCCGCCTGAGCTTCGCCCGATGGTGCAGCTTGACGGCGGTCGGTTCGCCACGAGCGACCTGAACGACCTTTACCGCAGGGTCATCAATCGCAACAACAGGCTGAAGCGACTCATCGACCTGATGGCTCCGGAGATTATCGTGCGGAATGAGAAGCGCATGCTGCAAGAGGCGGTGGACGCGCTGGTTGATAACGGCAGGCGCGGCAGGGCTGTCGCGGGCAGCCACAACCATAAGCTGAAGTCGCTGTCTGACTTGCTGCGGGGCAAGCAGGGGCGCTTCCGCCAGAATCTTCTGGGCAAGCGCGTGGATTACAGTGGACGCTCGGTCATCATCGTGGGGCCGGAGCTTAAGCTGAACGAGTGCGGACTGCCGCGCAAGATGGCGCTGGAGCTTTTCAAGCCTTTCGTGATGAATAAGCTGGTGATAAACGGCTACGCGCATAATATCAAGAGCGCGAAGAGGCTTGCGGAGAGCGAGCGCCCTGAGGTGTGGGACATTCTGGAGCGAGTGGTGCAGGATCGGCCAGTACTGCTGAACCGCGCCCCCACGCTACACAGGCTTGGCATTCAGGCGTTCCAGCCAGTGCTTATCGAGGGGAGCGCGATACGGCTGCATCCTCTGGTAACTACGGCGTTCAACGCGGACTTCGACGGCGACCAGATGGCGGTGCATGTGCCGCTGTCGAAGGAAGCCGTGTGGGAAGCGAAGCGGATGATGCTGAGCACAAACAATATGCTTGCTCCAAGCTCGGGCGAACCCATCGTATCGCCTACGCTGGACATGGTGCTGGGCTGCTTCTACCTGACGCAGGCGCTGGAAGGGACGCGAGGCGAAGGACGTGAATTCGCGGACGTCGAGGATGCGCGACTGGCATACGAACTAGGCTTGATCGACTTGCGCGCGCCGGTGAAGGTACGCAGCGAGAACGACGACGCTTGGATGAATACGACTCCCGGACGGATAGTCTTCAACGATGCGCTGCCGGAGGAGATGCGCGACTATTACGGGGTGGTGATAGACAGGAGCAAGCTGAACGAGATCACATCGCGGGCGCACCAGATTTTGGGGAATGAGGATACGGCGGAGGTTCTGGACAACATCAAGGATATGGGCTTCCATTACGCATCGAAGTCGGGCGTTACCATCGCCATCAACGATGTGGAAGTGCCGACTCAGAAGCAAGGCATCATCGTAAAGGCGGAAAGCAAAATCGCCGAACTGGACGATATGTACATGGACGGTTTCGTAACCGAAGATGATCGCTACAACGATACCGTGAGAATCTGGACGGAAGCGAACGACGACCTGACCAGGGCTGTCGAGGACAACCTCAGCGAATATGGCGGCGGCAAGCAGGAAACGATGAAGAACGCCGGCATCGGCTTGTACATGATGGCGACTTCGGGAGCGAAGGGCAACATCGCGCAGATAAAGCAGATGGCGGGGATGCGCGGGCTGATGTCCGACCCGCACGGTCGCATCATCGAGCGTCCCATCAAGTCGAGCTTCCGCGAGGGATTGAGCGTACTGGAGTATTTCCTATCTACGCACGGCGCTCGCAAGGGCTTGACGGACACGGCTCTGAGAACGGCGGACAGCGGGTATATGACGCGCCGCCTCATTGATGTGGCGCAGGAACTCATCATTCTGGAAGAGGACTGCGGCACGCTGGAAGGTATGCTGATAGAGACGAAGCGGCCGGACTCGATTTTGCCCCCGTTCGAGGACAGGGCTAAGAGCCGCTACGCCGCGGAAGCGGTGGCTGATCCGAATACGGGCGAAATAATAGTCGAGCGCAACGAGCTACTTAGCCTTGAGACGCTTGCGAAGATAGTCGAGGCGGGGGTGGAGTACGTGGTGGTGCGCTCGCCGATAAGGTGCGAGGCGGAGCGCGGGCTGTGCCGAATGTGCTATGGACTGTCGCTTGCGACCTGGAAGCCGATAATGATTGGCGAGGCGGTGGGAATCATCGCGGCGCAGAGCATCGGCGAGCCGGGCACGCAGCTGACGATGCGTACCTTCCATACGGGAGGCATCGCCGGGTTGGACATCACGAGCGGTCTGCCGCGCGTGAACGAGCTGTTCGAGGCGCGAGTGCCGAAGGGTGAAGCGGTGCTGTCGGAGATTGACGGAACCGTGATGGTCAACGAGACGACCGAGGGCAGAATCGTCGAAGTGGTGAATACGGAGACTTACACTGATGAGTATGTGCTGCCGGAGGGCAGCAGCCTGATGGTGGGCGACGGGGATCTGGTGAATATCGGAGACCCGCTCGCGGCTCTGGAAGTCGATGAAGAGTCGGAAGAGACGGCGCTGATGCCGAACGATATACTGGCGCGTGTGTCCGGCATGGTTCATGTGGAGGGCGATACGATCTCGATAAGCTGGACGGACGAGGATAAGCGCGAGTACCAGATTCCGGCGGCGTCGGCTCTGATAGTGAACTCGGGCGTCAAGGTTGCGGCCGGCGATCCGCTGACGGCGGGGCCTAAGAGTCCACAGCGCATACTGAGCTTGCAGGGACGCGAGGCGGTGCAGCAGTATCTCATAGACGAGGTGCAGAACGTGTACCGGTCGCAGGGCGTTACGATTCATGACAAGCACATTGAGGTGATAATCTCTCAGATGCTGCGTAAGGTGAAGGTTGAGGATTCCGGGGACACTAACCTGCTGCCGGATGATGATATTGACCGTAAGCAGTTCGAGGATATAAACGCTTCGGTGCTTGCCGAGGGCGGCGAGCCTGCGACGGCTAGTCCGGTGCTGCTGGGTATCACGCGAGCGTCGCTGAAGATGGACAGCTTCCTGTCGGCGGCGTCCTTCCAGGAGACGACGAGGGTGCTGACCGAGGCTGCGGTGAACAGCGAGGTGGATTACCTGCGCGGACTGAAGGAGAATGTCATCATCGGCAGGCTGATACCGGCGCGGCTGGACCTGACCGAAGAGGGCAGGGCGTTCCTGGATATTCCGGAGGACGAGGAAGTTATCGATCCCATCAGCATGCTGACGGGCCCGGTGGACGAGTTCGAGTCGGAGATGGCGCAGGGGCCGTTCGGATTGGGTGTTGAGAGCCGGTCGGAGGATATGATGGCGGCAAATGGCATGGGTACGGAGGAACTGGTGGAGGAGCAGGCGCCGGTCGGCGACGACTAAGACGAGAATTGACATGGATTTACAGGATGTACAGGATAGGATGAAGTCCTGTACATCCTGTCTTGCTTTTTGAGAAAGAGGGGCTTTGATGAGCGCGAAGGTACATGACTTTCATGATGGGAACCTACACTTTCAGGAGCGGTTTGGGACGGTGAAACTGGCGGAACGGGTGGCGCAACGGGCTTCGGAGCGGCTGAAGAAGGAGCAGCGGGAGTTCATCGAGCAGGCGGATATGTTCTTCATGGCGACTTGCGACCATCGCGGGCTGCCTACTTGCTCGTACAAGGGCGGGGACCCCGGATTCATAACTGTGGTTGATGATGCTTGCATCGCGTTTCCGAACTATGATGGGAACGGCAAGTACCAGAGTATGGGCAATTTGCTGAAGAACCCGAATGTGGGGTTGCTGTTCGTGGATTTCGTGGGGCAGGCGCGGCTAAGGCTGCAAGGGGTGGTGTCTATTGATGAGGACGATGAACTGATGGCGAAGTACGAGGGGGCGCAGTTTATCGCGCGGGTGGCGCTGACGGAGGTGTATCCGAACTGCGCGCGGTATGTGCATAAGTACGAGCTTGTGGAGCGGTCGGTGTACGTGCCGCGCAAGAACGCGAGCGCGCCGGTGCCGGAGTGGAAGCGGGAGCTGCGGGAGTATCTGCCGGAGGGGGATCCGGCGCGGAGGGGTGTGGAAACCTAAGATATTCGCTAACATCTTTAATGTCCGCTTACAGGTAAGTAAAATGAAGCGTACATCAAGCATACGAACCGAATTATCGACAGGCGAAGAATGACGACACCGGAAGAGAGACTCAGCCGACTTGAGGGTGCATACGAGCATCTTGCGACAAAAGCGGATTTGCAGGCGCTTGAAACACGCATGACACAATAGATTGCGGATTCAGAAGCGCGCTCCGGTAAGCAAAGGGCGGACATGGAAACGCGCCTGACAAAGCAGATTGCCGAAGCCGAGACGCGCACGGTGAAGTGGATGGTGGGATTGATGATTGGGAGTGTGATTGCTGCGACGGCGATTGCGTCCGCCGTCGCTCTGTTTGTAGGATAAAAGTAAATGTCCCATTGCCGGTTGCCGCTAATCTGTGACTGGCGTGCCCTGGTGGAATCTGAGTTGCCAGCCGTTTTCGGTGCGGGTCCAGATTGAGGAGCGATTGCCGATGTCCTCTATGCCGTTGTAGGTTACGGCGCTGATGTAAGTTACGAGTGCCACGTTAGGAGTGAGCAGGCGCGCATCGAAGTTCTTCAGAGGCAGCCTAGCGTCTATTGGCTGGCTTTCGATTCCTAATGTGTCCTCTCTGCGATAGACGCGACCAGATCTGCCGAACTCGAAGAAGTCAGACGCTAACGTCCGCTCCATCCAATCCATGTCGAAGCGAGTTTCGGCTATCCACAGGCCCTCTTCGAGTTGCTCTAGTTCGCGCTTTTCTTCGCTGCTCAGTTCTATTTGATTCGCCTTAGTCAGTATTGGGATTGTCCTGTTTGTGTGTGGATTCGTCGGTATTGCCAATAGGAGTTGGTGTCATATTCGTCATGGATTGGATGCCATGCGTCACCCCCATCCTAACCTTCCCCCATCAAGGGGGAAGGGACAAAATGACTTACCTTGACATGTACAAGCAATACCGATTCGCTGAGTCAGATCCTCTTTGCGCGGTTGCTGGTTACGCTTGCGAACAGGGTTGGGTCGTCCTTAGTGGCAAGCAACTGCCTGTCTTCCTCCAGCAGCTCTTCCGGGACGGGACCGGCGAATGGCGGCTGCTCGAACCTTGGGGGAGACTCGGTTAAGCGCGGGTCGTCCTGCTCTCTCAGCACTGACATGAGGCGGGAGTTCAGGTCGGCGCGAATCTGCTCGTACTCGCTGTCGTTGGCGACGTTTTGCATGTAGTGCGGGTCATTGCGGAGGTCGTATAGCTCTTCCTGGGGCCTCTTGCCGAAGCCAAGCTCAAAGAGCGGCCTCACGTCTTCCTCCGCCCTGTGTTGTATCATCCATACCTTTGTGGGGCCGTGGTCTATATCTCCGTAGATATACCGAACCGGTACGCTGAAGTCTGCCTCCAGCGGTGGCGGCTCCGCATCGTAATCGTCCATGCCACCGGGGTCTCCCGTAGGCCAACGGTCAGGCTCGAAGTTGTAGATATAGAGGAAGTCGTCGGTGCGGATGCCCCGCATCGGATATGGGAGAGCGCCTTCCCTGGAGAGGACGTGCCTTTCCCGCCCGGTAACAACGAAGTTGCGGTCTTCCTGAATGCGTCCGCTATCTGTGGACTCAAGCAACGGCATGATGCTGGTGGCAGTCATTCCGTCCGGCTTTTCCACACCGGCGGCATCGAGGAAGGTGGGCGCGAGGTCCATCAGGTTCACCAGGTCGGTGATGGTGCGGCCGGGCTGTACGTGTCCGGGCCAGCGGACTGCCAGAGCCACTTCCTGACCGATGTCATACACGTTGCACTTTGCCCTGGGGAATCCGGGGATGCCGTGGTCGCCGCTGACGACAATCAGGGTGTTGTCAAGCTCGCCGATCTCTTCGAGGCGGCTGATGATCACGCCCAAGCCCGTGTCGAAGGCGAGACATTCGCCGAGGTAGTCGTTGAAGTCCTCGCGTATGTCGTGTACATCGGGGAGGAACGCGGGCATGCGACCCTTCAGGTCGTCGGGCTCCAGCCCCCAGAGGTTCTTGCCGGAGCCGCGCTCCCACGAGCGATGGGTGTTCGTGGGTCCCCACCAGTAGCAGAAGGGGGTGTCATCCGGTCTGGCGTCTATGAAACTGTCGAAGTTGGTTCTCACCTCGTCGAACAGTTCCTGCTTTGCGTCGGCAACCGATAGAGTGTCTAATCGTGATGTGACCTCTTCGGAGAAGTAGTCGTACCTGATGCCGCCGGACTCGTAGGCGTTGCGTTCTCCGCCATAGGGCGCGTTGTAGAAATGCCCGGGGGACCAGACCTTGTAGGTGTAGCCGATGTGGTAGCCGGCTTCTTCGAGGACAAGGGGGTAAGTCGGTATGGATTCGTCCCACCTTGCGCCGAATAGGATTGCTCCCCGGTTCGTCTGCCAGAAGTACCTGCCTGAGAGCAATGAGCTTCGGCAGGGAGTGCAGCTTGGAGCGGGGACGATCGCGTTGAGGAAGAGCGCGCCTTCATCTGCGATTCGGTCGAAGTTGGGGGTTTCGATGAGTTCGTGGATTGTGGATTCGCCGGGCTGGTTGCGGTATGCGCTGGCATATCTGCCCCAGTCATCGGCGAATGCGAAAACGATGTTTGGTCGCAAGGTCTTCCTCCAAGTTCAGATGCTTGTGTCGGATTGTCAGAGTAGATTTCGGAAATGTCGCCGAACCGCCACGCTGACACTCCGCACACTATATGACAATGTTTTGAGGCGGTCAATTGGGTGGGAGAGCCGGTATTGCGAATAGGTGTTGGTGTCATATTCGACATTGTTGTTGATGCCGGCTTCACCCCCATCCTAACCTTCCCCCATCGAGGGGGAAGGGACAAAACGACTGCCCCCAGCACGTGTAGGGAATACCGATAACTGGGACAATCCTCACGTGCGGGCAGATGTCAGGGCTTTGGTGGGTCGATTGGGAGTGGTTGGCCTGCGTACACGTTTGAGAACAGCCTGGGGTCGCGGCTGGCGAGCCATCTCATGTTTTCCTCATGCCATTCATCGGGTGCCGGACCGATGAACGGCGGCTGTTCGAACCTTGGGGGAGACTCGGTTATGCGCGGGTCGTCCTGCTCCTTCAGCACTGACATGAGACGGGAGTTCAGGCCGGCGCGAATCTGCTCGTAGTCGCTGTCGTAGGCGACGTTCTGCATGTAGTGCGGGTCTTTGCGGAGGTCGTAAAGCTCCTCCTGGAGTCTCTTCCCGAAGCCAAGCTCAAAGAGCGGCTTCACTTCTTCTTCCGCCCTGTTGTATATCATCCATACCTTTGTGGGGCCCTGGTCTATGTCGCCATATACCGTGAGAGTGGCAGTCCTGATGTCTTCCGACCGCGGCGGCTCCGCATTGGGATCGTCCAAGCCGCCGGGGTCTCCGGCGGGCCAGCGGTCGGGCTCGAAGTTGTGGATGTAGAGGAAGTCGTCGGTGCGGATTGCCCTTATGGGGTATGGGATGCCGCCCTCCCTAGAGACGGTATGTCTTTCGCGGCCGGTGACAACGAAGTTTCGCTCTTCCTGAAGGCGTCCGCTGTCGGGGGATTCGAGCAGTGGGATGATGCTGGTGGCTGTCATTTCGGGCGGCTGATCCACGCCTGCTGCATCGAGGAATGTGGGGGCAAGGTCCATCAGGTTGACGAAGTCGCTGACTACGCGGCCGGAAGCTACGTGCCCGGGCCAGCGGACTGCCATGGCGACTTCGGTGCCGATGTTGTAGAGGTTGCACTTTGCGCGGGGGAAGCCGGGGATGCCGTGGTCGCCGCTGACGACGATGAGGGTGTTGTCCAGCTCGCCGATTTCCTGAAGGCGGTCGATGATCACGCCGAGTCCGGTGTCGAAGGCGACGCATTCGCCGAGGTAGTCGTTGAAGTCCTCCCGTATGTCGTGGACATCGGGGAGGAAGTCGGGCATGCGGCCTTTCAGGTCGTCGGGGTCGAGGCCCCAGAGTTCCTTGCCGGAGCCGCGTTCCCAGGTGCGGTGGGTGTTGGTGGGACCCCACCAGTAGCAGAATGGGGTCTCATCGGAAGGCCTGGCGTTGAGGAAGCTGTCGAAGTTGTTCCGCACCTCGTCGAACAGCTCCTGCTTTGCGTCGGCTATGGACTGACCCTCAGGACGTGCCGTCGTCTCTTCGGAGAAGCTGTTGAATCTAAATCCGGCGGACTCATAGGCGGTGCGTTCTCCGCCGTAGGGGGCGTTGGCGGCGAGTCCGGGGGACCAGACCTTGTAGGTGTATCCGATGTGGTAGCCGGCATCTTCCAGCATCAGAGGGTAGGTCGGTATGGACTCGTCCCACCTGGCGCCCACAAGAATCGCTCCCAAGCCTGTCTGCCAGAAGTACCTGCCTGAGAGAATCGAGCTGCGGCAGGGGGTGCAGCTTGGAGCGGGAACGTGCGCGTTTAGGAAGAGCGCGCCTTCATCTGCGATTCGGTCGAAGTTGGGGGTTTCGATGAGTTCGTGGATGGTGCCTTCGCCGGGTTGGTTGCGGTAGGCGCTGGCATACCTGCCCCAGTCATCTGCGAATGCGAATACTATGTTTGGTCGCAAGATGGTCCTCCGAGTTCTGATGCTCAGGTCGCATTGCCAGGATGGCTTTCGGAAGTTTCATCAATCCGCCATACTGACACGCCGAACACTATATGATAACGCTGAGAGCCGGTCAATCGGAAATATGCAAGGGTATTCTCTACACGCGCGGACAATTCAACCCAAGCGAATCCTCAACAGCACTGGATTCCCGCCTTCGCGGGAATGACGATGAAAATGCGGAGCGAAATTCCGCAATTCTCCTGCAAAGGCGTCGTTTTAGTATCGATTTCACCATTTACATTCCCCTGTCAGCCCATCAAGGGGGAAGGGACTTATGCAATTTTCTCTGTATTCAATGCCACCTTGATTATTATGAATAGCCAAATTACAATGAGGACATATATTAAAGGTCTTTGTCGATCTATAGTAAATAAGATGGAGAATCTTGCATAAGTGCAGTTATAGCGGTAATGCAGGCATTTTCACCCCCATCCTAACCTTCCCCCTTGATGGGGGAAGGAACTTATGCAATTGGGCCAAGGTGATACATGACGACATCGGAAGATAGATTGAGCCGGCTGGAGGGTGGATACGAGCACTTGGCGACCAAGGCTGACTTGCAGGCGCTCGAAACTCGAATGACAAAGCAGATCGCGGAGTCAGAAACCCGTACTGTCAAATGGATGGTGGGGCTTATGATAGGGAGTGTGGCTGCGGCGACCGCCATTGCTTCTGCTGTTGCGCTGCTTGTGGGATGATGGAGAAAATGGTCTTCTACGGTAAATTTCGTTGCTGAATGAGCTGTGCCTTGTCGCTGCGTTGATGTGTCCTAGGGCTGGGCATAATTCGTCATATCCCCCTTCCTAACCTTCCCCCAAAGGGGGCAGGGACACAAGGAACGGCAATTATGCCCACCTCTAATGTGTCTGGATTTCTTTGAATATGCCTGCTGAAAGCGTTATGCTGTAAAGTAGGCATTTTTGTTGTCCATACCTGTATTGGAGTGTTAACGCGATGGCAACGCAGGCGATTGAGGCGGATACTAGGGAACTCGTGGAGGACCTGCAGCGCAGCGTCAGTGGCGAGGTGCGCTTCGACAAGATGACTCGCATGCTGTACAGCACGGATGCGAGTATCTATCAGATAGAGCCTGTGGGTGTAGTGCTGCCGCGGAGTGCGGACGATGTGATTGCGGTGCTGGAGACGGCGCACCGATACAACCTGCCCGTGCTGCCTCGCGGCGGCGGCACCAGCCTCGCCGGACAGACGGTGGCGAATGCTATTGTGATGGACTTCTCACGGCACATGCGCGATGTGCTTGAGGTGAACGAGGAAGAGGCCTGGGTGCGAACTCAACCGGGCATCATCCTCGACGAGCTGAACCACAAGATTGCTTCGAGCGGGATGTTTTTCACGCCCGACCCTAGCACGAGCAGCCGGGGCAATGTGGGCGGCGCGCTGGGCAACAATTCTTGCGGCGCGCACTCCATCATGTGGGGCAAGACGGTTGACAATGTGGAGTCGCTGGATGTGGTGCTGTCGAACGGGGACCGGGCGCACTTCGGGGCGCTGGACGGGGCGGAACTGGAAGCGAGGATGCGCGGCGAGAACCTTGAATCCGACATATATCGCAAGGTTTTCGGTATAGGCGAGACGCACCGCAACGAGATACTGGCGCGATACCCGAAGATTCAGCGGCGCGTGTCGGGCTACAATCTCGATGAGTTCGTGGGCGGCAGCGACTTTAATATGGCGCGCTTCGTGGTGGGGTCGGAGGGTACACTCGTTACCATCACTGAGGCTAAACTGAAGCTTGTCAGGAAACCGAAGCTGCGGGCGCTGTCGGTGATTCACTTCGACGACCTTATCGAATCCATGGAGGCAACGGTCGCCACACTGGAAATGGAACCGGCAGCCGTGGAACTCATCGGCAGCATGATTATAAAGCAGGCGCAGAGCAACCTGGCGTACTCGCGCATTACGGACTTCATTGAGGGCGAACCGGAGGCGCTGCTGGTGGTGGAGGTTATCGCGGAGAGCGAACCGGAACTGATGGCGAAGCTGGAGCGGCTGGAGGCCCGGGTGAAGCGTGAAGGTCTGGGCTATGCGATGCCTCGCCTAATAAAGCCGTCTGATCAGGCGAAGGTGTGGGATGTGCGTAAGGCAGGACTGGGGCTGATGATGAATGTGCCGGGCGATGCGAAGCCTCTGCCGTTCGTGGAGGACACGGCGGTGTCGCCGGAGAAGCTGCCGCAGTTCGTGAAGCGATTCGACGAGATTGTGCAGGCGCATGGCACGGAGGCGGGGTATTACGGGCATGCGAGCGTGGGCTGCCTGCATATCCGTCCGCTCATCAACCTGAAGGACTCTGCCGAGGTGGACAAGATGGTGTCCATATCGGATGAGATAAGCGAT
Organism: Dehalococcoidia bacterium; assembly: GCA_034421195.1. Lineage (GTDB taxonomy): Bacteria > Chloroflexota > Dehalococcoidia > Lucifugimonadales > JADFKI01 > Bin90. The sequence goes on from DAOUKP010000012.1 coordinate 63,441, forward strand.
CTTGTGCTGGAGTACGGCGGGTCGCTGAGCGGCGAGCACGGAGACGGGCTTGTTCGCAGTCCGTACAACGAGAAGATGTTCGGCAGCCGGATATACGATGCCTTCCGCGATGTGAAGCGGGCGTTCGATCCGAAGGGCATCATGAACCCGGGCAAGATTGTGGATTCGCCGCCGATGACCAATAGCCTGCGAATCAGCCCGCAGTACAAGCCGATGGAGATAGAGACGGGCTTCGCGTACAACGAAGAGGGCAGCTTCGCGCATGCGATAGAGATGTGCAACGGGCAGGGCGCTTGCCGCAAGGTTCTGGGCGGGACGATGTGCCCGTCATACATGGTTACGCGGGATGAGGAGCATTCGACGCGGGGTAGGGCGAACGCGTTGCGTGGTGCGATGTCGGGGGCGCTGCCGGCCGAGTCGCTGACGAGCGAGCGGATGATGGCGGTGATGGACCTGTGCCTCGAATGCAAGGGGTGCAAGGCGGAGTGCCCGTCGAATGTGGATATGGCGAAGCTGAAGTACGAGTTCATCGACAAGTACAAGAAGAAGAACGGGCATACGCTGCGCGATAGGATGATGGGCAATGTGGCGTTCTTCAACAAGCTGGCGTCGCCGTTCGCGCCGCTGACGAACCTGCCCCTGAAGTCGGCTATCGGCAAGGAACTGCTTGAGCGTTACGCGGGCATCGACAAGCGACGGGAACTGCCGATGCTGGCGAGCCAGACTTTCCGACAATGGTTCAGGGCGTCGGGCGGATCGCCCGCGTCGGACGCGATGCATGGCACGGTAGTGCTGTTCCCGGATACCTTCACGAACTACAACCATCCTGAGCTGGGGATTGCGGCGGTGAAGGTGTTGCGGCATCTGGGCTATCGTGTGGTACTGCCGGATGCGGGGTGCTGCGGGCGTCCGATGCTGTCGAAGGGATACATGGACAAGGCGAAGGCGAGCGCGCGGGCGAATGTGGACAGCGTGTATCCGCTTGTGGAGCAGGGCGCGAAGATCGTAGGGCTGGAGCCGAGCTGCATTCTGAGCTTCAGCGACGAGTACGAGGACTTGCTGGGCGGAGATGCGAAAGCGAAAGCGATTGCGGACAATACGATGCTGATCGAAGAGTTTCTGCTGTACGCGCAGGAGCGGCATGGCGCGGCGCCGGAGTACACGAATCCTCCGGGGACGGTGCTGTTTCATGGGCATTGCCATCAGAAGGCGCTGGTGGGTACACGGGCGGCGATGCAGGTGCTGAACGCGATACCAGGCTGCGATGCGCGGGAGATTCAGACGGGGTGCTGCGGGATGGCGGGGTCGTTCGGGCTGGAAAAGGAGCACTTCGACATTTCTATGAGCATCGGGGAGATGTCGCTGTTCCCGGCGGTGCGGGCGCAGGAGGGCGAGTTCGAGCTTGTGATGGAGGGGGTGTCTTGCCGGCAGCAGGTGGAGCAGGGGACGGGGAAGAAAGCCAAGCATCTGGTGGAGCTGCTGGCGGATGCGATATAGGGGCGGTTATTCGGATTCGTTCATCAGGGGCAGTTCATCCTCTGGAATTCCGTACTCTTTCGCAAGAGCGCGCAACTTTGCATTGTAGGCGCTACGTATTTCAGCACGACCTTGAACACGACCTATTTCAAGGCCTTTCTCGAACTGCTTTCTCTTGAACCACGCCGCAAGGACCATGTTTCCCCCTGACCTGAAATTACGACGGGATACGAAAGCGTATTAGTCGTCCTGATTCTCGTCTTCAATTTTCGGCAATTCTTCGATAGGGATGCCCCTCTCTTCTGCCCAGGCGCGCAATTTTGCATTCGTGCGCTTGCGCTCTTGCTTTTTGCCTACCTCGACGCCTTCAGCGAACTGCCTTTTCTTGACCCACGCTGCAAGTACCATGATTCCCTCCGCTGTGATTACGACTATCAGCGAGTTTGTCGCCGCTCCAATGCCGACTGCGCCGGAAACCAATATGACTTGCAGTATCGTATCGGCAATGCTGCTGTCGGCGCGCTGCCATACCTGATTATAGACGTTAATGCCTACGCCAACTACGCACTGAACCCAGAATATAACGAGATATAGTCCAACCATCCTGGGGGATATGGACGGCATGGATGTTCTCTGAGTGTCCGGCTGATTGTTCGAGTCTGCCACAACCCAATAGTACAGCAATGCTAAGGGTGTATCAATTAGCCGGCATTTCGGCGAGTAGGGTCTAGCTCAGCACTTCGAGGAGGGCGTCTTCTAGTTCTTCGATGGGTGCGAAGCCTTCGAAGCGGCGGTGGATGATCCCGTCCGCGTTGACGACGAATGACCATTCGGTACTCGGTAGGTTCCATTCCAGCACGGTGGGCGAAATGCGGGCGCGTGTAAGATCGCCTTGAATTTCGTGCGGGTTGTCGAAGAAGTCGATGTGGACGAAGTTCGCCTTGCCTTTGTGCTTGTCCTTGAGTTCGCTGAGGACATCGACCTGGGGACCGCAGACGGCGTTGGTGCAGAAGGCGGGGCTTGCCATAACTATGACGGTGGGCATGCCGGACTGCACGGCGTCGGCTATGCTGACTTGGTAGAGGTCGGTGTCCTGGAGCGTGCCGGTTGTCAACTCTTCGATGCCGTGCGTTGCCAATGTCTTGCTGTCGCTTAGCGGCGACGCAGTGCCGTTGGCGGGTGCGGCGGTCTGCTCAGGGACCTCGAAGCGCAGCTCTGCGCGAAGGGTGTTGGCGTCCTCGTCGAGAACGGCGATGTCCAAGCCCCAATTGCCGGGGGAGTCGAACTGCAATTGGGCGGCGTATAGGCCGCGTGTGCCGAGTGGGAAGGGTCTGAAGAGGGCGACTGCGGTGTCGCGCATCTCGCCTTCGGATGCGCCGTCGGGGTAGTAGTAGGATGTGAGCGTTGCGATGGGGGAGCGCACCAGGCCTTTCTGAGAAGTGAGGACGACCGCGACTCGCTGCTCGCCCGTACCCAGGTCGGGCGTGGCGAATATCGCCTGTAAGCCGTCGGGCGAGACGGGACCCTTGATTAGTTCGACTTCCTCAAACGCTGCGTCCTGTTCATCATTCGAAGCGGGGTGCTCAGACGGTGTCGCGATGTTCTGGCAGGCGAGCGCTGCGAGCATGAAGATGGCTGCGAGGGTGAGGGTTATGGTGAATTGCTTGGGCATTGTGCGATTTTCGCTCCAGTTGAATGCGAATGACTTGCGGACTTCGTGGTGAGCCTGTCGAACCAGGGACGGGACTTTATCTTACATCGATGGGTAGGATGGGGTGGATTCTATCACCCCCATCCTACCCATCGAGGGGGAAGGGGTATTGATTCCCGCGAAGGCGGGAATGACGATGTTGGGATGGGTGTGTTTGTCATGTAGTTCAGCGCTTTTCACCCCCACCCTAACCCTCCCCCATCGTAGGGGGAGGGGATATATTACCTACCCCTCTCAGCCATCGAGGGGGAAGGGACTGTTTCCTTCGCTCCAGGCCTCTCCTTGGGGGAGAGGGAACATCCTGCTAGTTCGTGTCGTAGCCGGTTGGGGCGGGTTCGCCGCCGTCATACGCGCCGAAGGTGTAGGCGAACAGGGAGAATTCGGGTGAGTTTGAGCTGAGCTTTAGTTCGTGGCTCTGGTATTCGGGCAGGTTGACGATGTGGTACATACGGGCAGAGTCCACGGTGATGTAGCCGTTGCCGTCCGCGTCGAACATGACATCCGTGCCTGCCGCTTCCGGACTTATGGGCATGTCATTAAGGATTACGCGCACTTGGTACTCGCCGCCATTTACGGGCGACATCACGGCATTGACGCTGGTGGCGTTGAACTTGAGAGCGAGATAGTCCTCGAAATCTTCGGTTTCGCGGGCGTGAACCAGCCGCTCGGATTCGTTGCGCCACAGGCCTTGCAGGTACAAGAAGTGGTTGCGATACTCGCCGGGGTCGGTGTAGAGAATTTCGACATCCTCTTCTTCGTAATACTCCTGGTGGAGCACGTAGGGCGCTGAGGACAAGAGGGCGTTGTAGTTGCGCTCGAAGCCGGCGTAAATCTCGCGGGTGAGGCCGGTCTCACGATCGGTTCCTCTTACATTGTTGTCATACTCCGGTTCGTCAAGCATGCTAAGGGACACATCGCTGAGGTCAACGCCCGCCTCTTCGAGCAAGCCGCGTATCCAGAGTTCGGTCTCTTCGTATGCGCCTTCGCCGAAGTGGGTGTAGCGGATGAGTCCGTCCTTGTCCACGAGGTATTTTGCGGGCCAGTAGCGATTGTTGAAGGCGCGCCATGTCTTGAAGTCGTTATCCTGCGCGATGGGCCACTCCAGCCCGAAGCCTTCCGTCGCCTCGATTACATTATCGCGGTCTTTCTCGAAGTCGAACTCGGGTGTGTGGACGCCCACGATGACCAGTCCCATGTCGGCGTACTTCTCGTGCCACGCCTTGAGGTATGGCAGGGTGCGGATGCAGTTGACGCAGGTGTATGTCCAGAAGTCCACGAGGACTACTTTGCCGCGCTGCTCCTCGAAGGTTATCGGCTCGGAGTTAATCCAGCTTGCGATGCCACGAATTTCCGGGACGGTCTGCTCGCTGCCGGTTGCGGGCGTAACGATGCTTGTGTGCGCGGCTGCCTGCGGCTCTGCGGTGGCGACGGGCTTGGAGGGCACAGGTGTCGCGGTTGGCGCGGGCTTTGGTGTGTTCGCGGGAGGCAGCGTGGGCGTGGGCACAATGGACTGAGCCTGAGTCTGTGGTAAGGGCGCATCAGCCGCCTCGGCTTGCGCCTGCGGGTCTGATTGAGAGCAGGCAGCTAGTACAAGCGCGGCGATGAGCAGCAGCGCGAGTGTTGTCATTGAAATGCGAATGCGCTTCATTGGGAGCACTCCTGTTGTAGATTGTGTGGTGCTATTCTGAATCTGCTCTTTTGGAGTGGATTCGTATGGTTAGATGCTGTTGTGTGGGGAAGGATTTTATGAGATTTAATCTGACTTCGGTGGACACAATAGGAAGGGCGCAGGACTTTCCCGAAATGGAGCGTTGCACAACTTGCTAGGGCTTGCAACGGGGGGTTATCATTCCCACAATCATCAGACAGATAACTGATTATTTACAACTGAAAATAAGGAGACTGACATGAAGGTGGGATTCATCGGCGTTGGGTTTATGGGGCGGCACATGGCGCGGAATATCGCGGCGGGCGGATTTGAGATGACGGTGTTCGATATTCGGAAGGAGGCGGCTGACGAACTGCTTTCGATGGGGGCGACTTGGGCGGATAGCCCTGCTGCGGTTGCTGAGGCTAGCGATGTGGTGTTCACGTCGCTGCCGCGCCCGCAGGATGTGGAGGAGGTTGCGCTGGGAGAGGGCGGCATACTGAGCGGCGCGGGCGCGGGGACGGTCTTTTTCGATCTGAGCACGACAGATCCGGATACTATCTATCGCATCAGCGCGGCGGGCGAGAGCGCCGGCGTTACGGTACTGGACGCTCCTGTGAGTGGTGGTGTTGCGGGTGCGGAGGCTGGGACGCTGTGCGTGATGGTGGGCGGCGATGAGGACGCTTACACGCGGTGCAAGCCTGTGCTGGATAAGATAGGCGACAAGGTGATGCGCTGCGGGGACCTGGGTTCGGGCGCGATTTGCAAGATTGTGAACAATCTCATCGGGTTGAGTGTGGGCGTGCTATTGTCGGAGGCGTTCAGCCTTGGAGTGAAGGCGGGCGTGGACGCGCAGACGCTATTCGACGCGGTGAAGGGCAGCTCCGGCAATACGCAGAGCATGCAAGGATTTCCGTCAGGGTTGTTCGAAGGGAACTTCGATCCGGGATTTCAGCTTGACCTCGCGGCGAAGGATGTCGGGCTTGCGACGGAAATGGGGCGGCGACTGCGCGTTCCGATGGAGATGTCGAACATAGCGCAGCAGCGGTATATCGCGGGGCAGAACAAGGGCTGGGGCAGGGAAGCGGCCGGGGCGGTTGCGAAGGTGCAGGAGGAGCGCGCGGGTGTGGAGATTCGGACGGGGAGTTAACAGGTTAGGTAGGATATTCACCCCCATCACCCGCTTTCGCGAGCGTGGGCTCTAGCCTTCGTTCAGCAAGGGCTGAGAGGGGTAGGCATTGAAAATTAGGTATTCTTTACAAGCGCGGATAATTCAATTCAAGCAGGTCCTCAACAGCACTGGATTCCCGCCTGCGCGGGAATGACGGATTCAAAGTCAGCGCGTATTAGGATACCGAAAATTAACAGTGCTTGCATTTGCGATTTCACCTCCATCACCCGCTTTCGCGGGCGCAGGCTCTAGCCTTCCCCCCGTCGAGGGGGAAGGGAGTTATAAGGAAGGATATGTTTCAGAAGAGTACGCTGGATAATGGTATGCGGGTGGTTACGAGCGAGATGCCGCATACTCGCTCGGTGAGCATGTGCGTGTTCGTGGGTGTGGGTTCGCGCTACGAGTCGGACGATGAGGCGGGGCTTTCTCATTTCCTTGAGCACATGGTGTTCAAGGGGACGGCGATGCGCCCTGAACCACAGCAGATAAGCGCGGCAATCGAGGGAGTGGGGGGCGTCATAAACGCGGCGACCGAGCATGAGCTGACGGTCTATTGGTGCAAGGTGGCGCAGCCGTTTTTCGAGGAAAGCCTTGCGCTGCTGTTCGACATCCTCCGCAATTCGCTGTATGAGCCGGACGACATCGAGAAGGAGCGGCAGGTCGTCTTCGAGGAACTGAGGATGATAAACGATTATCCTACCTACAAGGTGGAGGCTCTGATAGACGAAATGCTGTGGCCGGGGCATCCTCTTGGTCGAGACATTGGGGGAACGCGCGAGAGCGTTGGCGGGATTACGCGGGAGATGATACTGGACTTCGTGTCGGCGTACTATACGCCGGATAATATGGTTGTGAGCGTCGCGGGGAATGTGTCGCACGAGGATGTGGTGGCGCAGGTGGAGCGGCTCAGCGAGGGCTGGCAGACAGGTGGAAATTTCGACACATGTGAGCGCAGAGCACTCAACGAATGGACGCCGTACAATGGCGAACAGCGCGAACCGCAGTCTCATGTGGAGTATCGCAGGACGGAGCAGGCGCATCTGTCGGTGGCGCTGCCGGGGGTGTCGCTGACGCATCCGAAACGGTATGCGCTGGATCTTCTGAGCGTGGCGCTGGGCGAGGGTATGAGCAGCCGACTGTTCGTGGAGGTGCGAGAGAAGCGCGGGCTTGCCTACGATGTGCATAGCGAGGTGAGCCACTTCACGGATACGGGCGCGATGGTCGTGTCGGCAGGGGTTGATCCGAAGCGCGTGTATGATGCGGTGCAGACGATACTGGAGCAGGTGGGCGCGCTGCGGGATGGCCTGCCGGAGGACGAACTGGAGAAGGCGAAGCGTCTGAGCGCGGGACGGCTGATGCTGCGGATGGAGGACACGCGGGCTGTTGCCAGCTGGATGGGGCAGTCGGAAATGCTGCTGGGGAATATCGCGCATGTTGACGATGTTATCAAGCAGGTGAACGCGGTTACGACTGATGATGTGCTGCGGCTTGCCAATGATGTGCTGGTATCGGAGCGGCTGAATATCGCGGTGGTGGGGCCTTGCAGGGGGCACCGGCGGATCGAGCGGATGCTGAGGTTGTGATTTACTGACATCGATGGACAGGATGGATAGGATAATTATTCAATCTTTGTTACTTGCATTGCTCTTACTTCTGGCGATGTTCATGGCGGCGTGTCAGGAAGTTCAGACGACATGCAATGAAATTGTTCCACAGCAGTCCTCCGAACCACTTCCGGATGTCAGCCCCGAGCTTGTGGAGGATGCCCGCTACTATGCGGAGGCCTACGGCGTCAGTCTGAGCGAAGCGATAAGAAGATTAGCCGAACAGAACGCGAACGCAATCGGCAACCTCGATTCTGAATTGACATCACGCGAGAGTGCTACATTCGGCGGCCTCTGGATACAAAACGAGCCGGATTACAGGATTGTAGTGGCATTCACAAGAGACGGGGATAAGACTATTCGTCCATATCTCGAACGCACGTCGGTGGCTACCACTGTTAAGGTATGTCAAGTAGAGAAGTCGCTTGTGGAACTCAAGAAGGCTAGGAAGGAGGCCGAGGAAATAGTGAGGGAACTCGGTTTCAACCCCGGTTCAGGGACGGACCTCCCCAACAACATAGTGCAACTTTATCTAACAGCAAAGGAAATAGAGGAACTTGAGATTGAATTAGAGAAGGCAGGACTGGCACTTCCCGACAATGTAGAATTAGTCGCGGCGGCACCGGCGCGACCGGCGTAACCTGAGCCAATCTTCCTAAGGGAAATCCTTCATGGCGAGATTTGTACTCTGAGATTGTATGAGTGAATGCGTCCACTGGATTCCCACGAAAGCGGGAATGACGAAAAAAGACGCGGGAATGACGAAGAAGAACGTGGGATGACGAATTCAAATGCAGACAGGATGGGATAAGTGATGGCAATGCGGATGTACATAACGATGTCGGGTGAGGACAGGATTGCGCGGTATGAGGTGGATGAGGGGACGGGGGAGCTGGTGCATGTCGGGGATGTGCGGACGGTTGCGCGGCCCGCGCCGCTCGCGGTTAATCCTGCGGGAGACAGGATGTATGTGGGGTGCCGTGATGAGATTGCGGTTTCGAGTTACGCGATTGGTGAGGGCGGTGAACTGACGCATATCGGGGATGTGGCGGTGGATAATGATCCGTGCTATCTGGCGACGGACCGCGCCGGTCGCTTCCTGCTGTCAGCGTACTATGAGGGCGGTCTGTGCGCGGTGCATGCCATTGGCGAGGACGGCGCTGCTACATCGCCACCTGTGGAGTGGCTGGCGACTGCTAAGGGGGCGCACTCGATGCAGACGGATGCGTCGAACAGGTTTGCGTTCGTGCCGCATATATCGGGCGGCAACGGCCCCAACGCGATATTCCAGTTCAGGTTCGATGCGGAGACGGGGCATATTACGCCGAATAGCCCGGCGAGGGTTGAGCCAGATGCGGAGCTTGGACCGCGACATTTCTGCTTTCATCCGAACAAGGACATCCTGTACTTCTCGGACGAGCAGGGATGCAGCGTTACGGGGTACAATTTCGATGCGGAGGCAGGGACGCTGAGCGCGTTTCAGACTATTTCCACGCTGCCGGATGGGTATGATGAACGGAATAGCTGCTCGCAGATTCAGATTGCGCCGTCGGGTGAGTTCCTGTACGCGCCGAACAGGGGACACAACAGTATAGCGTGCTTCAGCGTGGATGCGGAGAGCGGGGCGCTGACGGCTATCGGGCATGCAGAGAGCGAGGCGGTGCCGCGCGCGTTCAGCATAGATCCGAGCGGACGGTTTCTGTATGCTGCTGGACTGGATACGGGTAGGCTTGCGGCGTATCGCATCGAGGGCGACGGGACTCTGACGCGGTTTGCGACTTACGATGTGGGTGGAGAGCCGATGTGGGTGCTGATTATCGTCGTGGACTAACAGGATGGGCAGGATAGATAGGATTTTGGCTGTTTCACAATCTGATATGACAAGTACGACTTCACAGAGGAGCATTCTGATAATCGCGGGCCCAAACGGCGCGGGCAAGACTACATTCGCGACGGAGTTTCCGAAGTTAGCCGCAGAGGGTATAAATGATGGACAAGCAGAGTAATGGAAGATGGAAGCCGACAAAAGAGGAAAGAGACGCATACAATGCGGGTGTGGACGCGGCGATGCGCCGTGCTGCCCTCAAAGCCCGCAAGCGTGCGATAGAGACGACTGGATCGGTTCCGACCTGGAGGGATGGCAAGATAGTCTATGAGACTGAGGTTTGATGCGCGCCTCCATTACCATCTCTTAGCACCTTTCTGGTCGTCTGTTGAGACTAACTTCAATTGCAATGGAGGGCGCAAATTGATAGTCTGTAAGTAAGAGAGCTATTGGTTCACCCCCATCCTAACCTTCCCCCGTCTATGGGGAAGGGACTCATGGGATCGGCAAAAAGGCGGTGCATGATGCAGGTAGTCTTCAATGAAGCGGTCAAGCAGCTTGAGAGCGAAACGCCCGTGGTGGTCGCTACGGTGATTGGCACGAAGGGTTCGACTCCGCAGAAGCCGGGGTCTAAACTGCTGGTGCGGACCGACGGCAGCGGCGTGGGCACGCTGGGCGGAGGCTGTGTGGAAGGGGACATCTGGTTTGCGGCGAGCGAGTTGCTGAAGAGCGGGGGCACCGCGGAGTATCGAGAGTACGAGCTGAATGAAGACCTTGCCGCCGAGGACGGGTTGATATGTGGCGGAACGATGTTCTTCCTGATTGATCCTGTGTACGAGCCGGGCGAATACCTGGACTTCGCGAAGGAGATCGAGGACGCCTATACGGGCGGCGACGCGGTTGCGCTGGCAAGCCTGATACGCGGTGGGAGCGGTTCTGCCGCGACTATCGGCGCGAAGATGTTCATCCGGCAGGACGGCTCCACGGTCGGCTCGCTGGGAAGTCCTGAACTGGACGAAGGCGCGATTGAAGAGGCGTTTGAGCTGATGGTGCATGGCAAGAACAAGTATGTCGTCACCGGAGGCGGCGCTGAGTATTTCATCGAAGCCTATACCACGCCTCCGCAACTGGTTCTATGCGGCGGCGGGCATGTCTCCAAGTCTATCGCGCCGCTCGCAAAGACGCTGGGCTTCCGCGTGTTCGTGACAGACGACCGCGAGGAGTTCGCCAACGCGGATAGATTCCCGGAGGCTGACATCATCGTCGCCAAGAAGCCGGAGGACGCGCTGGGCGAGCTGCCCATCAACCCGAACACCTTCATCATCGTTGCTACGCGCGGGCACAGGTATGACAATGTCGCGCTCGCGGCTGCCGCCAGGACATCGGCGAAATACGTCGGGCTGCTGGGGAGCAAGCGCAAGATTATCCTCATCTACGAGGACCTGATGCGGATGGGTATCTCGAATGAGCGCATACGCGAGTTGCGCGCGCCCATAGGGCTGGACATCGGGGCGCGCACGCCGGAAGAGATTGCCGTGAGCATCATGTCGGAAGTGCTGATGTTCCGGTTGGGCGGGTCCGGCAGCGTGATGAAGCTCGAAGAGCGCCTGATGAGCCGCATCGAGGAGAAGCACGGCGCTGCCGCGGTGGTGGCAGACTAGGCGATGCCCGGCGTCTCAGCCATTCTTACGGCCGCTGGCGAATCGCGCCGGATGGGACGGCCCAAGCCGTTGCTGCCCTGGCGCGGCACGACACTCGTGGAACACCAGATAAGCGCGCTGTTCGATGGCGGCGTCTCCGAGGTCGTGGTCGTAGTGGGGCATGAGGCTGATGCAGTGGCGGCGCAGGTGTCATGCACGGGCGCGCGCTGCGTGGTGAATCCCAACTATCTGCAAGGCAAGACTACCTCCATCAAGGCGGGACTGCGCGCCATCAGTCCGGACGCGGACGCCATTCTGCTGCTTGCCGTTGACCAGCCGCGCACTGCTTCCATCGTTTCTGCCGTTGTGCAAGCGCACGTCTCCGGGAACTACCTCATTACATCGCCACGCTATGATGGGCATGGCGGCCATCCACTGATATTCGCGGCGTCTCTGCGTGAAGAACTGGCGCGCATCTCTGAGGAGAAGCAAGGCATACGCGAGGTGTTTCAGGCGCACCGGGACAGCGTGCAGGAGTATGCGCTGGACGACGCGATGATACGGCTGGACCTGAATACTCCGGAGGCGTATGAAACTGCTTTCGAGCGATACGGGAATTAGCATCGATGGATAGGATGAAAGCAGCGAGGAAGGGGTAACTATGGTCTCCGATAACCCTTGGGATGAGTATGTCAGGCGTGCTAAGACGTATGTGTACTCTGGGCGCCTTAATGTCGAAGAGATTGACTATAAGGTCGAGATTGCTGTGAGACTTTCGGCTGCACGAGATGCAACATTGGCTGGTGTGGGTGATTGGATGACACTGGTTAAGCGAGACTTTTCCAACAATAACCTTACTCCCTGGCGGCAACAGCAACGCTTCCGACTCTGGATAGACGATTCTAACAATGACGCACTGCGGGCACTGCGGGCGATCTGGACACGGGACGCTTCAGGTGTTGCGGAGAGGATTCGAAACTTCAGCGAATTGCTCCCAACTTCGGTAACAGGTGGCGGATTGGGTACACGCGTGAGAGTTATTTCCGTGTTATTGATGGGGGTGAATGCCTACCGATATCCACCGTTCGGAATAAGAGTGTTAAATCGAGCATACGACATTACCGGATATGGTCGCCCCGAACAGAACTCGAACGAAGCAGCCGTGTATGAACACTTCTTAGGGTTCCTTGACTGCTTCATAAGGGAGGCGGCCGATAGGGACTTGGAGTTTCGGCACCGTCTTGATGCACAGTCTGTCGTATGGGCACTTCATGAAGGGCGTGATGAAGTATCCCAGCATCAGGATCCGCCTGAACGGGTTGGCCTGCATTTGGAGGACTTGTATGAAGGAGATGCGTCTCCGCCGGCGATGACACTCGCGGAACTCGCCGACGCTCTAACCTTTCCTGTTGAGTTTCTTGAGGAAGTACAGACTCTTCTCGAAGACAAGAAGCAGGTCATCTTTCAAGGTCCGCCTGGCACAGGCAAGACTTTTGTAGCGCGCGAACTTGCGAAGCGTCTTGCCGGTGCCGATGACCGCGTTACGCTTGTGCAATTCCACCCGTCGTATTCGTATGAGGATTTCGTGCAAGGCTTTCGGCCTACGCTTGAGGGCGGGCAGGCGGGATTTGAATTGCGCGATGGCCCGCTGGTTCGGGCGGCGAGGGTAGCAAGACTAGACCAAGGCAAGGGCATCAAGCACTTCCTCATAATTGACGAGATTAACAGAGGCAACCTTGCGGGCGTGTTTGGGGAGTTGTACTTCTTGCTGGAGTACCGTGATGAAGGCATTCAGTTGCAGTATTCCGACGAACCCTTCTCGCTGCCGGATAATCTGTATATCATTGGGACGATGAACACCGCCGACCGCTCAATCGCGCTGGTTGACTTGGCACTTCGGCGGCGCTTCTACTTTGTGGAGTTCCACCCTGATAACGAACCCATCAAGGGCGTACTGCGTCGCTGGTTGCAAAAGAATGGGCTTGACGATATGGAGTGGGTGGCGGATGTCGTTGACGGGGCGAATAAGTTATTGGGCGACGACCGCCATGCCGCTATCGGGCCAAGCTACTTCATGAAGGACAACCTTGATGAAGTAGCCGTTGAGAGGATATGGAAGCACAGTGTCTTGCCATACATCGAGGAACGGCTAATTGGGCAGGATGATAGGCTGGGGCAGTTCAATCTTGGTGCGCTGCGGCGAGAGGTCACCCAGGGAGAAGAAGATCAGGCATATGGCGACGGGAAAGCCGCATCAAACGTCCAAGAAGGTAACGGCGGCGTTTAGTCATGCGGCAGATAGACCTGCAAGAACATCAGAACAGCGAGCCGCATGCGCTGTTGGTGGAAGAGCGCGACGCCCTGTCGTCGAAAGAGTTGTCGATCGCAGTTAGCCCGGCTCCAGGTGAAAGCGATAAGTACATTCTCAGGCCCGGTTCGACCGTGGGTGCGCTGGAAATCGGCGACTTGTCGGTTCTGATACAGCCCAAGATCGGCATTCCGAAGTTGCTATCCCTGGCATGCTACGCGATGAGGATGTATAGGCAGCAGGATATGCATCAGTTCGACTTCGCGCGGGATAAGACGCTACCGGACACGCTTGCGCTTGCGCTCGTGGCGGCTGCAAGGCGGTCGTTCTCGCGCGGGCTGCTGCACGGATACCAACGGCGGGAAGAGGCGCTGCATACTGTTCGCGGTCGCATCAGGTTCGCGGAGCAGATACGGCGCAGGTTCGGCGTCCCGCTGCCCGTCGAAGTACGATACGACGAGTTAACAGATGACATCCTTGAGAATCGCCTGGTGAAGGCTGCGGTGATGCGGCTTGGGGTGATGCGCTTGCGATCGTCGGATGCGCGCCGCGGTCTTGGCTGGATTGCGGGCATGCTCGGCGATGTATCGCTAGTGGATTTCGCGTCGAACGATGTGCCTTCGGTTTCATTCAACCGTCTGAACGAGCACTACCGCGTCGTCGTCGGTCTGGCGCGGCTGGTCCTGATGCACAGCGCGTTCGAGTCGAAGCGTGGCACGGTGAGGGCGAGCGGCTTCCTGATGGATATGAACAAAGTATTCCAAGAGTTCGTGACCGCTGCGCTGCGGGATGCCCTGCGCTTGTCTGAGAGCGCGTTTTGTGAAAAATCGATTCCCAGCCTTGATGTGGGCGGCAAGGCAGGATTAAGGCCAGACCTTACGTGGTGGGACGGCAGCGATTGTGTATTCGTGGGGGATGCCAAGTACAAAGATTTAGACGACAAAGGTGTGCGGCCTGACGACTTGTATCAGTTGCTCGCATACATGACCGCACTTGACCTGCCGGGCGGGCTGCTTATCTACGCGCAAGGCGGAGCCGATACTGCCGTCTATGAGGTCAGGCACACCCGCAAGACGCTGGAAGTTTGTGCATTAGACTTGTCCGGGGAGTTCAGGGATATACTCGCTCGAATCGATGTTCTGGCGCAAAGAGTCAAGGCGCTGCGGGATGAGGCGCGAGGACTGCGCCGCGCAGCCTGAAGCTAGGAAAGTTCGCTCCAGTCTTCCCAGGCTTGGTCTAGGCTTGCTTGGGTTGTGTTGTACTTTTCGCCTAGACGGGTGATTTCGGGGATGTTCTGGCGCTCGGTGGCGGATTCGAGTGCTGCATTGATTTCGGTGAGTTGGGCTTCGAGTCGGGTTATCAACTCTTCCTGGTCTCTGATTTTTGCCTGCTTTGCGCGCTTCTGGGCTGATGAGGTGCGGCGCTGCCTGTCGGACTGCCTGCTGCGGGTCTTGGGTGCGGTCGGTCGGGATGTTTCCGATTGACGGTCCGCCGCGACACGCCTTTCCTGCATCCATTCCTCGAAACTGCCTTTGAATAGGCTTGCCGCGCCGTCCTCGACTATCCAGAGTTGGGATGCGAGCAGCGAGATGAGGCGGCGGTCGTGCGAGACGAAGAGCAGGGTTCCGCCGTAGTTGCCGAGCATGCTTTCAAGGGCTTCTCGGCTTGGGATGTCAAGGTGGGTTGTCGGCTCGTCGAGGATGAGCAGGTTCGGCTCGGTGATGAGCAGGCGCGCAAGGGCGAGGCGGCTGCGCTCGCCGCCGCTGAGCGCTGTAGTGGACTTGAAGACGTCGTCGCCCCTGAACAGGAAGCGCGCCAAGTAGTTCCGCGCTTCGGGGATACGCAGGTTGCGCGCGTCTATGAGCGCGTCGAGCACGGTGGAGTGTCGCGGCAGGTCGGCACTGCCCTGTGAGTAGTAGCCCGGATCGACATTGTGTCCGAGGCTTGCTTTGCCTGAGATGGGCGGCGTTTCTCCCAGCAAGGTTTTCAATAGCGTGGTCTTGCCGATGCCGTTGCTGCCGATGATGGCGGTGCGCGAGCCGCGCTCAAGCTGGGTGTCGGCAATGTCGAGAAGCGAAACGCCGTGCCCGTTCTGCCGGTAGCCTACGGCGAGCTTGCTGGTCCTGATGGCTATCTGTCCGGTGCGGAATGTGCTCAGGCTGCCGAGGTGTATCTCTTCGTTGGTATGGGGCTTTTCGATGCGCTCAAGCCGTTCTAGGCGAGTAGCGCGCCCGCGGGCTTCTCGCGCTCGCTGGCCGGCTTTGTAACGCTGGATGAATGCTTCTTCGCGGGCGATGTACTCTTGCTGTCGCTCGTACTCAATAAGCTGACGGCGGAGCTGTTCTTCCCTGAGGGCGCGGTACTTGGTGTAGTTGCCGGGGAAGGAGCGGAGCTTGCCGTTGTCGATTTCGAGTATGCGTGTGGCTACCTTGTCCAGAAAGTAACGGTCGTGGGATACGACCATGAAGCCGCCGTTGAAGCTCGAAAGAAAATCTTCGAGCCAGTCCAGCCCCCGGAAGTCGAGGTAGTTTGTCGGCTCGTCCAGGATGAGGAAGTCGGGGTCTGACAGGAGCGCCCTTGCGAGGGCGGCGCGTGTGCGCTCGCCGCCGCTGGCATCGGATGCGGCGGTTGCGAGTGTGTCTTCGGGCAACCCGACGCCGTCGAGAACGCGCTCCATGCGATGCTCGTAGTCGTAACCGCCGAGCGCCTCGAATTCCTTGAGCAGGGCGTCGTATCGGCGCTCCGCGCTGCTGCGAGACTCATCATCGGCGACCTGAATGTCGAGCGCGCTGGAGGCGAGTTCGTCCTCGACTTGTCGCAGGCGGGCGAATGCCTGCATCACTTCGTCGTGGACTGTGCCTTGGGGGGCCTGGCTGGGCGTCTGCGGGACGTAGCCGATGCGGACGCCGCGCTGCCACGTTACTGTGCCGCCATTGGGTTCGAGTTCGCCGGAGAGGATGCGTATGAGGGATGTCTTGCCCGCGCCGTTAGGACCGACGATGCCGATGCGGTCGCGCTCGTCGATCTGAAGGTCGAGATTGGCGAAGATTTCGATTTCGCCGTATAGGAGGGCTAGGTTTGTGGCGGTGAGGATGGGCATGGGGAAGATGTTTATCCGATGCTATGATAGGCTCATTGTAATGCAAAAGGGATTGTTGTTGCGAACTGGCATTGCTTTAGAAAAGGGGCCAGAAAGAGAGTGAAGATACTTTAGAAGGTTAGGACCATTTTGAAATTTGAGGAAGAGGCTGAATGAGTAACCACAAGGAGCAACTCGATGCAATGGAACTCTTTACGAGCAATTTGGCACACGATTGTTTGGAATAAAGCATATGTCCGATGGACTTCTGGATGAAGTTGCAGAATTACTGGAGATTCAAGCCCCTACTCACCATAGCAAGAAATCGAAGGTTGGAAAATGGCTCAGCGTTGAAGGGAAATCTGGCCTTGGAGAATATGATCTGCCACAAGGGATAGGAGTTAGGCTAGTAGTCGTAAAGCAGGCGGAAGGCAGCGGTGGTAAGGCAGCGGTTTATCAAATCAATCTTGTTAGTTCACAATAGTCAGCAATTGGACTGGGGCAATCCAGTGGGTGAACAAATACACTCAAAGTCATAGGACATGCCAATATCACCAAGCGCAATTCTGCGAGCGTTCAAGTCCTTGCAACGGAGATGGACGCCAAAGAAGCGCAGAGAATACTGGATGACGGAATGTTCTCCGGTCCGTCGCAACTTGGGCATATTGCGGACGCGATACGGCGCAATGGCAGGGCAAGCCGCGCATCAAGACTTGCCGAGTAGCTCGGCGAGGCGACGGTTCTTCTCAAGGCTTGCTTTGAAGTGCGCCATAGTGTCCGGTCGCACTTTTTCTGCTGCCTTGCTTGTTTTCTGATTGTCTTTTCGCTCTTTCATTACTCTATTCTACACTCCTGCAAGGTCGCGCGCTTCATCAAGCAGCATCGCCACGTCGTCGGGGGATTCGGCTTCGGCGTAGATTCGGAGGAGGGGTTCGGTGCCGGAGAAGCGGATTAGCGCCCAGTAGCCGCCTTCTAGGAGGTAGCGGAAGCCGTCTTGGGTGTCCACTTGCTCGATTTGCTTGCCGGCCAGGTATGCGGGGGCGGCGCTTTGCAGGCGGCTGATGATGGTGTTTCGCAGGTCTTCGTCGAAGGGGAGGTCCAGGCGGTCGTAGTGGTGGGGGCCTACTTTGTCTTCGAGTTCGCCTAGAAGGTCCTGGATGTCCATGTCGGTCTTGACCATCAGGTCGAGCAGCATGAGTCCGCTGAGGATGCCATCGCGCTCTGGGACGTTGCCCTGGAATGCGTAGCCGCCGCTCTCTTCGCCGGCGATGATGGCGTCTGCGCTCATCATTACGGGGCCTAGATACTTGAAGCCGACGGGCGTTTCATGCACGGGCACGTCGTAGATTGCGCCGAGCTTGTCTATCATGCCGGTCATGGTAATGGAGCGCACGAGGGGGCCGCGCCTGCCGAGCGTGTCGAGCTGGTGCATGCAGAGCAGGGCGAAGGTCTGGAGGGTGGTGAGGAAGTTGCCGTCGTCGTCCACTACGCCGAGACGGTCCGCGTCGCCGTCAGTGGCGAGTCCGATGTCGGCGGTCCTGTCGGAGACTTCATCTATGAGGGGCTGAAGGTTGTGCGCGAGCGGTTCGGGCTGCGCCATGCCGGGGAATGCGGGATTCGGCTCGGAGCGAATTTCGATGACGCGGGTTGAGCCGCCGGATAGGAGGTCCGGAAGGTAGCCCGCGCCCGCGCCGTGCATGGAATCCACTACGATGTCCAGGCCTGCGTTGCGGATCGCGGCGAGGTCAACGAATGAAGCGACATGGTTGAGATAGTCGGGTTGCGGGTCGAATTTTTCGAGTAGTCCGCTTGCCTCTGCCTGTCCAAGGGGTATGCGCTGCACGCCGCCGGAAGATTCTGCGCCCCTAATGCGCGATTCGAGTTCGGCGACGATTTCGGGGGAGGCGCTGCCGCCGTAGTCGGGCTTGTACTTGAAGCCGTTGTAGGCGGCTGGGTTGTGGCTTGCGGTGATGACCGCGCCTGCTCCGGCGTCCCTGGCGACCAGGTTGTAGGCGATGACGGGGGTTGGCGCTGCTCTGTCGCATAGCAGCGTGGGTATTCCGTTGCCTGCCGTTACTTCGGCGACGGCGGCGGCGAACTCGGCGGACGCGAAGCGCGTGTCGTAGCCGACCATGAAGCCGCGATAGGCGAGGCTGTGGTATTTCATGAGGTCGGCGGCACCCTGGGCGCAGAGGCGCACATTGTCGAAGGTGAAGTCTTCGGCGATAATGGCGCGCCAGCCGTCTGTTCCGAATTTTATTGGCATGATTTAATCTAACATCGATGGACAAGATGGATAGGATGGGATGTATTTTATCATCCCTTGCCCCCTCCCTAACCCTCCCCCAGAGGGGGAGGGGATTTGATGGGAACCCCCATCGAGGGGGAAGGGATGTATTTGGATTATAGGCCGGCGGCTTTGCGGAGCTTGTCGGCTTTGTCGGTGCGCTCCCATGGGAGGTCGAGGTCGTTGCGTCCGAAGTGTCCGTAGGTCGCGGTCTGCTTGTATATCGGGCGGCGCAGCTGGAGGTCGCGGATTATGCCGCCGGGCGTCAGGTCGAAGTTTTCGTGGATGAGCGCCTCTATCTTTTCGTCGGCTATCTTGCCGCTGCCGAAGGTCTCGATGGAAATGGAAGTCGGCTCGCGCTTGCCGATGGCGTAAGAGACTATCACTTCCATCCTGTCCGCGAAGCCTGCCGCGATGCAGTTTTTGGCGACGTAGCGCGCGGCATAAGCAGCGGAGCGGTCAACCTTTGTCGGGTCCTTACCGGAGAACGCGCCGCCGCCGTGCCGGGCGAAACCGCCGTAGGTGTCCACGAGGATTTTTCTTCCTGTGAGTCCGGTATCTCCGACGGGGCCGCCTGTTACGAATCTGCCGGACGGGTTAATCCAGTATTGCGTGTCATCGTCCAGCAAATCTTCGGGAATTATCGCCTTCGCCGCGTGCTTGATGAGGTCGCGAGCTATGGTGTCTTGCTCCACGTCCTCGCTGTGCTGGGTGCTCATTATGACGGTGTGGACGCGCTTTGGCACGCCGTACTCGTACTCGACGGTTACTTGTGACTTGCCATCGGGGCGGATGTAGGGAAGCGTGCCGTCCTTGCGGAGCTGCGCCATGCGCTGGCAGAGCTTGTGAGACAGTGCAATGGGCAGGGGCATAAGCTCTGGGGTTTCGTTGCAGGCGAATCCGACCATCATGCCCTGGTCTCCTGCGCCGACTGATTCCAGATCGTCGTAGTCCCCTTGTTCGCCGCGTACCTCGATGGCGCGGTCAACACCGTGCATAATGTCGGGGGACTGCTCATGGACGGAGATTGTGACGCCACAGGATTGGTAGTCGAAGCCGTATTTGGAGTCTATGTAACCGGCGTCGCGGATGGTGTTGCGGACAATAGTGGCGATATCGACATAAGTGCTCGTGGTAATCTCACCCATGACGACGACGAGGCCGGTGGTCGTGCAGACTTCGCAGGCGACGCGTGCCTTGGGGTCGTCAGCGATGATGGCATCAAGCACTGCGTCCGAAATCTGGTCGCAGAGCTTGTCCGGGTGTCCCTCGGTTACCGATTCGGATGTGAAAAGGTACGAGGCGGAGTCTGTAAAGGTGTGGCTCAATTTTCTTTCTCCTAATAGAGGCTAACAGGATTCATAGGATGGATAGGATGGTAATAATTTTCATGCCCACCCTAACCCTCCCCCATAGAGGGGGAGAGGATATTAGATTAAGTGATGCCTAGTCGGTCGATTTGTTCTTGGTTGAGGGCAATGAGTTCGGCGCTGCCTTCGGCAATCAGGTTGTTCTGAACGAGAGTTGCCGTTACCGACATTTCGCGGTCGACGCTTCGTTCAAGGCGAGCAACGGCGGTGATGCGCTTGCCGATTCTAGCGGGTCTGCGGAAGTTAACCTCCAAGTCGCGCATCATGGCGACCGTGCCATTCCGGTAAGCGAGATTCTCCATGACCTCGTACAGCAAGGTGGATATGATGCCGCCATGCACGACGCCGGGCCAACCTTCATGCGTACCGCCGGGCGTAAAATCGGTTACGAGCGCATCGCCTTGATGCCGGAAGGTGAGTTGCAACCCGAATGGGTTGTTCTTACCGCAGCCGAAGCAATTCGGGTACTCCTGAATTTTATCTAGCTCTGTGAAGTGAGTGTTCACGTTCCTACTTCCCAACTTGCCAGGTATTCTTCCTGCTCTGCCGTCAGCGTGTCGATGGTAATGCCCATGGACAGCAGCTTCAGGCGTCCTACTTCTTCGTCGATTTCGCGGGGCACGTCGTACACTTGCGGCTTGAGCGAGTGCGCGAACAGGGCGATGTGCTCGGCAGACAGCGCCTGGTCGGCGAAGCTCATGTCCATGACTGCGGAGGGATGTCCTTCCGCGGCTGCGAGGTTGATGAGCCGTCCTTCTCCGAGCAGATATAGATGCCTGCCGTCGCCCATCAGATACTCGTCCACGAAGGGGCGCGCTTCCTGCTTGCCGTCCGAAAGCTCTTCGAGGGCAGGGATGTCAATCTCAACGTTGAAGTGGCCGCTGTTGGCGAGAATCGCGCCATCCTTCATAACCTCGATGTGCTTGCGACCAACCGCCTTCATGCCGCCGGTGAGGGTGATGAAGATGTCGCCGACTTTCGCGGCGGCGTCCATGCTCATGACCTGATGGCCGTCCATTGCGGCTTCGAGGGCGCGGATGGGATTGACCTCGGTTACTATGGTCTGCGCGCCCATTCCGCGCGCTCGCAAGGCTACGCCGCGCCCACACCAGCCGTAGCCGGCGACGACGACATTCTTGCCAGCCCATAGGATGTTGGTGGCGCGAGTGATGCCGTCCAGAGTGCTTTGACCTGTGCCGTAGCGGTTGTCGAAGAAGTGCTTGGTGTCGGCGTCGTTCACGGCGATGATGGGGTACTTCAGCTTGCCGGCTTCGGCTAGGCTGCGGAGGCGTATTACGCCGGTAGTGGTCTCTTCGGTGCCGCCGACAAGTCCGCCGAGCGCGTCCACGCGGTCAGAGTGCAGCGTCGCCACGAGATCTGCGCCGTCGTCCATCGTGATGTGTGGCTCGGTGTCGAGCGCGGAGTTAATGTGCGCGTAGTAGGTCTCGCTGTCCTCGCCCTTGATGGCGAATGTGGGTATGCCGTACTCGTGGACGAGCGCTGCCGCCACATCGTCCTGCGTGCTGAGTGGGTTGCTGGCGCAGATGGCGGCTTCTGCGCCGCCGTCCTGAAGTGTGAGCAGCAGATTGGCGGTCTCGGTGGTTACATGCAAGCAGGCTGCAATACGCAAGCCCGTAAGCGGCTTTTCTTTTGCGAAGCGCTCGCGTATCTGTCGGAGCACCGGCATCTCGCGCTCAGCCCAGTGGATGCGGCGGATGCCTTCTGATGCAAGCGAGGGGTCTGCGATGTGCCCCTGTGCGGTTTGTGAAGTCAAGATTTTCCTCCGTGTGAGTTATCAGTTGCCAGTAGTCAGTTTTCAGTTAGGGAAGGATTATATGGTCGCCTTTGTTCAGGGGCGGGAATGTCGTTAGGTCGGTGAAAGCGCGGAATCGGTCTTCGATGTCCTGCTTGGTGAGCGTCAGAATTTTGTCCACGCTGAAGCCCTGCACGCAGAACGAACCCATAACGGAGCCGAGTATAGCGGCGCGGCGGTAGCCTTGCGGTGTCTTGTCGCCGGTGGCGGCGATGTAGCCGATGAAGCCTGCCGCGAATGTGTCGCCTGCGCCCGTTGGGTCAACCACATGGTCGAGCGGGAAGGCGGGTGCGGAGAAAACGGAGTCGCCGCTGAAGACGAGGACGCCGTGCTCACCGCGCTTGATGACGACCGCGCCGGGACCCATCGCCATGATAGTGCGCGCCGCGGTTACAAGGTTGCCTTCCTGAGCGTAGTCGCGCGCCTCGCCTTCGTCCATGAAGAGGACATCGGCGTTGCTAACTACCTTGTTGAGCGCCTGCCGCTTGCCGTCAATCCAGAAGTTCATGGAGTCGAGGGCGACGAGATCAGGGCGCTGTTCCATCTGGTTTAGGACGTCGAGCTGAAGCTCGGGATCAATGTTGGCGAGGAACAGGTATGGGGTGCGGCGCTGCTCGGCGCTGAGCTGGGGCGAGAAGTCTGCGAAGACGTTAAGCTGGGTGTCCAGCGTGGTTCGGGCGCCCAGGTCGGCGGAGTAGTATTCGCCCGCCCAGCGGAATGTGCCGCCCTTCTGTCGCTGCAAGCCTCTGACATCGACGCCGCGTGAGCGCAGCAACTCGATGTGCCGCCCCTGAAAGTCCTCGCCGACGACGGCGATGAGGCTGACGGGAGCGAAGCGGCTGATTCCGATGGAGAAGTAGGTCGCCGAACCGCCGAGCGAGTCCTCGCGGCTGTCGGCGGGCGTTGTTACGGAGTCGTAGGCGACTGAGCCAACGACGAGTACGGTCATCTTTTGTCCTCAACTAACAGGATGTACAGGATAGAAAGGATGGGATTTTGCATTAGATAATTTCATCCCCATCCCCTGCCCTCGCAAGGGAAGGAACTGTTTTTCGGTTATTCGTCTGCGCCGTAGCTAGTGGGCTTGCCTGCTTCGATCCATGCGGGCGTGCCCTCTTCGATGTTGTAGAGACGCTCGGAGTCGAAGCCCATTGCGGCTGCCATTTCAGCGGCGAGTCCGCTGCGGACGCCGATGGCGCAGATGAACAGCAGGTTCTTGTCTTTGGGAAGCTCGTCAATGCGTCCGAGCAGGGTGTCCACATGGATGAAGAGCGCGCCCTTCACATGGCCATCGGCGTATTCGTCGAGTGCGCGCACATCAACGACGACGGAATCTCCGGATGCCTGCATCTCTTCGGCTTCGTCGATGCTGATGCGGTAGTAAGGTTCGCCCGGGTTTCTGGTAGGCATTCTTTTCTCCTCTGTGATTTAGGTTTCAGGTGTCAGGTAACAGGGTTCAGTGAATGGTTATCGTCGATAAGGGGACCGATGACTCGTGGGCATGTCCTTCGACAAGCTCAGGATGAACGGAAAAGCGGACACAAAAAAACTTCTCTGATGAGAGAAGTTCGTGATGCTTGCTGCTCTCATCTCCGAGCCCAAACTAGCTCTCCGGATTTAGCACCAATTCACGCGCCGCATGACGCGAAAAGGTTGCCGGGCTTCACAGGGCCGGTCCCTCAGCCGCTCTTGATAAGAGATTTTGTATTTGATTGTTAACGATTTGATGTTACAGGACTGAGAATAAGCGTGTCAAGAATAAAGTCTGCCATAGCGAGGAAGGTCGTCCCCCAGCAGAGGGCGGGCGTAGTCCAAGAACGCCTGCGTAACGAAGTGGTTGTCGGGATCGAGGTAGTTATCGGGCATGCGCTTGACTTTGCCTCCGACGGCTTGCAGTGGGGCGGTGCCGGTGGTGCAGGCGTATTCGTCGCCGGGGACGCGCTCCAGCGTTACGATGATGTCGCGCTCGCCTGCCATCGCATGCCGCACGGCAGCGCGTCCCGCCGTCTCCGCTTCTTGCGCGTCGGTGTGGGATACGCATGCCATCATGGAGCGCTGGATTGTGCCGGGCTTTTCGTGGCGGGCGCGAACGCCCAATCTCCTGCTCACCTGCATGGCGAGATACCTCGAAGGTCCGTCGTAATAAGGATGGCCGAAATCGTCGGTGTAGTATGGTTCGCCCTGTTCTCCTATCGGCTTGCCTTCGGGTGTGCGGATATTCTCTGCGATGACGGCGACGGCGAATCCGTATTTGCGGTATGCGTTCTCGATGCAGTCGAGGAAGCGAGTCTCGTCAAGCGGAATCTCGGGAACGCCGATGAAGTGTGGCGCGTCTCGCTCATCGCGCTTGGCGAATGCGGAAGCGGCGGCGAGCCAGCCGGCGTCCCTGCCCATGACCTCGATGATGGTTACCGGCGCGGCGATGCCCATTGCCTCCGCGTCCCACGCCGCGCCCATTGTGGCGAGGGCGACAAAGCGCGCCGCACTGCCGTAGCCGGGGCTGTGGTCGGTGAGCACGATGTCGTTGTCTATCGTCTTGGGGATGTTTATGACGCTCAATGGGAGTCTGTCAGCATCCGCTGCTTGACCTATGTCATGTCCGGTGGTCGCGGAGTCGTTGCCGCCGATGATGAACCAGCAGCCGATGTTGTGCTTTCGCAGCGTGTTCAGGATTGGCTGCACATCCTCGTCGCGTAGCTTGCGGCGGGTGGAGCCGAGAACCGCGCCGGGCGTGTGGGCGATGCGCTGCCACTCGGCAGTGGGTGTGCGGCGCAGGTCTATGAGATCGCCGGCAAGCATGCCCTCCATGCCGTAGCGTGCGCCGTATATCTTGCCGAACGAATCAGGGTGCGCCTGGGCTTCCCGCACGATTCCGAACAGGCTGCGATTGAGGACAGGAGTGCAGCCGCCGGACTGCATGATGAGTATGTTTTGCTTCATGGACGGGGCTAAATGGGGGATTACAGGATGTACAGGATGGAGGGGACTTTCACCCCCATCCCAGCCTTCCCCCGTCAAGGGGGAAGGGACTTAAATTCAGGGCCATTTGAGGGAGTTGCCGTCGTAGATGGCGTTCAGGTGGTCGGTGGTGAAGGCGTCGTTGTAGTCGAATGGCTTGGGGAGCGCTTCGTGGGTGGTGAGGTGGTCGTAGAGCGCTTGCCACTGGTCGGGTGACATCTGTCCCAAGCCGCGTGTGTCCGTAAGGGGGCTGACGGCATCGGCAAGCTCGGTGTCTAGCATGTATCGCTGGTGTTCGGGGTTTTCTTCGGGCGCGTATTTGAGGACGATTTGGACGGCTTCATCGCGGTTGTCGCGCGCGTATTCGAGCGCTTTCATCGTTGCCTTGAGGAAGCGTTCCACCTTGTCGGAATCGGTGCTCGCAAGCTCCTCGCGGGTGATGTAGGTCAATCCTAGCGTTGGGACGCCGTAGTCGGCGGGGTCCCAGAGGGTGACGTCGAAGCCCATACGCCTGACGGTGTCCGGCTCGTTGGACTTGAAGACGGCAAGGACATCGACCTGTCCCTCGGTGAGGACTCGCGGGTCGAAGCCTACGCGTACTTCCTGGACGGCGCTGCGGTCAACCTGCTGGTCCTCGACGATGGCGAGGTAGTCGGGCGGGATGGAGACTTTATAGCCGAATGTCCTGCCCTCCCAGTCGGTAGGTGTGGCGATGCCGCTGTCCTTGAGCGCGAGAAAGCCCTGCTGTCCACGCTGCCCGAAGAGCGCGAAGGCGACGATGGGCAGGCCTGGGTCTGACCTGCGCTTCAGTACGGACGGGGCGTCGGCGGTCGTGAAATCGACATCGCCGGACATCAGAAGCTGAAGGTGCTCGCCGCTGGAGGCGTGGCGAATCTCGACATCAAGCCCTTGCTCTGCGAAGTAACCCTTCTCTTGCGCGATGTAGGCGGCGGCGAAAGGCAGGTTCGCCTGTGGCTTGTAGCCTGCCATGAAGACGACGCTTTCGGGTTCGGGTTGGGCGCAGGCCGCAGCGAATATGGTGAGCAGGGCGGTGAGGGTTGCGAAGGCGAGCAGTGTGAGTTTGTGAGGGGTAAGTCGTGAGGTGGAAAGCAATGGATGGTCGTCCGTTTCTGCTTGGCTCTGCGGTCGATTCGCGCACACTAAAGACTATGCTATGAGGATTGAGAAATCAAACATTACGGCATCCTGTTCAGAGTGTGTATTGTGTCAAAACGCCATCGTAGAGTCGTGCCAGAAGAGGGCTTTGCGCTCTATTTAGGCGGTGATGACGGTGAGGGCGATGCCATACACTCGCTGAATTTAGTTGCTGCCGTTCGAGAAGGGATCGAGCGTGGGCACGCCAAGTTGCCGGAAGTGTCTGACGTTGCGGGTAACGACTGTCAGTCTGTGGACATTTGCTATGGCGGCGATAAGGGCGTCTAGGCTCAATGTGTTCGATTGACGGTGCATCAACCTCGCCCATTCTCTGAAGACAACCGCGTCAATATCCAGGATATTGTAGGCATCGAGGACGAGAGCGAGCCAAGATTCCAGTTCATCGGCTTTGGCGGCGTCCTGGTCGCGTGTTATCTCTATCCCTGCCTGTATCTCGCCGATGGTGACTGCGGATAGGTAAAGGTGTTCTGCGGGGACACTCCTAATCCAGCGCACGACCGACTGATGTGGTCTGGCACGGCGCAATTCGGATACGATATTGGTATCGAGAAGATACATGCGGCTTACTCGAGCTCAGGAATGTCGCGAGGGGAGAAGTGTCGGCGAGGAGGCGTCAATGTCTCGGTGCGTGGCTCGGGCGCGAGCAGCAGTTCCTTTAGATTGGGCTTTGCCATTCTCTCCAGACGGCGCCAATGCTCGATGGGAACAAGCACTGCGGTCTCGACACCACGCTTCGTTACGATTTGCGGACCTTCGGCAAGGCTCGTCTCCAGCATCTTGCTGAAGCGCGCCTTGGCGTCCTGAACTTGCCAAGTGTTACTCATAGTTCCTCGCCCTATTCCGACTTTGAACGATTGTATCTGACTAGATATAAGACTAGATTGTGCCGGATGAAATGTCAATCACTTACATAATGGCATCGCAAGTTTCATCTATGTCTGTGTAGTTAGGTAGAGGCGAGTCAGAACGCCATCGTGGAGTCGTGCCAGAAGAGGGCTTTGCGCTCTATGTAGGCGGTGATGACTGTGAGGGCGATGCCGATGAACGCGAGGACGAGGATGGCGGAGAAGAGGGTGGGCATATCCAAGTTGCTGTGCGCCACGATGATGACGCTGCCTAAGCCCCTGTCGCCGCTGAACCACTCACCCACGACCGCACCGATGACGGAGAGCGGGATGGAGATGCGGAATGCCGCGAACAGGTACGGCAGCGAGCTTGGCAAGCGCAATTTCAGGTATGTCTCGGTGCGGGATGCATGGAGGGAGCGGAAGAAGTCGAGCGCGCCGGGGTTGATGGCGCGCAGCCCGACCATCGCGTTGACCAGCACGGGGAAGAAGGTAATCAGGCTCGCGATGAACACCTTCGGCAGCGAGCCGAAGCCGAACCAGATGACGAACAAGGGGGCGACCGCAACGATGGGTGTTACTTTGACGAGTATGGCGATGGGAAAGAGGGTGCGCTCCAGGAAGCGCGAGTGCGCCATGAGCGTCGCGCCGGTGAAGGCGACGGCGGCACCGAGCGCGAAGCCTGCCAGCGCCTCCGCAAGGGTGATTCCGCCGTGCAGCGCGAAGAAGCCGAAGTCGCTCGTGAGCCGCGTGATTACGGCGGACGGCGCAGGCACGATGTACACGGGGATGGATGCGGCGCGAACCCACGCCTCCCATATCCCAATCGCCGCCGTGAGCGCGAAGGCAGGCGGCAAGATATAGCCGAGCGTTATGGCGCGGATAGCGAAAAGCGACTGCCGCGCGCTGGAAGGCTGGCCGGAGGCAGCGTCTTGCTCCGTGGCTTCAGGCGATTGTTGTTGCAGCGGAGATTCCACTCGAAAGCGCGTCCTTGACTCTGTATGTGTATTCGAGGAATTGGTGTGAGCGCTCGACTTCCTGCAGGCGGGGTCTGGGAAGGTCGATTGCGATGTCGTCAACGATTTCGCCGGGCCTAGCGGACAGCACGACCACCCTGTCCGACAAGACCACCGCCTCCGGTATGCTGTGCGTTACGAACAGCACGGTGGGGCGTTGACGCTCCCAGAGGCGCAGCAGTTCGTAGCGCATCTCTTCGCGTGTCATCTCGTCGAGCGCGCTCAACGGCTCGTCCATCAGCAGCAAGCCGGGGCTGATTGCGAGCGCCCTTGCGAAGGCGACTCGCTGGCGCATGCCGCCGGAGAGCTGGTGCGGGTAATAGCCTGCGAAGTCGGCGAGACCCACGGCGTTGAGGGTCTGCTCGGCAGTTGCGAGCGAATCAGACTTTGCTGAATCGGCGTTGAGCTGGAACGGCAGTCGGACGTTCTCCAAGGCGGTGCGCCATGGGAGCAGCGCGGCGTCCTGCGAGACGAAGCCGATGCCCTTGCTGCGCTGCAACTCCCGTGGAGTTACGCCGCCTGAAAGCTCGATGCTGCCGAATGTAGCATCCGTCAAGCCGCCGATGGCGCGCAGCAGCGTGGTCTTGCCGCAGCCGCTGGGGCCTATCAGCGATACGAACTCGGAGGGCGCTACCTCAAGGCTCACATCGCGCAGGACTTCAAGGCTGCCCGCGTCCGTGTCGTAGCGGTGGCTGAGTTTGCTGACCGATATGCTGGTGATGGCGCACGCTCCGTTTCAGGTTTCGGACTCGTTCGGTTTTCAATGGTAGCATAGGGGTGATACGACTGAAACAGGATGTACAGGATGGAAAGGATAAGTCGTGCTATAATCCGTGTTGCGGAAGGGAATCGGCTTTGTGGAAAGGCAGGATTGCATGTCCCCTGAACTTGTAGCCATTATTGCTATGGGATTTCTTATTATTAGCGTCCAGATGACAATTTTCATCTATACGATGCAGCGTATCGATAAACTGTCTGACCGGATAGCTTCATTGGAAGTGGAACTGAAAGGGGACATGGCCGCTCTAAGGGTAGAGATGGTGGAACGAATGACAACTCTGGAAGTGTCATTGGCAGAGCGGGTGGCGCGGCTTGAGGGCATAGTGCTTGCTCGAACGGAGTCAGGCAACGGAACTGTAGGCGCTGCTGGTGACGACTAGACTCGAACATTCACAAAAGTAGGCATAGGGAGCAGAGCATTGAATACACTTGCGAGCGTCTTGAATCCACAGAGCGCAACCGACCTGGCGATAAGCGTTCCGGACGGCCCTGATGTATCTTACGCGGAGTTCGGTGAGGAGATCGAGCGCGTCGCCGAACTGCTTGCAGGCGCGGGTGTGCAGCCGGGCAGAGCGGTGTCCATCGCGCTGGCAAACGGGCTGGAGTTCATGGTCGTGTTCCTCGCGGTGGCGCGCGCGGGCGCAATTGCAGCGCCACTGAATCCCGCTTACACTGCTGACGAGTTCAAGTTCTATATGGAGGATGCGGAAGCGCAACTCGCCATACTGCCGGAGGGCGAGCATGCTGCGCGTGATGCGGCAGCGGAACTTGGTGTTCCTACCATCGAGGCGTCTCTGGACGAGGCGGGACGCACGGTGCTTTCGCGCGGCGGTGAGACGCTGCTGGCGAGGCGAGACGCACCTGCTCCTTCCCCTGACGACGTGGCGCTGTTTCTGCACACATCGGGAACTACTAGCAGGCCGAAGGGCGTGCCGCTTACGCACGGCAACCTTGCGGCGTCCATTAAGAACATCGGCGACACTTACAGGCTCACGCCCGACGACAAGGCGATGGTGGTGATGCCGCTGTTCCATGTGCATGGGCTTATCGGCGTGTCACTCTCTACACTGAGCACGGGTGGTTCGCTGGTGATTCCGCCACGCTTCAGCGCGAGTCGCTTCTGGGGCGAGCAGCAGGAGAGCGGCGCGACATGGTACTCTGCCGTGCCGACGATTCACCAGATATTGCTGGCGCGCGCCGACGACGAGGGCGCGCCACACGAGAGTTTCAGGCTAATCAGGTCTTGCTCATCTGCGCTTGCGCCCGCCGTGTTTGAGCAGCTGGAGGCGCGGTTCGGTGCGCCCGTGCTGGAAGCTTATGGCATGACGGAAGCATCGCATCAGATGACCTCGAACTTGCTGCCGCCGGGCGAGCGGATGCCGGGTACGGTGGGCAAGGGCACAGGTGTTGACATTGCCATTATGGATGATGACGGCAATCTGCTTAGCGTCGGTGAGCGAGCGGAGGTTGTCATCAGAGGAGCGAATGTTACGCACGGCTACCACAATAACCCGGATGCGAACGCGGAGGCGTTCACGAACGGCTGGTTCCGCACGGGCGACCAGGGGTTCCTGGAGGTGGATGGGACACTGACGTTGACAGGGCGCATTAAAGAGCTGATAAATCGGGGCGGCGAGAAGATTTCGCCATTGGAGGTTGACGCTGCGCTGCTGGGACATCCGGCAGTTGCCGAGGCTGTGTGCTTCGGCGTGCCTCATATGATGTACGGGGAAGCGGTGCAGGCAGCGGTGGTGGTCTCAGGCGATACCGACGAGGACGCGATACGCGCCTACTGCGGCGAGCACCTCGCAGGCTTCAAGGTGCCGGACCGGGTGTACATCATAGACACTATGCCGCGCACGGCGACGGGGAAGATACAGCGCCGACATATCGCTGCGATGTTCAACGAGGAAACGGCGCAGTAGTTCCTCTAACGGGACAACATTCCGTCCTTCGGCAGGCTCAGGACGAACGGGAGATGGGCAGCCCTGCGTTTGAGACGCTTTATTATCCTACGCCCAGGCGGTTGTGGCGGGGACCAGCCTTCCGTGTGCCGGGTCCACCGCCAAGCGCAGGCCTTCCAACGTGTATGCTCCAAGCAGGGCGCGGGCGTTATCCTCTCCGAAGACGACTAGAGTTGCCTCAGTGCGCCCATCAATAGTTGCCATAGCTCGCCCGATGTCGTACTCCACAGGTCGCCCATCTGCCATGACCAGGCTGATTTTGTCGATCGGGGATACACCCAATTCCTTCAGCAGTTTGGCAGGCACGATGGTGTAGCTGGCGCCAGTGTCCACCATCGCTTCTATTGTCAACGACCTTTCGCCGTCCATGCTTTCGAGTCTGATAGGCCAGTTGAAGACACCCAAGTCGCGCACCCCATTTGCATTACTTCCCGAAATCATTCATCACTTGGCTACATTCTAACATAACGCCATGATTTGACACAGCGAAAGGCGGGTTTGCAGAGTCGCAAACCCGCCGAATAGCCATCAGATTCTCGCTATGCTTTGAGTGCCGTTTCGCCCACAGTTAGGCAGCCTCCTTCTGTGCTACCGCCTTGCTGAAGACCAGCCCATCGTCGCCCGCGTCCACCTCCACGACATCGCCTTCTGAGTAGTCGCCGGAGATGATGCCGCGTGAGAGCGGGTTTTCGATATGCTGCTGGATGGCGCGGCGCAGTGGACGCGCTCCATAAGTGTGGTCGAAGCCTGAATCCGTGAGCCAGTCCTTGGCAACATCCGTCAGTGCGATGGAGACGCCGTGCTCGCTCAGACGCGCTTTTACATCGCGCAGCATCAGTTCGACAATCCGGCGCACCTGTTCCTGAGTCAGCGGCTCGAAGACTATGGTGTCGTCCAGCCTGTTCAGGAACTCCGGACGGAATGTGCGGCGCAGCGCTTCGTCCACCGAGGCGCGCAAGCGGGCGGAATCGTCCCCTGACCTGGCAGTTACGAAACCGGCGGTGCGGCGGCTCGCCTCTGATGTGCCGAGGTTGCTGGTCATGATGACGAGCGTGTTGCGGAAATCGACCGTCCTGCCGTGCCCGTCGGTGAGGCGTCCGTCTTCGAGTATCTGCAAGAGCGCGTTGAACACGTCGGGGTGCGCCTTCTCGATCTCGTCGAATAGGATGACGCGGAACGGGCGGCGGCGCACAGCCTCAGTGAGCTGTCCACCCTCGTCGTAGCCAACATATCCGGGCGGCGCTCCGATGAGCCGCGAGACGGTGTGCTTGTCCATATACTCGGACATGTCCAAGCGCACCATGTTCTGCTCGTCATCGAAGAGGTACTCGGCGAGGGCGCGCGCCAGTTCGGTCTTGCCCACTCCAGTCGGGCCTAGAAAGATGAAGCTGCCTATGGGCCGGTTCGGGTCCTTCAGTCCGGCGCGGGCGCGGCGAATGGCGTCAGACACCGCTACGATTGCGGCGTCCTGCCCTATGACGCGCTCGTGCAGGCGCTCTTCCATGTGCAGCAGCTTGTCGGCTTCGCTTTCCAGCAGGCGGTCAACGGGGATGCCTGTCCAGATTGCGACAAGGCTACCGATGTCTTCGGCATGCACAACACAAGAGTCATTACCGTCGGTCCTGCCGCCGATTTCATGGCGCTCCGCTTCGAACTCGGATTGCAGACGCAGGCGCTCGGAGCGCAGTTCGGCGGCGCGCTCATAGTCCGCCATCTCAGCGGCTGCCCCTTCTTCGTCTTCGAGGTGGCGCAGGCGGTGTTCGGCGTCCTTCAGGTGCGCGGGTAGCATCTGCGCGTCTATGCGGAGCTTGCTCGCCGCCTCGTCTATGAGGTCAACTGCCTTGTCGGGCAGCAGCCTGTCGGAGATGTAGCGCGCGCTGAGACGGACGGCGGCGGTCAGCGCACCGTCCTCGACACGCAACTTGTGGTGGGCCTCGTAGCGGGGGCGCAGCGCCTTCAGCATCTCGACTGCGGTCTCTTCGTCCGGCTCTTCGACCAGGACCGGCTGGAAGCGGCGTTCCAAAGCGGCGTCGCGCTCGATATGCTTGCGATACTCTTCCTCGGTGGTCGCGCCCATTGCCTGCAATTCACCGCGCGCGAGGGCCGGCTTCATCATGTTGCTGGCATCGACCGCGCCCTCGGACGCACCCGCGCCGACGACGGTATGAATCTCGTCAATGAACAGGATGATCTCGCGCTGCGCCTCACGCACTTCGTCGAGAACCGCCTTCAGGCGCTCCTCGAATTCTCCGCGGAACTTGGAGCCTGCGACCAGCCCGCCCATGTCCAACGCGAGGACGCGGCGGTCTTTCAGTTCGGCAGGCACATCGCCCGCGACAATACGCTGCGCCAGACCTTCGGCTATGGCGGTCTTGCCCACGCCCGCGCCGCCGATGAGAACGGGGTTGTTCTTGGTGCGGCGTATTAGCGTCTGCATCACGCGCGCCACTTCGTCATCGCGCCCGACGATGGGGTCGAGCTTGCCGTCCTTGGCGAGCTGTGTCAGGTCGATTGTGAAGCGTTCCAGCGAACCGTAGCGGCTTTCCGCCTGCGGGTCGGATACGCGATGCCCACCGCGCACCTTCTGGAGTGCCTGATAAACTGCCTCTTGCGTGATGCCGTGCTCGGCGAGCAGGCGTGCGGCGGGATCCTGCGTGTCCTGTGTCAGGGCGACAAGCAGGTGCTCGGCGCTGATGTAGTCGTCTTGCAGCCGTCCAGCCTCCGCCTTCGCGCTGTACAGCAGACGTCCGATGCGCGGCGTCTGGTAAATCTGGTTAGACGGCTGGTTGGACTTGGGCGACTGCTCCAGAATGGCGTGCAGGCGCTGGCGTAACTGCTCGGTGTCAGCGCCGACTTCGCGCAGCACATCGGCGGAGACGCCCTGCTGCTGTTCGAGCAGCGCCATCAGCACATGCTCGGCGTCCCATTGGGTGTGGCGGTAACGCTGTACAATCTGCTGCGAATCGTGCAAGACTTGCCTTGCGGCGTTGGTGAAGTCATCGGGTCTCAGTACCATTTTCTTTGCCCTCTCATGTCAATTTTCTTGCAGGCATACAACGAGCGGTGATTGCGTCTCGCTGCAATGTTGTGCATTTAATTGTAGCAGTAGAGTTGATATGAAACAAGTCAAGTATTGAGATGCACATTGCCGTCTCCACCTTTTGTGTGTATTCTAAGAGACGATTTCACAAATGCAATTTATTATTGTCATTTTGAGCAAAGCGAGAAATCTAAAGTCGGAAACAGGTTTGTGGGCAAGGATTTTAGATTCCTCACTGCGTTCGGAATGACAACATTAGGGATTTGTGAAATTGCCTTATTCTAAATGTATGTCACGCACCAATGTGGATATAGACGATAAGGCGTGTGCCGAGGTGATGCGGCGCTACCATCTTGCGACTAGACGAGAGGCGATTAACTTCGCCTTACGAACTCTGGCTGCCGAACCGATGTCAGTCGAGGAAGCTCGTTCGCTTCGCGGTATCGGCTGGGAGGGCGACTTAGACGAAATGCGCTCCAGCCGCGTGTTGCCATGATGATAATGATGACCCATCTTGGGATTTGGCAATTCATAGTTTGACTGGAACCGAAATAGTATTGCTATGGCAACGAACGGGATCTTCAACGTAAGATTTACGCAATACTTTGAGAGAGTGCGACAACGCCCTGACAGAGCGTTCATTCAGATTGAATGGATCCAACGGGCTATAATCCACCCCATAAAAGAGGAAATCCAAGACGATGGTCGGATAAGACTTTGGGGAGCAGTGCCCGAGTTGGACGGGAGATACATCAGAGTCATTTTGTTGCCGGACAGAACAACGGTGCATAACGCATTTCTTGATAGGAACTTCAGACCATGAAAATCCAGCACTTTCAGGACACTGACACACTCTATATCGAGTTTCGCGCCGCCGATATTGTGGAGACGCGCGACTTTGACGAAAACACGCTGCTTGATTTGGACAGCGAGGGGATTATCTGCGCCATCACCATCGAACACGCCAGCGAGCGCGCAGGGATTCCCGCTTTTTCTTATGAGCAGATACCTGCCTGATACCCGCTGCATTGCGCTGCTGCTAATAGTCATAATCGCGGCGCTTGCCTGCGGCACACCTCCGTCTGAACCCGCCTCTACCTCGACGCCCGTGCCCGAATCTTTGCGCCTCGCACTTGCGTCGAGCGATTTTGCAGTGGGCAGCAATCGTGTGGTGTTCGGGGTTATAGATGCCGACGCGGGGCCAGTTAGGGATGGGCAAGTTGTCGTTTCTACTTTCTTTCTGCCTGCGACGGGCGGGCAGGAGGGACCTGTGGAGACGGTGGATGCGGTGTTTCGTGCTTGGCCGGTTACGCCGCGCGGAGTGTTCACGGCGGAGTTGAGTTTCGACCGCTCGGGCGAGTGGGGTATCGGCGCGGTGGTTGCGGGTGCAGACGGAATGGAGCGCAAGGCTTCGGCGCGGGTGCGCGTTAAGGAAGCGAGCGCCACGCCCGCGCTCGGAACTGCCGCTCCGCGCAGCGTGAGCAAGACGCTTGCGGATGTGGACGGCTTCGAGCAGATCACGACCGACTTTGAGCCGGATGCCGATTTTTACAGCATGACCATCGTGGATGCGCTGGATTCGGGCAAGCCGCTGTTGGTGATATTCTCAACGCCCGCGTACTGCCAGACGGCGACATGCGGGCCTCAGCTCGATGTCATCAAGGAATTGAAGGCGGAGTACGCGGGCAGGATGAACTTCATCCACATCGAGGTCTATGACAACCCGCACGAGATCGAGGGCGACCTGAGCCGAGCGGTCATATCGCCCACCGCCGAGGAGTGGGGGCTGCCGAGCGAGCCGTGGACATTCGTCGTGGACGGCGAGGGCGTGATTCGCGCGAAGTTCGAGGCGTTCACGACACGGGAGGAGTTGGAATCTGCGCTGTCCGGCGTGCTGTCTGGTGAAGGGGCTTAGGGGAAGCCGAAGCCACCGTAGAGCCGGTCGAACAGCGCCTTGGTCAGCGGGACGCTGACATTGACCATCTCCGGGTCATCTTCGTCATCGTCGGTTGAGATTATCACCAGATTCTTGTCCTGCCTTACCTCTGCCTCGTAGCCCACTTCTGCGAGGTATTCAGAGAGCATGCCCTGGAGGGCAACGGCGAGAAGCTCGGCGTCCCTTGAGGCAAGCGCGATGTTGAACATGGCGGACTGCCGGATGCGAGGAACCATCCAGTCGGCGATGCGCTCTATACCGTCGGGGCTGAATAGGTCGTTGGGGTCCATCTTTGGGTTCATTGGGATGCAACTCCTCTCAGCCATTTACATGGGCTGGCCAAGGCTTTCGGGCGCTTTACAGCCCCTCTACAATCATCACATTGCTGTTGGTGGAGTCGATTCGCATCTGCTTGGGGCCTGCGTACTCGTCTGAGGCGTGCCATGCCTTCGCCTGCTCGAAGGTGGGGAACTCGATTATGACGGTGCGGTGCGGCGTGTTGTTCCCCTCTACGACCTCGGATGCGCCGCCGCGCACGATGTATCTGCCGTCGTAAGCTTCGATGGTGGCTGGCACCAGTTTACGGTACTCCTCGAACAACTCCGGGTTCGTTACCTCGACATCTGCGATTACATAACCTGCCATTTCGCTCTCCTTTACTCACGCTTTTGCGCTGCTGTGTGTTACCATTTTCGACTGTTAAACAGTAACACTACTTACGGATGCTCTGTCAACACAGCGGCAAGAAAGGGTTTGCGACAATGCTCGACTATTTTCAGATTGGTGAGGCGCTTTCACCTGAAGACAGGCAGACACAGACAGTAGCGCGCGAATTTCTGGAGGCTGAGGCAGCGGACGATGTGCTGGATTGGTGGGAGAGCGGCGAGTTTCCGAAGCAGCTTGTATCCAAGATGGGAGAGATGGGCTTCCTTGGAGCGAATCTGCCAACGGAATATGGAGCGAGCGGCGTCAGCAATGTGGCATACGGTCTGATAATGTACGAGCTGGAGCGCATTGATTCAGGCTTCCGCAGCTTCGCGAGCGTACAGGGGGCGCTCGTGATGTATCCGATATATCGCTATGGCTCGGAGGAGCAGAAGCGCAAATATCTTCCGCAGCTCGCTGCCGGAAGGATGGTGGGCTGCTTTGGCCTGACCGAGCATGACGGAGGCTCGGACCCGGGCGCGATGAAGACGCGGGCGCGAAGGGATGGCGAATCGTACATCCTGAACGGCGTGAAGATGTGGATTACCAACGGCAACATCGCGGACATCGCCGTCATCTGGGCGAAGGACGATGATGATGTGGTGCGCGGGTTCGTCGTGCCTACGGACACCCCGGGCTTTCAGGCGAACGCCATCAAGCATAAGATGAGTATGCGGGCATCGGTTACGAGTGAGCTTGTGATGGACGAGGTGCGGATACCGGCTTCGCAGATGCTGCCGGAGGCGCGCGGTTTGGGCGCTCCACTGTCGTGCTTGACGCAAGCGCGCTATGGCATCGCTTGGGGCGCGCTTGGGTCGCTGGAGGCGGTGTATGAGGACGCGCTGTCGTTCTCGCAATCACGAAGCACGTTTGCCAAGCCGATAGCTTCGAGACAGCTGGTCCAGACGAAGCTTGTGGATATGCTGACGGACCACACGAACGGCATGCTGCTGGCGTGGAGGCTAGGCGTGCTCAAGGACGCGGGCACTATGCACCATACGCAGGTGTCAATGGCGAAGCGGCGGAATGTGCGCGCCGCGCTGAACGCGGCTAGGAACGCGCGCGAGATTCTGGGGGGCAGCGGGATTACGCTGGAGCACCCC
Organism: Dehalococcoidia bacterium; assembly: GCA_034421195.1. Taxonomy (GTDB): domain Bacteria; phylum Chloroflexota; class Dehalococcoidia; order Lucifugimonadales; family JADFKI01; genus Bin90. The sequence continues at coordinate 100,896 of DAOUKP010000012.1, forward strand.
ACGATACGGCACATGCTGAACCTTGAGACGGTGGACACATACGAGGGCACATACGATGTCCACACGCTGATACTGGGGCGGGACATCACGGGGCATAACGCGCTGGTGTGAATCCGGCCTGCTCACTGCGCCGCGCCGTTCAAGCGAAAAGCTCTTCTTGCTGTATGCGCTCGACCAGAGCAGGGTAGTCGTTGGCGGCGCGGTTGACTTCCCTAGAGACCGTATGGTGTGCCGCATGGTGCCACTCTGTGGGCTGTACAAAGGCGAGCAGGTCTTCGGCGTCCGTTTCGGGGTTCAGCCATTCCCGGTACATTTCGGGTGGCAGTATCACCGGCATCCTGTGATGGATGGGCGCGACAAGTTCGTTTGCCGCGCAGGTGATTATGGCGCAGGAATCGGTGTCTTCACCGTCCGATTGTTCAGTTGACCATATTCCGGCGAATGCCACGGCGCCGCCATCCTTGCGGTGGAACCAGACCGGAGTTCTGCCTCCCGCTTCGTCCTTCTGCCACTCGTAGAAGCCGTTGGCGGGAATCAGACAGCGGCGTTCTCTGAACGCCTGACGGAACGACGGCAGACGATGAACCGTCTCGGCGCGGGCGTTGAACAGAGGGCGGCTGCTTCCCTTGGAACGCGGACCGCCGCCTACGCCCGTCATTCCCCAGCGCAGCAATCTCGCCTGATTTTCGCCTGACACGCTTGCCTGTGGATTGTGGTGTACGCTCAGCACCGGCGTCGTGGGAGGGATGTTCCAGCGGGGCGAGTAGATGTCCCGCATTATCGAGGGATCGAAGTTGAACCGCTCCGCGAGCGCGTCCAGTTCCGCGAACAGACCGAATCTTCCACACATGTTCTCTCGTTCTCCGTCTGTCTTGTTCCTGATGCGCCTGCGGTCTCCGATGCGCCGCTTCAAGGTTGTTCGTTTGGGATGACTAAGAGTATAGCCGATTTCGTATCATTTACGTCGTCTGAAAGCCACTGGATTCCCGCCTGCGCGGGAATGACGAAGTGGAATACAGAAATGCGCCGATTGACGGTTAGGTTCCAAGGCTCTAATCTAGGCTCACTTACATCTACAATTAAACTAGCCAAAAGGAGATTGGTATGACGACCAGCACACGGACCACCTATGAAGTCCAGATTGAAGATGTGGAATATCTGCGTCACGGCGATAAGCCATTCCTCGCGCGCCTATTCAAGCCCCAAGGAAGCGGACCTTTCCCGGTAATGGTCGAGCTGCATGGCGGCGCATGGGTGAATGGCGACCGTGAGAACGGCAATGTCGCCAATGAAGCGCTTGCCAGTAACGGCGTCATCGTGGCGGCGCTGGACTTTCGCGTTCCGCCGGAAGCGCCATACCCTGGCTCTCTTGCAGACATTCATTATGGAATCCGCTGGTGCAAAGCGCAGGCTGAAGGCTGGAACGGCATTTCGGATAAGGTCGGCGCAATGGGCACTTCAAGCGGCGCGCACCAGGCAATGCTGCTGGGCATGCGCCCCCACGATTCCCGCTACGCGGCGCTGTCGCTCACCAATGGCGCGACAGATGTGGACGGCTCCGTAGGCTGCGTGATCATGGTCTCGCCGGTAATCGATCCGCTGGGGCGCTATCATTACGCCAAGGGTCTCAGGGATGATGTGAAGCCGCCTGAGTCGGTCGGCGAGCGCACCGTTGCGATGCACGACATGTACTGGGTGACGGAAGATGCGATGGCAGAAGGCGCTCCGGCGCGGATTCTGGCGAATGGAGAGCGCACGGAACTGCCGCCCACGCTGTGCCTTGCGCGGGACTACGAGGCAGCGCACCCGCGGCCGGACCTGGACGAGTTCATCATGCAGTATCGCAAGGCGGGCGGGCAGATTGACGTGACAATCTTCGAAGGGGATGGAGGTGTGCTGGGAAACCTTTCCACCGATGTGGCGCAGGATGCCCTCGAACAGATGACGGCGTTCATCCAGACGAGCCTGACGTAAGCAGACAACGCCAAATCGGTGCGGTGTCAGAAGATCAACTACCGACGAATCCGGAGTGCAGCGCAATGGACAAGAGCACCTGCGACATTCTCATACGCAACGGCCAAGTCATCACAATGGATTCGGAGCGCAGAATCTATCGCCAGGGCGCGGTGGCAATCACCGGCTCGCGCATCGTAGAGGTTAGCAACGATGCGGAACTGACACAGCGCTTTGATGCCAGGGAGACGGTGGATGCCGGAGGCGGCATCGTACACCCGGGATTCATCGATGCACACAACCACATTGTGCATACTTCATGCCGAGGGGTTTTTGCCAATGTCCGCAGCGCCGGTTCATCACAGGTCAATTTCGCGGACTGGAAGGCGGGAGTAACCGCCGAAGACGAGGCTGCGGCTACCGTCATGGGCGGTCTGGAGATGCTTCGCGGCGGCTTCACGATGTTCATTGAGCCAGGCTCGATGTTTTCGACACAGGCGGCGGCAGAGGCGGTGGAGCGTGTGGGGTTGAGGGCGTTATTCGCCCCCATCTATCTATGGGACCGTCAAGAGACCTTCGATGCGATCCCTTCGCTCGTGAGTCCGAGCCTGACAGCTCGCGCGCCTGTCAGCCTGGACCGGTCGCTGAGAGAGCTGGATGTAGAGCTTCACCGCAACGCTGACCCGGAATCTCCGGTTCGCGGGTATGTATTCGTCTATGGCGTTGGGACGGCATCGCCGGAACTGCTGCAAGCCGCCCATGCGTGCGCTCGCGACAACAACGTGCCGCTGCAACTGCACGCCGGCTATGTTCCGGAGGAGGCGGAGATATACCGCGCAATCAATGGAACCAGCCAAATTGCTCACTTGCAGGAGCTTGGTGTCCTCGATGAGCATACCGTCATCATCCATGCGAACGTGCTCGACGAAACGGAAGAAACCGCGGTTAACGAATCCGGCTGCCAGATAGTATGGTGCCCGGCTGCCTTCTTCTCGCTGGGCATCGGACATAGTGCGAGGTTCATGATGGCGGAGCGTTATCGCCGCGGAGTCCGTGTCTCGCTGGGCACCGACGCTGCCAGGGATTCCACGCCGGGAGATACCATGCTTGCGGCGCGCTACGCATCACAGACCTATGATGACCCTCTACCGCCCGGCGCGATACTCGAAATGCAGACCATCAATGCCGCCGCTGCCGCCGGAATGGATGCGGAACTGGGAAGTCTTGAGACCGGCAAGCGCGCGGACGTCGTGGTGAGGTCGGCGCGCGCGGCTGAAGCTTATCCCTCGAATAACCCGCTCCACTTGCTGGCATTTACTATGGGGACGGGCAGCGTGGATACGGTTCTGGTCAACGGGGAGGTCGTCTTCAGCGGGGGACACTCAACCAGAGTGGACGAGATGGAGGCTTACCGGAGCGTCTCCGAGTCGGTCGCTGCGCGAGCGAAGCGGCTCGGCATTGACCTGCAACTCGAATGGCCTGTTGTGGGCTGAAGAATGCGAGCTTCGTGAGGTTCGCGCATGCGATGCCCTGCTGCCAAGAGGTTGCGCTAGGCAGCGGCGTTGCCGTAAGGGTTGCCGGCGGCGATGTAGGCTAGGTCTATGAGACGGACTGCTCTGTAGCAGTCGGCGACGCTGACCGGGGGCGGGTCGCCCCGGACGGCGGCGTCGAGGCTTCGCCTCAGCACGCTTGGAGCGTCGTCGTCCGTCGGGAGGTCGTGGGAGTCATCCGGAGTTTCGAGCACGATACGATCGCCTTCCATTTTTAGTATTGCCCTCTCGAAGGCGACTTTCAGGTTGGCGTCGGTCCCGTCTCTGGGGAAGCCGTTTCCCACTTCAATTGTGCCTACGACTCCGCTTTTCGATCGGACAAGGACGGAGGCATAGTCTTCGACCGGTTTTCCAAGGGCGCTCCAACTGAGCTGGCAGCCCGTCACCTCGATCTCTTCGCCTTCTCCGGTGAGATTGACGAAGGCGTCCAGCCCGTGAGCGCCGAGGTTGCGAAGACATCCGCCGTTTGCCGCTGCCGGGTCGAGCATCCACGGAGAACCCCAAGCAGGGTATCGGTCGGAGGTTGGGCGGTTCATCCTCTGGTAGAGGTGAGTGACAGAGCCATAAGTGCCTTCATCTCGGAGTCGCTTGGCGTGGGTGAAAAAGGATGTATCACGCATGTTGAGCGGCACGGCGGCGAATCCGCCGGTCAGTTCGGCTTTCTCGACGACGCCTCGGAGCTGCCGAGCGTTGAAGCTCATCGGCTTCTCCATGATAAACGGAATGCCCCTGTCTAGGAGGAGGTGAGCGGTATGTGCCATCGTGTCGTGTCGTCCCAGTGCGAGGACGAAATCGGGGGCTACCTCGTCTAGCATATCGGATGAGCTGGTGAAAGTGGGGATGTCACCTCCAATTTCAGAGACCCGATGTACCGCTATGTCGGGCTGGTCATCGTGGACTCCGACAATCTCGACATCCTCCATCGCCGCGAGATGGCGGAGGTAGGCTGAGTCATAGATTGAGTGCCAGTGGCATACGCCGATTGCGGCAACTCGGATGGTCATGTCGTCACCTCCACGGAGAATTTCGTGCGATCCTGCGCTCAGAGGTCAACATAGCGTATTTCACCCCCATCCTAACCTTCCCCCTTGATGGGGGAAGGGACTGATGCAAGATACTTAGATGAGATCGCTCAGATTGCTTGCGGGCCCCAAGGCGGGACACAGGTCAGATACGGAGACGACTTCGCCCGTCTCGAACGAGCGATTGGCTGCCATGCCGACAAGCACGGATGCCGCGCCCTGCTGGTGGCCGGCGTCCCTTCGGAATGGATCAGGCTCGGCGTCTTGCGCGAAAATCTGGCGCTGAAGCAGCAGGTCCCCGCCGCCGTGTCCGCCCACGCCTTCGGGAACAGTTAGTTCTTTGGGAGACCCGAACATCGGATACAAGACGAGCTTGGAGCGCCGTCCGCCCTCTTCGTGCTGTTCCTCGTACTCTAAGCGTCCACGGCTGCCATTGAAAGCGACCTGGAAGCCCTCACGCGGAAGGTAGGCGTTCAGCGAGTAGTTGAGCACGGGTCCGGTGCGATACTTGACCAGCAGGCTCATGGAGTCCTCGATGGTAATGCCTTCGCCGAAGACGTTCTGGTCCCGGAAGTATCCGTCGTGCCTCTCGTTCTCCAAATAGAGACCTTTCAGAACTTCGTCCTTTGAGAGATCAATGGCGAAGGGGTCGGCAGAGGTGTCCTGGTCCATGTATCGCTCGTAGGTTACAGACTCTCCTCTAGCCTCTGCATTCTCCTTGCCGTAGAAGGCGAGGCGACCCATGCCGTACACGGTGTCGGGAACGGCGTCGATCCACCAGTTGACCAGATCGAAGTGATGAGTCGATTTGTGGATGATCAGTCCGCCGGAGTTCTTCTTCTGGCGGTGCCACCGGCGAAAGTAATCAGCGCCGTGGCTGGTGTTGAGCCAGTATTCGAGGTTGACGTGGAGGACATCGCCGATAATGCCCTCGGAAATCACTTGCCTCACCTTTGTCGCGCCGGGCGCCCATCTGTAGTTGAAGGCTACGCGCAACTCCTTGCCGGTGCGCTTTACGGTGTCGATGATGAGGTTGCACTTCTCTACGTCTGTCGTCATCGGCTTTTCCGTGATTGCGTCGCAGCCCAGTTCCATCGCCCTGACCACGTATTCGTGGTGGAAGGCGTCAACGGTGGTGACGATGACGACATCGGGTTCTGTCTCATCGACCATTCGGTCGAAGTCGTCGGAGCTGTATGTGGGCACCTTGTGGTAATCCAGCTCATCCAAAAGGCGGCGATTGTAGTATGATAGCCTGCCGGGGTTGGGATCGGCGAGTCCGACCAACTCGCCATCTTCGCGGAATCTGGTCGCGAGGGGGTCTATAAACATTCGCGCTCTTGAGCCTGCGCCGACCAAAGCGTATTTGACCTTGCTATCTATGCCCATCCCTGCTCCTCCGTCCGAGATTCCGAGATACTGTCTGGAATTCTCATAACGAGATGGGAACAGTATATTCAGGGCATGAAATCCGGTCAATCTTGACAGTGCCAAGGTATTACTATTATGTGTTGGTATCAGATTCGACATTGCTTTTGATGCAGGCTTCGCCCCCATCCCCCGCTTCCGCGAGGGCAGGCTCTAACCTTCCCCCATCAAGGGGGAAGGGACTGGACGGCTGGACAACCTAGCGCTGAAATAGGACAATCGTTGCGAATATGGTGTCTTGCCTAGACCTGAGGGTGAAATCTCCCATGATCACTGAAGTCCCACCCACCATTACGGAATCCGTACTGACAATCCGCTACCGCCGTCCTTGCAGCCAGTATCCCAGGAAGGCGGAAACCAGAACCGGGACTCAGGAGGATACGACATGGCAGACTCTTCTCCGATCAAGGGGAAGGGGCTTTTGCATAATTCTTCGAAAGGGGGTACTGTGCCAATTCCCAGAGTAATCTACCAGCCCAAACCGGGCAGTCCCATTGACGTCGATCGGGTATTTTACGGACGCTTGGGGCGGGAGACGGAGACGCGCAACTTGATCGAGCAGTTCGAGGTGCCAATGCGCTCCGGCAGAGCCTGGCCGGTGCTGGCAGGCCAGATATGCCGTATCGTCGTAGTGGAAGGAGCGCAAGTGGCCGACTTCAACGCCTGGAACCTCAACAATCCCAGAGAGCGGTTCTGGGCGGCGCGCACCAAGCAGCTGCACCGCGCCCACGTCAGCATGTTCGACCGACTATGGTCATGCCTCCCGTACCTGCGCCCCATGCTCACCATTACGGCAGACACGGTGGACTATCCACTGGACGAGGACGGCGCCGGATGCCATGACCTGCTGGGTACCCGCTGCGATCCATACGTTCACAAGATGCTGAATGGCGAGGACTTCGACTACTGCTGCCACTCGAACCTAGTGCGGGCAGTCGCGCCGTATCATCTCGATGAGAGCGACGTTCACGACGTTCTCAACATATTCCAGGTGACCGGACTTACCGCAGATGACCGCTACTTCGTGAAGCCCTCGCCTGCCAGGCAGGGAGACTACTACGAGTTCTTCGCGGAGATAGACCTGCTCTGCGCCATATCAACCTGTCCCGGCGGGGACCTGTCGGTACAGTTTTGGGGAGAAGACGCCGAGGATCCCATCAACACCTGCCATCCACTGGGCGTCGAGATTTATCAGCCACATCCCAGCCTCGTGGAAGGCTGGCAGTCGCCTCCAACGAGCGATTACCGAGGCATCCACGGGCTTGACCGTCCATAAGAAGACGATATTGTGTATGCGGTGAGGCTGTCTGAATCATCAGTCCCAGTAGTCTAACATCGCAGGTAGCGGTCGAGGAAGTCGGCAACGTCTGACAGCATGTGCTGAATGTTGGGCAGCGTACCCACGTAAAAGCCGTCATTGGGATACACCTTGTATTCTGTCGTCTTATAGTGCCGCTTCATCTCCAGCGCAAAGTCCCTCGAAGTCTTAGCTCAGTCCTCCCTCCCTTCACCGTGCAGGACGAAGGTCAGCGTGGTCGCTTCTCCGATTCTCGCTTACGTGATGCCTAGACCGTCGGTCGCGCCAGCGTCTCAGGCGACACCTTGCGCGGCAGCCATTCGCCGTCGGACGAGCTGCCGACCAGCTTGCCGTCGTCCACGATAACCTTGCCCCTCAGCATCGTCTTCACCGGGTATCCCTCGCACTCGAATCCCTCCCAGATGCTATAGTCGGAGTCCGCGTGGAGATCGTCGAGTGTGAGCGTCTTGCGAACGTTCGGGTCTATGAACACGAGGTCGGCGTCGCTGCCCGGCGCGATGACGCCTTTCCGCGGGTATAGCCCGAGTATCTTCGCCGCGTTGGTCGAGGTTATGTCCGCGAACCGCGTCAGGGACATGCCGCCCTGTGAAACGAACTTTGTGAACGCAACCGGAATCCTCGTCTCGATGCCGTTATGACCTCCGCACACCGTCTCGATGGTCTGCCCCCAGAACTTGACGTCCTTGTAAGTGGTGTACTCGTCCGTAGCCGTCGTGGATACCCGACCGTCTATCAGCCCAAGCTGAAGCGCGTCTCTATCCGACTCGTACTTGATGGCAGGATACGTGTGAATTTTCGTGCCGTTTGGCTTCTTGTAGTCGTCGCAGGTGAACTCGAGGTAGTTGTGCAGCGCCTCGCCGTATACCGGCTGACCGCGCTCCCTGGCCTCGCCGATGGCCGCCACACCCTCCTTGGCAGTGACGTGGACGAAATAGATCGCCACCTCTGCGTGTTCCGCCATCCTGATCACCTTTCGGAACGAGACGTCCTCGGAGATGTTGCTATGCACCAGGTGCAGGTTGTGGCCCTGGTCCCTGCCCTCGCGCTTCAGCTTCTCCTCCATGTAGGTCACCATGTCGTCGTCCTCTGCGTGGACCGCCATGATGCCCTGGTTCTTCGACACCTCCTCGAAGATTGCCTGCAGATGACCGTATGGCACGCGACCGCCGAAAGTCGTGAAAATCTTGAAGCTTGCCTGGCCGGCCTGGATCGCCTCTCCGATCTCACCGATGGTCTGCGGACTCACTGCGCCCGCGAGTATGTAATGGTACGCGAAATCGATGTAGCTGTGTCCCGCGAACGCCTGCTGCCGCGACTCCAACTGCCGCATGATCGGATCCGGAGATACAGGGTCGTCAGGCGTGACCGGCAGCGTGCCCGCGAAGTCGAGCAGAGTGGTAACCCCGCCGAACGCCGCGGCTCGTGTGGCAGCCTCCGGAGGCTGCGTGAATACCTCCGGCCGACCGGCCCACTGCTCAGGCACCGGAATGCCGATGTGCGTGTGTGGTTCGATACCGCCCGGAAGCACAATTAACCCCGACACATCGACGACCTGCGCTCCATCGGTCGAGAGCACGCCAGGATGCGCCAGCGCCGCGATCCTGCCATCCGAGATGGCAATGTCCGCGTCCAACACTCCCTGCGGAGTCACAACCTGCCCGCCAGTTACAATAGTATCCAACATGAAGAGCCACCTCCGCCTGAGTTTACAAGACGGATGGTATGTTCGATGCCGCACACTGTCAAGGAGTGAGTTGCGGGAGCTGAGGGCAGTGAGAGCTTCGGCCTACCTATATGCTAAAACGAGATCTATTAGAGTAAAGACGAGTCCCATACAGTAGCAAGCTCCGTACGACAGTGCAGTCAATGTAGGATCAACCGTGTCATCCCAGGCATCTACATCTTGAGTAAGGACATCCGCTGTAACCACTTTGTCAGTGCCAAAGACGGCTTCTAACTCATTGATGAAGTACGGGGTACGCGTGGGACCTCCAACGACAAGCACTTTGCTCACTTCTCTGCTCATGGCTTCTATGCTCTCTTTACGGCCCATTCTATTTCGCAGATCTGACACATTACCCTCGATTCCCCTTCTTACTATCTGAGCTTTCTCGAACGCAGTTGCCATCGCAGTAAGTGTTTGGTCCCTCAACTTCAGGTCTTCTAACCCTTCATTGACGTGCGCATTGGTAAGCACAAGTCCCCCTGCAAGGCGAACTGTGTCATTTTCTGGGGTGAGCTGCTCCTTCGCGAGGCGTAGTTCCTGAACACGGCGGCATAATCTAGGCCTTCCAAGAGCTTGACGTCTATGTCCATTCCGCCCAGCGCCGACAGGCCTTAATGATAATCTCCGAGGTCAAGCCGCGGCGCCACGCAATCTGATAGTATGACGCTTACACAGTTGGGCTTCTTTGCAGAACATTAACTAACAGGAGGCACAGACATGCCTATCGAGAAACTATCCCCCGCGCTTGACGACATCATCGAAACTGAATCGGTCCATTTGATCGATTCCCAAGGCTTCAGTTTCGGCGGTGCGGAAGGTCCTGCTGAAGGTCCGCTGTGGTGGAGCGACCCGAGCGAAGAATACGGCGGCCATCTGCTTTTCAGTGACATCCATAACGACCGGCGCATGCGCTTCACCATAGATGATGGAATATCTGAGGACGGGCTTAAGGACAAGGGTCTGCTTACCGTGGAAGCCGAACCCGTCAACCGCCACAACGGTCTGACCAGAGACCTACAAGGACGCCTCATTGCTGCCGAGCATGATGGACGCCGCATCAGCCGCCTGGAGCACGACGGGTCCACCACTGTGCTTGCAAACCAGTTTCAAGGACGCCAGCTCAATCGCCCGAACGACGTGGCGGTAAAGTCAGACGGCAGCATCTATTTCACCGATCCGTGGACATTTCGGCGGCCACGAGAGCAGTGGGAGCAGATCATCTCCGGCGTCTTCCGGTTATCTGCTGATCTGGGCACTCTGACTCTGCTGGTGAGCGATTTTGTCGTGCCCAACGGTCTGGCATTCTCGCCCGATGAGAGCATCCTCTACATCACAGACTCTCGCAAGGGCATTATTCGGGCATTTGATGTACAGGACGACGGCACACTGGCTCTAGCATCAGACCGCCTGTTTGCCGACATGCTTCCTGACGCAAGAGAGGGCATCCCGGACGGCATGAAGGTGGACGCTGAAGGCAACGTCTATTGCGGCGGTTCCGGTGGCATCCACATCCTCAATCCCGGCGGTGAGCGTCTGGGCATCGTTGTTCACGAGCAGCCCGCAACCACAAATGTCTGCTTTGGCGACAGCGACTGGAAGTCGGTGTTTTTCACCACTCGGGACAGAATCGGCACCTTCAGGGTCAATATCCCCGGCATTCCGGTGCCGGTGAAGTAACACAGTGCGGCTCGGGTTCGGCGGATGCTTCCTTCTTAGCCGAGCAGCGCTCCCTGCAAAGGGAAGTTGGTGAGAGTCACCTTCCGGCAGCCGCGGGATGAGCCCGCAGTGGATTCCGCTTGCTACATTGCCCCCTCAAGAGTTTCTTGAGATGAAGAATAGCCGATTCCTCAAGTTGGCGAGCTTGCGATGACAAATAGGCGGATACTGCATCAATGCCGCACACAGAGCAAGGCAGATAAGGCGGATTCACTCCGCAAGCGAGGTAAGACAATGGGCAGACTGAATGGCAAGACAGCGATTATAACCGGCGCGGCGCGGGGACAGGGCGCGGACGAGGCGCTCCTCTTCGCACTGGAAGGCGCAAATGTCATCTTCGGCGATGTCCTGGACGACGAGGGCAGGGAAGTCGAGCGGCAGATCAGGGAGCTGGGCGGTGAAGCGAGCTTTGTAAGCCTCGATGTAACGAGCGAAGAAGACTGGGAAGCCGCCGTCAGGCTGGCTGAGGAACGCTTCGGCAGCCTCGACATCCTCGTGAACAACGCCGCCATCAACCTACCCTCCAACGATCCCGACGCGTGGACAATGGTAATGGACGTCAACGTACGCGGCGTACACCTCGGCATCCAGCACTCCATTCCCGCCATGAAGCGCGCTGGCGGCGGCTCGATCGTCAACATCTCGTCAGTCGCCGGACTGGTTGGACGCAAGGCAACGCCCTACGCATACACCGCGTCTAAGGGCGCCGTCCGCTTGTTGACCAAGGGCGTCGCTATAGACTACGCTGCCGACAACATTCGCTGCAACTCCATCCACCCGGGACCCATCGACACAGCCATGCTCGCAGGCACAACGCCGACCGCCGAGCACATGGAAGTCCGCCGCACTGAGGTGCCTCTGCAGCGCATCGGCACCGTGCGCGACATCGCGCTCGCAGTCCTGTTCCTCGCCTCCGACGAGTCCTCGTGGATCACGGGCGCGGAACTGGCAGTGGACGGCGGAATAACGGCTCAGTAACCTGACTTCCGGGCAGTAGTCGCAGACTTGTCACGTATGCAACCTGTCGGTGGCCGGCAATCAGAATCGTTGGACCAGCTCGATCCGTATATCGCCCGGAGCGCGAATGAACGCAATCTTGATGTCCGGGCGCAGTTGCATCGGCTCAAGGTCGAACTCCGCGCCCTTCTCCTTCAGCTCGGCGGCTGCCTGCTCGATGTCGTCAACCTTGAACCCGAAGTGGTCAAGACCCAGGTGTGGGTCAACGGGTCCCGCCGGCGTGCTCTCATCGGCCGCCGCGATGAATATCGTCAGACCGTTGATGTTCAGGTCGATGCGCGGCTGCCCGTCGGACTGAACCGACTCGATTATCTCCGCCCCAAACATCGTTTCAAAGTACTTCGCCGTCTCCATCGGTGTGAGGCTGCGAAGGTGAATATGGTCGTAGGTGTATGTCGTCATCGCTGCCATCCTCCATGGTTGTTTTGTTGTTAACGCTCTGCCACGGCATAAGGAAATCCTCAATTGCCTTGACTGGGTCCAGCCGGACGTTCCCGATCGCGGCGCTTCTAGCCGCCGTCATCTATCGCGCCTGTTCTGAAAGAAGCCTAACCTTCCCCAGGTAGTATATAGCCACCGCTGAAGTGCCACGTGGAGCCTTGCCGTCGGGTTGAACTGCAGAACTACGAGCAAGCACGCAAAGATAATCCCTATAAGTTCCACACTTGGGATGCTGCGTCTGATTGCAAACCATATAAGCACAAATATCAGGTAATAGACCGCCCAAGCGACGTGGATTAGGCGGCGGCGTAATGACAGGCCGAGAAAGATGCGGTCCTGCAATGGCTCATTCCTCCTTCCTTCTGGTTTCCTTCCTTTTCCGCTCTGCTGCCTCTACGCACATGATGCTGAGAAAATGTGCCAATGTCTATACGGCCGTCGCATTTCTTCAGGAAGTCGCGGCACCATCAGAACAACTATCCAGTATTTCTGGCTGATCCGGTTCATCTAGCCGGCCAGATCACACAACGTGCTGCCGATGGACGAAAGCCCGGCACTGTACGGATGGGGCTAGCCGCGGTTGGCGCTGCCCACAGACAGACGAATGTCCCGAGTCCTACGGGGGAGAGGGAGTTCGGGAGACGACGCGGGGCATAACCAGAGTGGTGGGTAGGGCGCGGAAACAGGCTGTCGGGCTGACCGCCGCAAGCCTATGCCGCACGCTAATGGTAGTAAATCCAGGCGATGATCGGGGAATCTATCTGTGTGAGCGAGTCGGCACTGGGCGCTTCAGAAGATTCTTCCGGTGGAAGCCATGTCTCGATGCTTATGTACTCATCGTCGCCTGCGCCCGCGCTGTTAATCGCCCTCAGATAGTATGTGTAGTTGGTCTCTTGCTCCACATCGGTGTCCACATACTCGTAGTAGGTGTAGGTCGTTCCATCGTCGGACTCCGCGTCTTTGGCGATGGCGGTTAACCCGGTGTCTGCCGCGACGGTCTCTACGACGGGGGACGATGACCCGGCCGGAGTGTGCTCTCTGGCTATGCTGTATCCGGTAATGGCGAAGCCTCCGTCGTCGGCAGGCGCGGTCCAGGACAGCGTTACTTGTCCGGGAACCGCCTCGCGCGCGCTAAGGTTTTCAGGCTCTCTGGGAACTCCTTCCGTCTGAAG